>QKFD01000065.1 GCA_003251535.1 Chromatiales bacterium | reverse complement strand
CACTTCTCAGGACACCCACTTCTCAGGACACCCACTTCTCAGGACACCCACTTCTCAGGACACCCACTTCTCAGGACACCCACTTCTCAGGACACCCACTTCTCAGGGTTGGGGTCAGATCATGATTGGGTCCGTTCTTGCAGGTGGTGTCTCCACCTATCTGGGAGGGCGGCCCAAATGCGACACCCGTTATGTCGTATTCGATACAACGAAGCCCCTTAAAATCCACTGGAAACGGAGTTACCACACGAAAAACAGTGGCTTGAGGGCGAATTGGGTGCTGGCCCATCTCTTGCTATGTCGAATCTGGGCGCCGCCGTGGGGGTGGGCGCGAATGTAGGAGCTGGGCGATGTGCAAAGGTGAAGGTCACGGTGGTGTAGAGCAGGGCCATGGACAGCATGGCCACGGCCATCAGGGCGGTTGCCAGTGCGGCCGGCGGGCGGAGCGGGTGCCGGTGGTGGCAGAGCCGCGCTGGGTCGCCTCTTCTATCGATTTTGAGTTCCCGCCGGTGCCGTTTCCGTCGCAGCGGATATTTGAGTTGGCGGGTGAGGAGATGTTGCGAGCGGCGGTGCGGTCTCACCATACGCGGATGCGGGCCAGCTCCATCGGGGCCCTGTTCGATCCCGATGACACCCGGTTTGCCGCCGCAGTGGAGAAGATCGCCGACTATGTGATCGAGGCGTGCGGCGGGCCGGATCGCTTCACCTCGACCCAGGGCAATCTCTGTATGCGCACGCGCCACTTCCCCTTCACCATTGATGAGGAGACGCGGGAGGTCTGGATTGAGGAGTTGAAGCAGGCCTTGGCGGAGGTGCGTTTCCCGCGTGCGGTGCTGGAGGAGTATTGGAACTGGATGGAGCCCTTCTCGCTGCGTATGGTGAATCGGCGCACCATGCGCTCCCAGCCCCGACGGCATCCATTTCATACGGTCCGCGAGTTCTTCGACGCCCAGCCGCTGACCTAGAGGCATAACCCCCCGCAACGTCCTCCGTTGCGGGGGCAGGCGCCCTCCTAAAGGGCGGCGTAAGCGCCCAAAAGGCAGCAATCGACGCAGGAAAATGTAATGATCACCCCACTTTTGACAGGCGCTATGTACGCTGTGATATAACGAACCGGAGGAGCCATGGCACGCGTGCGGACACAACCGAAGGAGACCCGGGTCGGCGGGAGACTCTGGCTGGAGAAGGGGGAGGAGAGCTTCCTCGGCGGAGGTCGGATCGAGTTGTTGGAGAAGATTGCCGAACATGGCTCCATCTCCGCCGCTGCCCGCGCTATTGGCATGAGCTATAAGGCGGCCTGGGAGGCGGTGGACGCCATGAATAACCTGGCGGATGAGCCACTGGTGATCCGCGAGACCGGCGGTCGCCACGGTGGAGGCACCCGCCTCACTGACCACGGCCGTCGTATTGTCGAGCTGTTCCGGGTGATCCAGGGGGAGTATGACCGCTTCCTCGGTGGACTCTCGGCCGCCATCGGTGATTTCGACCGCTTTTTTGACCTGATGCGCCGCCTCTCCTTTAAGGCGTCCGTACGCAACCAGTTCCAAGGCCGGGTGCTCTATCTGGTCTCCGGCGCTGTCAACTCCGAGGTGGTGGTTGAGCTGTCCGGGGGGGATCGGCTGGTCTCCATCGTCAGTAACGAGAGTATTGAGCAGCTGCGGCTCAAGGAGGGCGATCCGGTCCACGCGCTGGTCAAGGAGACCTCCGTGATCCTGCTGGTGGAGGAGGATGGGGCGAAGAGCAGTGCCCGCAACAAGCTGTGTGGCACTGTGGTGCGCTGTCAGGAGGGGGCGGTCAATGGTGAGGTGGTGATCGAGCTGGCCGGTGGTCGGCGGGTGACGGCCATCATCACCAACGAGAGTATCCATAATCTCGGCCTGAAAGAGGGGGCTTACGCCTGTGCCCTGATTAAGGCGAGCGATGTGATCCTGGCAGTCAGCGTGTGAGGTGCTGGGGGTTGCCACCCCCCCCCCGGACGAGGGGCTGACCTGTAGATTCAGTGGGACCAAGGCAGGGGGCGGCTCTCTCCGCCCCCTTCGATTCATGAACCAACACGAGGAGTGAGCAATGAAGACCAGCGCCCGTAATCAGTTCAAGGGGAGTGTGGAGGCCGTCAATCTTGGCGCTGTGAACGCCGAGGTGAAGGTGGATCTCGGCTCTGGGGATCACCTGGTGGCGATCATCACCAACGAGAGCGCCCGCAATCTGGAGTTGGCCCCCGGTAAGCCGGTGGTGGCCCTTATCAAGGCCTCATCGGTGATCCTGATGACCGGTGAAGGGGCCATGACCTCGGCCCGTAACCGTCTCTGTGGCAAGGTGGTGGCGTGTACTGAAGGGGCCGTCAACGGTGAGGTGATCATTGGGCTGCCCGGCGGTAACCAGCTCACCTCCATTATCACCAACGAGAGTATCCGCAAGTTGGGGCTGGCCGTGGGTGGCGAGGTGTGCGGTCTGGTCAAGGCCTCCAGCATTATCTTGGCAATCGAGGGTTAAAAACCCCTCTTTTTTTATGTCTACCGTTATGGGATTTTCACTATAACGGTAGGGTATTTGGTCATCAGGAGAACCCTTCATGAAGCACTCTTTTAAGCAGGTGGCGGTAGCGATCGGTCTGGTTTTGGGGTTGGTTGCAGGCGGCGCCCAGGCGGATGAGGTCAAGGCGGCAGTGGCTGCCAACTTTACTGACGTCACCAAGAAGCTCACCCCTATCTTCAAGGAGAAGACTGGTCACGACCTGGTGGCCAGCTTTGGTTCCAGCGGCAAGCTCACCTCGCAGATCGAGAATGGCGCGCCGTTCGAGGTGTTCCTCTCCGCTGATGCGGCCCGGCCGAAGCGCTTGGCTGAGAGCGGGATGGCCTCTACGCCGTTCACCTACGCGGTGGGCAAGCTGGCGCTGTGGAGCGCAGATCCCGCCAAGGTGGATGGGGAGGGAGAGGTGCTGAAGAGTGAGTTCAGCAAGCTTGCCATCGCCAACCCCAAGACCGCGCCCTATGGGGCGGCGGCCATGGAGGTGCTCGCCAATCTGAAGCTGGCCGATAGCGTAACTCCGCGCTTGGTGCAGGGGGACTCCATCGCCCAGACCTTTCAGTTTGTCTCCACCGGCAATGCCGAGATCGGCTTTGTGGCGCTCTCTCAGGTGAAGGCGCTGGCGCCGGAAGAGGCCGGTTCGGTCTGGGTCGTCCCGCAGGAGCTGTATGCCCCCATCAAGCAGGATGCGACCCTCTTGAAGAAGGGCGAGGAGAGCGCGGCAGCCAAGGCGTTCCTGGAGTTTCTCCAGAGTCCCGAGGCCAAGGCAGTCATTGAGCAGTACGGTTACGGAACGGAGTAACAGCTCTGTCCTTTTGAGGGTCGCCATGGCGCACCATGGCGACCCTCTCAACCACCGCCAGCCCCTTTGCCGTGGGTGGGCGGTGGTGCAGGTCGGTTGGAGGGGGGCGCCGATGACCCGCGCGGTGGAGACTGCGGAGGGGAGATCGCACGGGGTCGGTGTCCGCCTCACCTTTGCCTAGCCCTTACGCCGGGCGGTAACATCCGCTACCGCCAACCCTCAACGGGACACGTCCGCGACTGGCGGCGCGCCGCCGCCAAGCCTCTGTGTCTGTCCCGCCGTTAAAGGTTTTTCTCTCGTCATGGCTCAATTTGATTGGCAACCGGTGTGGCTTACGCTTCAGCTGGCAGGGACAACCACGCTGTTACTACTGTTGGTGGGTACCCCCTTCGCCTGGTGGTTGGCGCGTACCCGCTCCTTCTGGAAGCAGCCTGTAGGGGCGGTGGTGGCGCTGCCTCTGGTGCTGCCTCCCACCGTGCTCGGTTTCTATCTGCTGCTGCTGTTAGGACCCAAAGGGGTGGTGGGAGAGATGACTCAGGCCCTCGGCCTCGGTCTGCTGCCATTTACCTTTTGGGGATTGGTGGTGGCCTCGGTGCTCTACTCCATGCCCTTTGTGGTGCAGCCGTTGCAAAACGCCTTTGAGGCGCTGGGCGATCGCCCTATCGAGGTGGCGGCTACCCTGCGTGCGTCACCACTAGACCGTTTTTTCACCGTGGCGGTGCCGTTGGCGCGGCCCGGTTTCCTCACCGCCACGGTCCTTGGGTTTGCCCACACCGTGGGGGAGTTTGGCGTGGTGCTGATGATCGGCGGCAATATCCCAGGTGAGACCAAGGTCCTCTCGGTGGCCATCTATGACTATGTGGAGTCGTTGGAGTATGACCAGGCCCACATCCTGGCCGCCGGGATGGTCGGTTTCTCGTTTTTGGTGCTGCTCACCCTCCACTTCACCAACCGCCGTTTGGAGGTGCGCCAATGACGGGGATCGAGGTCAGTTTCAAGGCGCAGGTGGGGGGCTTTGCGCTCACCACCGCCTTTGTCGCCCCCAGCCGCGGGGTCACCGCCCTGTTTGGCCACTCTGGTTCGGGTAAGACCACCCTGTTGCGCTGTGTCGCCGGCCTGCAACAGGCGGAGGGGCGATTGGTCGTCAATGGCGAGGTGTGGCAGGAGGGGCGGTGGTCGATGCCGGTCCACCGACGCCCCCTCGGTTATGTGTTTCAGGAGGCGAGCCTCTTTCCCCACCTCTCGGTGCGGCGCAATCTGGAATATGGCTGGCGGCGGCTGCCGGCGGCGGAGCGGCGGGTTGCCTTCGATGAGGCGGTGGCGCTACTCGGGGTCGAGCGGCTGTTGAGCCGTGCCCCCTCCGGCCTCTCCGGGGGGGAGCGGCAGCGGGTGGCCATCGCCCGTGCCCTGCTCACCAGTCCTCGGCTGTTGCTGATGGATGAGCCGCTGTCGGCCCTGGATGAGCGCAGTAAGGCGGAGATCCTCCCCTACCTGGAGCGGCTCCATGACGAGCTGGCCATCCCCATCTTCTACGTCAGCCACTCCCTCGCCGAGGTGGCCCGCTTGGCGGACCACATCGTCTGGCTGGAGAAGGGGCTGCTCAAGGCCGAAGGGCCGGCCCTGGATCTCCTTACCCGTGTCGATCTCACCCTGCGGGCAGGGGAGGCGGAGGCGGTGCTGGAGGGGGTGGTGGCGCGCCACGAAGAGGCGGATCACCTGACGGTGGTGGAGACCGCGTGGGGGGAGATCTGGTTGCAGCGTATCGCCCACGCGCCGGGGCACCGGGTGCGGGTACGTCTACCGGCGCGGGATGTGAGCCTGGCGTTGGAGGCGGAGCGGCAGAGCAGCATCTTGAATGCCTGGCCGGCGGTGATTGAGTCCATCACTGCCACCGAACCGGGGCGGGTGTTGGTGCAGCTGCGGCCAGCGGCCGATCCCCAGGGGATACCGCTGATCGCCCGCATCACCGAGCGTTCAGTGCGGCAGCTGGGGCTGATGCCGGGGCGGGCGGTCTTCGCCCGCATCAAGAGCGTGGGGTTGATGAACTGATCGGCCCCCGCGCCCTGCCGCATGGTGGTGGCTGCGGGCAGGGGGTATCACTCCCGCGGTCGCCGCAGGATGCGCCAGCTGAGCACTACTAAGGTCACCGCGGTGAGCGGTAGGACAAAGTGGAGCATGGCCGAGCGGAAGAGCGGCAGGGCGTGGTGGCCGGTGGCGTCCAGCACCAGAAAGGTGGTGTAGGCGATGTAGTAGCCGAGGAAGAGCCACCCCTCCCAGCGGCCGATGAGGTGGCCACGGGCAAAGATGGGGAGACAGGCTACCGCCACCGCCGTCATCACCGGGATATCAAAGCTGAAGGCAGCGGGGGAGACCTCCACCCCATGGGGGGCCACGATGCTGGTGAGCCCCAACACCACCAGCAGATTGAACAGATTGCTGCCCACCACATTGCCGACAGCGATATCCCGTTCGCCCCTCATGCCTGCCACCACCGAGGTGGCCAGCTCCGGGAGCGAGGTGCCCACGGCCACCACGGTCAGGCCGATCACCAGATCACTCAGCCCCAGTAGGTGGGCTATTTCCACCGCACCCGCCACCAGCCAGCGCGCCCCGAACACCAGCAGTACCAACCCCCCTGCCAGGAGCGCCAGATTCTCCCCCAGCCCCGGTGGCCCCTCCGTCTCCGGCGCTGTCTCTGCGTTGTTGCCACCCCCATTGCGGCGACTGAGGTGGATAGAGAAGCCGACGTAGGCCACCGCGGAGGCGAACAGCAATATCCCATCTAGCCGGCCGATGTGGCCGTCACTGGCGAGGGCCCAGGTGGCGAGGGAGGCGACGATCACCAAGGGGACATCGATCCGTACCAGCTGACGGTGCACCACCAGCGGGGCCACCACCGCCGAGAGACCGAGAATGAGCAGCACATTGAGGATGTTGCTCCCCACCACATTACCTAGCGCCAGGCTGGTGCTGCCGGCAAAGGCCGATTGCACGCTCACCGCCAGCTCCGGGGCGGAGGTGCCAAAGGCCACCACCGTCAGACCCACCACCAGCGGCGAGATGCCGAAGCGGGTGGCGATGCGGGAGGCGCCTCGTACCAGGAGATCGGCCCCCAGCGGCAGTAGGCCGATGCCGATAATGAAGAAGATGAGGGTCGATAGCGACATGGTGGGCGTGGCGGTTGTGGCCTAAGGAGAGAGGCATAGTAGCGAAAGGCGCCGGCACTCCGCTAATGCGGTGGGTCAGGGGGCTCAGCCGTAGGTGTCGTTGGGGTCGTGGCGAATGGTGGGCCGTTGAGGGCCGCGCAGCCGCTCCATGACCGCGGCGGCGGTGAGTTGGGTAGCCAGCGGCTCCGCCGGCGCCGGCTGGGGCGCCTCGGGCAGGAGGGCGAGGCGCCGGTGGCGCTCCAGTAGCTGGAAGTAGTCTGCGGGGGCGAGGAGGGGGCTGGCCAGCTCAAAGCCGCGGCGCAGGTGGCGGTTCCCCCCCTCTAGCCGACGGGCGGCCAGCAGTTGGCCGTAGATCAGCTCAGTGAGGGCGCTTGTGCGGCGTTGGTGGGCGCGCACCAGGAGATCCCGAAATGGCTCTGCCGAGGGGCGATCGAGCCAGCTCTGGGCGATGAGGCGCATGAGACCGCAGCAGCGGCAGCGTCCCCCCCGGCGCCGCAATACCGCCTCGCGGGCCTCTGCCTGGGCCAGCAGCTGGCGCGCCTGGCTGGGGCTGAGTGGATCGGCAAACCAGCGGCCGAGCAGGCCCGTGGCGCTCATTGGGGCGGTGGGGTGCCGGGCTCCTCGGCCACCGGCTCCGGATCGTCGGCGGCCGCCGGCCTGGCGGGGGGACTGGGCGGATCGATGGGGTAGAAGCAGAGGGCGTTGGGGACATACTCCGAACGCCCATCCCCCAGTTGCAGGCCGTGGCTGGGGAGGTGGAGGTGGACGCTGCCACCGCCATCCAACGCCAGGGCGTAGCGGATGCGCGGCCCGCCTTGGGCCGGGAGTTCGAGTAGCCGTTGGGCAAACCCCTCCAGGCTCATGCCGGTCCCCCAGGGGGCCACCACCCCGGCCACCACCAGCTCTCCTTGGTCACTGAGTGCCACCGCCAGCCGCTGGGAGCTGCGGGGATCGCTGAAGGTGAGCGCCTCCCCCTCCCAGATGAGCAGGGGCATCGACTGGATCGCCTGCTCCGCCTCCAGCGGTCCGCGCAGGGTCTCGTAGGGGACGATGCGCGCCTCCCCCTGCTGCCAGATCAGTGCCCCGCCCCCTGGCCAGCGTGATGGGGGAGAGCGGCGGTGGCCGTTCTCGATCACCAGCCCCAGCGGCATCGGTGCCCCGGAGGGGCGGTAGCCCCAGAAGCCGGCGCTGGTGACCAGGGTGGCGTCGGGGCAGAGTTCGCGGTAGAGGGCCGCGGCGTCGCTGGCGAGACGCAGATCGCGCACCTCAAACCGGTTGTGGGGGAGGCGGGCCCAGAAGAAGTTGAACTCAAACCCCACCCCCCCGGTGCGCTCCTGATGGAGCTGGCCACCACCACTAAGCGGGAGCGGTTGGGATCCCGCTGCGGCGGCGGTGCTGAGGGTGAGTAGCAGGGGGAGCAGGGCGCAGCGCCACCCCCGCGCCCACCAGCGCTGGAGAGGGGCGCGGGGCCGAGGCTCTAGTGGCGTAGGGCAGTGGCTGGCGGGGCGGCGGGTCATAGGCGTATGGGTTGGGGCGATGGCCCTATTCTGCCTACTGTTTTGTGGTAATTCACGCCTCACTCGCACGCCACTTGTCCCTGTGGCGCACACGGGGCCATGCCACGATGGCGAAGTGGCGGCCATTGCCTTTATGCTGCCGCCCACTCTGCGCCAGTCTGACTACTGGGGAAATCGAATGGGTGCCATCCTCCTCTCCATCATGTCGCTGCTCTTCTCCATCGCCCTGTTCCTGTTGGGGGTGGGGCTACTGGGTACGGTGCTTGGGATCCGCGCTACGCTGGCGGAGTTTCCCGATCTCGCCACCGGTGCGGTGATGTCCGCCTACTTTGCCGGCTTTGTGGTGGGGAGCTTTCTCTGTCCCACCATCATTCGCCGCATCGGCCACATCCGCACCTTCGCGGTGCTGGCATCGATCGCCTCCGCGGCTGCCGTGGGCCACGCCCTCTGGTTGTCGCCGCTCAGCTGGGCGTTGCTACGCGCCATCACCGGCATCTGCATGGTGGGGCTCTATATGGTGGTGGAGAGCTGGCTCAATGTGCTCGCCCCCAATCGGCTGCGCGGGCAGATCTTCTCCATCTATATCGCGGTGACACTGTTGGCCATGGCGCTGGGGCAGTTTCTGGTGCTGGCGACCGAGCTGACCACCTTTCTGCCCTTCGGCCTGGTGTCGATCTTCTTCTCGCTGGCGTTGGTGCCGGTCTCCATGACCCGGGTGGTGCAGCCGGAGCCGGTGGCGGCCCCGGCCCTGGGGCTTGCCCAACTCTGGGCGCAGTCCCCCTTGGGGGTGGTGGGGGCGGTGGCGGCGGGTCTGGCCGGCGGGGCCTTTTGGGGCATGACGCCGGTGTTTGGCCAGCGCATTGGCCTCTCTGAGCTGGGGATCGCCCTGTTTATGAGTGTCACCATCCTGGGTGGGATGGTGTTGCAGCTCCCCATTGGCCATCTCTCTGATCGCTGGGATCGGCGCTGGGTGTTGACCCTGGTCTGTCTCGGTGCGGTGGCCAGCCTGCTGCTGGTGGCGCCGCTACAGCCGGGGGAGCGCTGGCTACCGCTCACCGGTGCCTTCCTCTTTGGCGGCACCATGTTCTCTGTCTATAGCCTGGTGGTGGCCCACGTCAACGACCAGCTCACCCCGGCGGAGGTGCTGGAGGCGACCCGCGGCCTGCTGCTGCTCTACGGCTCCGGGGCCGCCGCGGGGCCGCTGCTGGCCGGTAGTGCGATGGGCTGGTTTGGTGCGCGGGCGCTGATCCCTTTTTTTGGTCTCACCCTCCTGCTGCTCGCCCTCTACTCCGCTTGGCGCACCTGGCGTGGCGCGCCGGTGGTGGAGCACACCCCATTTGTGGCGGTGGTGCGCACCTCACCGGCGGCGCTGGAGCTGGATCCGCGGGTCGATCGGGAACCCGAGCTGGATCTGCGTTGAGTTAGGGGACCTGGATGGTCTCGATGTTGGATAGGGGGCCCAGGCAGTTGTCGTTGTAGGGCATGACGGCGGCGTACCAGCCACTGCCGGCCGGCAGGTCGATGGCGAAGCTGGTCTGCTCGTAGAGATCGATAAAACCGACGGGGCTCATCTGCGGCCAAGGGGCGTAGTAGAGGCGGTAGCCGTTGGCGCCGCTGGCGGCCGGGAGGGTGGCGGTGGCGTGGTTGCCGCTCAGTGTGACATTGAGCTGGGTGGCGGCCGGGCGCTCCTCGCTGCTACAGATGGTGTCGGAGATCCAGCTGGTGAAGTTGGCCACGCGCGTATAGACCCCATACTCGTTCGGCTCGGCGCACCCCTCGCCAAAGCTGGTGATGCCGGCCTGGAGCCACTCGCCCCGCTCCCCCTGCACTAGCAGCGGGCCGCCACTATCCCCTTGGCAGGTATCTTTCCCGCCGGCCGCCAGACCGGCGCAGAGCATATTGTCGGTGATGGGGAGGCCGGCCACGGTCGGGCCGCAGACCTGGGACGCCACCACCGGCAGGGTGACCTGGTAGAGGCTGCTGGGGTAGCTCTCTACCAAGGAGCTGATGTTGGTATCGCCCCAGCCGAGGGCGAGGGCCGAGCTGCCGGCGGCGGGCAGGGTGCCGTCGATGGCGGAGGGTCCCAGCAGGCGCAACACCCCCTGACTGGTGACCGGTTGCGCCAGCTCCACCAGCGCCAGGTCGCCATCCATGGTGTAGAGGCTGAAGCCGGGGTAGATCTGCGCCCCCACCGACTCCACCCGCACCCCGTCACTGCCGTACCAGAGGTCGCTGCGGCCAATCACCAGGTCCACTGCCAGCTGCGGATTGAGGTGGCCGTTGAGATCTAGGAAGCAGTGGGCGGCGGTGAGCGCCCAACGGGGGTGGATGAGGGTGGCGCCGCAGTATTGGGTCAGGTAGGCGTTGCCACCGTGGACGACCACCGCCGCCATCCAGGGGTAGGCGCCCTGGGGGGACTGCTCGCCACCGATGATGGTGGGGGCGAGTGGCGCGGCGCTGGCTGCGAAAGGGGCGAGCGTCAGGAGTAGCAGCGGGGCGGCAAACAGTGGCTTCGGCATGGGGATCGACTCACATAGCTGGGGGGAGGTGGGGCAGCAGGGGGCTCCGCCTGCGCCAAGCGCTATTCTCCACCTCCCGCGTCGCTTGGCAACGATCCGGGGTGGGCACGGTACAATCCGCCTACCCTGTTCACTGACCCGCTGCTCCGCCCATGGATCCCCACAGCGCCCTCACCCTTGCTGCCGTCGCCCTGACGGGCATTGTCTGTCAATGGCTCGCCTGGCGACTCAAGCTACCGGCCATCCTCTTTTTGCTCGTGGCCGGCATCATCGCCGGTCCCGCCACGGGCTTGTTGGTACCCCAGGCGCTATTTGGTGATCTGCTCTTTCCGCTGGTCTCCCTGGGGGTGGCGGTGGTGCTGTTTGAGGGGAGCCTCACCCTGCGGCTGCACGAGATCAAGGAGCATGGGCGGGTGGTGCGCAACCTGGTGACGCTGGGGGCGCTGGTCACCTGGGGGGTGATCACCGTCGCCACCCGCTATCTGGTGGGTTTTAACTGGGAGTTGGCGGCGCTGTTCGGGGCGGTGGTGGTGGTGACCGGGCCGACCGTGATCCAGCCGCTGCTGCGCACCATGCGCCCCACCGCCGCCATCGCCAGCATCCTGCGCTGGGAGGGGATCTTGATCGATCCCTTGGGGGCGCTGCTGGCGGTCTTGGTCTTCACCGTGGTGGTCTCCGGTCAGCAGGAGGCGATGTTTACGGTGTTGGCGGCGATGGCCGGCACCGGGGTGGTGCTCGGCCTGATGGGCAGCCTGTTGTTGGCCTGGTTACTGCGCCACCATCTGCTGCCCCACTATCTGGTCAATGTCGCCACCTTGGCCCTGGTGTTGACGGTCTTCACGCTGGCCAACGCCCTCAGCCACGAGTCGGGGCTGTTGGCGGTGACGGTGATGGGGATGGTGCTCGGCAATCTGCGGGATGTGCCGGTGCATGAGGTGGTGGATTTCAAAGAGAGCCTGTCGGTGATGATCGTCTCGGTGCTGTTCATCATCTTGGCGGCCCGCATCGAACCGACCCAGCTCTTCGCCCTCGGGTGGGGGGCGTTGGCGCTGCTGCTGGTGGTGCTGTTGGTGGCGCGGCCGGCGGCGGTGCTGCTCTCCACCCGCGGCTCTAAATTGAGCCGCAATGAGCGGCTCATGCTCGCCTGGATCGCCCCACGCGGCATTGTCGCCGCGGCGGTTTCTGCGCTCTTTGCCCTGCGCCTGGAGGTGTTGGGGTTGGAGCAGGCGGCGCTGCTGGTGCCGCTCACCTTCTGGATCATCGTCGGCACCGTGGGGATCCAGTCACTCACCGCACGGCTGGTGGCGGATCGCCTTGGGGTCTCGGAGCCGGAGCCGCGCGGGGTGATCATCGTCGGGGCCGATCGCCTCGCCCGTGCCATCGCCGCCGCCCTCCAGGAGCAGGGGTTTCCGGTGGTGCTGGCGGATGGCCACTGGGACCATATCCGCACCGCCCGCATGGAGGGGTTCCGCACCTACTTTGGCAATGTCGCCTCCGCCCACGCCGAGCGCCACCTCGATCTGGTGGGGATCGGTCGCCTGCTGGCGGTGACCCAGCGCCCCTTCTTCAACGCCCTCGCCTGTCTCAGCTACCGCAATGAGTTTGGCTCTGATCGGGTCTATGCGTTGCAGACCTCGGAGGAGAAGGGAAGCTCGGAGAAGCAGACCCTGGGGCCGCAATATAGCTGTCGCCGGCTGTTCAGCGAGCGAGTGACGCGGGCGATGTTGGCGAGCGAGTTGAGTCGAGGGGCGCAGATCCGCACCACCCGGCTCAGCGAGAGCTTCGATTGGCACGCCTACCTCAGCCGCTACCATGGCAAGGCGATCCCCCTCTTCGCCATCACCCCCAAGGGACTGTTGCGGGTCTTCAGTGCGGAGCGGGAGATCAAGTTGGGGCCGGGCTGGTCGGTGATCGGCTTGGTGCCACCGGAGCCCACCCCGGAGGGGGCGGCGACCGCGGCAGTCACCGCTGCGGCCGTCAGCTGACGGGCCTTACGGGAGCGCACCGCTGGCCACGAGCAGCTCATGGAGGCGCCTGGCGATCTGCCGATAACCGGCGGCATTGGGGTGGACCTGATCGGCCTTGAGGGCGCTGTCGGCCAGCACCTTGGGCAGGATCTCCCCTTCATAGGGCAGCTCCAGCTCAGCCGCCAGCTCGCCATAGTAGGCGGCCGACTCCAGGGAGAAGAGGGCCGGCTTGGGGATGCCGATCAACACCACGGGGATGCCTCGACTGCGGGCCGCAGCCACCATCTCCTGTAGATGGCCACGGGTGACGGCCGGGTCCCACTGGCGCAATAGGTCGTTGCCACCGTGGCAGAGCAGGAGCAGCTGGGGCTGGTATTCATCTAGCAGCTCCGGCAGTCGCAGGGCGCCCTCGGCGGAGGTCTCGCCCGGGAGGCCGGCGTTGATCACCTCATGGCCGCTTAGCGCCGCCAGTTGGGCCGGGTAGCTCCCCTCTTGCTCGGCGCCGGTGCCGTAGGTGAGGCTGTCGCCAAAGGCGAGCAGGGTGGCGTCGGCGGCGAGAGGCGGCAACGTGGGTGGGGGCGATGAGCAGCCCCACAGCAGTAGCAGGAGGAGGAGAAGGGTGCGGCGGTGCATGGTCTCTCTTTACCAGATGGGGGGGCGTTGGGGCAGGATAGCGGTCCAAGTGGGGCTTGCCCAAGGCCCGGGGCGGGATTTTGCCAATGGCCGGCGGGGCGATCCCTGGCGGTTGTGACGGTTACAGCAGCACCTCCGCTCCCGTAAACTCTGCCCCCCGGCCCTCTCCTGCCCCCCTGAAATGACGAGCAGCGGCTCCGCCATAGAAAATCTAAAAACGCTACTGCGTCGCCAGGCCCACGGCGAGGCGCTGGCGCTGCTCGACTCGCTCCTACCCGAGCGGCCCACTGATGGGCCGCTGCACTGGCATCGCGCCTGCTGCCTGGAGGCGCTCGACCGCCCGGATGAGGCGCTGGAGGCGGTGGAGCGGGTGGTGGAGCTGCGGCCGGAGTACGCCCCCGCCTGGGTCAAGCGGGCCGAGCTATCCGCTTGGCTGAAGGCCGATTATCCCCAATTCGAGGCCGATATACGCCACGCCCTTGAGTTGGATCCGCGCTGCGCCCGCGCCCACTTCGCCCTCGCCTTTCTGCTCTATGGCTGGCGGCAGCGGGAGGAGGCGGAGTTGGCCCTGGAGCAGGCCATCACCCTCGCCCCCAATGAGCCGGAGTTCTACCTGTTGCGTGCCCGCTGGGCCGAATCGGCCGCCTGGTCGGCGACGGAGGGGGGCGTGGTGCCGGAGCCGGAGCGGCTGCTGGCGGCCCTGGCCGATCTCAACTACGCCCTGGAGCTGCGACCCAAAGATAACCGCTCCCGGCTGCGACGGGCCCGCCTCAACCACCAGCTACACCGCTACTCGGCGGCGCTGGCGGAGTATGACCTGCTGCTGGCTGAGATGGCGGCCGACGACCCGATGCGCGAGGTGATCCTCGATCTGCGTCAGCGCTCCGCCGATGTGGCGACCCAGGGGGCGGCGGCGTCGGCCTGGCCGTTGGCGGAGCCACTGGCCGATCCCGTACTGGAGCCACTGGCCGACGATGCGGTGCCCTGTCTGACCACCATCGCGCCGCTATTTGAGGTGCCGCTGGCCGAGTTCGACGCCGCCGATATGCCGTCGGCCGAGGTGGTGGCCGCGGCGGAGGCCCTCTGGCAGGCGGGCCATGAGCCGGCACCTGACTGGGTGGCGGTGGAGCTGGGCCCCTTCTCTGCCGATCAGCGGCGCTACATCGAGCGGAGCTGGCGCCGCTGGGCCGCCCTCGGCTTTGAGTCTCTGGGGGAGTTTGAGGCGCGCCATCGGGCGACGGAGTGCGCCCGTCCCACGGTGGTCCGAATCGGCCGTAGCGCCGACAGCGAGAGCCTGGTCAAATTGGCGCGGCGACTGCCGGCCCAGTCTGGCCACGGTTGGCAGCGGCTGTGGCGGCGCTGGCAGGTGGTGGAGTCGGCGACCTTGGAGAGTAGTTTTGCCGATGGGGGGCAGCTGATCACCAGTAACGAACGCCGCCTCTCCCCGCTCGGTTACGGCGCCAAAGTGGATCGCTTGGCCCTGCCGGCGACCACCCCGCCGGCGGAGCTGCTGCGTCGCCATCAGGGGCGGATCAGCGCCTACCGTGCGGCCCACCCTGGGGTGCCACTCCTGCCAGTGACCGATCTCCCCACCCTGTTGTCGTTGCAGCAGGCCGCTTGGCGTGCCCGACGACGCTACCGGCGGACCATCGGCTATGTGCTCGATGAGGAGCTGCATCGACTCTTGGGACCCCATTTCGACGAGTTGGCCCCCCAGGTGCGGCGCCAGCTCGATCGCCTGCGGGCAAGCCAGCAGATACCAGAATCAGAGCCGTGATGGTGATGCTGGGCGCCGTCTCGCAGTAGTGGTCATACCCGCTAGCGGATGAGTGATGGGAATGGATAAGAAAGATGAACTGAAAACGCTCAGCACCTGGATGATCGCCCTCGGTTGGCTGCTCTTTCTGGCGGTGTTGTGGTTTGCCTTCTACAGCTACTTCGAGCGGCGCGATCACCCCAATCGGGGCGTTGAACTGCGCCTCAATAGCGGGGCCGATCTACTGGAGCTGTGGGCCGATCCCCAGGGCCACTACCAGGTGCCGGGGAGTATCAACGACCAGCCGGTCACCTTCCTCATCGACACCGGCGCCACACGGGTCTCCGTACCGGCCCATCTAGGGGGGGCACTGGGGCTGCGGCCAGGGGCGGAGCAGGTGGCTACCACCGCCAACGGCGATGTGGTGGTGCGTGCCACGCGCATCGATCGCTTGGCGCTGGGGCCATTTCTGCTGCGCGACGTGGCGGCCCACCTCAACCCTGGGATGGCGGATGACGAGGTGCTGCTCGGCATGAGTGCCTTGAAACGCTTTGATTTTACCCAGCGCGGCTCCCGGTTAATGCTGCGGATCCCCGCCCCTGACGCTGACGGCGAACACTGAAGCGGCAGCGCTATGGAGGAACCACCGCCGGAGGGCGGTGGTTCCGGTGGGGATCACCGTTTGGTGACGGTGACGTTGAGGGTGTCGCTGCTCTGTTGGCCCGCCTGATCGGTGACCGTGAGTTGGAAGGAGAGCACGCTGTCTCGGTTGACCCAAGGAGTGGTAAAGCTCACCTGTTCCGGGTTGGCGGTGGCACTCAGCGCCACCGTTGGCCCACTGAGCTGGCTCCACTGGTAGCTGACGATGGCCCCTTCGGCATCGTGGGAGCCGCCGCCATTGAGGTCGGCCGTGCTGCCGCGCACCGTCTGGAAGTCGCTCCCAGCCGCTGCAACGGGTGGCGTATCGACGGTGGTGAGCAGTAGCTGATCGCTGCTCTGCTGGCCCGCGCTGTCGGTCACCGTCAACTGTAGTAGCACTGTGCCGTTGCCATAGGGGGCCAGCAGACTCACTTGACCCGGGGTGCCTGTGGCCTGCAAGGCCACCGCCGGGCCGGAGAGCTGGCTCCAAACCATGGCGGTCAGCGGGCCGTCGAGATCGCTACCGCTGCCACTGAGGAGCAGCGTGCTGGCCGCTGCCACCGTCTGATCGACCCCTGCGTTGGCGATGGGCGCGCTATCCACCACTTGGACCATCACCGTATCACTGCTGGTCTGCCCCCCGGCATCGGTGACGCTGAGCTGGAACTGGAGGGTGTGGCTGCCGTAGGTGGTATCGGTGAATGTCACCCGTCCCTCGCCTGCCGGCAGTAGGGTGACCGCAGGCCCGGCGATCTGACTCCAGAGGTAGCTGATGGGCCCCTCTTGGTCGCTGGAGGCGGTGCCATCGAGGGTGACGCTGGCGTTGGGTCGGCTGGTCTGATCCAGACCGGCATTGGCCAGCGGCAGGGCATCCACTATCTGCACCGTCACGTCGTCGGTGGCGGTGCGCCCCCCCGCATCGGTCACCGTGAGGCGGAATTGGAGGGTGTGGCTGCCGTAGGTGGTATCGGTGAAGGTTACCCGCCCCTCGCCTGCCGCCGCCAACACCACCGCTGGCCCGGCGATCTGGCTCCAGGCGTAGCTGAGAGGCCCCTCCAGGTCACTGGAGGCGGTGCCGTCGAGGGTCACGGGGGTGTTGATGGGCTGGGTCTGATCGGCACCGGCGCGGGCGATGGGGGCGTAGTTGATCACATAGATGTTGAGCTCGTCGCTACCGGTCTGACCTGTGGCATCGGTGGCTATGAGGTGGAAGGTCAGCGTGGTACTGACCTGCGGTGCGACGAAGAGCGCCGTGCCTGCCGTACCTTCCTGCACCAGCTCCACCGTGGGACCGGCCACCTGCACCCATTGCAGGGTGGTGAGACTCCCTTCGAGATCACTCCCGGATCCGGTGAGGTTAACGGTGGTGCCGGCCTGTATGTTTCTATTCGCTCCGGCGTTGGCCGTGGGGGCGGTGTCGATCAGCTGCACCGTCACCTCATCGCTGGCGGTGGCGCCAGCGCTGTCGGTCACGGTCAACTGAAAGGTCAGGCTAGAGTCACCCAACGTGGCACAGCTGAAGGTGGCATAGCCGGGGGCTGTCTCCTCCAGCGTGACCGCCGGACCGGAGAGTTGGCTCCAGCTATATTGGAGCGCCCCCTCCAGATCGCTGGAGGCGGTGCCATCGAGCAGCACGAGGGTGTTGGGATGGGAGCTTTGGTCGGCTCCGGCGTCGGCGACGGGGGGCCGGTTGAGGGCACTAACCGTCACCTCATCTGTGGCCGATTTCCCCCCGGCATCTTTCACTGTCAGGGTAAAGGTGAGCGGATCGCTGTCGGGGGGGACGGTGAAACTCACCTGTCCAGGGGTGCCGGTGGCGCTGAGGGTCACCGTAGGGCCAGCGCTCTGCTGCCAGGTGTAGTAAATGGTGGTCCCCTCTGGGTCGTAGGAGCCGGTGCCGTCCAGCAGGGCACTCTCACCACCTAGGAGCGCCTGATCGGGGCCGGCCACGGCCACGGGGGGACTATCCTCCACCACAACGCTCACCCTGTCGCTCACCCGGCGGTCAGCGGCATCACTGGTCGCCAACTCGAAGATCAATCGGGTGGAGGCACTTACCGCAGGGGCCGTGAAGCTGGCGAGGCCGCTACCGTCTTGACTGAGGGTGACGCTGGGGCCCGCCAACTGCGACCACTGGAGGGGGAGCGGGGTGCTATAGCTGACCGACCCGTTCAGGGTGACGGCTTGGGCCGCTGCTACCTCCTGGTCGGCACCGGCCGCCACCAACGGCAGCGCCTCGTCGTAGCCCAGTAACACCACAATATCGCCACCCTCGGAGAGCACTACATCGGGCAGGTCGTCGCCATTCAGATCCCCGATGGCCGTGGTGCGGCTGTTGGCGCTGGAGTCATTGACCAGTTCGGGAGTGGGGAGGGAGTAGGCCAGCTGTAGACCCGTCGCGGGTTGCTGATAGAAGAGATCGACCTGTTGGACTGCCGAGGTGAATAGATCCGGTCGGCCGTCGAGATTGAGATCCGCGGTGGTGAGATCGAATATGTCGTGGGTCAGCGGCCATTCAGTGAGCGCCGATCCCATGGGGAGATCGAACGAAAGGAGCGAGAGCGTCGGCCCTACCGTATCTTCTCGGTAGGCATTGCGTGCGGTGGCGATCTCCATGAGGCCATCGGCAGTAAAGTCTGCAACCTCAACCCCCCCATTGGGCTCATAACCCCCTGCGTACATTGTAAATGGGGCGAAACTGCCACCACTGAGTTGGAGCGAGGCGTTGACGTGGCGCCCATCCGTCCAAACCAAGTCGGATGCCCCATCGTTATTGAAATCACCCACGGCCAGATCGGCCGATGGCCACAGGATCCACCGGTAGCCGATGGGCCAGCTCGTCCCAAAGTCGAACTCACCTTGCGGGTTTTGGAGTAGGACTTCAGCCATCCCTGGTTCGTTGTCCGCTACCACCAGATCGGTACGGCCGTCGCCGTTGATATCGGCGGTACGCAGGATCTCACTGTAGAGCGCGGGTACCACCCCACCGCTGGTGAGGCCGCCCCAGTCGGGATCTTGGTAAAACAGCTCGATACCCCAGCTGCCAGCCACCGCGACATCCAGGGCGCCATCGGCATTGAGATCGGCAATGGCGAGCCGTTGGGGTCGAAGGTCGGGGGCGTCGTCAGCGAGGGGGATGACGGTAATGGGGGGATCAGGGACCAACCACCAGAAATCGAATTGATTGACGACCAATAGGCTGTTCGTGCCTTGGGTGGGGGAGTAGGCGAGGGCGATCAAATCACTCAAGTGATCGCCCGTCATATCACCCAGCGCAAGGCTGGTGACCTGCCACTGATCAGGGAGTGTGATGACGCCGGAGTGGCGCAAGAGCGGTTCTGCGCCGACGATACCGGGCAGGGTCGCCAGAATAGCGGCCGCGACCGCTCGGCGGGGAAAGAGGGATCTCCATCGGGACATACAGAACTCCTGGTATACATCCATAAAACAGACTCCGGGAATAGCGCCCCGGCCCACGACCCAGCGTGGTGCTATCGCAGCGTCGAGCAGCGCAAGCCACCTGGGCCGCCCCTTTTCTCGCAACCACAGGAGGCCGTCAACTTGTCACTTTTAACAGGGTGTTACCAATGTTAAGGGTGGCCCTGAGTCGGGATAGGTGGCGTACTAGCAGCAATATGCTGGCATCGTAGGGGATTTGTGGAGATCCCACGGTCTGTTGGGAGAGCCATGGCGACTGCGCAGCCGATGCGGATGGCCGCCCTTTTTCTCTCACCTGTAGCGGAGGCGTGGTGGGCCGGCGGGGAGCGGTCGAGGTGGGGCTGAGACTAAGGCGAGGTGGCGTGACTTGAGGATGCCATTGCAGGGGTCCCAGGGGGCTGGTTGCCCGCCCCCTGGGTTAAGCGGTTTGGCCGCTTGTGGGTGCGTGTAGGTGCACCACGGGCGTGTGGTTTAAAACTGCTCCACGTCCGGTCGGATATCGAGTTCGTGGGTCCAGGCAGAGCGGTCCTGGGCGATGAGTTGCAGGCAGGTGTGGGCCACGGCATTGGAGTCGAGGCACGCCTCTTGGCGGACATTGAAGTTGCCCCGGGCGAGGCGCGGGCTCCACATCACCCCATCAATGATGAGATGAGCGACATGGATCCCCCGCGGACCAAACTCCCGTGCCAGCGACTGGGCCAGCCCACGCAGGGCAAACTTGGCGGCGGCGAAGGCGGAGAAGCGGGCCGCTGCCTTGACGGAGGCGGTGGCGCCGATGAAGAGCACCGTGCCGTTGCCGGCGGTGAGCATCCCGGGCAGCACCCGTTGCGTCCCCTGTACCGCGCCGAGGAAGGTATCCCGCCAACTGCTCTCGAACGCCTCGGGCGGTGTGTCGAGAAAGGGGGCCATGTAGAAGCCAGCGGCGTTGTGGATGTAGACCTGGGTTGGGCCCGCCCGCTCCTCTAGGGCGCCAATGGCCGCTTCCATCGCTGCGGGCTCGGCAAGGTCGCACACCTGGGGCAAAAAGCGGTCGCTGGCCAGGGTGCGGGCGTGCTCCTCTAGCACCTCTGGGCTGCGCGCCAAGGCCCCCACCGTATACCCCGCTGCCAGCAGCGCCTTGCTGAGGGAAAAACCCAGCCCAGGGCCGGCGCCCGCTACGATGGCTAGTCCAGGGGAGTGCTGCATGGCTCGATTCTCCTCTCGCTTGGGGCTGTGACGGTAACAGTCGAACACTACTATGGGGCGGTTTCGGTAAGATTCTACGGCCCCGCCTCCTCTCTGGACACGCTACTGGGCCGCTCGCTCTACACGCAGTCGGGCCGGCGGGGTCGAGAGGGGTGGGGTCACAAGATAGTTCCGCTTCCCTGCGGGATATCGATCCAACTCGGTGCAGCGCCCTGCCCAATCCGCTCAGGGAGGGCAGGGCGTAGAGGCAGGTGTTTAGTTGTAGCCCAGCTCGCTGGCAACACGGGTGGTCTCAGCCAGGTGGTGCTCGAAGCCGGGCAGCACCTTGGTCATGAGATCCTTCAGCTCCTGGCTGCTGGCGGAGGGGATGAGGACATCCTTCACGGCCTGGATGGCGCTGGTATGGAACTGGATCTCGTGTTGCAGATAGGCCTTGTCGAAATCGGCCCCGCTCATGCCGCCAAGCTTGGCGAGCACCTTGGCGTGCTCTGCGGTGGCATCGGCCCGGGCGGCCGGCAGGGTGCGGTCAACGCCGAGCTTGTTGGCGAGATCAGCGGCCATCTGGCGGACTGCGGTGTGGTCCTTCTGCACCATCTTGGCCAGGGCAACCACTTTCGGGTCGTGGCCCTGGGCGGCACCCAGCCCAGCGGTTTCGATATCGAAGGTGTTCACCTGGTTGTAGATGGCGATGATGGCGCCATCACTGAGATCGGCGGCTGCCACAGGGCCGGCGAGGACCAGGGTGGCAACGGCAGCAACGGCGAGACGGAGTGATTTCGCAAGGCGCATAGGAACGCTCCTGTAGTTATTTATTAGGTGTTATTTGGTCTTCGGCCGGCGTCCACGCCGAACCTTGGCCTGCACCTTAAGGGGCACACAGGAACTAGGGAAATTTCTATTCCCAATAAGATTCATCGAACCATTCGATAAATGCGTGGTGCTTCCCGCTGGCAATTCCGGGATGTGCCGACCATCCTTCCTGGACCAACGACCTACGGGAGGTGCGCAATGGAGGTGAGCGGAGGGGCGTTTGGGCCTCAGACGGGGGTAGCGGCGCGGGCAGAGGCGCCATTTACCTTTCACGATACGGCGCCGGTGGAGGCGTCTCTCTGCGAGGAGGTGATCAGCGGGCTCTCTCGGCGGCCGCGTCGCCTCTCCCCCAAGCTGTTTTACGATGGCACCGGGGCGGAGCTGTTTGAGCGTATCTGCCTAACCCCGGAGTACTACGTCACCCGTACTGAACGGGCCATTTTGCGCCGCTATGGCGAGGAGATTGCTGCCCTACTGGGGCCTGAGCTGCTCCTCATCGAGCCAGGGGCCGGCAGTTGCGGCAAGGTACGGCTGCTACTGGATGTCCTGCGACCCAGCTGTTACGCCCCTATCGATATCTGCCGTGATCAGCTGCTGACAGAGGCGGGCCGGCTGGCCGAGGAGTACCCGTGGCTGGGGATCGCGGCCACCTGTGCCGACCTGACCGCCTGTGATGCCATCGCCTTCGCCCCCCATGCCGGGCGGCGCGCCATCTTCTTCCCCGGCTCCACCATCGGTAACTTCGAGCCGGCGGCAGCGGTGGCGCTATTGCGGGATATGGCGGCGCTCGCTGGGCCGGGCGGGGCGCTCCTCATCGGGGTAGATCGCAAGAAGGAGAAGGCGCGATTGGATGCGGCCTATAACGATGCCGCCGGGATCACCGCCGCCTTCAACCTTAACCTGCTGACCCGCCTCAATCGTGAGTTGGACGCGACGTTTGATACCGAGCGCTTCCAACACCACGCCTTCTACAACGAGATGCTCGGGCGGGTGGAGATGCACCTCATCGCCAGCCAGAGCCACCAGGTGCGGGTGGCGGATCAGTGGTTTCACTTCGCGGAAGGGGAGGGGATCCACACCGAGTGCTCCTACAAATATACCGAAGCGGAGTTTGCCACCTTGGCCGGCCGCGCCGGTTGGCGGGTGGAGCGCAGCTTCAGTGACGATGAGGCGCTGTTCACGGTCTATCTATTGGGATTAACGCCACAGTTCGAGTTTGGCGATTGGGAGTAGCGGGCCCTAGCGGCCCTCACCCTGGGCCCTGGGATGGTGTGCGATGTACACCATCCCAGGGCCCAGGTGCGCGACTCAAAGGTTGTCCCTTGGCCTCTCGCCGGCGGGCATTCGGCGTCCCGTTTCTAGCGTTTGTCAAATTCAGAGCCCCCTGCGCCCAGGTCATCCCCGGCTTGAGGCCCGCATTGGGCACCCGCTCAGCCGCGTATTATCGGAACGCCGGAATACCCCATGCTGGCTGTTGTACCGGATCGGATCGCCCACCGCTTTTCATCATGGGAGGGCTTGGCACCCCGCTAGGACGTGCCAGATTGATAGGATTGGAAACGTGAAGTAATCGTTGCAACCACCCCGCGTGGGGTGAGAAATCGCCATCGGCGCGGTACACTCGGCCCGCTCTACCCTTCCCCTCATCTCCAGACCTGATAACGAGCAGCAGATGGCAGCCATCATCGAGGTCCGTGATCTCGTCAAACAGTACCGTGGTGTGCGCGCCGTGGACGGGGTGAGTTTCGGCATCGAGCCGGGCACCTGCTTCGGTCTGCTGGGCCCCAACGGGGCCGGTAAGACCACCACCGTCGAGATGCTGGAGGGGATCCAAGCCCCCACCTCCGGCGCCGTTCTGTTCCAGGGGCGGCCGCTGGATGCGCAGTTTCGGCTGGAGGCGGGGATCATGTTCCAGTCCACGGCGCTGCAAGAGTTCATTACGGTGCGGGAGACCCTGGAGCTATTTGCCCACTTCTACCCCCGTACCGCAGATATCGAGCAGCTGATCGAGAAGTGCAATTTGGCCTCATTTCTTGATCGTGATACCCGCCGGCTCTCCGGGGGTCAGCGGCAGCGACTGCTGCTGGCCATCGCCCTGGTGAATGACCCGGCGGTGGTCTTTCTCGACGAACCCACCACCGGGCTCGATCCCCAGGCGCGGCGCAATCTCTGGCACCTGGTGGAGGAGATCACCGAGCAGGGCAAGACGGTGATCCTCACCACTCACTACATGGAGGAGGCCTATGTCCTATGCGACGAGATCGCCATCATGGACCGCGGCCGCATCGTTACGCAGGGCTCCCCCAAGGGGCTGTTAGCGGCCCATTTCGGTGACCAAGTGGTGGAGTTACCGCTGGAGGCGGTCCCGGCCGGCTTGCCGCTGGAGCACCTTGTCTGTGGTGCCAGCGTGCAGATCCTGACCCACGACGTGGAGCAGACCGTTCGCACCCTGCTGGCCCATGGGGTGGCCCTGGGGGGGCTCAAGGTGCGTGAGCGCACCCTGGACGACCTGTTTCTGGAGTTGACCGGCAAGGAGTTACGGGGATGATGCTGCGACGTTGGGTGGCGGTCTGGTCGGCCCGTAACCGGGAGTTTCTGCGCGATCGTGCGGCCTTCAGTTGGAATGTGATCTTCCCGGTCTTTATCGTCATCGCCTTGGCGGCGGCCTTCTCCGGCGGGCCACGGGACATGTTCAAAGTGGGGATCTATGGCGCAGCTGGCAGCGCTGCGCAGCTGCCAACACTTGAATATATCCACTACATCGAGATCACCGATCTCCCACACGCCGTGACCAAGGTGGAGCGCCATCAGCTCGATATGCTGTTTGATCGCGCCACTGGGCGCTATTGGATCAACGACGGCTCGCCAGCCGGCTATATGTTGGAGCAGATCTTCAAGCCGGCCTCCCTGGGCTTTGCCCGGCAGCAGGTGAGCGGGCAGCAGGTGCGCTACGTCGATTGGGTCATCCCTGGGGTGTTGGCCATGAACATGATGTGGAGCGCCCTCTATGGGGTGGGCTATGTCATCGTCCGCTACCGTAAGAATGGGGTGTTGAAGCGGCTCAAGGCCACCCCGCTCACCGCCTTCGAGTTCCTCACGGCACAGATCGCCTCTCGCCTCTGGCTGCTGCTACTACTGACCGCCATGGTCTACGCCGGGACCGATCTGCTGCTCGGTTTCCAGATGTTTGGCTCCTATCTCAACCTGCTGCTGGTGTTTGCGCTGGGGGCCGTCAGCATGATCAGCCTGGGGTTGGTGATTGCCGCCCGCCTGGCCAGCGAGGAGCTGGCGGAGGGGCTGCTCAATCTGATCAGTTGGCCGATGATGCTGCTCTCCGGGGTCTGGTTCTCCCTGGAGGGGGTCCATCCCCTGGTGCAGAAGGTGGCGCTGCTGTTCCCCCTCACCCACATCGTGGAGGCGGCCCGCGCCATCATGCTGGACGGGGCCGGTCTGCTGGAGATCGCCCCGCAGATGGCGGTGTTGGCGGGTATGAGCCTCTTTTTCATCGCCATCGGCTCCTGGCTGTTTCGGTGGGAGTGAGGGACCATCCCGCGTATCATGCCCGCCATGTTGAAATCGTCTCGCTTGCTCGCCGGGTTGCTGGCCCTGCTGCTCGCGCTCCCACTCCCCGCCAGGGCGACCGATCCCTACGCCGCTGCCCGCGCCATGGCGGTTATGTGGGAGACCATGCTGCGCTTCTTCGCCACCACCGCCCCCCAAGGGGGGATGCTGGGGGGCCCCACCGATTGGTACCGCTGGAACCAACCACTCGCCAACCCCTGGAGCGGCTGGGAGGGGATGCCCCTGGCCAACGGGTGGCCGGGGGGGGCGCTGCAACCGGCCAGTGGCTGGGGCTGGGGGGGCGATAGCGCTGCCCCCCCGAGCGTTGGGGGACCCTGGGATAGCTACGCGGAGCCCCGCGGCCACACCGGCACCTCGCTCGATGGGCGTTGGCTCTCCCCCACTGGCGAGATGTTACGGATCGAGAACGGCCGGTTTGCCTTGGGGGATGCCGGGGGGCGTGCCATCTTCGGCATGTTGGAGGCGCGGGGCGACACCATCTTTGCCTACGCCCCGCAGTATGGGGTCTCACAACAGTTTCGCTTCCTCCAGAAGAGCGATCTCCTGGTGTTTGTCGATCCCCGCGGCAACACCATCGCCTTTCGTCGCCTCACTCGCTGAGCGCGCCGGTGTCGGTCATCGCGCATCCCGCCAGTCCCCTAGTGCGTCGTGGTCTACCACCGCTCCGCCGCCCCGTGCAAGGGGATTGAGGCGGTGGTCCGTAGCCATGGCGGCCTCTGGCGGCGGGCCATCGGTGGGCTGCTCCGCCTGCCATGGTGGCTAGGGGTCGCCCTGGCCGCTGCCGCCTATCTCTGGCTACACCCCTATGCCCAGATGGCCGGGTCAGTGCCCCGCAACAGCGAGGGTTGGCGCGCGGCTATCCCACCGCTGCTGCTCCAGAAGGGGGCGCTCTGGGGTCAGTATCTGTTACCACTCACCTTTGCCCTGGGGGCCTGTTTCTCGTGGTTAGCGAGGCGTCGGCGTGCCCGGCTACTGGCCGGGGTGGCCGCCGCGAGCGGGCGGGAGGCGCTATTTGCCCCCAGTTGGCGGGAGTTTGAGCTACTGGTGGGGGAGCTGTTTCGGCGCCAGGGGTATCGGGTGCGGGAGCTGGGGGGCGCTGGGCCCGATGGCGGGATTGATCTTGAGCTGCGGCGGGCGGGGGCCCTCTACTTGGTGCAGTGCAAGCAGTGGCGCTCGCAGCGGGTGGGGGTCAAGCCGGTGCGGGAGTTGGCTGGCCTAGTGGCGACCCATCGGGCGGCGGGGGGCTTCCTGGTGGCCGCGGGGGAGTACACCGCGGAGGCGGAGGCGTTTGCCCGCCAGGCCGGGATTGTCCTGCTGCGGGGGAGTGAGCTGAAGCAGGAGATCAATGCGGTGGCGGCGGCGGCCGAGTCACTGCCCCGCTGCCCCCGCTGCGGTAGCCCCATGGTGCAGCGCACCGCACGTCAGGGGGCGCTACAGGGGCAGCCGTTCTGGGGGTGCAGCCGTTTTCCAGAGTGCCGGGGGACCCGCCCCATGGCCTGAGTGGCGGGTCCCGCTCACCTATTTGGGATCGAGCCCCAGTAGGGCGGCGTCGCGCAGTAGTTCGCTGATCACCACCGGATCGAGCAGACCGAGATCGGGCGGGTTGCGCTGCCCTCGATCGGCGCGACGGTGCTGAACCGTGATGTTGGTGACCACCTGGATCGGCTCGGCGGCCGGGTCCTCTATGTAGGTCCCCGGATCGATCTCCAGCACCGCCTCCAAGCCGGCTGGGAGCGGTTTGATGAACCAGCCGATCCAGCCGGTCTCCTCCGCCGCTCCATGCTCCCAACCGCGACCCAACAGCCCCATGAGGTTGTCGGTGGCCACCGGCCGGGTGGCAAAGCGGGTCACCCCATCACGCTGGCGTTCATGCTCCTCCAGGGTGTAGGTCTCGCGTTCCAGCTGGGGGAAGGGCTGCTGGAGCTGCTGCTGGTCCAGCCGCTCCGCGAAGGCGCGGGCCACGCTGGAGGAGAGATCGAGCGGGTGGGCAACCCCCACCTCACAGCCGGCCGGTAGTTCGAGCGGTGTGGCGTGGTGATCGGCCAAGGTCAGCTCCGCCGTGATGTGGAAGGTTGCATAGAGCCCACCCTCCCGCCAGGCCGCCCAGACGAGGCGGCGGGCCAGCTGCCGCAGTAGCGGGTGATCGAGGAAGAGCGGGCGTAGCTCCGCCAGGGGCCAGCGGCGCCGCTCGCACATCGCCTGCTCAAGGCGTCGCACCTGTTGGGCGATCATGCTGTCCACCTCCCGCTGGAGCAGCTGAAAGCGCTCCTGGGCAGTGGCGGCCAAGGTCGGGTCGTCGCTGGCGGTGGGGGGCGGGAGTTGGGGCAGGCGGTGCCCCTCTTCATCCCTGACCCAGGGCCGTAACTGCTCGTCAAAGGTGACGAAGAAGCGGCGTGGCCCGAAGCTCAGCTCGGCGGTGCCGTTGGGGTCTAGCCCCAGATCGGGGACCAGCCGATCAGCCAGCTCATCGGTGGTGAGGCCGCGCGCCAAGGCGATCTGGGCCACCTTCTCGGCGGCCTTCTCTTTCAGCCCCTTGAACTTCACCTTGTTGGCGAGGCGATCCAGCTGCATCAAGGCCACATCGCTGCCGATGGCCGCCAGGATCTCCAGGCCGATGACGGCGCGGGCGTGGGCCGCTTGGCCCGGCCAGTCACGGATGAGGCCGGCGAGGCGGCGCGCCACATCGTCGTCACCCAGGTGGGCGAGGGCGTGGAATGCCCACACCTCTTTCTTGGGGGCCCCCGCCTCATGCCAGGCCTCGAATAGCCCCCAGGCAAAGCGGGCGAGCGAGTCGCTGTTGCACGCCGCCTTCACCTCCGTCAGACCCGCATAGGGTTGATCCAAGGTGCTGATGGCCAGCATCAGGCCCAGGTGCTCCACGGCCTGAATCGGCAGGGCGCCACCGTTTTGCAGGATAGGGCGGGGCAGGGTGGCAGGGATGAAGAAGGGGGGGAGCTTGGGCATCCGCGGCGGCAGGATGGCGGCCGGATCGACCCCGATGATCAGATCCATGACGGTGGCGGCGGTGGCGCCGTAGCGGCTGGCGGCCTCGCGCACCACGGCCTGCTGCTCGCTGCTGGCGAGGAAACGCAGCGCCGCGAGGGCGCTGCGCTGGGCCGCCCGCTCGCGGCCAAAGGCGAGGGGGATGAGGGCCGCGGAGGCCGCCTCTGGGTGGGTCCGCAGCCAGGCGGTGGCAGCGGGCCGACTCCGCTTCAGCTGGAGAAAGGCGTGGGCCACTACCGGGGCCAGCTCGGCGATGCCGAAGGGGAGGGCGAGGGCCAATCCAGGGTCCGGGAGTAGCGTGGCAAAGGCGATGAGGCCCGGTTTACAGTGCAGGCCGTGGCGCGCCAGTAGGGCCCGGATGGGGGCGGGGCCGTTGGGGAGGAACCAGGCGGTGGGGGGGATGCCGTTCCAGAGGGTAATGGCGGTGGCGTCGGGCAACATCAGTAGGAGATCGACCGATAGCCCCTCTTGCCCCTCCTTGCAGAGATCACCGGGGCGCAGCCGTTGGCCGGCCAGCAGGCGATCGTGGGCCTCGGGGGCGACCTGTAGCTGGCGCAGATAGCAGCGCTCCAGGGTGGCGTGGTCACTGAGGGGTTGCCCGGGTTCGGCACGGGCCGCGAGCCAGGGTGGCAGCTGATAGCTGCGCCACTCCTCCCACAGACCGGCCGGCCAACGGATCCCATCGGGCGGTAGCTGCGGGCGTAGGGCGAAGCTGGGGATGGCCGGGGGCTGCTCCCGATTGATCCAGGGGGGATAACGCAGCAGTGGGGGCAGCGCCTCCGCCGCCGCCTCCCGCGGGGCGCTGGGGGCGATCCGTTGGCCAAACAGTGCCCGCACCAGGTCGCTACTGGCCGCGAGGGCGCTGTCCGTTGCGGCCGGGAAGCGTAGCGCCTGCCGGGTGACCCACTCGGTGAGGGCGGTCTGGTCGCTGGTGGTGGCCCGCGCCATGGCGTCGAACAGCACCGCCGCCGGCCACTGCTCCGCCAGCTTCTCCAACGCCGTGCGCACCTCTAGTTGGCCAATGTGGGCCAACAGCAGGGGGAGCAGTTGGGGGGTGTGGAGGCGAACCAGGAGGCCGAGCAGGGTGCGTAGGTCCTCTTTGTCGCGGGCGTGCTCTAGCAGCTGCTCCAGAAACGGTAGGGCCGCCTCATCGTGCAGGTGGAGTTGCAGGAGGACCGCCTCCTTGGCACAGGGCAGATAGAAGGCGGCCCGTTCAAAGTGGCGACAGGCGGTGGTGACGGTCATGGTTGACTCGTTCAACCACCAGCGCTGCTCCTCCGGCAGGTCCTCCAGTACCGCCAGCTCGGCCCAGGCCAGGACCTCGGGGAAGAGATAGGAGATCACCGCATCCAGTAGCGGTGAGCGGCCACGCCGCTGGGCCGCCTCCTGTTTGGCCGCGGCATGGCTCTCCTCGGCGGCGGCGGCCAGGATGCCGCGCAACCGTTTGAAGGCGTCGCTATTGCCGGACCAGCGGGAGATATAGGGGGCGATCAACTCCGCCACGTCGATGAGGGCCGCGGTAGCGAAGGCCAGGTCCCGCTCGGTGATGGCGACCTCCACCGCCCAGATCAACGCCTGCTCCGGGTGGGGGCGGGCGGCGCACTGTTGCAGCAGCTCATGCCAGTAGGCGGTATCGCCGCTGCGCAGGGTGGCAGAACTCAATGCGGAGCGGGCCTCCACCGGGCCCCAGGGGTCATGCAGCCAGGGGGCGGTGCGCGCCAGGGGGCTATAGACCCGATCAAAGGAGGGGGGGGTGGTGATGGCGTCCTGGTAGAGGGGGGTGGCCGGGGCGTGGATACCGCGCACCACGGGCAGCTGGGCGCGCAGGGCATCGTTCCAGATGAAGCCCCCCCGTGGCCACTCGATCCCCAACGGGGGCGAGGTGCGACTGGGGTGGGAAGGCTGCTCCCGATACCCCTCGGCCTGCCGCTCGCGGATCAGGTGGCGCGCCGCCAGCGCCGCCTCTTCATTGGTTTCAAAGTGATGGGTCTGGCGCCTACCATTCGTGCCGCAGCGTCCATAGTGCAGCACCAGTTCACGACCGTTGACCTGAATATGCCAGAACCGATTCGGCTTCTCCTTGGCCAATTCAAACCGCCGCATGGAACTCCCTTTCTCGCTCTAGTTGTGGTGGGGTAGGGCGGGCAGAGTATAGCCAAGCCCTCTACCCTTCCAATACCCATTTACACTTATCTGACCCATTTCCGGAGGATGTTTCGTGGGCGCCTGAAGGCGCCGTTTCCCCCATTTCAGAGCCCTTCTGTAGGGTTAGCTTAAACAAAGTTTAGTACGGATGTCGCATCGATGTGGTGCTGGGGGGCACTGGCCGGGTGGCTCATCTCCATTGGCAGAGGGGCTCAGTCAGGGGGCTGGGGGCGCGTTGCAGGGGGCCAAGGTGGGGCGTACTGGGGGGCTCAAGGCGATGCCGGCGGGTGGCAATGGGGAGCAAAGGGGGACCCCATACCATGGAAATATCAGGCTAAAGTGAACTTGTAAGTTCAATTAAGCCATTGGCATATGGGGGGATGGGCGAGGCGGGGGCTGGGCCTCTTCTATCCGTTGGGCGCAGTTCAGCGATGGCGGGGGTGGGCCTGCGGTCAGGGGGGGCGTTGCCCACTAGGGCCGCCGGCGCTGTCTGCTTTGCCGCCACTTGGCGGGGCCGGAGAGGTGCCCGTTATAAAAGGTTCTACACGCTATTTTGCAAAAACCTCTTCTGGCTGGTCACCTCGCGGCGGCTCACGCCCCGCGGGTGGTGCCGATGCCCCGCTCTGCCGCCCAGTTGGCGATATCCTCCCGCGCCAAGGCCGCCGCCATCAGCTCGGGAAACTGGTCTGGGGTGCAAGCAAAGGTGGGGGCCCCCAGGGTGGCAAAGTCGGTCGCCATCTGGTGGTCGTAGCTGGGGGCGCCATCATCGGCGAGGGCGAGCAGGACGATCAGATTGACCCCAGCGGCGATCAGTTCGGCCGCATGGCGCAGGGTTTCGCGGGAGTGACCGCCATCATAGAGATCGCTGATCAGCACCATCACCGTCTGTTGAGGACGGGTCACCAGGCTGCGGCAGTAGCCGAGGGCGGCGGCGATATCGGTCCCGCCGCCGAGTTGAACGCCGAATAGCAGCTCCACCGGGTCGTCATGCAGCTGCTCGGTGAGATCCACTACGGTGGTGTCGAAGCAGACCAGGTGGGTGGCCACCGCCGGCAGGGAGGCGAGGACCGCGGCGCTGATCCCGGCGTGTACCACCGAGGGGGCCATGGAGCCGCTCTGATCGACACAGAGGACGATATCTTGCAGCGCCGCCCGCTTACGGCCGAAACCGATCAGCCGTTCAGGCACTATCGTGCGGTGTTCGGGTGAGTAGTGCTGCAAATTGGCGCGGATGGTGCGCTCCCAGTCGATCTCCTTGAAGCGCGGCCGCCGGTTGCGGCGGGCGCGATCAAGGCTGCCGGTGACCGCCTCCCGCAGCGGCTCTTGCAGCCGTTGCAGCAGCGCCTCCACCACCCGTCTTACCACCTCCCGGGCCGTGGCGCGGGCCTTGGCCGGGACCATCTCTTTGAGGGAGATGAGGGTGGCGGCGAGGTGGACATCGGGCTGGATGGTCTCCAGGATCTCCGGTTCCAGGAGCAACTGTTGCAGGCCGAGGCGCTCCATGGCGTCACGCTGCATCACCCGCACCACGGTGCTGGGGAAGAGGCGGCGGATATCCCCCAGCCAGGTGGCCACCTTGGGGGAGGAGCCGCCGAGGCCGCCTCGGCGCTCTCCACCATAGAGTGCTTGCAGCGCCTGATCGAGCTGCTGCTCCATCGCGCTCAGCTCCAGGTCGGCGCCGTAGCCGTCGCCACCCAAGATGAGGCGCCAGTAGTGCTCTCGCCGATCAGTCATGGGGTGACACCTCCCAGCCGAGTAGCTGTTTGAGTAGGGGCAGGGCGGCGGCGGCGCGGCTATTGTCGAGGGCGACGGCGGCCTGGGGGGAGGGGAGGCCACTGCTCCCCCGCACCCGCCGCCCGAGGGCCGCCCGCTCCCCGGCTGGGAGCCGGCTGAAGGTGCGCCGTAGCAGCGGTAGCACCTCATCAAACCGCTCCGGGGCGATGCCGCTGACCCAGCTGTCCACCAACGTCCAGAGGTGGTCGTCGTGGACCAGCAGTTGCCCGCTGTCGCCGATGAAGCCGTCGATCCAACCGGCCGCCTCCTCCGGCGGGGTACCGATGGAGGTGGCGAGGGCCAGCTGGCGGCCCACCTCCTCACCATCGAGGGCCCCTCGGTCCAGTAGGAGGCGACAGGCGCGTCCCTGGAGCAGGCCGTGGACCCCGGCGCGCCCGAGTAGTTGACGGAGGGCGGTGTGCCACCCCAGCAACAGGGCCTCGTCGTCCAGCAGGGCGATGGCGGCGTCCACCTCCACCAGCAGCTGCAACAGCGGGGTGACCGCCTCCTCGGCCAGGTGGCTCACCGCCAGCCCCAGGCCGGCGGTGATGCGCACGGTCATGTCACGCACCACCTGGACCACTCGATCGGTGGCGGTGTTGCGCACATCGCCGTAACGCAGCAGCTGGGCCAGATCGGGCAGACCCGCCATCAGGTGGGTGATGTCGCCGGCCACGGCGCTGCGGGCGTCGAGGGCGGCCAGCACCGGCCCCATCGCCTCTGCGAGATCGGCATATAGCACCTCACGCACCAGTGCGGTGAGGGTCGGGATCGACTCCGCCGCCTGCGCCTGGTCGATGGCCCGCCGGGTCGCGGCGCTGGCGACATCGTTGCCCCAGGCCCCTGCCTCCACCAGGGCCAGGGCGAGCGTCGGCTCCCAGGCGATGCGCCACTGCTCTTTGAAGGTGCCGCTACCGCGGGAGCGTTCGCCGCCGGTGCCCCAGTGGACGGCCAGCAGCCGCAGGCGGCGGAGTAGCTGGGAGCGGGCCAGATCGGTGGCGTTGCGCAGATCTAGGGTGAGATCCCGCCACTGCGCCTCCACCTTGAGCCGCAACCGCTTCTGTTGGGCGGTCAGGTCCTGCGCCAGCGGGGTGGTCGGGGCACTCTCAGGCACCCGCCCCAGCCGCTCGCCGATGAGGAGCGGCTGCTCGATACGGGAGAAGATGAGCGGGTCACCGTGACAGAGCACGGTGAGGATCGCCTCGTTCAACTCTGGTAGTCCCGGTAGTGGGCGTTGCCGCAGGGCGGCGAGGCTATCGGCCAGACGCACCGCCTCCACTGCATGGGCGGGTGAGGTCTCTTGACCACTCTCCCGCAACAGGGCGGCGGCGTGGATCAGCCAGCGGCTGGTGACCTGGCGTGCGGTGCTAAACAGGTGGTGATACCAGCCGGGGCTCTCGATACCGGCGCCATAGCCGGCAGCGGCGAGGCGACCGTGGCTCCAGGGGACCCAGGCGGCGCTACTCTTCACCGTCGGCAGCCCCTTCAGGAGGGCGTTATCCTCCTTCACCTTGTACTCCCCGTTGAGGGCCGGGAGGTGCCAGGCCCCCACCACCACTGCGATGCGCTCATACCCCTCTTTCTGTGCCGCCCTCAGCTGGCGGCGCATCCACGCCTCGCGCTGGGCCTCCAGCGGGTCAGTTACCAGCCCCGCCGCCTCCGCGTCGCGGCGCAGCTCCGCCATCAGTTCGGCGATGGCAGCAAACAGTGCCTGGTCGTCGGGGCGCTCCTCCACCAGCCGCTCCCACCAGCGCTCGCCATCGGCGAAGCCGGCGGTGCGGGCCACCACCGCCAGGGGGTCGTGGCGCAGGGTCGGGAGGGCCGTTTGGGTCGCCTCGGCCTCCTCTTGCTCCTCTGGTGCCTCGCTCGCCTCCGGCAGGGCGAGCCGGTGGGCCTGGGGGAGATCGATAAAGCGGACTGGGACCTCGTGCCGGATGGCCCAGGAGAGGGCCTGCCACTCCGGTGAGAAGAGGGCAAATGGGTAGAAGGCGGCCCGCCCTGGCAGTTGTGGGGCGTAGACCAGCAGGGCCACGGGCGGTTCGAGATCGGGATCGGCCAGCAGCGCTAGCAGCGCATCCCCCTCCGGCGGCCCCTCCACCAACACGCAGTCGGGGCGCAGCTGCTCGAAGGCGGCCAGTAGGCTGCGGGCGGAGCCGGGGCCGTGGTGGCGGATGCCGAATAGATGGAGGCTCATGGGGGGCCGGAAGGGGTGGCGTTAGAGCATGGCGCGGCAGGCGCGGTAGAGGTCCTTCCACTCCTCCCGCTCCTTCACCACCGTCTCCAGATACTCCTTCCACACCACCACATCCTGTACCGGGTCTTTCACCACCGCCCCCAACAGGCCGGCGGCCAGATCGGCGGCGCGTACCACGCCGTCGCCGAAGTGGGCCGCCAGCGCCAAGCCGCCGTTGACCACCGAGATCGCCTCGGCGGTGCTGAGGGTGCCAGAGGGG
>QKFD01000067.1 GCA_003251535.1 Chromatiales bacterium | reverse complement strand
AGCGCCAAATCGAGATAACTCGCCCCCCCCGCATCCCCCGCCAACACCTGGAATGGCTGATCCGGTTCCCCCCAGTGGTCCACCACCAGGGCAGCACCATCGAACTCCTCCTCGGTGGTATAGCTGCTCACCGAGACAATGGTGGTCAACCCAGCCCCGAGGGAGGCACGGATACCGTTGTGGGAGTCCTCAAAGGCGATACAGCGGGCCGGATCCAACTGCAGCTGGGCCATGGCCCACAGGTAGATATCGGGGGCAGGTTTTTTGGCCGGTACGATGTCGCCGGCGGCGATCACCTCGAACCACCCCTGTGACCCTGGAGCCAGGGTGTGCTCCAACAGGGCCTCGACATTGGCCGGTGTGGTGGTGGTGGCAATCCCCAAGCGCAGACCCGCTGCCCGCGCCTCCTCAATAAGCCGCTTCACCCCAGGACGTAGCGGGATCGCCCCCTCCGCCAGCAGGGCAGTGAAATGGGCGGTTTTGGCCTTGTGGAGTTGGGCAATAAAGGCGTCGAGATCGGCTGGGCGTTGCCAGGCGGTGTGAAAGCGGTCCAGGTAGAAGCGCATCCGCTCCTTGCCACCCGTCACCGCCAGCAGCTGACCATAGAGCGCCTCATCCCAATGCCAGTCGAGACCCGCCTCGGCAAAGGCGCGGTTAAAGGCAACTCGATGACCATCCTTTTCGGTATCGGCGAGGGTTCCATCCACATCGAACAGCAGTGCTTCTAGGTTGGGCATGGATAACGGTTCTCCGTCTTACAAACTCAAGGTGTGCGCTGCTTTAACGGACGCTGATCGGCGGCTAGGGCATGCTCCAAAGATCGCTATCTATCGGATCCAGCAGCCCTTCACAACCACTGTTGAGAGGGCCGACTCACGGCCCGGGCTAGGGTAAACCAGCCCTACCTTCCTTGCACCACATCGGGCGGTATGCTATTGCACCCCCCATCCCTTTCTGGTATTTATCCCGCCTCTTCAGAACGCGGTCAGCAGGAGACCTAGTATGCCGACCAAGAAAGCGGCTGCCACCCAGGCCGCCAGCAAGCCGGCCTCTCAGCAAGACACTGCGGCACCGGCTACGCCGGCACCTGATGCGGTGCGGACCGAGGGAAGCGCCCTAGATGGCTTCGCCAAGTTCACCCCCTACGTTGAGAAGGCGGGTGAGGAGTATATGAGCCCGGAGATGGAGGAGCATTTCCGCCATATCCTCAAAGCCTGGCGGCGCGAGCTGATGGAAGAGGTTGACAGGACCGTTCACCATATGCAGGACGAGGCTGCCAACTTCCCCGATCCCAACGATCGCGCCTCCCAGGAGTCTGAATTCAGCATGGAGCTACGTACCCGTGACCGGGAGCGCAAGCTGCTGCGGAAGATCGACGAGATGTTGGAGAAGTTGGAGGAGCACGAGTACGGCTACTGCGAGGCGTGCGGCATCGAGATCGGCATCCGCCGCCTTGAAGCCCGACCAACCGCGGCGCTGTGCATCGACTGCAAGACCCTGGACGAGATCCGCGAAAAGCAGATGGGTTAGTTGCAGAGGAAGTCGTAACGACTGCGATCCCTATCGGCCTGGAGTGCCGGAGACCACCGGCACTCCCAGGGCGCCCTGGCGGTGGAGAAAAGGAGGCGTGGATGGAGGCATTTGAGGCCATCGCAGGCCGTCGTGCCATTCGATCCTTTCTGGATCAAGCGGTACCTCCTAGCCTGATCCAGGAGCTATTGGAGGTGGCGCGTTGGAGCCCCTCCGGGGTCAATATGCAGCCATGGCAGGTAGCCGTTGTTACCGGCACAACCCGTGACCGCATCACCACGGCCCTCATTGAGGCCCGCGAGCAGGGCCTCCCCGAACACGCCGACTACCACTACTACCCCAGCGATTGGTTCGAGCCCTACCGCTCCCGCCGCAAGGCGACCGGTCTTGCCCTCTACTCCGCCCTTAATATCGGCCGCGAGGATGAGGAAGGGCGCAAGCAGGCGTGGTACAACAACTACCGCTTTTTTGGCGCCCCTGTCGGGCTCCTCTTCTTCCTCGACCGCCAATTGGGCCAAGGTGCTTGGATAGACATGGGCATGTTTATCCAGAACCTCATGATCGCCGCCCACGCCCGCGGCCTCGGTAGCTGCCCTCAGGCATCACTGGCAGAGTACCCCGATCCGGTGCGCGCCATCCTCGGTGTCGATCAGCGCTTTGCCCTGTTAGGCGGCCTCGCCCTCGGTTGGCCCGATCCGACAGCGGCGGTCAACAGCTACCGTACCGAACGACTTGCAGTGGAGGAGTTCACCCACTGGTACGATTGATCCCCGCCCTGCCCACCACCAGCGGGGGGTGTCACCCCTGATGTCAGCCGCCCCTGCGCCCCTACGGGGCCGCTTCGCCCCCTCCCCCACCGGCAGGCTCCACTTCGGTTCACTGGTGGCCGCAGTAGGGAGCTATCTAGCGGCCCGCACGGCGGGCGGTGAGTGGTTGGTGCGGATAGAGGATCTGGATCCCCCGCGAGAGCAACCAGGGGCCGCCGACGCCATCCTCCACACACTGGCGGCCTTTGGTTTTGAGTGGTGGGGCGAGGTGCTCTACCAGAGCCGTCGTACTGAACATTACGCTGCGGCCCTCGACCAACTGGCCCAAAGCGGCCACCTCTACCGCTGCAACTGCTCCCGCAAGGCCATACAGCTTCAGGCAGCGGCCGCAGGCCTCCCCCCTGGCGTCTACCCCGGTAGCTGCCGGGGGCAGCCACCCGATGGCACGGGGGCGTTACGGGTAGTGGTCCCCGACTGTAGCATCAGCTTTCAGGATGGCCTCCAAGGGGCGTTTGCCCAACAACTGACCCAGGAAGTGGGCGATTTCGTAGTCCAGCGTCTCGATGGCTTCTATGCCTATCAATTGGCGGTGGTAGTCGATGACGCCGCGCAGGGGGTCAACCAGGTGGTGCGCGGCTGCGACCTACTTGACAACACCCCGCGCCAGATCTGGCTCCAACGCCTGCTTGGGGCACCGCAACCCGCTTACCTACACCTGCCCATCGCCGTGGATGGGGCGGGCAATAAACTCTCAAAACAGACCCACGCCCCTGCCGTCGATCCCAAGCAGCCGGGTGTCGCCCTGTGGGAGGCGCTGTGTTTTCTGGCCCAGCAACCACCTAGTGAGCTATGGCAAGCCCCACCGGCAGAGCTTTGGCAGTGGGCATTCGCCCATTGGGACCCCACTCCCCTCCGCCACCGGCGCCAAGGCCCCTGGCCCCTGGCCCCTGGCCCCCCTCAGTTAAGCCAAAGCAGCCACCGGAGCCCACACCGTTTTGAGTGATCCGACAAGGCAGACACCAAGGAGATGCGGCACGCTATGCCCTGGTAATCTATAGCTACCCAGCGGCCAGCCCCTCGGCGCCCAAAGAGCAGCGGTGTGGTACTCACTTCGTCAGAGGGGGGGAGACCACACCAGCAACATCACACCAGCACGATAGTAGACGCCCCGTTCTCAACAACGCTGTGATGGAGATGGAAGAGAACCAACAGATCAAAGGCCTCGAACAGCTCGGCTTCGGCCGTGCCTTTCGTGACACCCTGTGCGATATGCTGGAGGAGACGCAGATCTTCCGCAGTTTCGAGCGGGCGGAGATCGAACTCTTGGCCGACTACGTGCAGGCATGGCGCGCCCCGCCCAAGACGGTACTGTTTATAGAAGGTAAACGGGACGGCTATCTCTGCATCTTGGTGGAGGGCAAACTGGAGGTCTTCAAAGAGGCAGATGGGCGTGGACGCCGCCACCTCGCCTCCATTAGAGCGGGTAAGACCATCGGCGAGATGTCCATCATTGATGAGCAACCCCACTCCGCTACCGTCATCTCCTCTACTGAGGTGACCCTCCTCACCCTCACCAAAGGGGCGCTCGCCCGCATCGCCGATCAACAGCCCAAACTCGCCTATAAAGTGATCTGGCAGATCGCCTCACTCCTCAGCGCACGGCTACGCCAGACCTCAGGGATGTTGGTGGATAGGTTGGGCTAAATCGGCAACGAGCCCACCCGCTCCGACCAGAAAGCGGAGGTGAACCAAGTTCAGGGGGTCATGCAAAGGGCAGGGAGAATCCTGCACGGCACACTGGCCCGTACGATAAGGCGCACCGGTATGCGCCTCCCTGCCTATGCCTCATAGCGTTCGGCTCGACAGGGCAGTCGAGTGACTAGCATCAGCTCCGCCTCCAGCTTCTCGGGAGTAAACGGCTTTGCAATAAAGCCATCGATACCCGATTGCCGGGCGGCCGCCTGTTCATCCGGTAATATCGCCGCCGTCACGGCTAAGATGGGTGTTTGGGCCTGTTGGGGATCGGTTAAATTCCGTATCGCTCGGGTAGCCGCCATGCCATCCATCTCTGGCATGTGCATGTCCATTAACACAACATCGAAGTTGTTTGAGATCACCGCCATGACGGCCTCCCGGCCATTGGCCGCTTCAACGACTTCGTGTCCACCTTGTGTCAAAAGGGCATGGATCACTCGGCGATTGACGGAGACATCATCAACCACCAGCACTTTCAGAGGACCAATGGCCGGGGATTGCGGTGTGGCAATCTCTTTTTCAGTTGCCGGCGCAGCCACCGCCAACAGAGGCAGCCTGAAGTAAAACTCGCTCCCTTTTCCCAGCGTACTATTCACCCCAATCTCGCCGCCCATGACCTCGACCAAACGACTACAGATCGCCAGCCCTAGGCCACTCCCCCCGTAACGGCGTGCCGTACCGCTCTCCGCCTGGGTAAACGCATCGAACATATATTGTTGACGGGTTTTATCTATCCCTGGGCCGGTATCATGCACGGAGAACTCAAGCCATGGCGCATTTCCATCGTGCCCTTCGACGGCAATACGGACCTCTCCAACCTCTGTAAATTTTATCGCATTGCCGACTAGGTTCAGCAGCACCTGGCGCAAGCGACAGTCATCCCCAGACAACCACTCGGGTACCGAGTCTGCCACACGAGTCGTCAATCTAAGCCGCTTCTCTTCGGCACGAGGCACTAATAATCGTCGAACCGCTTCAACCAACGCCCGCGGTTGATAAGGGGCATACTCGATTTGCAGCTTACCGGCCTCGACGCGAGAGATATCTAAGATGTCATCCAGCAGCGCCAAGAGCGCCTGTCCAGAACTTGCAACCGTCTCCAGATAGTCCGTTTGTTGCGCATCTAGCGGTGTCCTCCGCAAGAGGTGAACCATCCCAATGATGCCATTCATCGGCGTACGGATTTCATGGCTCATCGTCGCCAGAAATTCACCTTTAGCTCTGGCCGCAGCCTGAGCAGCCGCCTCACTGGCCCTCACCTGTTCAAACAGTAGAAATACCGCACGTCCCCCGGTCACAAAAATAGCAATGGCCACCAAGGAACCTAAGAGTAATTTCAATCGTACCGAGCTTCTCAGTCGCTCAAAAAATGCTCGACTTGACTGGAAACGCGCAATCCCCATCACCTCACCGTTAATCGGAGAGTAGAGCAAGACCCGGCTCTCAAAACAGTCCTGGCACAACTCCCCCACTATGACATCGGCAAAATCCTGTGCCTTCCCAAATTGAAGCGCATCAGCGTCCAGATGTATGGCGGCCAACCGTATGTAAGGCTCCCCAGTATTCCCATCGGTCAACACCAAGATATCGCTCAGGGCCGAGTGGAGCTGTTCCCGCAGCTGACTCGGTTCTGTGCGATAGATGAGTTCCGCTAGATTGTGACCATGCGCCTGGGCCTGAGCGGAGGCTGCGGAGCTGGCATCCGCTTCTATTTGGGGTTCGATTTCCAGTAACCAGTAACTCCCAAAAGCCCCCATTAAGCCAATGGTCATGATTAAAAACAGCACTGCGAGGTGTGCTTTAGTGGCTCCAGGAGATTTGGCCCAGTAAATGCGCCAACGATCAATCAGGCGCATAGCGGGTAGCGACTTCGAGGAAAAATGACTTTAGATGGATTCCACTACTGGCAAGACGTTCCTCATTAATGACCGGGATGATTCGATCCGTCACTGAAAGTCCGGCATGAGCCCCCCGCCCGAGATCGCCCAAGATGGGAGAAAAAATAAGCATCCCATAACGATCCCCCAACGCTAGGACAGGCTGTAAATCAGGCAGGGCGCCCGCGACATACACACCGGCCAACACCGGCCCCGCATAATCTTGAAGCTGATCGCTGGCAATGACTTCCACATGAATGGGTATTCCACGCACAGAACCCAGTCCTGCCACGCGTTCGACAATCCCATCCAGGCCTTCGGGTGCAGGAGGATGAACAACCAGCAGATGCAAAGTGCCATCCGGGGCGCTGCGCGATTCAATGGCCAGGTCAGCGGCAAGCACGGCACCAAAAACCTTGGTACCGACCAAGGCGCGCCGGATGGCTAGCTCATCGCCCCAAAGCCAGCCACACCACCCAATGAGAATCAGCGTAGCCAGTGCTTTCCATCGACGATGCGCCATCCCTTTCATTTGAACACCATTTCCTTAGAAATGGAGAGCCCCTTCTAACCACCATGTGCGCCCTGGCTGCACCAAGTCGTCAGGATAGGAAACGGTGGGTTCACCACTGGAGTCCGCCAACAAAAATGAGGGATAGGCCACCTGACTATCAAATATATTACCAATCCCCATTCTGAGAGAATAACCACTTTCTGAACGGGCGGTCAGTGTCAGGTTCACGATGTCATATCCTCGCTCGCCTCTAGGATCAGAGGGTTGCCTACTGAAACCTTCAACTCTACGGTAGTCTAATGCGCCCACCAACCACGAGTTCAGTCGGTAACGCGCCCCCACACGACCAATGAATTGACTTGAACCTGGAATATGGCCATTCACACTACTCAAATCTGTATCTGTCACGGATAAAGAACCATCCAACCAGAGTCCGGTACCAGTGCCCCACCCACCGACCAGTTCAACACTGCGCAATCGCCCAGAGTCCGCATTGGAAAATGCGTACGACTCTGCACTGTAGACAATGACATCTCGCAGCTCAGAATAGGCGGCGGTCATCCGCCACTCGGCCAAGGGATATTTTCTAAAATAGCCAATTTCCAATGTATCGACAGTCGTTGGATCCAGCGCTGTACTGGCCCCTAAAAGGGCATTAGCGCCAATTTCATATAACGTTGCAGGCCGAAATGAGCGCCCATATTGTGCCTTAAATACCCGCGCCTCGCTGAAACGCCAAACCCCGGCAATTCGAGGAGAAAGACTCGCACCGATACCGCCACTGTAGTGATCATAGCGCCCGCCAACCGTCACGGAAAACAAGTCAGAGTAGCGAATTTCATCTTGTACCATGGTGCTGTTAATATATCTTCCGCTGTCCCGTTGTATGGGATAACTCTGGGGCACGAAATCATCGACAATGGCCCCCTCATTTGTCATATTGAAGGCCTGAGTCCCTTGCAAGACATTGACATCCGCCTGATAGAGCCCCAGCAACCAACGGTGACGTCCAACATTCTGATGGTAATCAACGCCCCAATAGCGGCGTTGCTCTTCATAGTTACTTTTACCTTCCAAATCCTGTTCGGCGCCACTCTGATAGTATTCACCCGGGTTGATAAAGAGGTGTTCTTTGGTCACCAGATGATTGCGTTCCCCCAAGAATAACTCAACCCGACCGCTCCCAAGCGTGAGGTTGTAACGACCCTCTATTTGGCGGATTCGGTCATGCTCAACCAATCGATCATCTTGAGAAGGCAGGGTAAAGTTGGTACCAAAATAGTCGCCTAACCGGCTCTCACTCCATTGAGCCAAAAATGAGAATCCATGAATTTTTGTACGAAAAACCCCCGTCTTGGCAACGATGCCCTCATTGGCATTCCCAGGTGCGTTTGAGATATCGCCGTAGCCAATCTGGTACAACGTATCTTTCTCCACCCGCATGTCCGCCCCATCCGAACGCCAAGCGCTGAGATTCAACGAAAAATTCACGGGATCAGCGGCCAGTCCATGGTTCATGGACAATCCAAGGCCCTGCTCATTAAAGCTGCCACTGGAAACAAACACCATGTTTCTATCACTATATGTCACAATATTGATGACCCCGGCCACTGCATGTTCACCATGAATGGCTGAGCCTGGACCACGCATGACCTCTATGCGGTCCACCTGCTCGATTGGGATAAAAAATAGTGGATCCGCTGAGGCCTTGGCGGAATCATTCATAGAGACCCCATTTAACATCATCTTGACATAGCCAGAAAACCGATTGTCTCCGATATCCCCCAGCCCACGCACCATCACCCGTCGATGCCCCAGATTGTCCATGACGGGATTAATTCCTGGGACAAATGCCAGGGCGTCCCACACCGTGCGAACCCCCCGCTCAGCCAAAGACTCACCGCGAATCACATCGATGATGCCAGGCACATAGTCGATGGTCAGGCGCGTTTTAGTCGCCAGCTCTGTCTCTTCTGCCAAAAAATTATCGAGCCCACCTTCATAAAATGGATCTTCTGCCGCGACAGCCCACGTACTCACTAACAGCGCCAACCAGGGGAAAATTTGTAACCAGGAGGGAATAGGATCTGACATCACAAACTCACCTTTGACGTCTTGTTTCTCTAAAGCCAGGATTGCTGCACCCCTGACAAAAGCACCACCGGACTCTGCTGTCATTCGAGACCAGATTGCACTGGAACAGCGCAGCCCAGCACTCTATCACGGATGTAATCTGGGCCGTAACTGACCGATTTACTCCCTATTTCTCTCTTCCCATGCCGCCAATCGCGCCGTTAACCGCTCCAGTGCCTCGCGTAGTGCTCCCACCTCCTGCTCTAATCCAGTTATCCGATCCACTAACTCATCCCCCCCTGGCCCAACAGCGGGCGGGGAGTGGGCCATCCCCCTCTCCTCATCCTCCCCTTCGGCCCCCCCCTGTGCGGGCCCAAGCAGGTGACGATAACGAACCTCACGTTTACCTGCCTCTCGGACCATACGCTCCACAAATGGCCCATCTTCCCGTACCGCCAGTTGCTCCAAGACCTCTTCTACCTGGGATGCGTCGGTAAAGGGGGCCATACGCTGGGCGCGGCTACGTAGCTCTCCTGGGGTCTGTGGCCCACGCAATAGCAGTTCACACACGATGGCCAACGCTTGGGGTGAGAAGTGGAGCCGACCAAACTCCGTATTACAAAGACGGTGGGCATACTTAGAGACCCGACTGCCAAACCCCGAGCGTTCGGTCACCAGATGGCGCCGTGCCAAGTCATCAAGGGTCTGCTGCACTGTACCCTCATCCAGGGCCATCACCGGCTCGCGGTTGCTCTTCTGGTTGCAGGCAGCCGTAAGGGCATTGAGCGACAATGGATAGTGCTCAGGGGTGGTGATCGCCTTCTCGATGAGGCTACCGATAATGCGCGCCTCAACAGGGGTGAGTTCAAACTCCATATACTGACTCCTCGGCGGTGCAAGGGATGCCATGCTACCACGGCACCGCCAATGATCTGACGCAGTGGACTATTGTGGTGCGGTACCGGCCGGGGCGCCGCGGGAGAGACGTATGAAACTGGCAGTACTATCGGACATCCACGGCAATCTGGCAGCTTTAGAGGCCGTCTTGGAGGACCTTACCCAGTGGGGACCAGACCGCGTGGTGGTCAATGGTGATCTGGTCAGCCGCGGACCGCTCTCAGCCGCCTGCCTGACACTACTTCAGCAGGCGGTGCCCCAAGCCTACCTGCTCGCCGGTAACCACGAGGAGTATGTCCTGGCCAACCGTGGGCCCACCCTAGATCCCAAGACGCCGCAATTTGAACTCACCCGCTTTGCCTACTGGAGTGCGCAGCAGTTGGGTCCCCAACGGCTGCAACAGATCGCCCAATGGCCCCATCACCTCGATCTCAATGACTTGGAGGGGGGTAGCGTCCATATCACCCATGGTTCCCGCCTTGGTCACCGCACTGGCATCGGTGCAACCACCCCAGCGGCAGAGCTACCGGCACGCATCGGCGATCCCCGGGATCTATTTATTGTCTCCCACACCCATAAGCCGTTGATCTGGGCCTTTCACCGTACCTTGATCGTCAACGTCGGCTCAGTCGGTAGCCCGATGGATAGTGATCAAAGGGCAAGCTACGGCCGCTTTACCTTCCAAGGCGGCCACTGGCGGGCCGAGATCCGCCGTGTGCGCTTCGACCGGACACGTACCCAGCGAGACTTCTGGGAGAGCGGCTTTATTGAGGCCGGTGGGCTGTTCGCTCGCCTCATTCTTGCCGAATTCCTCCATACCCGTGGCCTGGTAGGCCACTGGATGCACCGCTACCACGACCCAGTGATGGCGGGCGAGATAGGGCTGGCCGAATCGATTCGGCACCACTTGCATGAAAAAGGCTTTGGCGAACTACCGTAGATTTTTCGCCCCCTCCCCTTGACACTGGCGCCTACTCGTATAGAATCTGCGGCCTTCGCGATGCGGGAATAGCT
>QKFD01000099.1 GCA_003251535.1 Chromatiales bacterium | reverse complement strand
TCCCCCATCCTGGTGCCGCAGGCCAGCGGCAGCGGGGCGATCGGCGCCAGCGGTTGGCAGGCGGCGCGGGAGGTGGTCTACCAGCGGCTGCTCAACCAGCTGAGCCGTGGCTACGACACCACCGCCATCTTGCAGTTTGGCGCCACGGTGAGCGCCCCGGCCGCCGCCGCCAACGCCAAACTCTCCGGCGCCGGGCGCCTCACCGATCTCAGCAGCGAGAGTCGCCAGCTGCGGGCCGCGGCCGGGGATGACCCCGATGCCTGGCGGGTCGCCCAACTGGGCAACGCCAAGACCTCCCTCGCCGCCGGCAGCGACACCGTCAACTTCGCCCTCGATGTCTCCCAGCCGGCCCGCCACCGGGCGGTGAGCCTGCAACCGCGCTACGCCGTCAATGAGATCGAGTTTGGCATCACCCCGGTGGAGGCGGGCTATGACGCCTCCAACTGGCTCAGCTTCGTCCGCCCCTTCGACCAGTTCCCCCCCACCGCCTTCCAGGCGCCGCTGGGGGAGCCGCTGGTCCCAATCCCGCTGCGCGCCTACCCCGACCTGCCGGCGCTAGTGGCGCAGCGGGCCCAGACAGCGGCCAAGCCGCAGAGCGTGGAGGAGGCGGTCCACTGGAGCTACCTCTTCACCTACACCCACCAGGGCGCGGCGCAGGACCAGATCCGCATCGAGCTGGAGTTCAACCGCAGCCCGCAGACGGCCCGCCTGGCGGTGGTGGACCGCTCCCTGTTTGGCGCCCTGGCCCAATACGCCGCCGCCAGCGAGACCCTGTGGCAGATCTTGGGCGGCTTGGAGGGGCTCGATAGCAGCGCCGACAACCAACTGCTGGCCACCGCCCTCGACAGCTATGCCGGTCTGGCCGAGCGGGTGGCGGCGAGTTGGAGTGCCTGGTGGGGACTGGGGAGTTGCGATACCACGGTGGCGCAGCAGGCGCTGCGGCGCGAGGCCCATAGTGGTCTGCTGCCCGCGGGACGGCGCAGCCTGGCGGCGCAGGCGCCGGGGCTGGAGCACAAGTTCTACCACTACCTCACCACCCTGGAGACGGGGCTGGTCAATGGTGAGGCGGTCTATCTCCAGCTCTCCCTCACCCAGCTCGATGGCGATACCGATCTCCAGTGGCCCAGCATCACCGCCATCCGCGAGGATGGCGCCGAGGCGACCCTGGTGGGGCAGACCGCCAGCGGCAATAACCGGCTCTACGACTTCCCCACCGGCAGCGACGCCAACCTGATGCCGGCCTTCAGCCGGCTCAGCTTCCGCTACGCCATCGGCGGCCTGCACATCGCCGATTACCAGAACGCCACCGCTGGCGTCTCGGTCATCCGCAACGCCCAGCTCCTCGGGCCGGACGGCCCGGAGACCTGCTCCTCCTTCGTCTACCGCACCGCCCAACTCGGCTTCCCGGAGCCGCTGGTGCCGCTCATCACCGTCGATACCCGCATCGACATTGGCCCCTGGAGCAGCGACCCCGCCAACAACCCGCTCAATCAGGTCTTTGCCCAGATGTTCGATGCCGATCCGCTGGGGCGGCAGATCGCCGTCGCCATCCGCTACGGCTACACCCTGGTGGATGCCGGCAGCGACTCCATCGAGACCCTGCTGCCGGTCAACCTCCACCCACGCTACGGCTACGATGCCACCACCGTCAGCGGCATCATCGACGCCGTGGCCGCCTGGCAGACGCAGGTCCAGCCGGTCACCAGTGGCGCGGTGTGGGGCTTCGCCATCAACCTCTACTCCTCCACCGATCCGGCCCTGGAGCGGCCGCTGCTGGAGCTGAAGAATCTGGTGTCGCCCATCACCTGAGGCCCTCCCCCCGCCACCGACGGTGGCGGGGGCACGGCTCAGGAGCGGTCGATGGAGAGCAGTTCGATATCGAAGATGAGGGTCTCGTTGGGGCCGATGTTCTCCCCGGCCCCCTGGGGCCCGTAACCCAGCTCCGAGGGGATGACAACCCGCCACTTGGCCCCCGGCTGCATCAGGCGCAGCGCCTCCCGGAAGCCGGGGATGACCCCGTTGACCGGGAAGGTGACCGGCTCACCGCGGGCCACCGAGCTATCGAACACCGTACCGTCCACTAGGGTGCCCACATAGTGGACCGTCACCTTGCTATCGGCGCTCGGGGACTCGCCAGCGCCGGCCTGTAGCACCTCATACTGGAGGCCGCTGGGTAGGGTGGTCACTGCCTCCCGCGCCTTGTTGCGCGCCTGGAACTCCCGGCCGGTCGCCAGGGCCGCCTCGGCGCGGACCTGCTGCACCGAGGTCATGGTGTTGCGGGCGATCTCCAGCGTCTGCGTCATCTCCTCGACACTCAGCACCGGCGACTCGCCCGCCTGCACCTGCTCCAGGGCCGCGCTGAAGGTGGCAACATCCACCTTGATGCCCTGCGCCTTGAGATTCTGGGCCACCTGCACCCCGAGGGTGTAACTGAGCAGCTGCTCCTGGGTATTCAGCTCCAGGGCACTGGCCGTCAAATGGGTACCCAACAGGGCGGCCGCCACGGCGACGACGCTTCTCTTCATTGCATGTTTCCTTAATGATTAGAGGGATGGGAGTGGGGCCAACGGCGGGGTGGGATCTCGGGATCTCGCCATACTCCACCAGCGCAGCGGAGCCCCCCGCGCCGGCCCGGCGGCAGCGTAGCACCGATCACCCGGGAAGCGGAGTCCGGGCCGCCAGCCGCGCCTCCAGGGCGGCCACCGGCAGCGGGCGGCTGAAGTAGAACCCCTGCATCACCCGGCAGCCGTGTTGGAGCAGGAAATCCCGCTGCGCCGGGCTCTCCACCCCCTCGGCGATCAGCTCCTTGCGCAGGGTGGTGGCGATGCCGATGATGGCGCGGGTGATGGCGGCGTCGTCGTCGCTCGCCGGGAGATCGCGGATAAAGGACTGGTCGATCTTGATCTTGTCCACCGGCAACCGCTTGAGATAGCCGAGGCTGGAGTAGCCGGTGCCGAAGTCATCCACCGATAGCTTGATCCCCGCCCCCTTCAGCTGTTGGAGGGTCCGCACGATGCGCTCGGTATCGCGGATCAGGGCACTCTCGGTGATCTCCAGCTCCAGCTGCCCCGGCGGCAGCCCAGACGCCGCCAAGATGGCGGTCACCTTGGCACTGAGATTGCGCTGCCGCAGCTGCACCGCGGAGAGGTTGACGGCGATGGTGAGCGGTGGATAGCCGCACTCCAGCCAGTGCCGCGCCTGGCGGCACGCCTCCGTCAACACCCAGTCGCCGATCCCATTGATGAGGCCGCTCTCCTCCGCCACCGGGATGAAACCGCCCGGCGCCACCTCCCCCCGCTCCGGGTGCTGCCAGCGGATCAGCGCCTCCACCCCCAGTAGCTGCCCCGTCACCCCATCCACCTGGGGCTGGTAGTGGAGGACAAACTCCCCCTGCGCCAGGGCGCGGCGCAGGCTGTTGCCCAGCGCCACCCGCTCGCGGATGCGGGCGTGCATCGCCTCGGTGAAGAACTGATAGGCCCCGCCGCCGGCCGCCTTGGCCTGGTACATGGCGGTGTCGGCGCTCTTCAGCAGGCTGCCGATGTCGGCCCCATCCTGCGGGTAGGTGCCGATACCGATGCTGGCGCTGACCGACAGCTCATGTCCCGCCACCTGAAACGGCGGCCCGAGGGCGTCGAGCAGCCGCTGGGCGATGGCGGCGATCTGCACCGGGGTGTCATAGCCGCGCAGCAGGATGGCAAACTCATCGCCCCCCTGGCGGCTCACCACATCGCGCCCATCCAGCACCGCCCGCAGCCGCTCCGCCACCTGCACCAGCAGCTGGTCACCCACGCTGTGCCCCAGGGTGTCGTTGACATCCTTGAAGTGGTCGAGGTCGAGAAATAGCAGCGCCAGCTGCGCCTCACTACCCACCGCCTCGGCCAGCGCCGTCGCCATCCGCGTACCGAGCAGGCTGCGGTTGGGGAGATCGGTGAGCTGGTCGTGCTCCGCCAGGTGGCGGATCTGCGCCACCGTTGCCTCGTAGGCGGCGGTCATGCGCCGGGCCAGCGCCAGGGCGGCGTCGTAGGTGCGCAGCCAACCCAGGATCCAGCCCGCCATCACCAGGCTCAGCAGCAGCATCCCGGCCACACTCCAGGCCAGCTGCCGCTGCCAACCGGCGAGGTAGTCCGCCGTGCGCCGCCCCACCACCACATAGAGCGGATAGTCACCCACCTGGCGGGCGGCAAACAGCCGCTCGACCCCATCCACCCCCGAGGCGGCGGTGTAGATCTTCTCCCGCGCCCCGCTGGCCAACATCGCCCGCAACGAGGGGCTGTTGAGCGGCAGCCCCAGCTGCGCCGGTACCGCCGGCACCCGCGCCACCAGCCGTAGCTGGTGGTCCACCAGGGTGACGATGTGGTCGGCCCCCAGCTGGAGCGAGTCGTAGAACTCCTGGAAATATTCAGCCCGCACCGCCGCCTGGACGAGGCCGGCAAACTGGCCATCGGGCCCATCGAGGCGGCGGCTCAGGGTGATGACCCAGTTGTTGGTGATGCGGGCGAAGAGCGGCTCGGAGATCACCAGCGGACCGCTGGGATCGGCCCGGTTGCGCAGGAAGTAGTCGCGGTCGGTGATGGTGGCGGAGTAGAGGCGGCCGCTGGCGTCGTAGATAAAGTGGCCCGTGGCATCGGCCACCCGCAGGCTCTGCGACTCCCCGATGAGTGCCAGATGGGCGCCCAAGGCGCGATTGATGGCGGCCGGCTCAGGCCGCTCCGCCGCCGAGCGCTCCAGCAGCAGGCGGCTGGCCAACAGGACGGTATCTATCTTGTCCACCGTGGCGCTGGCGTGGCTCTCCAGCACCTTCGCCAACCCCTCCAGGGTGCGGCGGGTGGCATCCACCTCCCGCTCCCGCGCCCGCAGCAGATTGACCGACACCAAGGCGATGTAGCTGGCCAGCGCCAGCACCCCCACCAACACCATACCGACCCGCCGCCAGCGCTCGCCGCGGGTGGCGGGGCCGGGGGGCATCAGCTCGGTCTGTTGGCTCATGGCAGGCATCCGCGGCAGCTGTCGCACCAGGCCCCGGCGGGTTGGAGCGGGGGCAAGGGCACACCCCGGGGCCGAATCCGTCACACCCGCCCAACGGCCGGCGGCTACCGCAGCCGGGCGACGGTGAACGCCTGCGGTAGGCCCCCATGCTACCGCTTTTCCACCCCGCCGCCCTCCCCTCGCGGCGAGGAATATAGGCGGGTCAGAGCCGGTCAGCGTAGCGGCGCGACGCCCCGGCACTACGCCAGCGCCAGCGCCAGCGCCCCCAAACCCTGCGGGTTAGGGACCTATTCCAGTTGCGTACATAAGCGCCGGATCTGCTCCAGGTAGCCGCTGAACACCGCCGGGTGGCGCTCGGCAAGGGCGGTGGTTTAGAGCGGTGGCCGTCAACACCCCCTACTCGTACACCGTGGCGCCGGCGATATCGATGCAGTAGATCCGGGCGTTGTCGGCGGCGATGGGGTTGAGTTGGGCGATGGCGGCGTAGCGGCCCTGCTCCAGCATCTCCTGGAAGGCCGTGGTGGCGGAGCCACCGGGTCGGCGCTGACCGAGGCCGGAGAAGAGTTGACCATCCGCTGGCAGGGTGGCGAGGCTATCGGCCGGGGCGCTCAGGTCCACCTCGTAGGCGGCGGGTAGGGCGCTGGAGTAGAGGTAGGAGATCGGTTCGCTACCGCTGGGGAGACCGTCCGCATTGATGAATATCCGCTGTTCAGGGGCGGCGGCGGTGGCGAACCAGACAAAGACATCCGCGGCGGAGTCTTGGTGGGCGGTGGGGACCACCACCACATGGCGTAACCGCCACCAGGGCGCGCCGCTGGGCCCCTCCGGCATGAAGCGCTCCACGCGGGTCTCATCGAGACAGACCTGGCCGGGGATGCGCACCGTGATCTCCTCCTCACCGTCGCCGATGACGGCCATGCTGCTCCCCTGGGAGAGGAGCAGGGCGAGGAGGATGAGCGGCTTGAGGGGGCGCTGCTTTAACATCTCTGGGCTCCTTAACTTGGCCGTTGAGCGGTCTCTTACTGTTGTTCCAGGCGCCGGTGCTACCGGTGCAGCATTACTCCACACAATGGGGCGCCAAGGCAACGCCCCCGCCATGGGAGAGAGGTTGGTGAATACGTGGTACCAAACACTAGCCGAGGAGCCGCGCGGATGCCGCGAGCTTATCGCCGCGGTGCTGGCTGACTGGGGCAAGGAGTGGGAGGAGGAGAGCCACGCTGGCGGCCTCGCCCTCAGCGTCTTGCAGTATCGCGGTAGCCAGGTGGAGTTCTCCGCCGCCTGCCAGCTCATCGCCCAGGGCGATGCCAGGGAGCGCCAGGTGGGTGCCACTATCTTGGGTGAGCTGGGCCTGGCCATCCGCCCATCGTTTGTGGCGGCCTCCATTCAGTGGCTAGCACCGCTGTTGGAGGACCCCGATCCCGCAGTGGTTACCGCCGCGGCATTTGCCTTGGGACGCCGCCCCCACCCCCACGTCACCCGCTACCTCATCGATCTGCGCAATCACCCCAGCGCCGCCGTACGCCACGCTGTTGCGGTCGGTCTGGGCGGGAAAACAGAGGAGGCGGCCCTCGCCGCCCTGGTAGAACTCAGCGCTGACACCGCCACCGAGGTGCGCGACTGGGCCACCTTTGGCCTCGGCCAGCGGAGCGAGGCCGATAGCCCCGCCATTCGGGCCGCCTTGTGGGCGCGGGTGCGGGTGGAGTCGGCGCACAGTGACGCCTTTGGGGAGGCGCTGGTGGGGCTCGCCAGGCGGCGCGATCCCGCCCTCTGGAGAGAGCTGCTGCATTGGATAGAGCAGGGTGATCCCAGCAGCATGGTACTCAACGCTGCGGGGCGGCTGGGCGATCAACGACTCGTGGCGCCACTCCGGGCGCTACGGGCGAAGGTGGCACCAACGGACAATCCCCACTGGGTCAGCTCCTTAGACGAGGCGCTGGAGCAGCTGCAACAACCCGCGGCACCCGACTGACCGCCCATCCAACCCGCCCCCTCCCCTCGCCAACCACTGACAGCAAGCCGCTGCTTGCCAATATTAGGACGATCATCCTACATTACTAGGACAGTCATCCTAATCGGTCCCGCCACCTATGGAGTTGAGGTGGGACCCTCAGCGAGAGGAGGGGCAGATGTCCAAGCGGGTTCTGGTGACCGGCGCCACCGGCTTTGTCGGCAGCCATATCGTGGAGGCGTTGCAGCAGCGGGACGATGTACAGGTGGTGGCCGCCTGTCGTGATCGCGGGCGGCTACCGGCGGGCTTCAGTGGCGAGGCGCGCTGCGGCGATCTACGCGATGCCGGCTACCGTCAAGCGGTGGTAGAGGGGGTGGATGTGCTCTGTCATGCGGCGGCCTGGACCTCCCTCTGGGGCCACGCCAAAGAGTCGCAGGGCCTCTATCTGGAGCCGAGCCTCGCCCTCATTGCCGCCGCCGAGCAGGCCGGGGTGGGCCGCTTCATCAACACCAGTACCACCAGCGCTGCCGCCCCCCAGCGCTCGGCGGACCCACTGAGCCACGGGATCCCGCGGCCCTTTTGGCCCCACCTCTGCAACGTCATCACCATCGAAGAGCGGCTGCGTGAGCGGGCCAGCCCCCACTTTCAGGTGATCAATCTACGGCTCGGGATCTTTGCCGGGCAGCGCTACGCCCTCGGTCTGCTACCCATCCTCGCCCCGCGCCTCAAGACCCACCTGGTACCGTGGGTCGCTGGGGGGCGCACCGCACTGCCCATTGTCGATGGCCGGGATATCGGCACCGCCTTTGCCCTGGCGGCCACGGCCCACGGGCTGGCGCCCTACGAGGGGTTTAATATCGTCGGGCCCCAGGTGCCGACGCTGCGCGAGGTGATCGGCCTGCTGCACCAGGAGTTTGGCCTGCCGCAACCCCACTTCAGCGTGCCATTTGCCATCGCCTACCGCTTTGCCCACCTGATGGAGCTGCTGGACCGTTGGGTCCCCTGGGAGCCCCTGGTCACCCGCAGCGTCATCCATCTGCTGGAGGAGGTGACGGCCGACAATGGCCGCGCCACCGACCGGCTCGGCTACCAACCGCGCCACCCCTGGCAGGAGGCGGTGCGCCAGCAGATGGCGGAGATGGCGGAGCGCCAGCGGCGCCCGATGGCGATGGCCCGCCCCCTCACCTGAGAGAGGCGGCGGCGTGCATCCCCCCTGGCCCCCATGCGACCATGGGCGACGGGCGCAAGCGGGCGCCACACCATGGGGAGCAGGGGTGAGCAACACGGCAGGCAGGGGGGAGCGGACCCGCAGCGGGATTGTCGCCAGTGCCAAACAGCTGTTCTATCAGCACGGCTATGACGGCACCTCCTTTGCCGATATCGTCAGCGCCGCCGGCCTCTCCCGCGGCAACATCTACCACTACTTCAAGACCAAGGATGAGATCCTCCAGGCGGTGATCGAGCAGCGCCTGGAGGAGTATCGCGCCCTGTTGGCGCAGTGGGAGCGGGAGAGCGACGACCCCAAGCAGCGGCTGCGCGCCTTTGCCGGCATGATCGCCGGTCAGCGGCTGGAGTTGGCGGAGTTCGGCTGCCCCATCGGCAGTCTCAACACCGAGCTGGGGAAGGGGCGACGGGAGTTACAGAGGGCGGCCCGGGCGCTGTTCGATCTCTTCCGCGACTGGCTGCGCGCCCGCTTCACCGAGCTGGGTTGGGGGGAGGAGGCCGAGGCGCAGGCGCTCCACCTACTGGGGCGCGCCCAGGGGATCGCCGTGATCGCCCACGTCTACCACGACCCGCAGCTCCTACAGCAGGAGGGCGAGCGGCTGCTGAGTTGGCTAGAGCAGCTGCCGATCAAGAGGACGCGAGCGGCTCCGCCTCCACCAGCGGCCGGCGGAAGGCGCAGTAGATAAACTGCTGTTGCGCCCCCGCCGGGGTGTGGTGCAGCTCCTCCCGCTGCTCCAACAGCTGGAAGGGCGCCCCCAGCTCGGCCCAGAGGGTAGATCCGCTATAGCGGCGCACCGGCAGCCCGCTGCACTGCGCAGGGCCGTCCTCGGCGAAGGCGGAGATGATCACGTGCCCCCCTGGCCGGAGCGCGCTCAACAAGCGCCGCACATAGCGCTGCCGATCGGCCGCCTCCGTCAGGAAGTGGAAGACCGCCCGATCGTGCCAGAGGTCAATGCCGTGCTGGGGCAGGGCCAGCTCGGTCACATCCCCCTCCAGCCAGGCCACGCCGGTGGCCAGTAGCCCCAAGCGCCGCTGCGCCACCCCCAGGGCCGCACCGGCGATATCCAAGACCGAGAGGTGCTGATAGCCGGCCCGCACCAGGTCATCCACCAAGGTGGAGGCGCCGCCGCCCACATCCATGAGGTGGGCCTCCCGACGCGGCTCCAGCGCCTGGATCAAGGCGAGGGAGAGGTGGGCGTGGGGCTGAAACCAGCTCACCGACTCGGCAGATCGGCTCTCATACACCTGCTCCCAGTGCGCCTTGCGCGCCATCACCGCCCCCTCCTCTCGGCACCTATCGGGCCTAGTGCAGTCGCCAGCGCCACTTGATCAACAGCGAGCAGGCCATGGTGGCCAGCAGCCAGGTGGGGAGCCAACCCCGCAGCCAAGTGGGGCCGAAGGGGAGGATCACCTGCTCCGGCAGCTGAAACTCTATCTGCTCGATCGCCCCCGCGGCCGGCAGGTAGCCGAGCGGATTGGCCTGCAAGCCATTCCACCACTGTCGCTTGTGGAGCAGCGGCACCGGCGCCGATAGCGGTAGCTCAAAGAGCGGCTCCCCCGCCGAATCGCGGTAGGTGACCGACTGCGCCGGCCAGGCCAGCGGCCCCTGCCACGGTAGCGGGAGGGTGGCGGGGGTGACACTCACCGCCAGCGGCTCGCCCACCGCCGGCAGGCGATAGCCGTAGGCATTGGAGAGCCAGGCGAGCAGGAACAGTAGCGGGAGGGAGGCGGCGATGGTGGGCCAGAGGGTGAGCCAGAGCTGGCGGCCGCTGGCGCGCAGCACCGCGGCGATCCGCGGCAGGAGGCCATCAAACTCGCCGTCGTAGGCCACCAGCTCGCGCTGGGCGGCGGCCAGCCGCTGTTTGGTCTCGGCCAGTGCCTGCTGGCGTGAGAGGAGGCGATAGAGGGCCATCGAGAGGAGGGCGCCACTGGCCCCCCAGAAGATGAGCCGCAGCCACGGCGGGGCGCCGGCGAGCACCCCATCGATGGCGCTCAGGAGCGGTGCTGGCAGGTCCAGCAGACCGGGATCAGTGACTCTGGACATGGCCTGCCATCACCGTGGCCACCGCCCGGGTGCCGATCAACTGTGCCAACGACTCCAGGCCGGGCACCGGCTGCTCCAGCGGGAAGGAGGTGAACAGCACCCCCGGCACCAGCTCCGGGGAGACGGCGTGGTCGCCGCTCCACTTGCCGCGGTTATCCTCCACCGTCAGGGCCGGCACGCCGCCGAGGGTGGTCTGCCAGGAGGCGCGGTAGTCGGCGGCGTAACCGACGACCAGATCGGGGGCGTCGGCGTGGTGGCTACCGTGGTAGATGATGTCGCTGTCGTAGATCGTCTCGATCATGGGCGCCCCGCTCTCGGGGTCACGCAGGCCGCTGAGTCGCTCGATCAGCTCCCGCTTCAATGCCGGCGCCTGCTCCGGCGCCACAATCCCCTGCGACTCCCGCCCCTTCAGGTTGAGATAGAGGCCGTTGAGGCCGAGGGCATAGGCGCGGGTGTGGTCCAGGTCCACCTGGGCAAAGAGCGGCCCCGACTCCTTGCGGCCCGGTTTTAGGGTGAGGTAGCCGGCATCCGCCAGCACCCGGTTGAGGTGGACGCTGCGGCGGTAGTTGTTGAAGCCGTGGTCACTCAACACCACTAGCCGGTCGTTGGGTCCCAAGGCGGCGCGGGTCTCGCCGAGGATGCGATCGGCCTCCTGGTAGATCCAGTGGATGGCGTTGCGGCCCCGCTCGTTGGTCTCGGCGTAGCGTGGGTGTTCGGGGTCCATCCCGCGCCAGAACATGTGGGAGACGCGGTCGGTCTGGACAAACACCACCACCACCAGCTCGCTGTCGTTGCGCGCCAGGGTATCCTTCAACATCGCCTCGCGCTCGGCCAGCACCTTGGCCACCATATCCAGCCAGGCGTCATCACTCAGCTTCTCCTGATTGAGTGACCAGGTCTCCTCCGGCATCCCCAGGGTGTGGTAGTTGCCGATGCGATCGGCCAGCTCGCCGGCATACTCCGGGGGCGAGGAGATGGGCAGCGGCGGGCTGTGGGGGTCAAAGTTGAGGGGGGAGACATAGAGCGCCAGCTGCTCGCCGCTGCTCACTAGATAGAGCCGCACCAGGGCATCGACCCCGGTCCAGGCGAAGGGGAAGCGCACCTTGATGAAGTCGCTCCACTGCCCCTGCTGAAGCTCCAGCCGAGTGCCATCCAGGGTGATGGTCGCCCGGCCCGCACCCCGTTCAATGGTGAGGGGGACCGACAGGGGCGGCGCCTTGGCATCGAACGGATCGGGCGGCCCCTCCAGGCTGCTCTCGATGGTGCCGGGCTGGTTGGGGAGGAAGATGGTGCGGCCGCCGGTCTCACTGCTCGTCGGCTGATACTCGGTGGTGTAGAAGGTGAAGGTCCCTTGGGTCCCCAGCAGATCGGGCACCCCCATCCCGGAGAGCATCCGGTGGATGGGGTCCGGCGGGAAGGTGACCGGCACCCGCAGCACCGAGGTGCGCCACCCCGCCTCCTCCAGCGCCAGCCAGAAGGGCCGGCCGACCCGCCGGTTGCTGACGGTGGGATCGGCGGTGGGGAGCTGGTAACCAAACAGCTCAATGGTCTCCGGCGGGGTCACCTTGGCGATGGCAAAATCGGGGGTGTAACTGCCGGGGGTGCGGTGTAAAAAGTCAAAGATGCCGTGCTCGCCCGGCTCTTGGCCGGTGGCAAACGAGGCCCACGCCACCGGCGACAGCGGTGGGTTGCTGGTGGGAAGCCGTTGATAATCCCCCTCCTGGGCGAGCTTGGCGAAGTTGGGCAGGCTGCCGTCGGCCATCCAGCGCTCGGCCAGCACCGGGTCCATACCGTCGAAACCGAGCACCACGGTACGGCTGGCGGGGGGTGGGGCGGAGCTGTCACTGGAGCAGCCCAACAGGCTGGCAACGGCGATCAGCGCGAGGGCACGGAGCGTAGTCTGCATAGGGAGTGATCGGGGTTTGGAGGGGGCATGGGGGGCGATTGTAGCGAAAACGGGGTAGGCTTTGACGACTGTTACCAACCCGCCAAGGGACCACGCCGCCCCATGAGATGGAGCGATACCTTCCGGTTTGCCGCCACGGCGCTGGGCGGGGCGCGGCTGCGCACCGGCCTGATGTTGGTGGCGATGGCCATCGGCGTTGCCGCGGTGGTGCTGTTAGCAGCCCTGGGCGATGGTGCCCGCCGCTACGTCACGGGCCAGTTCTCGGCCCTCGGCACCCACCTGCTCATTGTCATGCCGGGGCGCAACGAGACCACCGGCGGCGCCCCCCCGATGCTCTCGGAGACGCCGCGCGACCTCACCCTGGCCGATGCCGAGGCGCTCGGCCGCATCCCCCAGGTGGTGCGGGTGGCGCCGCTCAATGTCGGCGAGGCGCCGGTGGCATGGCACTCGCGGGAGCGGGAGGTGCCCATCTGGGGGGCGACCGCAGAGATGCAGCAGGTGCGGCAGATGGCGCTTGGCGAGGGGCAGTTCCTGCCGCCGGGGGACCCCACCCGCCCCGCCTCGGTGGCGGTGATAGGCGCCAAGGTGCGGGATGAGCTGTTCCGCGGCAGCGCCCCGCTGGGGGAGTGGATCCGCATCGGCGACCGTCGCTTTCGGGTCATCGGTGTCTTGGCCCAGAAGGGGCAGTCGCTGGGGGTCGATATCGACGAGCTGGTGGTCATCCCGGTCGCCTCCGCCCAACAGCTATTCAACGAGGGCTCGCTGTTCCGCATCCTGGTGGAGGCGCGGTCACGGACCGAGGTGGCCACGGCGCAGCAGGTGATCAGCCAGCGACTCGCCGAGCTGCATGAGGGGGAGGAGGATGTGACCGTGGTGGCGCAGGATTCGGTGTTGGCCACCTTTGATCGCATCCTGGGGGCCCTCACCCTGGCGGTGGCCGGGATCGCCGCCATCAGCTTGGTGGTGGCCGGTGTGTTGATCATGAATGTGATGCTGGTGGCGGTGACCCAACGCACCAGTGAGATCGGCCTACTCAAGGCGTTGGGGGCCACCCCGCAGCGTATCCTCACCCTATTTTTGGCGGAGGCGGTCCTGCTCTCGCTGCTGGGGGCGCTCATTGGGCTGGCGTTGGGAGAGGCAGGGAGCTGGCTGTTGCGCCTGCTCTACCCCAGCCTGCCGGCCACACCGCCCACCTGGTCGGTGGTGGCCGGTGTGGGGATAGCGCTGGTGGCGGGGCTGCTGTTTGGCACCCTGCCGGCGCGGCGGGCGGCACGGCTCGATCCCGTCCAGGCACTCTCCCGGCGATGAGTATGACCCGTACCGATCTGCTTCGACTCGCCGGCAGCGCCGTGCGCGCCCATCGGCTCCGCAGCCTGTTGACCGCCCTGGGGATCGCCATCGGCATCGCCGCGGTGGTGCTGCTCACCTCCATCGGCGAGGGGATCCACCGCTTCGTCCTGGCGGAGTTCACCCAGTTCGGTACTACGCTACTGGCGGTCAACCCAGGTAAGACCACCACCCACGGCACTGCGGTGGGGGTGTTTGGTACCACCCGACCGCTCACCATCGAGGATGCCGAGGCGCTGAAGCGGCTACCGGAGGTGCGGGCGGTGGAGGCGGTGGTGGCCGGTAATGGCCTCATCGAGGTGGAGAACCGAAAGCGGCGGGCCAATGTCTACGGGGTGGGCGCCACCTTCCCGGAGGTCTTTCGCTTCAGCGTGGCGGTGGGCCGCTTCCTCCCGGCGGATGACCCGCGGGCGGCGCGCAACTTTGCCGTGCTGGGGTCAACCCTGGAGCGGGAGCTGTTTGGTGAACGCAACCCGCTGGGGGCGGCGATCCGGGTGGGCGGCAGCCGGTTCCGGGTGATCGGCGTGATGCGACCCAAGGGACAGGTGCTCGGCTTCGATGTGGACGACACCGTATACATCCCCACCGCCAAGGCGCTGGAGCTGTTCGACCGCGAGGGGTTGATGGAGATCGATGTCCTCTACGACCCCCAGACCCCGCCGGCACGGGTCGAGCAGGCGGTGAAGCGGGTGCTGGTGGCGCGCCACGGACGGGATGACTTCACCCTCACCACCCAGGAGAAGATGCTCGATGTGCTCGGTTCGGTACTGGAGGTGCTGACCCTGGCGGTGGGCACCCTGGGCGGGGTGTCACTGCTGGTGGGCGGGGTGGGGATCCTCACCATCATGACCATCTCGGTACGGGAGCGGACGGCGGAGATCGGCCTGCTGCGCGCCCTGGGGGCGGAGCGGCGGCAGGTGTTGGGGCTCTTCCTGGCGGAGGCGGTGGTGCTATCGCTGGCAGGGGGCGGCGCCGGCCTGCTGCTGGGGCTCGGGCTCGCGTTGGGGCTCAGCCTGTTGCTGCCGGCACTCCCGGTGCAAATCGCCTGGCTCTATGTGGCCATCGCCCTGGCGGTCTCCGCCGTGGTGGGGCTGCTGGCCGGGCTACTGCCGGCACGCCACGCCGCCCGCCTCGATCCCGTGGTGGCGCTGCGCGGTGAGTGAGGCCAGGCGGGCGCCGCTGCGTGACAAAATCACTTACCGGCGTCCCACCATGGGCTAAGCTGCGCCGCTGGAGCCAATGTTTATGATGCCTCCGCCCAGGGGTGGAGAGGGGATGGGCCACGTAGACACTGACCCCCTGTGGGCAGCGCGGCCACGCCCCCTCAACCCCTGCGCAGAGCTATCGACCACAACCGCCCCTTAACGGAGGACCCGTATGAAGAGAGTGATCGCCCTGGCCCTACTGACCGCCTGTGTCGGCAACGTCCATGCTGAAGAAGATGTCATGGCCGCCAATATGACGGCCAGCAAAGAGGCCATCCAGGAGTTCTTCGGCGACCTGAAAGGCAACCTGGAGAGCGCCATGAAAGAGGGTGGCCCCCTCAACGCCCTCGACGTCTGCCACAAGGTGGCCCCGGCCATCGCCAAGAACCAGTCAGAGAAGCATGGCCTACAGATCGGCCGTACCAGCCTCAAGGTGCGCAACCCCGACAACACCCCCGACGAGTGGGAGCGGACGGTACTGGAGGAGTTTGAGCGCCGCAACGCCGATGGCGAGCGGGTGGCCAACCTCTCCAAGACCGTCGTGGTGGAGGAGAACGGCCAGAAAACCTTCCGCTTCATGAAGGCGATCCCGGTGGGCGAGGTGTGCCTGAAGTGCCATGGCGAGAATATCGACCCCGCGGTGGCCGCCAAGATCTCCGAGCTATATCCCCAAGACCAGGCCCGTGGCTACAAGCTGGGCGAGCTGCGGGGCGCCTTCACCATCAAGAAGGCGATGTAACCCCCGGGGTCTACCTCCCACCCAGGGGATGCGCCGTGCGGCGCGTCCCCTGTTGTAGCAAAATGGGCCCTGCGACGGCCCATACAGCCCGGCTGGCGGCCTGTCCTTGACCACCACTGCCCTCCCCTGCGGCCAGTAAGGAGCCCCAGCGAATCCCATGGAACCGACCACCGCCCCCGAGGCCAACGGGCCGCCCAGCTATCTCCCCCCCTTTGAACAAGCCACCTGTGCCCGCGCCCTCTTCCTGGGTGAACGGCTCGACCTGCGCGCCCTGGAGCGGGGTGAGCGGCTGGCCGCCTCGCCTCTGGTGATCCGGGCCGGTGAACGCGGCTGCGCGGTGCTCTTCCGCCACGGCAGCGTGGTGCTATTCGGCCTCACGCCATTAGAGGAGGTGTCGTTCCTCGCCCAGCTGGCGCCGATGGTCAACCAACCCTTCGAGCAGCCGGAGCTGGAGGAGGTGCAGATCGAGTTCCGCCAGGGCAGCTTTGAGGGGGTCGAGGGGGGGCAGGTCGTGTTGCAGGAGGCGAGCTTCGAGCGCTTTCAGCTGCTGGCCGATGCCCTCGCCAAGAGCGCGGTGCTCAATGAATATGAGAAGACCATCGGCGGGGTGTTTGATGACATCGAACCCATCGCCTCGGATCTACAACGGAAGGGGGGCTCCAGCCGCAGCTCCCGGGAGTTGGTCTCTTACATCGGTGGCACCCTGCGCATCCAGCACCGGACCATCGGCCGCGTCGAGATCGCCGAAAAGCCGGAGGTGCTGTGGGAGCACCCCGAGCTGGAGAAGCTCTACAACCGCCTCTCCGAGGAGTATGAGCTTTCCGAGCGACTGCGCGCCCTAGATAGCAAGCTCCAGCTCATCGCCCACACCGCCGGCACCCTGCTCGACCTGATCCAGAATCGTCGCAGCCTGCGGGTGGAGTGGTACATCACCATCCTCATCGTCTTCGAGATCCTGCTGACGCTGTATAGCATGTTCATCCAGCAGGGCGGGCACTAGCCGCGCCAAGATGCCCCCGAGGGGGCGCCGCCGGCCGACCAGCGGCGCCCCCCAAGTTAACCGCCTCTACGCACTACCCTGGCCGTAGCCGCGGCAGAAGCCGCTCACCAAATTGGTGGAGCGTCAGCCCCAACAGGATGGCGGCACTCCCCGCCCAGATGGCCCAACCCGGCTGCTCGCCGTTGAGCCCCATGCCGATGAGCAGTGCCAACACCGGGGTCAGCAGCGGGATGAGCGACATGGTGCCGGCGGAGAGGTGGCGCAGGGCATAGAAGTAGAGATTGAAGCCCACCGCCGTACCGAGCAGCGCCAGGTAGCCGATGGCCAACCAGGTGCGCGGCTCGGCGTGTTGTGGCAGCTGCCCATCGCTGATCCCCCAGGTGGGCAGATAGAAGCAGACCGCCAACAGCAGCGCCCCGGTGTTGAGCGCCATGGGGTGGATCTGGGCGTTGCTGCGCTTCACCAGCACCCCGGAGAGGGCGTGGAGAAAGGCCCCTCCCAGCACCGCCCCGATCCCCACGCCCGCTTGATCGCCCAGGGCGATACTGTCGCGGAAGATGGCCAGCAGACCCACCATGCCGAGCGCCATCCCCACCACCCGCATCGGCGAAAAGGCCCGCTCTCCCAGCAACAGAGAGGCGAGGATGCCGGTGAGCAGCGGCGAGGTGCCAAATAGTACCGAGACCAACCCGGAGGGGATCCGTTGGGCCCCCCAATAGGTGCAGAGCATGGCGCCGAAGATCCCGAGGGCACCGGCGGCATAGCCGCGGCGGGCATTGCTATCCCAAGGCAGGGCGATGCGCAGCAGCCGCAATAACAGCAGACAGGCCAGCGCCCCCAAGGCCATGCGGGCCGTGGCACCAAATAAAAACCCGACCCCCTCGCCGCTCCACTTGATGGCCAGCGGGGTGGTGGACCAGATCAGGATGAGCCCCACATAGGCGGCGGGGATCGACATCGGCGTGCTCCTAGTCAACAGAAAGCAGGGCAATAAAAAAGGCCGCGGGCGGGAGCCGGCGGCCTTTGAATGGAATGGGGTGTTGTTCGAGTTTATTCGACTACGAAGTCTCCCCTCCTGGCCGCACGCAGAGAGCGCGCCATACTCGGGCGCGGCACAGAGGCATAACGGCTTTGGTGGGATGGGAGTACATGGGGCGTTAGTCTCCTTGGGATCTATGTGGGTGTCAAGCCGTGGGCCGGCGGCCACTGGTCGCCGGAGTGGCACAGCGCGGGGCGATCCGGGTTACGATGCCCCCCTCACTTCTGCCATGGGAGCTTGGCGATGCGTTGCACCCTCCGTTGGATCCATTCCCTATTTCTATCCACGCTGCTGCTGGCCACCGCCACGGCCAATGCCGCGGCCTTGGGCGAGGCCAAGGTGGCCGACGGCCTGCGGGAGGCCCTCAAGGTGGGCAGCGAGCGGGCGGTCGCCAGCACCTCGCAGGTGGATGGCTTCCTGGCCAATAAGCTGATCCGCATCAACACCCCACCGGCCTACAGCTCGGTCGCCAAGACACTGCGCCAACTGGGACTGGGGAGCTATGTGGACGACCTGGAGGTGGCCATGAATCGGGCCGCGGAGAAGGCGGCCGGGGAGACCCGCAGCATCTTCTGGGACGCCATCAGCAACATCACGCTGAAAGATGCCGTGGCCATCCTCAACGGCGGTGATAGCGCAGCCACCGACTACCTGCGGCAACAGACCGAAGGCCAGCTCACCGAGCGGCTGCGCCCGCTGGTAGAGCAGAGCATGGGGGCGACCGATGTCAACGGCTACTACGACTCCCTGGTAACCGCCTATCGCCAGATCCCCTTCGCCGCTAAACCGGCGCCGGTGGACCTGACCAGCTACGTCACCGAAGGGACGATGAACGGCCTCTTCACCCAACTGGCAGAAGAGGAGAAGCGCATCCGGGCCGATCCCGTGGCGCGCACCACCGATCTGCTCCAGCAGGTGTTTGGCGCCCTCTAAACCGCACTACCGGCCGACCGCCATCAGCGCGGTCGGCCACCCGCCCCTCTTACCCCGCCCGGCCACAGCTGTAGAGCCTGTTCTGTATCGGGGGGATGACTTGCCGGTGGTTAGCGACGGATACGCCGTCCGCAGAGGGATGATAGAGACCCGCCCCCCAGCCGCGGGTATACAAAAAGAGAAAGGCGTATCCATCAACCGAAACGTTTAAAAGAGACGACGAGTCCTTTATTACCGTCTATATGGGCGATATCTCGCACTGGCCATCGCATTCCAACATGGCCAATGGGCGGAATGAACACATGGATCCAATCGCCCACTATTTTGTGGAAGAAGTTGCGCGTCAATTTATCCTCGCCTTCCGCCAGTAATGTCCGGATAGCCGTGCACCAGGCATTCGCCCGGGCTTGATTACCCTCATCAAAATCAAAAGTTCATAGAGGTCCCCATAATAGCCAGCAGGGCCACCATTGCCAGGAGCCATGGGACCACCTTTTTCGAACGAAACCGAGCGGCCTTGGCCCTGACGGGCACTCGCGTGACACGCAGACAGAGGGGCAGGACCAAGAGTGCCCAGAGGTCACCATAATTCACCGTGCGACCGATTGGGAGGGGGCTCACGCGATTCACAGCGTGAATAAAGACCTCTGAGAATGGACTTTTCCACCACAGAAATGCCCCCGCAATCACCCACCCAAGCAGCCATTTTCGATGGGAAACACCGCTGAATAGCAGTAAGGCAACCACCGCCAAGCCGGCGAAATCTGACAGCTTCCCAGTCAGCATGTTTGGGTAAGCCGCCTTCAGCCATCGATCGTTTATCAGCAGCGTGACCAGGCTGAGAAGAAAGGGCCAAGTCGTTAACGGGCGGAGCATTTTAGTATTCATTTTATGCCCTTGTGGCATTCCCCAGGCGAGCGGCCAGCGGATCGCTTATTCAATGCCTGGCGCGTCCACTCGCACGCGCAAAAGAGTGCCAGGCTGGATATCTATTAGTAGGGTGACCGCCTCAAGCCACCGGCGTGCTTGAAACAGAGGCCCTCTTGCTTGCCTTGAGCGAGGACCCCTGGCGGCACGTGGAGAGGGGGATCTATTGCCCCCCGTTCTTGCCAACCACGGGCCATGAACTCGCCGCAGTCGTCACAAAAACATCAAAATAAGTTCAATCGTTCGCCCCCTGTGCTTCATCCAGGCCCGACACAATGCGGCCGCCCGATCGCCTTCCCTTTCACCCGCGCATCAACGCACAGGATATGCACGATGAACCGACTCCGTTGGCTGCTTGCCCCCCTCTGTCTAATGCTCGCCGGCATGGGTACCGCCCACGCCGGTTCCTATCTGCGCACCCTCTCTTGGAACGCCCGCCATATGGGTTGGAGTGGTGAGACCAACTGGACTGGCTACGCCAATCAAGCGTGGCAGCAGTACGGCTCCTCCAGCAGCTCCAGCAATGGACTGGATGTGATCTTCCTACAGGAGGTGATGTACAGCGATAGCGCCGCCAACTTTGCCTCTGCCCTCTCCGCGGTGAGCGGCTACAGCTGGAGCTATGCGGTGACCGCTGCCATCGGCCGCAGCAGTTACAAAGAGCGCTACGCCGTGGTCTATCGCACCGACCGCGTGACGCTGCTCTCCCAATATGTCTGGAGCGATAGCAGCGATCAGTTTGAGCGTGAGCCGCAGATTATCAAGCTGCGCGATAAAGGCAGCAACGCCGATTACACCTTTATCAACTGGCACGCCATCTTCGGCACCACCGCCGAGCGGCAGCAGGAGATCCGCGACATCGCCAGCGTCTTCCAGGCCATCCAGGCGGCCAGCAGCAGCGACCAAGATGTGATCCTGCTGGGCGACCACAACCGCGACGCCACCTCCAGTGACTGGAACACCCTGAAGGCCCTCTCCCCGGCGGTGAGCTACAAGGTCAACGACAGCACCTCGCTCAACAGCGCCTGTAGCTACGCCAACCCCTATGACCACTTCTGGCTACAGTCCAGCTACGTGACCGAGTACTCCAGCTCCGGCCGCGACTATGTGGCCAATAGCTGTGATCTCTACACGCTCTCCGACCACGCCCCCATCTGGCTGAAGCTCTACGCCAGCGCCGATACCGACTGATCCCCAGCCCGGGCCAAGGATGGCCCACCAACGCCTGGCGTCGCCCGACCGTGATGCTGGGGGTAATCGCCAATGACCAGCCGTCAGCTGTTGCTCGCCCTGCTCTTGGTCGGTGTGGCGTCGATCGGATGGGTGGCGTGGCTCACCACCCCAGCCACGCCGCCGATCACCGCCGCTGCGCCGCCAGTGCGCGCGCCGCTCCCCTCCCCTACCAACGACACCGCCGCCGCCATCCCCACGGACCTCCTACCCGTGGAGGTAGCCATCGGTCGCCAGCTGAGCGCCATCCTGTTACCTGACGGCACGGGCCAACTACCGGCCATCGAGCAGACCCGTGCGGAGATCGGGATAGCGCGGATCTCGGCCGAGGATTGGGCGGAGTATCAGGCGTGGCTGGCCAGCGGTGCCAGCCATGGCGGCCCCGCGACGGCGCTGGCGCTGGCCTCAGTGGTCGAGTGGTTGGCCGCGCCCCTCCAGCCGGCGCCGGGGCATCTCTTAGTCGGGCCGCTGGCGGTACCGCCGGCCGACGCCTATCTGCTACTGGTGGATGCCCCCGCCAGCCAGCAGATCTACCTCAGCGTGGTGAGCGCCCCCGCCGATAGCGCAGCGCCGCTCAGCGCCGGGCGGCTGCAACCGAGCGCCTACACCGGCCTACGGCTACAACCGCAGGGCCCCGCCGGCCAAGTGGCCGATGTCTATCTCCGTCGAGTGGCGGCCGAGGGGGAGTCCGCCCTAGAGACGCAGGGCTGGCTCCACCTGCTGAATCAGCGGGCGCCGGCGCTGGCCGCCGCCTTGGTGGGGGATAGCCCCCTGCGCCTCGTGGCCGGTGAGACGCAGGAGCTACTGCCGTGGCCGGCCGATACCGGGGTGGAGCTACGCAGCAGCGCGGGTGATACGAGCCTGGAACTCCCACTACAAGCGGAGCGCATTACCAGCGCCTCGCTCGATCTGGCCCAGTTGACCGCCACCCTCACCCTGGAGGGCCAGCTGCTCACCCGCAATGGCGAGCCGGTCTCAGCGGCCATCTCCACCCTGGGTGGGCAGCGCACCATGAGCGATGCCGAGGGCCGCTTTCAACTACCCGGGATCGCCGCCACCACCGCCAGTACGCTCTTCATCGACCGCCTGGCCCCCCTAGCGGAGTCCACCCCCGATCCCTTGGCAGAGGTGCTACCGCAACAGCTCCACCTGGAGTTTGATCCGGCGCTGGCCGAACCTGTCACGGCGGGGGTGGTGCGCCAGCAGTGGCGACTGCCGGGCTATGTCTGGTTGGTGTTGACCGATCCCCCTGCCACAGAGGGGCAGGCCGAGGGGGAGTATCCCCTCTTCCAACTGCAACGCTGGGAGGGTGATGCCGGTTGGCAGACGGTCGCCACCACCCCCTTCCGCTCTACCCCGGAGGGTCTCGCCGCCGGTGTCAACGCGGCAGGGCGCTACCTCCTGGAGGTGGCGACCTCCCCCCTCAGCCAACGCTGGTCCGCCCCGGCCGAGCTATCCCTCGATAGCGGCACCGTCACCACCCAGCTGTTGGCCAATACCACGGCGCTGCGCCACCAGCTGGAGCTGCATCAAGGGGGGAGGGTGTTGGCGGATATGCCGCTGGAGGTACTCGCCGGCAACGGACTGCCGCCGGTAGAGCTACGCACAGATAGCAGCGGCCGGCTGCAACTGCCGCCAACCGGCCTAGAGACCATCTATCTCCAGATCCGTGGGGAAGAGCGGCAGATAGCGCTCGATCCATCTGGCGTCACCAGGGTGGAGATGGGGGGTGAGGCGCTACGCTAAGTCACGCGGGGGCCAACCGCATATCTCGGATCTGTACCGCAATCGCTGTTACGCAGCTTCAGGGCCAACGTTTACTAGCCGAAACGCCCAGCCAGCGCACTACAGCGGATCACGGCCGACAAACCATCATCCACTGTCGTGATTATTCGGCAAGAGTTGCAGCAGAACGGCCTCACGGGCGAAGGCCGCGGGAGGGTATGGGCGGCGCAGTTCTGGGGATTGGCCGGTAGCCGTTGACACCTCCGCCCAGCCCGCCGCCATCACCTGGAAAAGAGAGAGATGCCCTGCACGCTTTCCAACCACCACCTACTGCCGCAGTCTGGCGTCCGCCTCGCGCGCCGCGGCCATGGCCTCGTCGGTGGAGAGTGGGAGATCCACAGCGAAATAGACCCCACCGGTTATCTTGGCGAGCACCGCCCCTGCCACGAGGACGGCATCACCCTCATGACGCAGCCCCAGGCTCACGCAAAAGTCATATTGCGAGGCCTCCGGCCACTGTCCATCCCACTCGCTGAACCACTCGGGATCATCTGCCCGACGCGCATAGCTGAGTTCAAACCCGACTTCTCGGCCTAAGCAGAGACAGGGGCGGTAACCGAACACGCCCTCCTCCTCTGTTGGGTCATAGCGGGTATCCAACTCTAGGCAGAAACCCTCTGCACGGATGGCTCGTACCCACTCATCGGGAGCGACCATATTGGATGCGGGCAGCAGCACATGGCATTCGTCCACCATCGGTTCCTTTCAGCTCACCGGCGTTTGCCGGCGCCGCTGATGATACAACGCCCAGCACTCTGGCTAATCTCCCCGAATGACCTCCCGCACTGGCTCGCAACCGGTGTGCAGGGCCACGTCCACCATCACTGAATCGACCGCCGCCACGGCGCCGCGCAGCACCTCGATATCCTGGCACCAGCCGGCGCTCTCCAGCAGTTCCAGCGCCTGCTCCAGCTGGGCCGCGGCCTCCATCAAGCGGCCGGAGACCTCGCCGAGGGCCTGAAATTGGCAAGGGGGGAGGGAGAGGACGATGCTTGGGTCGTTCATGGCCGGCGTTCCATAGCAGAGGTGAAGTGGTTCCAGTATCCCCGCCCCGCCACCCTGTCACCATAGGCGTAGCGCGGGAGATGGTGTCCGCCTTTGTCCTACAACCCATAGGCCCTTTCTGTGCCGATACGCCGGCGCGAGGCGAGCGCGGTAGAATCGGACCACGCTCACCACCCGCAGCCCATGCCGATGCACGACGAAGATCAGCCGACGCCCCCGAACCCACTGAAGGGGGAGAGCAAGGTCGCCCGGATCCCGGTGAAGGTGACGCCGCGCCCCAATCGTGAACCACTACCCCACTGGATCCGCGCCCGCTCCCCCTCTGGCCCGGAGGTGGCCCGAATCAAGGCGCTCCTGCGAGAGCACCAGCTCCACACGGTGTGCGAGGAGGCGGCCTGCCCCAATCTGGGGGAGTGCTTCCGCCACGGCACGGCCACCTTCATGATCCTCGGCGGGATCTGTACCCGTCGCTGTCCCTTTTGTGATGTCGCCCATGGCCGCCCCGAACCGCCCGCGGCCGATGAGCCGCGCCAACTGGCGGAGACGGTGCAGGCGTTGGGGCTTCGGTTCGCGGTGATCACCTCGGTGGACCGCGATGATCTGCGCGATGGCGGGGCGGGCCAATTTGCCGAGGTGATCCGCCAGCTGCGCCGCCTCACCCCCAGCACCGGCATCGAGATCCTGGTGCCCGACTTCCGCGGACGCGAGGCGCTGGCCATCGATCTGCTGGCGGCGGCCCCCCCCGATGTCTTCAACCACAACCTGGAGACGGTGCCCCGCCTCTACCGAGCCGCCCGACCAGGGGCCGACTACGCCGGCTCGCTCCGACTCCTGGCGGCCTACAAGGAGCAGGCCCCCCAGGTCCCCACCAAATCGGGACTGATGGTGGGGCTGGGCGAGCGCGACGACGAGCTAGTGGCGGTATTGACCGATCTCCGGGCCCACGGCTGTGACCACGTGACCATTGGCCAGTATCTCCGCCCCAGCCCCCACCACCTGCCGGTGGAGCGCTACCTACCACCGGAACAGTTCGCCGAACTGGCCACCATCGCCCGGGAGTTGGGCTTTTCGCGGGTGGCCAGCGGCCCCCTGGTGCGCTCCTCCTACCATGCCGAACAGCAGGCGGCCGGCGAGGAGGTGCGCTGAAGCGGGCAGCCGCGTTGCCAACCCGCTAGTTCTCAACTAGAGTTGTCCACTTCCCGACCCCTCCCCAGCGGGAGAGAGCGACACGGCCCCGCCGCAGTCGCCGCCGAAGGCGCAATTCCCGCCCGGAAACGCTCAGGCAGAAGGACCGCTGGGGATGAGGTGTGCAGGAGACCCAGCGGCGTTGCCGCCGCTGGGTCCCGCCACTTCAGGGTCGGCTCTGGAGAGCGGCCGGATCACCGGCCCACCGAAGGGGTCATACCCTCAGGTATCCGAACAGAGGGGCGGCGCAGGATCCCACGATCCGGCGTCGCCCCTTTTGCATTTCTGCCTTATGACGACGATATGCTGGCCGCATGAGCGAAAACCGCCCCAAATTTGACCACTCCGCCACCCCCAACGCCGGGCGTATGCCGCCCTGGGTGCGCCAAGCGCTGGCCGCAGGGGAGGGTTATGCCCACACCGCCCGCACCCTGCATCAGCAGCAGCTCACCACGGTCTGCGAGCAGGCGCGCTGTCCCAACCGCGGCGAGTGTTGGGGCCGGGGCACCGCCACCTTCATGCTGCTGGGGGAGATCTGCACCCGCGCCTGCGCCTTCTGCCATGTCGCCACTGGCCGCCCACTGCCGCCCGACCCAGCGGAGCCACAGCGCATAGCCACCGCCGCCCAACAGCTCGGTCTCGACTACGTGGTGCTCACCTCCGTCAACCGCGACGAGTTGGCCGATGGCGGTGCCGGCCAATTCGCCGCCACCCTGCGGGCCCTCAATAGTGCCCGCCCTGGGATCGGCCTAGAGATCCTGACCCCCGATTTTCACGGCTCAGAGGCAGCGGCCCTTGCTACCATTGCCGCCAGCGTGGCCGGCAGGCCGTTGATCTGGGGCCACAATATCGAGACGGTGCCACGCCTCTACCGGCTGGCGCGGCGCGGCTCCGACTACCAGCGCTCCCTGGCGCTGCTGCGCCAGATCAGCCAGCTGCCGGGGGTCGAGGCGAAGTCGGCCCTGATGCTCGGTCTCGGCGAAGAGGAGGCCGAGGTGGTGGAGGTGCTGGAGGCACTACGGGCCGCCGGGGTGCAGCGGATCGCCCTGGGCCAATATCTGCGCCCTAGCCGCCACCACCTGCCGGTACGGGAGTATCTGCCCCCTGAGCGCTTCGCCGCCTACGAGGCCACCGCCCAGGCACTCGGCTTCCGTTGGGTCAAGGCGGGGGCGCTGGTGCGCAGCTCCTATCACGCAGAACAGTAGATATCAGGAACCCTCCATGGCTAAACGTACACCGCTCTATGAGAACCACCGCGCCGCTGGCGCCAAGCTGGTTGACTTCGCCGGCTGGGAGATGCCGCTCCACTACGGCTCCCAGCTAGAGGAGCATCGCGCCGTGCGCACCGCCGCCGGTCAGTTTGACGTCTCCCATATGGTGGTGGTGGATATCGATGGCTGCGAAGCGGAGCCGTTCCTGCGCCGCCTGCTGGCCAACGATGTCGCCCGCATCCCCGCGGGCAAGGCCATCTATAGCTGTATGCTCAACCCCGAGGGTGGGGTCATCGACGACCTCATCGTCTACCGCCGCGCAGCGACCCACTTCCGGGTGGTGGTCAATGCCGCCACCGGCACCAAGGACCTGGCCTGGATGCGCCGCCAGGCCGGTGACGCGGCGGTGGCCATCAGCCAGCGCGATGACCTGGCCATGATCGCCGTACAGGGCCCCACGGCCCGTGAGCGGGCGCAGGCGGTGCTGGGGGGTGAGTTGGCGGCCGCGGCCGCCGCCCTGGGCCGCTTCCAGTGGCTGGAGCAGGACGGCTGGTTCATTGCACGCACCGGGTATACTGGCGAAGAGGGTTATGAACTGATCCTGCCGGCCGCGGAGGCCCCCACCCTGTGGGAGGCGCTCCGCGCCGCCGGGGTTCTCCCCTGTGGCCTCGGCGCACGCGATACGCTGCGCCTGGAGGCGGGCATGGCGCTCTATGGCCAGGAGATGGATGAGGAGACCTCCCCCCTGGCGGCCGGCCTGGCCTGGACGGTCGCCTTCGATCCGCCGGAGCGTGATTTTATCGGGCGTGCCGCCCTGGAGGCGGCCCAAGCAGGCGGCCAGCTCCCGCGCAGCGTCGGCCTGATCTTGGAGGAGAAGGGGGTCCTCCGCAGCCACCTCCCGGTTCGCACCGCCGAAGGGGAGGGCATCACCACCAGCGGCAGCTTCTCCCCCACCCTCAATCGGGCCATCGCCCTCGCCCGCCTGCCCGCCGGCGAAGGTGATCACTGCGAAGTGGAGATACGGGGGCGCTGGCTGCCGGCGCGGATTGTCACCCCGCCCTTTGTCCGCAATGGCCAACCGCGCTACACCTGAGTTTGAACCACGCCCGGGGCGACCCAGCGCCCTCGCCACACCCCGGGCACCCCATCCAGAGATCCGTAGTTGGAGAGAGATCCATGAGCAACGTGCCGGAACAACTCAAATACACCAAGACGCACGAGTGGGTGCGGGAAGAGGCGGACGGTAGTGTCACGATCGGCATCACCCACCACGCCCAGGACCTGCTAGGGGATATGGTGTTTGTCGAGCTGCCTGAGGTGGGGCGCGATCTCCAGATCGACGTGGAGTGCGCGGTAGTGGAGTCGGTCAAGGCCGCCTCCGATGTCTACGCCCCCATCGGCGGCGAGGTCATCGCCAGCAACGAGGCGCTGGCCGATAGCCCAGAGCTGGTCAATAAGGACCCCTATGGTGAGGGTTGGCTGTTCCAGGTGCGCCCCAGCAACCCGGACGACCTGAAGCAACTCATGGACGCGACCACCTATGGTGAGCTGGTCGCCGCCGAGAGCCACTGACCGACCATGCCCTTCATCCCCCACACCCCGAGCGAGATCGAGGCGATGCTGGCCGCCATTGGCGCTGACAGCATCGAGGCGCTGTTTGACGAGATCCCCACGGAGCTGCGTGCGCCGGGCCTGAGTGCCCTCCCGCCCGGAGTGGGAGAGATGGAGATCGGCGTCGAGCTGCGGGAGCGGGCGCGCCAGGATGGCGAGCCGCTCTGCTTCATCGGCGCCGGCGCCTATGATCACCACATCCCCGCGGCGGTGTGGGAGATCGCCACCCGCGGCGAGTTCTACTCCGCCTACACCCCCTATCAGGCAGAGGCGAGCCAGGGAACCCTCCAGCTCCTCTACGAATTCCAGACCATGCTGGCGAGTCTCAGCGGGCTCGACGTGGCCAACGCCTCGCTCTACGACGGCGCCTCCAGCCTGGCGGAGGCGGTGCTGATGGCGGTGCGCGCCAACCGCAAGAACAGCAGCCGGCGGGTGCTGATCCCGCGGGCCGTCCACCCCCACTACCGCCAGGTTGTACAGAGCATCGTCCACAACCAGGGTATCGAGCTGGTGGAGGTACCGTTTGATCCCCGCGGCGGCCACACCGATCCGGCCCTCCTCGCGCCGTTTGCCGACCAGCCCTACGCCGCCCTGGTGGTGCCGCAACCCAACTTCTTCGGTGTGTTGGAGGAAGTAGATGCCCTCACCGACTGGGCCCATGCCCACCAGATGCTGGCCATCGGCCTGGTCAATCCCACCGCCTTGGCGCTGCTCAAGCCCCCCGGCGAGTGGGGCACCAAGGGGGTCGATATCGCCTGTGGCGACGGCCAACCGCTGGGGGCCCCCCTCTCCTCCGGCGGCCCCTACTTCGGCTTCATGACCTGTCGCATGGAGCATGTGCGACAGATGCCCGGCCGCATCATCGGCCGCACCCAGGACCTCGACGGCAAGGTGGGGTACACCCTCACCCTCCAGGCGCGGGAGCAACATATCCGCCGCTCCAAGGCCACCTCCAACATCTGCACCAACCAGGGGCTGCTGGCCACCGCCGCCACCCTCTATCTCGCACTGTTGGGGCCAACTGGGCTGCGCCAGGTCGCCACCGCCTGCCATACCAACACGCGCACCCTGCTGGAGCGCCTGACCGCCATTGAGGGGGTGGAGCGGGTATTTACGCGGCCGGTGTTCCATGAGGCGCTCATCCGCCTGCCCCAGGCCAGTGACGAGGTGCTGCGCGCCCTGGCGGTCCAGGAGATCTTGGGGGGTTACCCGCTGGCCGCCCACTACCCCGAGCTGGGCGATACGGTACTGGTGTGCGCCACCGAGACCAAAGGCGCCGCCGCCATCGACCGCTATGCCACCCACCTCAACCGCATCCTGGAACGGCGTCGCACCCCGGTCTGTACCCGGTTGCGGCCGAAGGAAGACCCCTTTCCCAACCCGTAGTACCAACCACAAGGAGTCTCTATGGCTGATGTCACCTTTCAGGGCGCCCCTGTCCACACCGCTGGCGAGCTACCGGCCGTCGGCAGCCAAGCCCCTGACTTCTCCCTCGCCTCCGGCGAGCTGAAGGATCTCACCTTGGCCGATTTCAAAGGCCGCAAGAAGCTGCTCAACATCGTGCCCAGCCTGGATACCCCGGTCTGCGCCATCTCCACCCGGAGATTCAACGACGTCGGCGCCAAAGCGGCGGTGCTCATCATCTCCGCCGATCTGCCGTTCGCCGCCGGGCGGGTGGTGCAGGCCGATGGACTGGAGCAGGTGGTGACCCTCTCCACCCTGCGTAGCCCGGAGTTTGGCGCGGCCTACGGCGTGGGGATTATCGACTCCCCGCTCAAGGGGCTGATGGCCCGTGCGGTGGTGGTGCTGGATGAGAACGACCAGGTGATCTACACCCAGCTGGTGAGCGAGATCGCCGACGAACCGGACTACGCCGCCGCCATCGCCGCGCTCGGCTAAGCCATCGGTGACACTAAATATTCGATCGGGCCACCACCCGACACCCGCGCGGCCGACCCAGCGCACCGCGCTAGCCGTACCCAGGCACTGCACACGTTGGGGAGTGTAGTGCCACCCGAGCGCACCACCCCCGAGGCGCAGGCCACACCGCCTGCCCCCTATCGACCGAGGCCCTTGCGGTAGCTGGATTGCCGGCAGTCCGTCCACCCCAAGGGGCTTCCGAACGGAAGAGGTAGTCATGTTGATCTTTGAACACTCCCGGCCCGCCCGGGTAAACCGCGCCCAGCTACCACCGGAGCCGCAGCAGGGGCTGGATGATCTCCCCCCTGAGCTGCTGCGCAGCACGCCGCCGCTGCTGCCAGAGGTGTCGGAGCTACAGGTGGTGCGCCACTACACCCGCCTCTCACAGCTCAACTTCAGCATCGACACCCACTTCTATCCGCTCGGCTCCTGCACCATGAAGTACAACCCGCGCGGTGCCAACCAGTTGGCGATGCTGCCGGGCTTCCTCGGCCGCCACCCGTTGGCCCCCACCGACAGCCATGGCCAAGGGCTGCTCGCCTGCCTCTATGACCTCCAGGAGATACTGAAGGAGGTGACCGGCATGAAGGGGGTCTCCCTCACCCCGATGGCCGGGGCGCAGGGGGAGTTTGCCGGGGTGGCGATGATCCGCGCCTACCACGACGCCCGGGGCGATAGCGGGCGTAGCGAGATCTTGGTCCCCGACGCCGCCCACGGCACCAACCCCGCCACCGCGGTGATGTGCGGTTACCGGGTGCGCGAGATCCCCACCAACCGGGAGGGTGATGTCGATCTGGCGGCGCTGCGTCAGGCGCTGGGGCCGCAGACCGCCGGCATCATGCTCACCAACCCCTCCACCCTCGGCGTATTCGAGCGCCGCATCCGCGAGATCGCCGATGCGGTCCACGCCGTGGGCGGGCTGCTCTACTACGATGGCGCCAACCTCAACGCCATCCTCGGCAAGGTACGGCCGGGGGATATGGGCTTCGACGTCATCCACCTCAACCTCCACAAGACCTTCTCCACCCCCCATGGCGGTGGCGGCCCCGGTGCCGGGCCGGTGGGGGTGGGTGAGCGGCTGCTGCCATTTCTGCCGGTGCCGGTGGTGACCCGGGACAACTTCGGTTTTCACCTGGAGGATGAGTCGGCACGGCCCCAGAGTATCGGCCGCCTCTCCGCCTTTTACGGCAATGTGGGGATCCTGCTGCGCGCCTATGTCTACGCCCGAATGGTGGGGCGAGAGGGGATGGAACGGGTGGCAGAGTTTGCCACCTTGAATGCCAACTACCTCGCCGCCCGCCTGCGCGAGGCCGGCTTCCAGCTCGCCTTTCCGCAGCGGCGCGCCACCCATGAGTTCCTCATCACCTTGAGCCAGGAGGCGAAGGGGCTGGAGGTAACGGCACGTGACTTCGCCAAGCGACTCTTGGATTATGGCCACCACGCCCCCACGACCTACTTTCCGCTGCTGGTCCCCGAGTGCCTGCTCATTGAACCCACCGAGACGGAGGGGAAAGAGATGCTGGACGCCTTTGTCGAGGCGCTCATCACCATCCGTGAGGAGGCCCGCAGTATGCCCGACGTGGTGCGCGGCGCCCCCCATAGCCTGCCGGTGAAACGGCTGGATGATGTGAAGGCCGCCCGCGAACTAGACCTCACCTACCGCCCCTAACGATCCGATCGCCAACTGCTATGGAAGAACAGGTCTCAATCAACAAACCCGATACCCGCGGCGTTGCCCACATCTTTGACGCCGCACGCTACTCCATGAAGGGGCTGCGCGCCGCCTTCAAGTATGAGGAGGCGTTCCGCCTGGAGCTGGTGGCCTTCGCCTTCATGGTGCCGGCCGGCCTGCTGCTGGGCCAGAGCGCAGTGGAGCGCTCCCTGCTCCTAGGCTCGCTGATGCTGGTACTCATTGTGGAGCTGGTCAACTCCGCCATCGAGGCGGTGGTGGACCGAGTGGGGGTGGAGCGCCACAAGCTCTCCGGGCGGGCCAAGGACATCGGCTCGGCGGCGGTCTTCATGACCCTGATGAATGTCAGTGTGATCTGGGGTCTGCTGCTGTGGGAGCGGTTTGTCCAGGGGGGGTAGACTCTGTAGCGCCCCCCTCCGCCCCCTGTAAACGGGGGCAGAGGGGGGCGAGGGCCGCCAGGTAGCGGGCCGCCATATCGGCCCGCTCCACCATCACCTGGCGCGCCTGATTGCCCAGCCGGGCACGGGCGCCGGCATCCGCCAACAGCCGCTCCAGGGCGTCGGTCAGCTCGGCGCTCCCGGCCACCTGCACCACCCCCTCTCGCGCCAACAGGGTGGCGGTCTCATCGGCGAAGTTATCCATATGCGGCCCCACCACCACCGCCTTGCCGAGCCGCGCTGGCTCCAATAGGTTCTGCCCGCCGAGCGGCACGAGCGACCCCCCCACAAAGACCAGATCGGCCCCCCGCATCAAGGCTTGTAGCTCCCCCAAGGTGTCGGCCAGGTAGATCTCGGTCTCGGCACTGATGGGCTCGCCGCGGCTACGCACCGCGATATGGGGGGTCATCGCCGCCAGCTGCGAGAGGATCTCCTCCCGCCGCTGCGGGTGGCGCGGGGCGATCACCAGCAACCGCCCGCCGGTCGCCGCCGCCTTCCAGGCCGAGAAGAGCAGCCCCTCCTCACCATCCCGAGTGGAGGCGGCCACCACATAGGGGCGCGGCAGGGTGATGGGCGGTCCCTCCGCCTCAGGCTGGGCGGCAAACTTGATGTTCCCCAGGGTCACCACCTTCTCCGGCCGCATCCCTAGGGCGAGGAAACCGTGGCGATCGCCATCGGTGCGGGCAAACACCGCATCCACCTGACACAGGGCGACCCGCAGGAGCCGCCGCACCCAGCGCGGCGCCCCCAGGGTGCGCGGCGAGAGACGGCCGTTGACGATGGCGAGCGGTAGGCCGCGCCGCTGGGCGGTGAGGTAGAGGTGGGGCCAGATCTCGGTCTCCATCACCACGCAGCAGGCGGGCCGGAAGCGGGTGAAAAAGCGGTAGACGGCAGCGGGCAGGTCCACCGGCAGGTAGGCGTGCCGCACCGTGGTCGGCAACTTGGCGCGCACGGTGGCGGCGCCGGTGGGGGTCACGGTGGTCACCAGCAGTCGCAGCGCCGGCTCCCGCTCTAGCAGCAGCCGCAGCAGCGGCAGGGCGGCGTTCACCTCCCCCACCGAGGCGGCGTGGAGCCAGAGATCGCACGCCTCGGCCTGGCCATAGCGACCGAGCCGCTCCAGGAGATAGCGGCGATCACCGCCGCGCAGTGTCTGGGCCAGGGTGTAGAGCAGCAGCAGCGGTGAGAGCAGCCACACCAGCAGGCGATAGAGCAGGAGATCGCGCCAGGCGCGCCAAGGGCCCTGTCTCATCGGTAGGGATCCGGTTCACCCTCGGGACGGGTCTTAAAGCGGCGGTGGAGCCAGATGTACTGCTCCGGATAGCGCCGCACGTGGGCCTCCAGCAGCCCATTCAGTCGGCTGGTATCGGCCAGGTCATCGCCGGAGGGAAAGCCCTCCAGGGCGGGGAGAAAGAAGAGATCGTAGCCACGGCCATCGGCCCGGCGCGCCGGGAAGAAGGGGACCACGGGCGCGCCGGTGGTCTGGGCAAAACGGGAGGTGGCGGTGACCGTGGCGGTGGGGATGCCGAAGAAGGGGGCGAACAGCGCATTCTTACGGCCGAAATCCTGGTCTGGCGCATACCAGCAGACCAGCCCCTCCTTCAGGCTGCGGATGAGGCCGCGCACATCGTGGCGCTGGATGGCGCGGGCGGCGTGGCGCTCCCGGGAGCGCTTCAACACCGATTCAAAGAGTGGATCTTTGGCCGATTTATACATCACCACCAATGGATGTTTGAGGGCCACCAGACGCCCGCCAATCTCCAACGGCGTGACGTGACCGCTGAAGAGTATCACCCCTCGACCAGCGGCGGCCGCGGCATCGAGGTGCTCCAGGCCGTGGAACTGGGCCAACGGTGCCAATGCCTCGTCGCTGCTCCACCAGCACATGGCCGCCTCCACTAGCCCCATACCGGCGGAGCGGAAGTGGGCCCGCACCAACCGGCGCCGTTCGGCCGGGGTCAACTGCGGGAAGCAGAGGGCGAGATTCACCGCCACCACCCGCCGCCGCCGCGGGAGTAGTAACCACATCACCCTCCCCAGCAGGCGCCCCACGGCCAGGCGCAACCGATAGGGGAGCTGCCAGATCAGGCGCAGGAGGCCCAGCCCCACCCAGGTGGGCCAGAAGCGGGGGGCGAGATAACGGTGGTGGTCAGTGGGATCGGGGGACACTGCTGTCCGAGTTGGCGACGGCGGACCGACAGTTTACCCCGGAACTTCCGGCGGCACAGCGTCACTAGAGGGAGAATCCACCGACGCGCTGACCAGCCGCCCCTTGGCGGCCCGTCTCAGCCGCTTGATGGCCGCCTCGCGGCGGGCGGCGGCGGCCCGATCCGCCGCCGCCTCCCACGCCACCAACACGACAGGGCGGCGGCTCCGGGTGTAGCGCGCGGCCCGGCCATCATCATGGTTGTGCTCGTGGAGCCGCCGAGCGAGGTCGGTGGTGATGCCGGTATAGAGGGTGCCATCGGCGCAACGCACGATATAGACAAACCACCCCGCCACCGCCTTACGCCCCGTCAACCGAACAGCCGGGCGGCCTTGGTGGCGAGCCCGCTGGTGACGCTGCCAAACAGATTCCCCACTTGCAGCTCTAGATCGGGGAAGCGCCGCTCGATGAACTCCCGCACCACCGGTGATTGGGCAGTGCCGCCGGTGACATAGACGACGCTGGGGCGCTCGCCAGCGGCGGTCATGGCCTCCTCCGCCAAGCTGGCCATCCGCTGGAGAAACTCCTCGGCCGCCCGCGCCAAGAGATCACGATCCAACTCGATGGCCAACGCCGGCTCCACATAGTCGAGATCGGCCCAGCTACTGGCGTGGTGGCTCAACTGGATCTTGGCCAGCTCGGCGCTGCGATTGAGCCGATGGCTAAGCCGCTCACGCTGCACCGTGAGTAGGCGCTGCAACTGCTCGGGCCGCTCGGCCTGTTCGATCAGCTGGGCCAGGCGCCGCCCCGTCTCGCGGGAACCAAACTCACTCTGGAGCGGCAGGTCATTCACTGCCACGGCATCCCAAAAGTAGTGGTTGGAGATCGGCAATCCATCGATCCGCTGACTACCGAGGCCAAAGTGGGGCATGAAGGCCCGGAAGGCGAGACGGATATCGAGATCGACACCGCCCACTCGGTCACCGCTCGTGGCGAGGATGTCGCCACGCCGCTCCAGCTGCTGGCGCTGGCTGGGGCCGATCCGCATCACCGTACAGTCGGTGGTACCGCCCCCCACATCCACCACCAACACGGTGCGATCCTGCGTCAGGGTGCGCTCGTAGTCGAGGGCCGCCGCCACCGGCTCTAACTCAAACTCCACCGCCTGAAACCCGGCGGCATAGGCCGCCTCGCGCAGCAGGGCGATGGCCTGCCTGTCACCCTCGGCGCCGCGGGTACCGTGGAAATGGACCGGGCGCCCCATGACCACCTGGGTAATGGGGGCACCCGCCCCCCGCTCCGCCTGCCGGCGGATCTCGCTCATCAGGCGGGTGATGTAGTCGAGAAAGGTACGCTGGTAGCGGGCCGAAAGTTCGGCCCCGAGAAACGACTTGGGTGACTTGGCGAAGATCCCCTCCCCTGGCTCCTCCAGATATTCGCGGATGGCACGCTCGCCGAAGTAGACCTCTGCGCCGGCACTCAGCGCCTCGCTGAGTCCTACCGTCTGCTGCTGCGCCTGGGCCGCCATCGCCTGCTCACGCCGCATCACCCCCCGCAAGGTCTGGCGTAGCGCCTCCTCGCTCTGCTCGCGCGGCGGCAGGTGGCGTGGGAGGGGCTGCTGGAGCTGCTTGGCACGGGCTACGGCCGCCTGGTAGGCCTCCTCGTAGTGACGCAGCTGGGCACCCTGCTCACGCAGCCCCTGCGCCACCCGCCGCGCCAACGCCTGCTCATCTACCTCACCGATATCCAGCAGCGGACGACGGGTGTAGAGGGCAGAGGGGAGATAGGGAGAGTCCCCCTCCAGCGGTAGCAACTGCGGCTCGCCGTTGGCCGAGAGGATGGCAATGGAGGAGTTGGAGGTGCCGAAATCGAGTCCCGCAAACATGGTATCTCCTGACCGCTAACGACCGGGCAGGGTGCCTTGAGAGGGGGGAGAAGTGCAAGCGCCCTCGTCGATCACGCAGTGGCCAGGTATTTGATGAAGGCTCTCCCCCTCAGTAG
>QKFD01000063.1 GCA_003251535.1 Chromatiales bacterium | reverse complement strand
CGCCGACCTACAGCGAATAGCGCCCCACCTCGGCGATGAGTTGCGTAGGTCGGGTTAGCGGAGCGTAACCCGACAATCCCCACCCCGGCACACACCCTCAAACACAGCAGCGAAACAACCACACCACGCAGCACCAACAGCGCCCGTGGAATGCGATTGTGCCCCTGCGGAGGGTTGTCGGGTTACGCTGCGCTAACGCCGACCTACAGCTGTCAAGCGACATCGAAAACTGACCCCCTGACGACACGAATTCTGACCCCCCCGAGGTGTTCGGTTAGTGGTTGGAAGTCATGGCGACTTCGGCCTTGAGGAGGCCGGAGCGCCGCTTCTCTTTCAGTCGGTAGCTCTCGCCACGGATGGTGATGACGTGACTGTGGTGGAGCATGCGGTCGAGGATGGCGGTGGCGACGACGGGGTCGCCGAAGACACCGCCCCACTCGCTCACGTTGCGGTTGCTGGTGACGAGCAGACTGCCGCGCTCGTAGCGCCGTGAGACGAGCTGAAAGAACAGGTGTGCCGCGTTGGTTTCGAGCGGCAGGTAACCCAGCTCATCGATGATGAGCAGCTTGGGTTTGCTGAAGTGGATGAGCCGGTCCTCCAGCCGTCCCTCGGCGTGGGCGCGGGCCAGCTGTGTGACCAGGGCGGTGGCGGTGGTGAACAGCACCGAATAGCCCTGGACGATGGCCTCGCGGCCAAGGGCGACGGCGAGGTGCGTCTTGCCGACCCCCGGTGGTCCGAGCAGCAGCACCGCATCACCGTTGGCGACATAGCGGCTGGTCGCCAGCTCCCGGACCTGACGCGGGTCGATGGAGGGCTGGGCGTCGAAGTCGAAGCTCTCCAGGGTGCGGAGCATCGGGAACTTGGCAATCTTGGCGGCCATCTGTACCCGCCGCTGGTCCTTGTGGGCCATCTCCTGCTCGCACAGGAAGGCGAGGGTCTCCCGCAGGGTCAGCTCGCGCCGGGCGGCCTCGTCCAGGAGGGCATCGAGGCGCTCGCGGATGGCGGTGAGTTTGAGGCGGGTCAGCATGGCATCGAGTCGGTCGTGGTCGAGCATCAGAAGCCGCCTCCCACCGCCTGTTCGTAGATATCGAGCGACCGCAAGAGCGCCGGCGGTGGGACGACCTCCGCCTCCCGTCGCCCAGCTCCGACAATGCCCTCCAGATGGCTGCGTTCAATGACCGATTTATGGCGCTCAAGGCATTCGACATGACACGCCACAATCTGGCCGCCATGCAGCACGCGCACGCTGCCGTTCTCGACCTCGACAATCACTTCCTGACGCAGCAGGCGCCAGGGGACGCTGTAGTGATTGGTGTCCACCTCCACGCAGGACTCGTTGTTCACCTGGCGTTTGAGGGCGCGCACCGGGGCGAACGGGACCTTGCCGTCGACCGGCTTGAGCTGCGCCCGCTCCTGCTCGAAGCGCACGGCCGGTGGCTCGAAGGTTGTGCCGTGGATCCGCTGGTCGGCCACTTCCCGCATCCACCACAGGAGGTGGGCCGCAAGGGCCTCCCAGCTGTCGAACATGCGTCCGGCGATGGCGTTGCGTTTGACGTAGCGCACCCCCGATTCGTCCTTCCCTTTGGTCCGTGCCCGATACGGCGCGCAGGCCCTCGGCACGAAGCCCCAGTAAGCCGAGAAGGCGAGGAAGCGCTCGTTGAACTCCACCTTGCGCGTCTGCCGGTCGTGCTTGCTGACCAGCGCCTTGGCGTTGTCCACCAACACCTCGGCCGTCACGCCCCCAAAGTGGCGGAAAGCCCCCTCCAGCCCCGACAGCCAAGCCGACTGCCGCTCGTGCTCGAATGCCTCCACATACAGCCGTCGCGAGTAGCCGAGCGTCGCCACGAACAGCCGCACCCTCACCTGTTCACCGCCGATGACCACACTGGTCGTCCCGAAGTCGATTTGCATCTGCTCCCCCGGGGCCGTCTCATAGCGCACCGTCGCTTTGGCCTCCGCCAATAACGCTTGCCGCAGCGGCACCACCGCTCGCTCCACCGTCCGCAGCGATACCTTCACTCCATGCTCCGCCAGCAGCTCCTGCCGGATCACGTCCGCGTTTCCACGGTGGCGGTGAAATCGCTCTTTCAGCCACACCTCCAGTCCCGCCAACGCCCGTCCCCTCTGCCCGTTGGCATAGGGCGCCCAGCCCCCTTGGCGCAGGTACCGCTTCACCGTGTTCCGGCTCACCCCCAACTCCCGCCCGATGCGTTTCGCACCCCAGCCTAACTTCGCCAGGCGCAGCATCGCCGCAACCTCGTCTACCCTCTGCAACTGCTCCCCCTGCGTCTCTTTGACAAGGGTGCAGCTATACCCCATTTCGCTCATTGGTCCCCCTCTCCAAGGGGGTCAATTTTCGTGTCGTCAGGGGGGCAGTTTTTCATGTCGCCTGACAACAGCGAATAGCGCCCCACCTCGGCGATGAGTTTCGTCGTTTCGTAGGTCGGGTTAGCGGAGCGTAACCCGACAATCCCCACCCCGGCACACACCCTCAAACACAGCAGTGGAACAACCACACCACGCAGCACCAACAGCGCCAGTGGAATGCGGTGGTGCCCCTGCGGAGGGTTGTCGGGTTACGCTGCGCTAACCCGACATGCACTGCATAAGAGCCAAGGTCACTGTTCCTCGCCCGCCGCCGGCTCACACTTTGCCATCAACTCTGCCACCTGCGCCGCTAGTTGGGGTTGACCGAGGGTGAGCAGCCCCTCGTAGGAGCGCTGTAGCACCTCCCGTCCCTCGGCATGGAGGCCGGCGTCACAGAGGAGCTGACCCAGGTCGAGGCCGACAAAGACGATGCCATCGAGTCGCCGCAGCTGTTGGTTTAAGCGGTAGGACTCAACCAGCTGGTTCAACGCCTCCTGCCAAGCCTCCCGCTGTAGGGCGAGGCGCCCCAAAGACCAGCGGGCGTGGGCAGCAGTAGCCACATCGGCCAAACGCTCGGCGATGGCCAGCTGCTCTTCACAGAGGTGCCGAGCCTCTTCAACGGCGCCCGCCTGGATGCGGATCTGCGCTATATCCCCCAACGTCACCGCTCGCTCACGCTGGTCTCCTAGACGCTCGAACACACCCAGCCTCTCCTCATGCAGCTCCAGCGCCGCATCCACCTCCCCTCTCCCTACCCGGATGCGCGCTATATCCCCAGAGACGATGGCATATTCGCGGGGAGACTCCGCCAGTGTGAAGTAACCCTGCACCTGCTCCAGGCGCCGCAGTGCCAGCTCCGGCTCCCCCTCCTCCCCCAACAGCCGCGCCCAGGAGAGGAGTAGGGCGGCGTAGGCATGGGGCTGCGCCGCTGGCGGGTGCCCCTCCAGCCCCAGCTGCATCAGCTCACGCGCCACGCCTATCTCCCCCAATCTAACTAGGGCATCGCTGCTGGCCCGCAGCAGCGGTAGAGGAGGGAGCTGGCCCGCCCCCTGTAGCAGCTGCACCGTCCCCTGCCCCAACTCGGCCGCCGCGTGGTAGCGATCGACGTTGTAGAGCCACTCCACGGCCCCCCCCGCGGTGGCGGCCGCGACCTCCGGCACCGCCCCCAACAGCGCCAGCCGGGCCAGTTGCAGGGTGGCGAGAGGCGGGCGGCCCTCTGCGGCCCACGCCGCCAATAGTGGCCCACTCACCCGGCAGGCCAGTGCCTGCTGCTCCGCCGCCGCCAGCGGCGGCAGCACCGCCCGCACCAGAGGATTGAGTGCCACGGCCGGGCGCTGAGGTATCACTGGGTCGGGCCAGCTATCCCACAGACCGAGGGCCAGCAGCCGCTTGGGGTGGGGCGCCTCCGGCGCCAGCCATTGCACAAACGCCGCCGGCAGCGGCAGCTCAAACAGGCTACTCACCCCCAACCAGTAGCGCTCCTCGGGCGCCAACACGGTGTGGTAGATCTGCCCCAGCGCCAGCCCCTCCAAGACGCTGCGCACCCCCTCATCCAGCTCCGTTCCCAACGCCCGGCCAGCGAGCCAACCCTCCAGGGCGGTGAGGGTGCGATCGCAGCCGGCGGTGTCGCTGCGGGAGAGACGATAGAGCAGCTCTTGCAGCCCCGGGTTGCCTCGGGCAACCGCCAAGAGGCGCGCCGTCCGCTCGCTATCCTCCACCAACAGCTGGCCACCCAGCTCCGCTAACAGCGTCTTCCGCCGCTGTGCCAGCTGCTTGCGCTGTTCAGTGGTGTCCATGGGGGGCAGCGGTAGCGACAGCAGGCGTGATGCCAGATCACGACCATCCCGATCCGGCAGCTGAAAGTTGTAACGGGAGGTGAGGAGCAGCCGGGAGGGGCCGTGCTGGCTGCTGAAGGCGCGCACCACCTCCAGCAGCGCCGCCCGCTCCGGCGCCCGCGGCAGATGGAGCCCCACCGGGTGCGCCTCCAGCACCTGCTCCAGGTCATCAATAATGAGCAGCACCGGGCGCTCGGCGCAGGGACCGTGCAGTAGCGCCTGGAGCGGATCGGCCAACCGCTCCGGCTCCCGCCGCACCAGCGGCTCATACTCCCGCACAATGCGGTTGACCTCCGCCCCCAGGCCGGCATCGAGAAAGGCGCGCAGCAGCCGCTCGGCACGGTAGTCGCCATAGAGCACCACCGGCCGCAGCCCGGGCAGCCGGTTGGCGATGCGCGCCGCCAGGCTCGACTTACCCTGGCGCCCCATGCCGTGGATCACCACCCCGGCATACGCCTGGCCCCGCAGCTCCCGCAGTGCCTGCTGGAGCGGGCGGCGGCGGCCGACAAACTCGCTGCGCCGCGCCACCGGCACCTGCTGCCCCTTGGCGTCCAGATACTCCTTTATCCCATGGGCCACTCCCACCGGCCGCCGTGGCGGCCCCCCCGCCGCCAGTGGACCGCCCCCCTCTGGCCCGAGGAAGAGCCGCGCCAGGTGCCAGCACTCGGAGCCCCCCTCACGGGGACTATATTGCAGTGCAAAACGGGCCTCCCCCACCGCCTGCTCCAGCGCAGTACGCCGCGCCAAGGCGAGGTAGAGCGTGGCGGCAAACGCTATCGCCTCATCGTCCCGCACCGCACCGCCCCAACCGAGCAGGGCGGGAAAACCGCACTGCAACAGCTGTTGGGCCAGGGAGTCCGTGGCCGCCTCTGGCGCCGCCCCCTCCGCACTGTGGCAGGCGGAGATAAACAGCAGCCGCGCCTGGCGCAGTGGCGGCTGCTGCATCAGCTCCAGCACCCCCACCGGCGCCGCCTCGCCGGTCTCCTCCTCCAGCAGCAGCCGCGGCTCACCGTCGATAAAACCGCCATGACAGGAGAGGTGCACCACCTCCGCCGGGGCGTGCCCCCCCTCCCCGGTGCGCGCCAGCTCTGCCGCCGTGGCGGCCAGCAGCGCCAGATTGCCGCTCTCCTCCACCGTCAACTCCACCTCCGTCTCCCCCACCGCGGCCAGAATGGCCGCCTCCTCCTGTTCAAAGGCGAGAGTCGTCTCACCCCAGGGGGCGGCGGCCATAAACAGCAACCCCAGCCGGTGGCGCCCTGGCGGGGCGGGGGGCTCTGGCAGACCCAGGCGGCGGTACGGGGTGAACTGGCGGTTGAAACGGGCGCTGAGATGGCCCTGGGTATCCGCCAACAGCTCCCACGGCGCCTCCAACAGGGCACGGCCATCACTCCCCGGGGTCGCCTCGCTCCGCACCTCAAACAGCCAGGGTGGCCGTGGCGCAGGGGTGAGATCGGTCAGCCAGCGCTCCCTATCCAACCACTGATAGAGCGCCTGGCCGATGGCCAACAGCGCCAAGGGGTCATGGCGCTTCAGGGTGGCGCGGTAACGCTCGGCCAGATCGGTGAGCAGGCCGCGATCGGTGACATCAAAAGGGCGTTCCAGATAGCGGCTATGGTGCTCCAGGGTGAGGCGGCCCTGGGACAGCGAAAGCACGGTGAGAGGGTCGATCATGCGGCGGCTCCATGCGGGATCTGCCGGCATTATTCCGGTACTAGTGCGCTATTGCACGGCATAGGGAGGCGGTAGAGCAGGGGATAAATGGGGTCAGTTAATGAGTTGGTCGGGTGAGCGCAGCGTCACCCGACAATCCCCGCGCTGAGTCAGGGCTCCAGCCCAGCCAATAACCGCTATTAATGTCCGATTAATCGAACCTCCCCATCCTGCTCCGCGCCACTACCAGCTCGGTAACCGGCCTACCCATGACCCAGGAGCATGTGATGAGACCCACTGCCATCGCCCTGGCGCTGCTGCTCGGCAGCGCCCTCCCCTGCCAGGCCGCAGAGCCACCTGCCGGCCGGCTGCTCGCCTCCCAATGTTTTCAGTGCCACGGCACCAACGGTATCTCTGTCTCCGGTATCGAAGGGCTGGCCGGTGAGAGCGAAAACGAGATCATTGAAGAGATGCGTGAGATGCGCGGCGAGACCGCGAACGACATCATGACTGCCCAGGCCCACGGTTTCACCGACGCCGAGGTGCGACTCATTGCCCAATATCTCGCCACCCTTCCCAAGGGTAGCAGTGCCGGAGGGAGCGACCATGAGGGCGATTGATCGGCTCTACGGACAGCAACCCTCAATGGCGCGCCGCCGTCTGCTCAAAGCGGTACTCGCCGGCACTGCCGTGGGCAGTCTGCCGCTGGTGAGCCGGCGCAGCAGCGCCGCCAGCAGTGCGCGGGTGGTGGTGGTGGGCGGTGGCTTCGGCGGCGCCTCGGTGGCCAAATATCTGCGGCTTTGGGACCCCTCACTGGCGGTCACCCTGGTGGAGCCCAACCCCAACCATGTCGCCTGCATCGGCAGCAATCTGGCGGTGACAGGTGCCATCGATCTCAGCCTGCTCACCCTCGGTTACGACAGCCTGACCGCACGCGGCGTCAATGTGGTGCAGGACCGGGCGGTGGATGCCGATCCCGTCGCCCGCTATATCGTCACCGCAGGCGGTAGCCGCATCGACTACGACCGGCTGGTGGTCGCCCCGGGGATCGACTTCGACGCCGTACCGGGTCTCGATAGCAACCTCATCCCCCACGCCTGGAAGGCGGGCCCCCAGACCGAGCTGCTCAAGCAGCAGCTGTTCGCCATGCCGGCCGGCGGCACCTTTGTGATGACCATCCCCCCCGCCCCCTACCGATGCCCCCCCGGCCCCTATGAGCGCGCCTGCCTTGTGGCCGACTGGTTGAAGACCAATCGGCCTGGGGCGCGGGTGGTGATACTGGATGCCAACCCCGCCATCGTCGCCGAGGCCCACACCTTCCAAACCGCCTTCGACACCATCCACGCCGGGGTGATCGACTACCAGCCTGGGGTCCAGTTGGAGTCGGTTGACTCCGCCCAACGCATTGCCTACACCGATCAAGGGGCGTACCAGGCCGACGTCCTCAATGTCATCCCGCCCCACGGCGCCTCCCAAGTCGTGGCGCCGCTGGTCCCAACGGGCCAACGCTGGGTAGCGGTGGATCCCCTGAGCTACGAATCGACCATGGTGAGCGGGATCCACATCATCGGTGATGCCCAGAACAGTAGCCAGCCGAAGTCTGGCCACATGGCCAACGCCCAGGCCAAGGTCTGCGCCGACGCCATCCTGCGCTCCCTCTCCGGCCTGGCACCAGATCCGGCGCCGAAGACCGCCTCCGCCTGCTTCAGCCCGGTCACCCACTCCACTGCCGGCTGGCTAACCGCGGTCTACGCTTACGATGCCGCCAGCGGCACCATGCGGGTGGTCCCGGAGAGCTTGGTGGAGTCCCCCACCATCAGCAGCCGCAACTTCCAGCGGATGTTCGACTGGGGAGCCAACCTGTTCACCGACAGTTTTGGTTGATCCCCCATCGGAAGGGGGTGCCGCGGCAGTCGCGCGCCCCCTGCCGTACTGCACGAGATCCGCGCGCCATGCAACCATCGCTACGCCTCTCCCTGCGTCTGCTGCTGCTCCTTTGGCTGGTCGCCTTTACCGAACGGCTGCTGTTCGCCGCCCACTACCCGCAACTCACCGCCCCCCTCAGCTACGGGGAGCTGGCCCAGGCGCTCCTCGCCGGCTGGCGCTTTGACCTCTCCCTGGCGGCAGAACTCACCCTGCTGGCCTACCTGGTGGCACTACCGCTGGCGTGGCTGACCCGCCGCCCCTTCACCACCACCCTGCGCCTCAGCGCCTACCCCATCCTCACCGCCGCGCTGCTACTCCAAGGGGCCGATCTCATCTACTACGGTGAGGCGGGCCGCCACCTCGGCTATGAGCTGCGGGAGGGGGCCAACTCGGGCGGCGCCCTGTTGATGGATCTGGTCACCACCTATGGACACGAGCTAGCGGTGCAGCTACTGCTCCTGGTCGGTGCCTTGGCCTTGCTGCACCTCCTCCTACGCCCCCCGGCCGATCCACCGCGCCGCTTCGGCGCGGAGCTGGCGCTGTTACCCGTGCTCATCCTCGGGGTGATCTTGGTACGCGGCGGATTGCAGTCGATCCCCCTAGAGCCGCTCCACGCCCAATCTTTGGGGGGGCCCAATCGGGCGGCGTTGGCGCTCAATGGTGGCTACAACGCCCTCCACGCCCTGGCCAGCGGCAAACAGGCCAAACCCCTACTGCCGCTCACCCGCCCCACCCCCGAGGCGCTGGCGCAACTGGCCCCGCTCTATCGCCCGACCATCGCCACCGAGGTCCCCACCCCAGCGCCGCGCCACGTGGTGGTGCTATTGCTGGAGAGCTGGTCGGCCCGCTATATGTCCGCCTACGGCTATGAGCAGGAGACCACCCCCCGCTTTGCCCAGTGGATGTCCCAGGGGCTCTCCGTGGAGGCGATGTTGGCCGGTGGCCACCGCACCACCGAGGGGATGTTCGCCACCTTCTGCTCAGAGCAGAACCCGCTCGGCGCCACCGTCGCCCAGACCCAGCTACAGGAGTTCCGCTATAACTGCCTGCCCCGCCTCGCCACTCAGGCCGGCTACCGCACCCTGTTCGTCCAGGGGACCCATGAAAACACCAGCGGCACCGGCGACTTCGCCCGCCTGCTCGGCTTTGAGGAGAGCTGGGGGCTCGACACCCTGCCCCAACACCGGCTACCGCTGCACAGCTGGGGGCTGCACGACCCGGATATCTACGACTACGTCCTGCAACGGCTGCGCAGTGCTGACCAGCCCCTGTTTATCGGCGTCAACACCAACTCCACCCACAGCTCGGAACTCCCCCCCGATGAGGTGCCGGCCTTCCCTGGCGATGACCGCCTGCACCGCTACCTGAGCACGCTCAAATTTGCCGATGCCGCCTTTGGCCACTTTCTGGATCAATTGGCCGCCGACCCCCAGCTCAGTGACACCCTGGTGGTCGCCCTGGCCGACCACGCCGGACTCGCCCCGGAGCGGCCGGTGGAGCGCTATCTCATCCCGTTTGCCCTCCACGCCCCCGGCCTGCCACCGCGCCACCTCAACAGCGTGGCCTCCCAGCGGGATGTCGCCCCCACCCTGGCGGCCCTCTTGGGGCTGCCGCGCCCGCCCAGCTTCACCGGCCACTCCCTGCTCGGCGGCGGCCCCAGCGCCGCGGACTACTACCACAGCGGCCGGCTCGGCTGGGTGGAGAACGGCGTAGCGGTGGAGTTCCCCCTGCGCGGTGCGGGGGCCACCGAGTGCCTAGATCCCCACCAGGCGTTTGCGCCGATCCCCTGCGGCCCCAACGCCGAGGCGGCCCGCCAACGCGCCAAGGTGTTTACCCAACTCTCGCAGTGGCTGCTCTTCAGTGGTCACACCGAGCAGTTTGATCCCCTGATCAACACACAACTCCAATCGGCCAATCCGCTATGAGCCCTCCACGTGCCGACACCCACCGTCTGCTCTATCATCCCGCTGCGGCCACCCACCCCCTGCCCCAACCTTCGACGATGCGCGTGCTATTGGTAGAAGACGACCCCCTAATCGGCGATGGCCTGCGACTTGGCCTCTCTCGCCTTGGTATCCACGCCGACTGGGTGGAGGGCATTAGCGCCGCCACCCAGGCGCTCGACCACGATGACTACGCCGCCGTAGTGCTCGACCTCGGCCTACCGGACGGCTCCGGCCTGGAGCTGCTGCGCCGGGCGCGGGAGCGGGGAGTGCCGGTGCCGGTGCTGATCCTCACCGCCCGCGACGCCATCGACGACAAACTGGCCGGCTTCGCCACGGGCGCCGACGACTATGTTGTCAAGCCGGTGGCGGTGGAGGAGCTGGCCGCCCGCCTAACCGCCCTGGCCCGGCGGGCCGGCGGCTGGGCCTCCCCCTGCCTGCGCTGCGGCGAGGTGGAGCTGGACCTCGCCGCCCGCCGTGTACGCCGTAAGGGGGAGGAGGTGGCCCTCTCGGGCAAGGAGCTGACGGTACTGGAACTATTGATGCAGAACGCCGGCCGCGTGGTCACCCGCTCGCGTATCGATGAGACCCTCTATGGCTGGGATGAGGGGGCGGAGAGCAACACCGTAGAGGTGTTCATCCACCACCTGCGGCGCAAGCTGGGGAGTGACTTCATCAGGACCTTACGGGGCATCGGCTACCTCATCCCGCGTGATGAGGAGGGGCGTTGAGGCCCATCCCCGGCTCCCTCGAACGGCGCCTGGTGGCGCTGCTGGTGCTGGCGGTGGCGCTGTTTGGCGTCACCGCCGCCAAACAGAGCGCCGAGGTGGCCCGCCACGAGGCGGAGGAGCTGTTCGACGCCCAGCTCGCCCAAGCCGGCCAGAGCCTGCTCGCCATCGGCGACGCCTACGGACTGGGCCGTAATGGCGAACTCGGCCACGACCCGATCCAGCCCCCCAAGACCCCCGCCCACCGCTACCAGTCAGAGCTGATCTTCCAGCTCTGGCAACGCGGCGACCCAGAGGTGCTCCTACGCTCCATCGACGCCCCCCAACTCCTCATCGCCCCCCTCCCGCCCAATGGCTTCAGCTACGGCAGCTGGGAGGGGCGCACCATGCGCTTCTTCCGCGAGACCCGCGGCAGCCTGGAGGTGCTGGTCGGCGAGACCGACAAGGCGCGCGATGAGGTGAGTTCCGAGGTGGTGGCCGAGTCGCTCGCCCCCTACCTGTTCGGCCTGCCACTGCTGGCGCTGATAGCCATCATCCTGGTGCGCCTCAGCCTGCGCCCGCTGCGTAACCTGGCCAAGGAGGTGGATAGCCGCTCCGCCGATCACCTGCGCCCCCTGGCCACCACCCAGCTGCCGCGGGAGCTGCTGCCGCTGGCGGAGCGGATCAACCGCCTGCTGGTACGGCTGGCCACCGCCTTCGACAACGAGCGCCGCTTCACCGCCGACGCCGCCCACGAGCTACGCACCCCCTTGGCGGCGCTCCGCGCCCAGGCGGAGTCGGCGCTCCTGGCGGGGGAACCGGAGGCGTTGCGCCAGGGGCTCAAGCGGGTGCTGCATGGCGGCCACCGGCTGGAGCACCTGGTGGGCCAGCTGCTCACCCTGGCGCGGCTGGAGGGGGCGGGCACCCGCGTTACCCTGGTCCCGACCGACCTGGGGCGGCTGGCGGAGGAGGTGTGTGCCGAGGTAGGGGTGATGGCGATCGCCAAGGGGCAGGAGCTATCCCTCCTGCGCGACGGCGCCGCGCCGGTGGTGGGGCGGCCGGAGCTGCTGGGGGCGCTACTGCGCAACCTGATCGACAACGCCGTGCGCTACACCCCAGCCGGCGGCGAGATCACCGTCACCATCAGCGCCACCGAACATCTCATCTGCTGCACCGTCTGTGACGGCGGCCCCGGGGTACCGGAGGAGGAGCTGGCCCGCATCGGTGCCCGCTTCCACCGCCTCAACCCCACCATCGAGGGGGCCGGGCTCGGCCTCTCCATCGCCCGCCGTATCGCCGAGCTGCACGACGCCCAGCTCCAGTTTGCCAATCGGCCGGAGGGGGGGCTCTGCGCCACCGTGACCCTGCCCCAGGACCTGCTCCACCCCCGCACGGCTTGAAGCGCTGTCGGCGCGGCCGTGTCGATCGGTGTCAGATTCCAGGATAATAGCCGCCCTCCACCCCAGCGAGATCCCCGCTGCCATGCCTGACACCTACGACAAGCGACGGGTGCGGGAGGCGTTTGAGCGCGCCGCCGCCACCTACGACGCCTGCGCCGCCCTCCAGCGGGAGGTGGCCGACCAGCTGCTGGAGCGGCTGGAGCTGGTGCGCCTGACACCGCAACGCATCCTCGACGTCGGCGCCGGTACCGGCTACTGCACCGCCGCCCTCGCCGCCCGCTATCCGCAGGCGACCATCATCGCCATCGATCTCGCCCCAGCCATGCTGCACCGCGCCCGCGCCCGCCTCTCCGGCTGGCAGCGCTGGCGCCGCGGCCACGCCTTTATCGCCGCCGATGCCGAACAGCTGCCGTTTGCCGCCGGCAGCTTCGATCTCATCTTCTCCAGCCTCACCTTGCAGTGGTGCAATGGCCTCGATCCCCTCTACCGCGGCCTCGCCCGGGTGCTGCGTCCCGGTGGCCTGCTACAGTTCGCCACCCTCGGCCCGGACACCCTCAAGGAGCTACGCGGCGCCTGGGCGGCTGCCGATCCGGCGGTCCACGTCAATCAGTTCATCGATATGCACGAGGTCGGGGACGCCCTGATACGCGCCCGCCTGGCCGACCCGGTGCTCGACACCGAGCGGCTGGTGGTGACCTACCAAGAGGTGGCGGGCCTGATGCGCGACCTGAAGGGGATCGGTGCCCACAACATCAACACCGAGCGCCCCGCCGGACTCACCGGCAAGGGCCGCTTGAAGGCGATGCTGGCCGCCTATGAGCAGCAGCGCACCGCCAGCGGGCGGATCCCGGCCACCTATGAGGTGGTCTACGGCCACGCCTTCGGTACCGAACCCGCCGTCCAGGCACCCGCTGCCCAGGCGCCAGGAGCGGGTTGGCAACCCCTACTACCGCGCCGGAGGGGGTGATGGCAGGCCTCTTCATCACCGGCACCGACACCGAGGTCGGCAAGACCGCCATCAGCCTGGGGTTGATGGCGCAATTCAAAGGCCGCGGGATAGCGGTGGCGGGGGTCAAACCGGTCGCCGCCGGCTGCCACACCACCCCGGCCGGGCCCCGCAACGACGATGCCCTCGCCCTCCAGGCGGCCGCCTCACAGGCACTCCCCTACGAGCAGGTGAACCCCTACGCCCTGGCGGAGCCGGTCGCCCCCCACCTGGCCGCTGCCCGCGCCGGCCAGAGCATCGCCCTGCGGCCGCTGGTGGCAGCGGTGCAGGCCCTGGAGCGGCAGGGGCTCACCGTTGTGGTGGAGGGGGCGGGTGGGTTTCTAGTCCCCATAAACGAACAGGAGTCGCTGGCCGATCTCGCGGTCGCCCTCGGGCTACCGGTGGTGCTGGTGGTGGGGCTGCGGCTCGGCTGCATCAACCACGCCCTCCTAAGCGCCGCCAGCATCCGCGCCATGGGACTATCGCTGGCCGGCTGGGTGGCCAACAGCGTGGGGCCCAGCATGGCGCTGGAGGCAGAGAATATCGCCACCCTGCGGGCCCGCCTGCCGGCCCCGCTGCTGGGGGTGGTGCCCCACTTCCCCTCCCCGCCAAGCGCGGAGCAGGTGGGCGAGCACCTGCACCTACCGCCACTGGCCTGGGGTAGATAGACCCCACCATGAGAGGGGAGGAAAGATGTTGTCAGGATTGGCCAAGGTCCATGGCGTAGAGTAAGCCTTACCCCTATGATCCCCACCCCCCTGCGTCCCCCTGCGCGCCACAACCCAAGCCAACCCACCGGCCGCCGCTGGGGCCGCCTTCTGGGTCTCCTGCTGCTGCTCCTCTGGGGCGTGCCGGCCATGGCCAACCTGTACCTCGAAGGCCAGAGCACCTCCGTAGAGCTGGCCGGCCACCTGGAGCGACTGGAGGGGGACGCAGGCAACCTGGGGATTGAGCAGGTGGCCAGGGGGCTGGCTGGCCCCTTTCAACCGCTCTCGGGCCATTTAGTCGCGGGCTTTGGGCCCGGCCGGACCACCTGGCTACGCTTCAGTGTCACGGCGACCGACACCACCGAGTGGCGGCTGCGCATCCTCCCCACCTATCTGGACAGCGCCGAACTCTACCTCCCCAGCGCCACCGGCTGGCGGCAGCTCAGCGGCGGCGATATGCGCCCCTTCAATCAGCGCGCTATCGATGACCGGGCGGTGGTCTTTCCGCTGGAGCTGCCGCTGGGAGAGCCCTACACCCTCTATCTCCGCCTGCGCCACGACGGCAACTTCAACGCCTATCTCTCCCTCCACACCCCGGCGGCGCACCAGCGGCTGCTGGTGCGCGAGGGGATGCTGTTCGGCCTCTACTTCGGCACCATCACGGTGCTCCTCGCCATCAACCTGCTCCACTTCGCCACCCTGCGCGAGCTGCTCTTTGCCGAGTTCAGCTTCTATCTCGCCCTGCGCTGGTTCTTCTTCTTCTCCTACGACGGTCTGCTGTTCCAATACCTACTGCCGGACCACCCCCTGCTGGTGCGGGATATCCTGCGCCTGGCCCTGACGCTGACAGTGGCCAGCATCTCCCTGGTGCAGGTACGGGTGTTCGATATGCCCCGCTTCTACCCACGGCTCGCCCGCCTCTGCTGGGGGTTGGGCGCCATCGCCACCGCCATTGCCCTCAGCGTCTTCACCGGCTACTTCGCCCGGCTGGGGGAGATACTTAGCCTCATCGTCCTGCTGCTGAATCTGGCGGGCATCATCGCCGCCATCAACCACCTCCGCCAGCGCCGCCCCCTCGGCGGCCTACTGCTGGTGACCATCCTGCTACAGGTCACCGGCCTCGCTCTCACCGCCCTCTCCGGCCTCGGTATCCACACCAGCCTGACGGCGGATCTCTACGGCAGTCAGCTCGCCTCGGTGGCCACCGTGCTCACCCTCCACTTCGCCGTCGCCATCCGAGTACTGGAGATCAAACAGGCCCAGACCACCAGCGAGCGGGCCGCCCAACAGGCGGCGGAGCTGGCCCAGCGGGAGCGGGCGGCCCGGCGCGAGCAGGCCGACTTTGTGGCCATGCTGTTCCATGAGATCAAGACCCCGCTCGCCGAGATCGAGTCAGCCACCTCCGTGCTGGAGCAGCTGGATGACGGCAGATGCCAGGCCACCGGCCCGCGCTACGACACCATCCACGGCGCCGTCGAGCGGCTCAACCAACTGGTGGAACACTCCCTGGCCCGGGACCGCCAAGGCCTGGAGCAGGTCCACCTGGTGCGCCGCCCACTGGACCTCGCCCAGCTCGCCCGTGCGGTGCAGGAGACCTTCCGCGGCCGCCACAGCCACGCCCTACTGTTGGAGATCAAAGGCCCGCTGCCCCTGGTGTGGGGTGACCCGGAGTATCTGCGGGTGGCCCTCGCCAACCTCATCGACAACGCCCTCAAATACGCCCCAACGGGGAGCGAGGTCAGCATCGAGCTACAGGCCGAGCAGGAGGGGGTCACCATCGCGGTGGGGGATCAGGGCATCGGGATGGATGATGAGACCCTCTCACGCGCCTTCGACCGCTACTGGCGCGGGCGCGGCATCGGCGCCACCGGGGCCGGTCTCGGTCTCTACCTGGTACGCCGCATCCTGGAGGCCCATGGCGGTTCAGTACGGGTAGAATCGAGCCCTGGCCAAGGCAGCCGTTTCACCCTCATCGTGCCGCAGGAGGCGCAATGAACAGCAGTGCATTCCACTGTCTGGTGGTGGAGGACAATCCGCGCCTGCGGGAGGACCTGGTCTTCTACCTCAATTCGGCCGGTATCCACGCCTGCGGGCTGGAGGATGGCCGCGGCCTCGATCAGCACCTTGCCACCACCCCGTGTGACGTGGTGATCCTGGACCTCGGCCTGCCCGGCGAGGATGGCCTCACCATCGCCCGCCGGCTCGCCGGCCGCCCACAGCTCGGTCTGGTCATCCTGACCGCCCGTGACCAGCTGGAAGAGCGTCTCGCCGGCTGGGAGAGCGGCGCCCATGTCTATCTGGTCAAGCCGGTGCCCCTGGCCGAAGTGGCGGCGGTGGTCAGCGCCGTCTGGCGCCGCCTCAATCCCGCGCCTACGACTACCCCCAACAGCTGGCAGCTGGCCTACTCGCGCCGCGAACTCACCACCCCTGATGGCGTGGTCATCCCCCTCACCCACCGCGAGCTGCTCTTCATGAATGCCTTGATAGAGTCGCCCCAACAGCAGATCTCCCGCGACCTGATGCTGGAACAGAATGCCGGTGCCTCCATCGATGCTCTGGTCCACCGCCTCCGCCGCAAACTCAAGGCCCATGGCGACCCCCTGCGCACCATCTACGGCGCCGGTTTTGCCTTCAACGGCAAGCTCCAGCGCAGCCTGCCGGAGGAGGCGGAGGGCTGAGCGGCACCCATTTAGCGAGACGCCGGCGCCCCCCCAGGCGTTCTGATTGCAGATCCCGCTAGAGACGCTATCATCGCGGAGAGCCGTATCGTACCCATGGATGAATAGGGCCCCGGCCCACTACACAGGGATGAGTCATGAATAGACTAGCCACCTCTTGGCCGCAGCACTGTGGCCGGCAACTGCGCCCACGCCACTGGGCAATCCTCGCCCTCCTCACGCTCGGCGGCTGTACCCACCTGCCCGTGCAGGATTCAGCCACCCAGCCCGCAACGACATCGCCCCCCGTTGCCGCCAGTAGCGCCGGGGCGACCTGTAGCGGCACCACCACCCTCCCCGCGGAGTACCGTGGCCTGCTCCAGCCGGTCCAGGATGAGACGCTGCTGACTAAGGCGCTGGGGGCCCCGGATAAAGGGGGGTTGTGCCAAGGCCAGGTCTATCAAGCCACCGCGACGGTCACCCTCTTTCGCGCCTGGAACAGCACCAACCCTTACAGCCGCTTGGGTAAGTGGTGGGCCTTCCACAAACCGACCGGCGAGGTCGCCCAGTACCGCAACAACTATGAGATCTGCTACCAGTTCTCCCCCCTCGACAAGCTGACCCGCTGCACCCTCAAGCCCGGCGCCAAGGTGGTCATCGGTACCGGCCAGAGTGTCTGGTGTAGCGAATACCTCTCCTATCCGACCAATGCGGCGTATCAGATCTATGTCGATGACGCCTCGCCCGCCATGCTCGGCTGCACGGATTTTGATGGGATGTTTAACTGGCAGCCCGTGGTTGAGGTAGTGCCGTAGGAGGGCGCCAGCGCCCCTCTATTACAGTTACATCCAGACCACACCACCTCACCAAGATGCGGTGGTGGCGACAGCGGCCGGGAGGGGCACATAGCCCCTCCTCCGCGGATACCCAGCGCGTGGGCATGAGCGACAGAGGTCACTACCTAGTGCGGTAGACTGAACCGCTCCATCCGACAGCCCCTGGGTAAAATATAATGACAACCGCTGCCCCTTGGCTGGCGCGCCAGGCCTGGAAAAATGGCCAGATCCGCGCCAACAACGTCGATTTAAACCTCTACGCCCAGATCGCCAGTCTGCTCATCTCCGGGCTCATCATCATCCCGTTGGTGCTGTTCAAGCGGAGTGAGATCAGTACCAGCGTGCAGCGGGTGCTACAGGAGGGGTTCCACCACTTCGACGGCTATCTACTACTACTTTTTCTACTCCTGTTGGTGGTGATCCAGCTCCCGCTGGTCCTCAAGGCCTGGTTCAAGTGGCAAAAAAACCGCCAACTCCGCCTCACCCTTGAACCCTACCCAGGACGGATTGGGGGCCAAGTGGCCGGCAGAATCAGCCTCCCCTACCGCCTGCCAGCGGGCAGCCAGGCCAGCGTGGATCTCAACTGCATCCGTGATACCCGAGGGCAGAGTTCGGCCCAGCAGGTGCTCTGGCGCCGCCAGGCAGAGGCCCACGTCACCCCCGCCCACCTCGGCAGCGAGGTCCGCTTCAACGCCTTAGTCGATGCCGATCAACCCGACGCCTCCCTCCAGCATGTGGAGGAGAGCCGCAATCTCAAGGTGGCCATCGTCTGGATGGTGCGGGTGCAGGTCCCCGCCGTGGGATTCGACGAGTCATTTACCATCCCCGTCTTCCGGCTCGGCAACGAGACAGCGCGCGATACAGAGCCGCCGGCATCGCCCGAGACCGCCCCTACCCGGGCCGAGATTGCGACGCTGCCAGCGGAGATAGCGCGGGTGGAGGAGCGCGCCAACGGCTTCACCATCGACTACCCCCCGGGAAGAGAGCGCTCCTTCGGTCAACTACTACTCGCCTTCGGCGCCGCCGCCGATGCCGGCTCCCTCTTCATGCTCTATGTCCTGTATCAGAGCTTTGGCCCTGACCAGCCACCGCTCTTCGCGCTGCTGACCAAGCTGGTGCTATTCCTTGGCCTGGCGTTTGCCGGCAGCGCCATGCTCTTGGGGGGGCTCTACTACCTGGTCAATCGGCTGCAAGTGGAGCTGACGGGAGACCAGCTCACCATCACCCGCCACTTCTTCCAGAAGCGCTTCAGCCGAACCCTGAGCACCCGCGATATCTACGGCTTCGACAAGCGGATTAGCACCCAAACGGATCAAGGGGCCCACTCGGAGATCGAATATGCCATCCGCCTCCACACCCAAGATGGCCGCTGCTTTATCGTGGGGGATGGCATCAAGGGAGATCGCCATGTCGATCTGCTACTGACCTATCTAGGCAGCCGACTCCCCCACCAACCCACCCATGGCCGCAGCTGCCAAGAGGCAGCCCCCCCTTGGCTGGCAGCGGCAATCACCGGTGCCATCATCGTCAGCGTTCTGCTAGGCGTCATCACACTGGCGCTATTTATCTCGGTTTAGCGCCGCCACACGTGGACCACCTACCCACAGCGGGAATCCACTACAGCGGGTGCCGGGGTGGGGATGGTTGGGTGACGCTCCGCTAACCCAACCTACCCTCATCATCGCCGGAGTGGGACCTCCTCCGGGATGGGTTATTCAGGCAAGCCCCTCGAAGTGGACGCTATCCGATGTAGGTCGGCGTTAGCGCAGCGTAACCCGACAATCCCCCGCAGGGGCACAACCACATTCCACTGGGACTGTTGGTTTTGCCAGAGATGGGGATTCCACTGCTGCGTTTGTAACGGTGGTGCCGGGGTGGGGATCGTCGGGTGACGCTGCGCTAACCCAACCGACAATGCGGTTTTTTTCTGTTCGATGGCCGCTACTGACTGTGGGGCGGCGGCCTCCCCCAAGGCTGGGGGAGGCCGCTGTGATGCGCCTACCAGAGGGCGTTAGCCCTGGTTACGCTTGCCCTTGCGCAGGGCGCTGTAGCCACCCCCCGCCATCACCATGGCGAGCAGTGCCAGCGGCAGGCCAACCGGGCCGGGCACTGCGGTGACTGGGGCGGAGTCGGTGGTGCCGAAGAAGAGGGTGTAGCCGTCAGCGCCGTTATTACCGCTCAGGGTGAAGCTGGTGATGGTGGCGGCGGAGGTGCTGCCGATCATCAAGGTGCGGTTGGTACCGGGGGCGTTGAAGGTGCCCGAGGCGCCGTCATAGGTGGCCGTGCCGCCGAAGGTGGCGATGCCGTCCGCCAGGTCAAAGTCGGTGGTGGCCGCCGTGCCGCCACTGAGGGTGAGGGTAAAGGTGGAGGAGCTGAAGCTGTTGACCCCCAGCACCAGCCGGTTGATGGGGACCGGCTCGCTGAAGCTGACCGTCAAGGTTTGCGTGTTGACCCCCACAAACTCCGGAAAGCCGTTGCTCCAAGACCAGGTATCGGCATCGGTGGCGCCAGGGGAGAAGATCTCCCGTGCGGTCCCGCTGGCGCTGATGGTGTAGTTGATGGTGGTACCCGGGACAGTGCCGTCACTGGTGGTGGTGGTGATGGGCACAGCGGCAGAGACCTGGGCGGAGGCCAACAGCGAGACCAGCGCCAGGGTGCTGGCCAGCATACGAAGCAACATATTTCATCCCCTTGTGGTTCAGACGGTTGTTGTTAGTTGCTCCCAGGGAGGCACCCCGGCGGTGGGGGAGTGATACCGCCCCTGGTGCAAAAAAAGGCGGCTGTACCCTACCACGCCACAATTGTGACGACACTCACATAAACTCTAACCAAGCAGCGCAGCGCCCCCCACCCGCTGGACAAACGGGGACCTCACCGCAAGCAGGTGACGGGGAGGGCGAGAAACGGACTAGAGCGCGGCTGAGGGACCGGCGAGGGAGATGAGGAGGCGACAGCGGTGCGGCGGGAAGGGGCCGTACCGGGTAGATAACCGCCCCGGTACGGTTTGGAATTGGGTTGGGAAGCCTGGCGCTTCTCCCAATCTGTTAGGCCTTCTTGGTTGCGAACCAGAGAATGCTCCCCGGAATCAACAGCCCAAGGCCGACCTGCCAGAAACGGACGAGAATGAACTCGAACTTGCTCGCGTCCCCGAGGTTGATGTTGGCCCCCATATCCATCAGCTGGGCCACACCATCACCCAGCAGGAACAGGATGCCAAACACGGCGAGCAGACCGCCCAGCCAGCGCAGTGCCTTCTTCATGCTGTGCTCCTTCGCGCTTAAATCCGGCGGGCGTCCGGAGTGGGACGCCCGCCGACGGCAGTGCCGCTACGTCGTGTTACTGGATGCGGGTGAAATCGCCGCTGGCGCAGACATTCTGCGGCGTGCAGCCATCCATGTGCCAGGTGTTGGCGTCGGTGAACTTCATCATGGCGTTGTAGGTGTCGCCGGTCATCGGGTGGGCGATCTGGCCAACAAAGCCGCCATCTTTGGACTCCAGCTTGGACTTGATCATCTGCATCCCCACGTTCTTGGGGCCGGCGACCACTTCGGCGCAGACGCCGGTGGCGTCGCACTGGGTCACCACAACAGTGAACTCACTCCAGTTCCACTTGCCCACCATGTCCTCCAGGTTGGCAGCAGCAGCCGGGGCCGCGTAAACACCACAAGCCATCACCATCCCCGCCAGCATCTTCAGCGCTTTCATTACCCTCAATCCTCCATATTCAATTTGTTTTATAGGTATATCCTGCCCACCGTGGCCCAATAGCCCTACGGCAAGCGGGGAGGAATTTAGAGATCGTGAGCCGTTGGTGTCAACCCCATGACCTCCCCGTGGCAGCCCCTCCCACCCCTTTTTTAGCCTGCTATTTCCACCTCAAGCGCCCTCTCCGGGTGAAACCCTGGCCGGCCCACGCCCCCCATTGGCCGGCTGGCACGGCCGCCCAAGCGCGACAGCCAGCGCCGCCAAATGGCGGCAGCAATTCCCCGCGCCACACGCCGAATTGTTGGCAATATCCCCACCAATGCAGCGCGTTCGAACCAGATCGAGCCACAACCGCCCGCCCAGCGGATGGACTGTATTCAATCCCACTCCCCCCAAAACACTCGCCTGCCAGCGGCGGGTAAGGAGGGCGAGGAGGGCGGCGCCCAAGCCGCCCAGCCCAGCGTTTGAATGGGCGAAAAAAAATCCCTGCGGTGCCCCTTTTACCTAGGAAAACCACCACAGAACGGTCGCACCATGGCCAGAGGGCTCCCCCTTGGATAGGCCAGCTTGGTGGGCCGCACCCACTTCCGCTATGCTCCCGGCAGAGTGGTGGGGCGCCGTTGTGGACCTGGAATGAGCGGAGAGGGCGCCCCTCGGACAGAGGCAGCGATGGCGGAGCGACCATGCCAGAAGCGGCACTTAGATGGATTGCGGGGCTACTCCAGGGGCAGCGGATCCCCTTTCTCATCTGCGGTGGTCTGGCCGCCATCGGTTACGGCTCGCGCCGACCGCTGCACGACATCGATCTCTTTGTACCGGGCGACCACTTCGCACAGGCGGTGGCCCTGGGAGCGCAATACCTATCCAAGCCAGCCCAACACTACTGCGAGGCGGCGGAGGGGTGGGATCTGGAGTATGTCCAGTTCCGCTATCAGGCGACCAAGATCGAGATTGGCAACGCTGCCAACGCCCGCATCTGGGACACCGCCGTGGGGCGTTGGGTCGCCCTGGAGTTGGACTTTGCCCGCTGCCAATATCGGCCCCTCCTGGGCATCGAGGTGCCGCTGATGGAGCGCGCTGATCTCATCGCCTACAAGCGCCGCCTGGGACGCCCGGTGGACCTGGAGGATATCGCCGCCATCGCCCCACCCGAGTAACGCTTCCCTCTCACCCCAGGAGGCTCTCCCATGGACCGCAGAACTCTCTACCGCACCGCCCTCCTGCTGCTCACCGGCCTAGGCGTAGGCCTGGCGGCCCAGCCCTTCATCGCCGCCCTCCAGCCTAGCCAGCGGGTCAATGCCACCTTACTGCGGATTGATCTTTCGGCCCTGCCGGCCGGCCAGTGGCAACGGGAGGTCTGGCAGCCATCAGGCGCCGGTCCAAGGCAAGCGGGGCAAGATCTGGTGCTCTACAGAAAGCACGATGGCACCCTCCGGATCTGGCTTCTGCCAACCAAGCAAGGCGCCACGGCCATGCCCGATATCCACTGGTGGAATAGTGCGCTCTACTGGTGCAAGGCGTTTGGCCCCAGCCTCCGCGCCGGCGTGGTAGATGAGCAGGCCGCCATCCGCTGCCACGACCCAGAGACCCCAGAGTGGTGGCGCAGGCACTGGCAGTGGGATGTCGATGGCAAGAGTCTAACGGGCAATGTCGATGACCTGCCCTCGATGAACGGTGTCATTGAGGGGCACTATTTCGTCGTGGGCAAGCACTCCTGAGGCGCCGCCGCCGGCTCGAAGAAGCCGCGGATCACCGCCTCCACCCGCGTCGAGTCGAAGAGCTGGACGGGATAGGTCACCTCAAAGGCGGTCGCCCCGTTGATGGTGGTAGCGGAGACATAGATGGCGTGGGTATAGGTGCGTAGCGAGAGGGTACGGGCCCACTGCCGCAGTGACCCCGCCTCGATGCGGCCCACGCTGGAGACGGTATAGAGGTTGTCCAGCATCGGCACCCCCGCCCCGCCCATGGCGCGTGCCAGATCGCCGCGCAGACGCCCCGCTAAGCGGGGCAAGGTGGGCGAGAGGAGGCGCATGAGCTGGCCGATCCCCCTCGGCAGGCCGGCTTGCAGGTGACCAAATAGCGCGCCGATCTGCCCCTCGATGGGCGCCGCGCGATCCACATAGGCCAGCAGCGACACCGTAAAGTTGCCGATGCCAGGCGGCGGGATGCGGTAGGTGTCATGCATATCGGCCACCACATCGATCCCTAGCCCCCGCAGCTCCTGACACGACGCCAAGGTGTGCTCCACCAGGCGCCGCGTGAGCACCTGGGAGAAGCTCTCCGCCGCCCCGGCGTGGCGTAGTAGCCGCTGCTGTAGCTCCTGCTGAGACCAGACAAAGCGCCCCTCCCAATACCCTGGCGCCGCATCAGTTGCCTCGCCCATGAGCGGTTGCCGCAGGTCCGTACCGGTCGCCGTCAGCCGCTGCCGCAGCCGCAGGTGGCGGGAGAGGTAGCGTAGCGCCGGGAAGAGGGCCAACGGCCCGCCGGCCTGCAACCGCTGACGCCGACCGGAGGGGGCCTCGGCAGGCCCCGTTGACGCCGCGGAGAGCCGTTGGAAGTAGCGTTCGATCCACACCAACGCGGCGCGCCCATTGCCAAAGGTGTGGTCCAGCCGAAACACCAGGCGGACCTCGCTACAGGCGGAGAGGCGCAACGGCAGCTGATCGCCGCCGTCCGCGGCGGTGGGGGACTCCCCCCTGGCCAGGGCGTCACTGAGCTGCTGCCAGGCCAGCCGCCACGCCCCATCCTGGGGTGGCCGCCAGTGCCACTCCGTCCCTCGCCGCACCCGGCGATAACGCAGCGCTGGCCACTGCTCCAGCAGCTCGCCAAACGCCGCGATGGCGCGGCTTACCGCCAGTGGCCGCTGCAACTCGCAGGTCACCACGATGTCGCTGCCCACCCCCAGCGCGGAGAGCGCCATGAAATAGGCCTCGCCCACCCGCCGCGTGGTGGCCGCCCCGCGCCATAACTGGGCCAGTGCCATCTCACAACTCCCGCAACAGGAGTTCGGCCTCTTCATCGCTCATCTGTTCGATGGCGTCCAGATCGAGACCCCGCCCCCCTCGCTTGGCCGGCACCGGTGGAGGGAGACCCGCGCCATCGGCACCATACTCGACCACCAGCCAGCCGCTGAGCGCCTCCAGGGTGGGGTAGTCGAAGAAGCAGTTGGCCTCTACCTCATGGCCGATGAAGCGGCCCAGTTTGCTGGCGACGGCGGTGGCGATGAGGGAGTCGAAGCCGAGGTAGGCGTAGGGCTCGTTCAGCGGCACCGCCTCCAGCGGCACCGCGAACTGCGCCGCCAACTCCTCCCGCAACCACGCCTTCAGCTCCTTGCGGAACAGCTCCCCCTGGGCCGGACTACGGGGTGTGGCCGCCAAGGCCGGCTCGGGTTTGGCGCCCCACTGGGCGATCACCTCCAGCTCATCGGCCAACCACAGCTGTTTGGTCAGTCGCCGCTGGATCTTGCCGCTGCTGGTGAGCGGGATGGAGGCAGGCCGTACCACCACTAGCCGATCTAGTTTCAACTCATGCGCCTGGGCGATGGCATTGCCCACCTGCCGACCTATCTGCTCTGGATCGATCTTGTCGCGGAATACCCGCGCCACCTCCTGCACCACCACCAGCCGCTCCTCACCATCGCGCTCGATGGCAAAGGCCGCCCCCCGCTGGGAGTGGAACCCCTGCCAACAATCCTGCACCGTGTACTCGATATCCTGCGGGTAGTGGTTGTTGCCGCGCACAATGATGAGATCCTTCAGCCGACCGGCGATGAAGACCTGTCCCTCCCGCACATAGGCGAGGTCCCCGGTGCGCAGAAAGGGGGCACCCGCCGCCGCCCCCGCCAGCGCACCGCCAAACGCCTCGGCGGTCGCCTCCTCCCGTCCCCAATAGCCGCGGCAGACGCTCGGCCCGCGCACCCATAGCTCGCCGATCTGCTGGTCCGGGAGGGGTTGCAGCGTCTGTGGATCGACGATGCGGATCGCTTGATCGGCAAAACCGCTGCCACAGCCGACAAAGGGGCGCCCCTCCTCCCCCGCGGCCACCGGCTGCACCTGACCGCGCTCCAAGGCGGCACTCGCCACCTCATCGATGGTCAACCGATCGGGCCCCTGGTGCATGGAGATAAGCAGCGTCGCCTCGGCCATGCCGTAGCAGGGATTGAAGCTCTCCGCGCGGAAACCGCAGTCGGCAAAGTGGTGGGCAAAGCGTTGCAGGGTGCTGGCACGCACCGGCTCCGCCGCATTCAACACCTGACGCAGGCTAGAGAGATCGAGGCTGCGCCGCTCCTCCTCGCCAATCGCATCGACACACAGCTCAAAGGCGAAGTTGGGTGCCCCGGTGGTGGTGGCGCGGCTATCGCTGATCGCCTTCAACCAACGATAGGGGCGCTGGACAAAGGCGGCCGGTAGCAACAGGGTGGCGGGGAAGCCCCCATACAGCGGCAGCAGGACACCGAAGATGAGGCCGAGGTCGTGGTGCACCGGCAGCCAGCTCACCATGTGGGAGTGGGCGTCGTAACGGAAACCGCGCTGCATATGGCCGAGGTTGTGCAGCAGATTGGCGTGGCTCACCATCACCCCCTTGGGGATGCCAGTGGAGCCCGAGGTGTACTGCAAAAAGGCCAGCTCGTGGGCGCTCCCGCGCCACACCTCACCCGCCGCGGCCGGCGCGATGGTATCGGCCTCCAGCAGGCTGGGACGGTCCGCGGGGGGCAGCGTCGCCAGCAGCGACTCCATGTGTCGCTGGTTGCCGCTACAGGCCAAGATCAGCCGCGGCGCGCAGTCGCGGGCGACCGCCGTCAGGCGGCTCAGGTGCTTATTGAGGCGCGGCGGATAGAGCGGCACGCCGATCACCCCGGCATAGAGGCAACCGAAGAAGGCGGCGAGAAACTCCACCCCGTTGTGGTAGAGCAGCAGCGCCCGATCCCCCGGCCGGGCGCGCTCCAGCAGCGCCGCCGCAATCCCCTGAGCCTGCCTATCCAACGCCGCAAAGGTGAGGCGCTGTTCCACCTCCCCCTCACCGCGTAACATCTCATAGGCGAGCCCCTCCGGCGCTGCCTGCGCCCGCCGTTGAAGCAGCTCCACCAGGCTGCTGCTCTGCGCCTCAATGCCCATTGCCATCTCTCCTTTGCTGCATAGACCAGCTCCCTGCCCAGGTCACCCTGGGCGCTCTCTCAGCCGACACCCTGGGCGAGCGGCAGCGCTGCCGTGGCGGCGATGCAGATGGCGCCCACCCGGGCGACCACCTCACCGCGGCGCTCATGGACAAAAAAGTGCCCCCCGTCAAACTGCTCCCAGTTGAACTGCTCACCGGTGTGGATCGACCACGCCTCGATCTCTGCCAGGCTCGCCTCTCCATCTTCACGTCCACCAAATGCGGTGATCGGTAGCGGCAGGGGGGCCCGTTCGACATAGGGCAAGGTGCCCAACATCTCGAAATCGGCGCGCAGCGCCGGCAGCAGTAGGTCCATCAAGTCCTGATCCGCCAGCAGCTGCGGTGGGGTACCGTTGAACTGCCGCAGCTCCTCTATGAACTGCGCCTGCGGCAGGCGATAGATCTCGGCGCGCCGATTGGGCAGCTGCGGGGCGCGGTGGCCGGAGGCGATGAGATGCAGCGGCAGGCGGCCAAACTGCTGCCACAGCCGGTGGCTCACCTCGTAGGCCAGCACCGCCCCCATGCTGTGGCCAAAGAGCAGGAACGGCGTTGGGTCGCGCCGGGCGATAAGACGGGCCAGCTCCGCCACCAGCGGCGCCATGCGGTTATAGGGGGTCTCCTCCAGCCGCCCCAAGCGCCCCGGCAACATCACTGCGCACAGCTCGATAGAGGGCGGTAACAGCTTGGCCCAGGCGTGGTAGGCGGTGCCGGTGCCACCGGCAAAAGGAAAGGTGTAGAGCCGCAGCAGCGGGCGCTCGCGGGGCTGCGGGATATGGAACCAGTGGGCGATCTCAGCTTGGGTCAGGGTCATGCTATCTCCTTTGCGGACCGCAGTTCACTCCACCGCCGCCAGGTCAGCGGGGGCGGTAAAGTTGCCGCGAGTGGCGAGGAAGCGCCGCATCAACGCCCCATCCACCGCCGGGGTGGCAATGGCGGCGGCGCGCAACGCACGCTCCGCCCCACTGCAATCGAAGCGCGGGCTGCGGGCGTGCCGATCCAGCAGCTTCGCCAACTGCTCCTCGGAGAAGAGGTGTTCGAGCAGCGGCAGCAGCCCGCTCCAGCGGGGTGGCGGGGCCCCCCCCTCGGCCAAGCGGCGGGCAAAGCTCCCCTGCCACTCGGCGGAGGAGACCGGCGCGAGGTCGATACCGCAGCCGTGCAACCAGTCCCGCACCTCCCCGGAACGGACCACATTGGAGGCGATGAGATGGAAGGTCTGGCCAAAGGCGGAGGGGTGGCGCGCCAGCTCGACAATAGAGCGCGCCACGTAGTCCACCGGCGCGAGATAGGTGGCCAGATCGATATCGATCCACTGCTCTAGCTCGACGGCGGCGGCCAGCATCTGGTGCATGATGTCGTCGGCGTGCCAGATGCCGGTATCACTGGCGCCGATCACCGAACCGAGGCGATGGATGGTGACCGGCAGCCCGCGCTGCGCCGCCGCCTTCACCCGGCGCTCGGCGACCCACTTACTCTGGGCGTAGCCATGGTCGAGGCCAGTGATCTCATCGGGCTCGTCCGTCTCGCGGATTACCCGGCCGTCAAAGTAGCCGCTGCCGTCGAATACCGAGATGGTGGAGAGGTAGTGCAGCGGTTTGATCCGCCCCGTGCAGGCGAAGCGGATAAACTCAGTGGTGCCATCCACATTGGTCGGTTTGAGCAGCGGATAGGGGTAAGCGAGGTTGAGGGCCGCGGCGCTGTGAAACAGCAGATCCACCTCTTCGGCCAGCGCCCCATAGACCGCCTCCGACAGACCGAAATGCGGCGCCACCAGATCCCCCAACAGCGGCCGGATACGGGCCTGCTGGGCGGCCGTTAACTCAACCCCATGACGCTGGAGCGACAGCGCGATACGCTCCAGCGCCTGCGCCTCGTCGGCGGCCCGCACCAGGCAGTGGATCACGGCGCTGGAGTGGCGCAGCAACTCCCACAGCAGATAGCCGCCGATGAAACCGGTGGCGCCGGAGAGCAGCACGGAGCGGGCGCCGTCCAAGCTGGCCGGTTGACCGCCGCTGGGCGGGACAAGCGCCGGATCCAGCTCCGCCTCCGCCCAGAGGTCCAGCGCCGCCGCCCCTGCGCCGTGGGGCACCGTCCCGGACTGGATGGCGTCGATGGCGCGGGCCAGGGCGGCGATGGTGGGATACTCGAATAGCAGCCCCGCCCCCAGCTGGGTCCCGAGGATCTGATTGAGCCGGTGGCTCACCTTGGCCGCCAACAACGAGTGGCCGCCGATCTCAAAAAAGTTGTCATCGCTGGCGATGGGGGAGCGCTCCAACACCTCCTCCCAGATCCCCGCCACCACCCGCTCCAGCGCCCCACTGGGGGCACTCCCCGCCGCCACCGCCAGTGGGGCAGTGGCGACCGCCGGGGCCGGCAGGGCGGCGCGATCAATCTTGCCGTTGGGGGTGTGGGGCATCTGGGGCAGCAGGATGAGGTCGGTGGGAACCATGAAGTAGGGGAGCTGGGCACGGGCAAACTCGCGCAACTCCGCCAGCACCGGCGCGTCGCTCCCCGGCTTGGCGGCGAGGTAGGCGACCAACTTGGCCCCCTGATGGTCGCTGTGGACCAACGCCGCCACCTCCTGTACCGCGGGGAAGCGGGAGAGCACCTCCTCCACCTCGCCCAACTCGATACGGAACCCACGCAGCTTGACCTGATTGTCGGCCCGCCCGAGATAGAGCAGCTCGCCGTTGGCCAGGTAGCGGACAAAATCGCCGGTGCGATACATGCGGGCGGCGGGATCGGTGACGAAGGGGTCCGGCAGAAACCGCTCCGCACTGAGATCCGGCCGCTGCCAGTAACCACGGGAGAGGCCCGCCCCGGCCAGATAGAGTTCGCCCGGGGTGCCGATGGGGACCGGCTGCAACTGCGGCGAGAGCACATAGGCGCGGGTATTGGCGATGGGGCGACCGATGGTGGGCGCCGCGCTATCGTCACGCGGGATGACGGCCCAGGTGCTGTAGGTCGTGTCCTCGCTCGGCCCATACAGGTTGAGCACCCGCTCCACCCCGGTGTGGCGATAGAGCGCCTGCACTAGCGCCCCCTTCAACGGCTCACCGGCCAGATTGATGGTACGCACCCCAGCGGGGATACCATCGATACGCAGCAGCTCGGCAATGGCCGAGGGCACGGTGTTGATCAGGGTCACCTGCCCCGCCAGCGCCAGCTGCGGCAGCTCCAGCGCACTCTCCGCCAGCACCACGCAGCCCCCCCAGCTCAGGGGGACAAAGATCTCAAACACCGAGAGATCAAAGCAGACCGAGGTGGAGGCGAGCACCCAACTCAGCTCCGCCGCGGAGAAGCTATCCCGTGCCCAGCAGAGCATGGCCACCGCGCTGCGGTGCTCGATCTGCACCCCCTTCGGCCGGCCGGTGGAGCCGGAGGTGAAGAGCACGTAGGCGAGATCGGCCGGGCGGGGCGGGCGCACCTCATCCGCCGCTGCCGCCGGCAGCGGTGGTGGCGGCCCATCCACCTGCACCACCGTGGCCGCGGTGGCCGGCAGCCGCCCCACCAGGCTGGAGTCGGTGATGATGATGCGGGCGGCGGCATCCTCCACCATGAAGGCGATGCGCTGGGGCGGGTAACGGGGATCGATGGGCACATAGGCCCCCCCCGCCTTCAATACCGCCAGCAGCGCCACGATGAGGGCACTCTGGCGCGGCAGAAAGACCCCCACCAGCTGCTCCGGTCCCACCCCAAGCTGGCGCAACTGGGCCGCCAGCTGCTCGGCCCGCGCCTCCAGTTCGCGGTAACTCAAACGCTCGGTCGGGGTGACCAGGGCCGGGGCATCCGGGGTGCGCTGCACCTGGGCGGCGAAGAGCTGGTGGAGACACTGGTCTGACAACCAGGGGGCGGCGGTGGCGTTCCACTGCTCCAACTGGAGCTGTAACTCCTGCGCGCTGAGCAGTGGTAGTAGCGCCACCGGGGTCTGCGGTGCGCGGTTGACCGCGGCCACCAACACCTGAAACTGCTCGGCCAGATTGGCGATGTGCTCAGGGGTGAAGATCTCGGCGTTGTACTTGAAGACGCAGGCCAGCGCCTCACCCACCTCGGCCACCTCCAGGGTGAGGTCAAACTGCCCCGCCTGCTGCGGCATGGTGTATGGCTCGATCACCATGCCGCCCCAGCGGCCGGCCGCCGCGGTGCCACCAAACAGCTCCTGGCGCCCCTCCCCTTTGTGGGTCACCACCATCGCCTGGAAGATGGGCGAGCGGCTCAGATCCCGCTCCGGTTGCAGCTGCTCCACCAATAGGGCAAAGGGGTACTCCTGGTGCTCCAGGGCGTTCAGCACCTCACTCCGCACCCGCTGTAGCAGCTCGGCAAACGGTGGGTTATCACCCAGCTGGGCGCGCAGCACGATGGTATTGACCATGTGCCCCACCATAGCGGCGAAGTCGGGCCGACTGCGATCGCCACTGGGTGAGCCGATCAGCACCTCCTCCTGGGCGGAGTTGCGCGCCAGTAGCAGCTGCAAGGCGGCGACCAGATACATGTAGAGGGTGGCGTTGTGGGCCTGGGCCACGGCCCGCATGGCGGACGCCAACGGCGGCGGGAGTTCAAAGCCATAGGAGGCGCCGCGCAGCGCCGACACCGCCGGCCGCGGCCGATCGGTGGGGAGGTCCAGCACCGGCAGCTCACCCGCCAGCCGCTCGCGCCAATAGGCCAGCGCCTGCGCGGCGGCGGGTTGGGTCAGGTAGTGGCGCTGCCAATGGACGTAATCGACATATTGCGGCATGACGGCCGGCAACGCCGCCGCTACCCCCGTCAGCGCGGCCTGGTAGAGCTGGCCTAACTCATCCACCAGGATCTGCATCAGTGACCAGCCATCACACACCAGATGGTGGAGCACCAGCAGCAGCACCTGATCATCCGCCGCCCGACGGAACAGCGTGGCCCGCAGCAGCGGCGGCTGGGAGAGATCAAACGGCTGACGGTAGGCGTTGGCCACCTGCTCCGCCAACACCGCCTGGGTGCAACCGGCAACCTCCACCAGGCTACAGGTGGGTTCGACCTGCTCGGCGATCTCCTGAAACGGCTCCCCGCCGCTCACCACAAAGGCGGTGCGCAGGGCAGAGTGGCGCGCCGTCAGCTGCTGTAGCGCCCGATTGAAGGCAGGCAGATCGATCGCCGAACGGATGCGGCACGGATAGGCGACGTTATAGGCGGCGGTGGTCGGCGCCACCTGGTGCAGAAACCAGAGCGACCGCTGGCCATAGGTGAGCGGGTGGCGGCGCTGACTCCCGCCGCGGCTCGCCAAGCGCTCGATGACCGCCGCCTTGCGCGCCTTGAGCAGCGCCAGTAGCGCCTCGTCCAGCGCCTCCTTGGGGGCCTTGAAACGGAGCAGGCCGCTATCGATCCACAGCTCCACGCCGCGGCGGGCCAACTCATCCAACAGCTGATCAACGGTCATAGCGCCCCCTCCAGCCACTCCTGCTCCCGCCGCTCCGGCTCCGCGTTGGTCCCCGCCGCCCCATCACCTGCCGCCTCATCGGCGAGACGGGCCGCCAGGGCCGCCAACAGCCGCTCCCCCAACTCTTGGGTTGACATGCCGGTGAGGAACTTCGCCACCGGGATATCGATCTGGAAGGTCTGGTCGATGAGGGTGCGCAGTTTCAGCGCCATGAGCGAGTCGAGCCCCAGCGCAGTGAGGGCAACCCCCACATCGAGGGCCGCCGAGTCCATACCGAGGACAAAGGCGACCCGCTCCCGGAGGAAGTCCCCCAGCAGCGCCTGACGCCGCTCGGGTGCGGCACTGCGCAGCGCCGCCAGGAGATCGACCCCCGCCTCGGCCCCGCCCGCCTTGGCGTTGTCGCCAAAGAACTCGGTCAACTCGGCAAACAGCAGCGGCCCCTGCCCGAGGGGGAAGCGGGCCACCAGCTGATGCAGATCGATGGGCATCACCGCCACCGGGGTGGCGCTGGAGCGCAAGAGATATTCGGTGGCCGCGATCCCGGCCGCCGGATCGATGGCGCTCATGCCGTACTGGGTGAGGTTGGACTGCACCTTCTCCCCCTTGGCGGCGCCGATCTCCGACCACGGCCCCCAGTCGATACTGACACAGGGCAGGCCGGCGGCCCGCCGCAGCTGGCTGAGGGCATCCATGAACCAGTTGGCGGCGGCATGGGACGCCTGGGCCGGCGAACCGAGCAGCGCAGAGGCCGACGAGAAGAGCACAAAGAGATCGAGCGGCCGCCCCATGAGGGCCTGGTGCAGATTCCAGGCGCCGCCGATCTTGGCGGCAAATACCGCCGCGAAGTCGGCCAACGTCTGCCGCTCCAGCAGACCATCGCGCAACAACCCCGCGGCGTGGATCACACCGCGCAGCGGCGGGCCGGTACGATCAATGGTGGCCAACAGCTCCGCCACCGCTGCCGGCTGGGAGATGTCAGCGGCCAACGTCACCACCTCTGCCCCCTGGGTGCGGATCGCCGCCAACTGCGCCTCCGCCTCGGCACTGGGGGCGCTGCGTCCCACCAATACCAGCCGCCCCGCCCCGCGCTGGGCCAGCAGCTCGGCCACCCGCAGACCGAGCCCCCCCAGGCCACCGGTGATGAGATAGCTCCCCTCCCGTGCGCACTGTAGCGGCTGGGTCAACAGCTCGCTCGCCAAGGGGTGGCGGGCCAGGCGGGCGACATAGCGCTGTCCATTGCGTAGCGCCACCTGCTCCTCCCGCGAGCGGCTGACCGCCTCGCGGCACAGCGCCCCAAGCAGCCACGCCTCATCCCCTTCAGCGAGGTCGATCCGTTTGCAGGCAAGCTCCGGGAACTCGGCGGCGATACTCCCCGCCATCCCCCAGATCGCCCCCTGGAGGGGCACCACCGGCGCCCCTTCGACAGCGCTGGCGCCGCGACTGACGACCCGCAGTGCCAGCGGCGCCGCCCGTGGAGTGGCCGCCAGCGCCTGCACCAACTGGAGTAGCGGTCCGCAGAGCGCCAGTGCCGCCTCCACCGGCGCCAGCGCGGGCGCCGCTGGGGTGAAGTAGATGAGCTGGGTCGGCATGGTGCGCTCGGCCAGCAGGGCGGCGAGTTGGGCGCGCAGCGGCTCGCCGCCGGCCGCCACCTGTGCCGCCTCGATGAGGTGGTTGGCCGCCCCCAGTTGGGTCAGCTGCTGACCCAACCGGCGGCCGCTGCCGGCGTCATCATCCACCAGCAGCCAGTGGTAAGCGGCCTCCGCGGCGGTGCTGGCGGTGGCCGCCCGGCGGGCGACAATGACCGACAGCCCCTCGCTCTCATCGGCCGGGGCCAACACCTGCACCGCATCGCAGCCACTCTCCGCCAACAACGCCTGCCACTGCGGCTGGCTGAGCAGCGGGTGATCGGGGCGCAGATCCAGATCGGTGAAGTGCCACCAACCCTCGGTCAGCCCAAACACCAGATCGGTCAGGCGCAAGCGGCTGGTCACCTCCAGCAACACCAACATCCCCCCTGGGGCGAGTAGGGAGAGGGCATTGCCCACCGTCTTGCGCAGGTCACGGGTGGCGTGCAACACATTGGCGGCCACCACCAGGTCGTAACGCTGGCTCTCCAAGCCCTGCGCCGCCGGCTGCTCCTCGATATTGAGGGGCCGGTAGTCGATGAAGGGGTGGTCGCTAAAGCGCGCCTGCGCCTGGGCGAGGAAGGTGGGCGAGAGATCGGTGAAGGTGTACTCGACATTGCGCGTCGCCAAGACCTCCAGCACCGAGGCGGTGGTGCCACCGGTGCCGGCCCCCACCTCGATGACCCGCAACTTCCGCTCGGCGGGTAGCTGGGTCAGCGCCGCGGCCACCGCCTTGGCCACCAGGCCGTTCATCGGCGAGTTGGCGTAGAGCCGGGCGGCGTCATCGGCATCACCACCGGCAAACAGCAGTTGCAGCGCATCGCAACGGTCCAGCAGCACATCGGCCAGCCGGCTACCGCAGCGCTCCAGGAGGGTCAGCTCCGGCGCCACCTCCGGATAGCGCTGCTGTAGTGCTGCCAATTCCGCGCCGACATCGATCACCGGTGGCGCGCCACAGAGCTGCCACTGGGCCCCATCCCGTTCGACGATCCCCTCCTCCTCCAGGATGCGGAAGAGCCGTAAAAAGAGCCGGCGATGTTGAATCGCCACATCCCACTGGTCGGCCAGCCGATGGATATTGAAGCGCTCCCCGAGCGCGCTGCGCCAACCGAGCTGCTGGAGGGCAGCGAGGATATAGCCAAGCCCCAGGTGGTCGATCTGCTGGAGCGCCTGGCGCCCTCGCTCGCGCCCCTCCCCCGTCACCATCTGCGCCAGTTCGGGGGCGAGCTGGGTGAAGATCTCCGTCGGACTGACCAGGGCGCCAGCGGCGCCATCCAGCTCATCCGGCCGCCAGGCGAGCTGGTAGAGCCAGCTGCTCCACGCCTGCTCGGCGCTCCCCATCAGCTTGCCGCGCTGGAGCCGCAGCACCTCAAAGCCCTTCAGCTCGGCCACCACCTGACCGCTGGCATCGAACAGCCGCATATCGCCGATATCACAGCGCGCCCCGCTGGCGGGGCCCGGCGCCGCCACGGCGTGGCACCAGAGTGGGCCGTGCGCCTTGCGGTAGAGGTGGAAGCGGCCGACTCCGCCGGGGATGCAGAGGTGATCGGCATCGGCCGCCATGGTGGCGGCAATGGTCTGGAAGCAGGCGTCGATGACAGTGGGGTGGAGGGCGTAGGCAGCGGCATCGGGCGGCACGGTGATCTCGCTCACCGCCTCGCCATGCCCCAACCAACAGCGGCTGATACGGCGGAAGGCGGGCCCAAAGACCGGGCCAAAGATGACGCCCCCCCGCTCCAGCTCGTCGTAGAACGCCTCCCCGGCCACACTGCGCTCGCAGCGGGCCGTCAACTGAGATAGCGCAACCGCCGTCTGGGGGGCGCTGGCGGTCTCCTCCAGCAGCCGACCGTGGGCGTGCAGACTCCACTCGGCGTTGCGCTGGGTGTGGATACGGAAGGCCCGCGCCCCGCCCGCACTCGCCTCCAATAGCAGCTGCATCTGCACCGGCTCACTACCATTGAGGGTCAGCGCCTGGGCGAAGTCGATATCGGCCACCGTCAGGCCAGCGGAGCGCGGCCGCTGCTCGGCGCCGGCCGAGAGGGCCATCTCGACATAACCGGCACCGGGCACCAGCACCGCCCCAAACAGCTGATGGTCCTGTAGGTAGCCCGGGTTGTCGGGGCTGATCCAGGCGCTGAAGTAGGTGGCACTACTCTCGGCCAACTCCAGCCGCTGCCCCAGCAGGGGGTGGGCAGCGGGCGCCGGCACCGGGCGCGACGGCGCCCCGCGACCACTGCACTCCGCCAGCCAGTAGCGTTGGCGCTGGAAGGGGTAGGTGGGGAGCACCACCCGGCGGCGCGCATAGGGGCGGTCAAAACCGGCCCAGTCGATCTCCAGCCCCGCCTCATAGAGCCGGCCCAGACTCTCCAGCAGCTGGGCCCACGCCTCGCGGCCCGCCTTCTGGCTGGCCAGCCACACCCCGCGCCCGTCGGCATCATCCACCCGCCCCATCCCCACCAGGGTGGTGCTGGGGCCGATCTCCAAGAAGTGGTTTATCCCCTGCTGGCGCAGCGCCGCCAGCCCCTGCCGATAGCGCACGCAGGCCCGCACCTGCGCCACCCAATACTCGGGATCGGTCAGCTCTGTGCTCACCTCCGCCCCGCGCAGGGTGGAGATAAAGCGCAGCCGCGGCGCCTGATATTGGATCCCCTGCGCCAGCGCCCGGAACTCCGCCAACATCGGCTCCATCAGGTCGCTGTGGAAGGCGTGGGAGACCTCCAGCCGCCGCCACTCCACCCCGGCTTGCTCGGCCCGCGCCACCAACTCATCGATGGCCTCACTCGCCCCGGAGAGCACCTGGTTGCGCTCGCCGTTGGTCGCCGCCCAAGAGATGGGCAGATCGGCCAGCAGCCCCTGCACCTGCCCCTCCTCCGCCAGCAGCGCCACCATCGCCCCGGGGCCGCAGCGCTCCGCCATCAGCCGGCCGCGGGCGGCGATCAGCCGCGCCCC
>QKFD01000081.1 GCA_003251535.1 Chromatiales bacterium | reverse complement strand
CAACTACAATTTTCACGGCCCCCTCGAAGACCCCTATCCTGTTCCAATCTTGCGCTCTGGATGGACCCAACGATAGGCAATGAGAAAGGCCACTATCGGGAACAGGGCGGCCGTCATGAAGGCAGCAGAGGCCCCCAGCTCCTGCCATACCAAACCGCTGTACCAGCTACCCAACGCCCCCCCAAGCCCCAAACCGAGGCCCGCATAGATCCCCTGCCCTTTGCCATGGTGGCGCCCACGAAAGTGGCGGTGGATCAGGGCAATCGCAGCGGCATGGTGGAGACCGAAGGTGGCGGCATGAAGTAGCTGCGCCAGCAATACAACGGGGACCACATCCGGCAAGGCACCCGTCAGCACCCAACGGATTAGGGCAAGCACATAGGCCAACAGCAGTAACTGGCGCATTCCGAAGTGGTGCAACAACCGACCGATGATCAGGAAAATCCCCACCTCGGCAATCACCCCCAGCGCCCACAGCCCACCCACCACCGTTCGGCTGTAACCGACCCCTTCCATGTAGATGGTGTAAAACGTGTAGTAGGGTCCATGACTGGCTTGCATCAATAACGCACAGACGACTAAGGCGATCACCTCTGGCCGGCGCACGATATGGCTGATGGGGGCATGGTCACCAACGTGAGGGTCGGGGCACGGCTCCGGCACTATCAGACTGGCGATAAAGATGAGGCCAAACAGGCTGAACAGCACCATAGGTAAGGGCGCGGTTCCCGTCCGGTCGAGGAGTAGCCCGAGACCGGCCACCGCGAGGATGAAGCCGATGGATCCCCAGAGGCGGGCACGGCTATAGAGATGGGGATCACCGCGGAAGTGGGCCAGAGAGACGGCCTCCAGGGGCGACAGCACCGCATTCCAAAAGAAGGTGAAGGTAAACATCACCAGGGCGATGCCTAGATAGCCCTCCACTAGGAACATGCCAGCAAAGGCCACCACCGCCAGCAGTGCCCCAATCCTCACCACCATCATGCGATGTCCAAGGTGATCGGCCAGCCAACCCCATAGACCCGGGGAGAGCACCTTGGTCAGCATGGGTAGCGCCATCAGCTCGCCGATGGCGAGGGGAGAGAAGCCGAGATCCCGCAGATAGAGCGCCCAGTAGGGGAGGATGACCCCCAGACTGGCGAAATAGACCAGATAGAACGAGGAGATGCGCCAGTAGGGCATGGAGGGTCAAGGGGTTCAGGAGGGCGCCAAGGGCGACGCCCAAGGCGCTATAAACACGTAGAGGGGAGTGCCCCCCTCTACGACGGTCCAGTCCTAGCAGGGTATTGGGGAGGCCCGCCTATAGCTCAGCCCACATCCGCATCAGATTGATGTAGGAGTGATCAATCCAATCTGGGAGATTGGCATCGCCCCCCGCCCCTGTGGCGAGCAGTTGGGCCCGCGCCTGCCCGAGGTTGAAGAGGATCTCGCGCTTACCGGGATCGCGCACCATGCTCTGGATCCAACCCACCGCCACCAGTCGCTCGCCCCCCGTCACCTCAGCCACATAGTGGAGCGTGCCAGAGGGGTAGATCACCGCATCCCCTGCCGGCAGCTTCACCTGCTGGAGCCCAAAGGGTGTGCGGATGGAGAGGTCCCCCCCTTCATACTCATCGGGATCGGTCAGGAAGACGGTGAAGGAGACATCCGTGCGGTAGTGCGGCCCTGCCCCCATGATGGGGTCATCGATATGGCTGCCATAGCCCATTCCCTGGATATAGCGGGCAAAGATAGGGGTAGCGACCTTCAGCGGCATCGCGGCCAGCTTGAACAGCTCGCTGCGGTAAAGGCCGGTCATGACGATCTTGGCCAGTACCTCCTTCTGTGGCGCCTCGCGGTCCAGCTCCAGGTTGTGCTTGACCCGCTCCGCCGCCTGGCCGGCCGTCAGCTTGCCGTCGATAAAGGTGGATTGGCGCAGCACCCGCTGGATCGGTTCCAGCTCCTCGGGGGTCAGCACAGAGGGGATATGCAGCATCATAGGCGCGGCTCCTGTCGATAACCAAGGTCAAGGATCATAGGGGTGGGGAAGCGCCTTCAGGCCTGAGACGGGATGATCGGCGTGGGCGAGTGTACCGCACCATTCTGGGCCCGCTGGCGCAGAAAGTGGTCCATCAACACAATGGCGACCATCGCCTCCACAATGGGCACAGCGCGGATACCAACACAGGGGTCGTGCCGCCCCTCCGTCACCAGCTCCACCGGCTGACCGTTGATATCAACAGAGCGACCTGGCAGACGGATGCTAGAGGTGGGCTTGAGGGCAACGGAGCAGAGGATCTCCTGACCGCTGGAGATCCCCCCCAAAATTCCGCCAGCGTGGTTAGAGAGGAAGCCTTGCGGGGTGATCTCATCCCGATGCTCGGTCCCCTTCTGCTCCACCACCGCAAACCCGTCACCGATCTCCACCCCTTTGACGGCGTTGATGGACATCAGGGCGTGGGCAAGCTCGGCATCGAGCCGATCAAACACCGGCTCACCCAAGCCGGGCGGGATACCGCTGGCCACCACATTGACCCGCGCACCCACGGAGTTGCCCTCCTTGCGCAGGGCATCCATATAGGCCTCCAGCTCCGCCACCCGCTCGGGCTCGGCGCAGAAAAATGGATTTTCGGTCACCGCCCCCCACTCCTTCAGCGCCAACCGAATAGGACCCAGCTGGGCCAAGTAGCCGCGGATCTCGATCCCCTCCAGGCGCAAGAATTTGCGGGCAATCGCCCCTGCGGCCACCCGCATGGCGGTCTCCCGGGCCGAGGAGCGACCACCACCGCGATAGTCGCGGATGCCATATTTCTGCTGATAGGTGTAGTCGGCATGACCCGGGCGGAACTGGTAGGCGATAGCACCATAATCTTTAGAGCGCTGATCGGTGTTCTCGATCAGTAAGCCGATGGGGGTGCCGGTGGTGCGCCCCTCAAACACCCCGGAGAGGATGCGCACCGCATCGGGTTCACGCCGCTGGGTGGTGTGCCGAGAGGTGCCGGGCTTACGCCGATCGAGGTCAACCTGAAGCTCCTGCTCCGTCAACTCCATCCCCGGCGGACAGCCATCGACGATGGCCCCCAGGGCCTGACCGTGGCTCTCGCCAAAAGTAGTGACGGTAAAGAGTTTGCCGATACTGTTGCCTGACATGGAGATCTCACACTAGCGGGCACCACCCCTCAGGGGTTTGGCGCCGTGTCGGTTGGCAGGAAGGGGCGACGGAGGCCGCGCAAAACGGTGATTCTACCCCCTCCCCAGCGCCCGGTGGGAGACGTGCTAGGGTGGAGCCAAGGGTGGCGGCGACCATCATCATTGGGAACCGCACCCTCCTTAAGAGCCCTTCCGTTTAAACGGCACCACACCGCCCAGATGACAATCCTATGCCGCTAGGAGAAGCCAATGCGGGAAAGACCCATACTATAACAATCTCCACTATACATCCCAAAGGATTTGCCAATCCTGTCACGACTTCACCCCCACGCCAATAACCAACTGCGCATTATGCTGTCACGCCCGGAAGCCGGCGCGCTACCATCCGCCATCCCATTCAGAGGAGGTGCCGGGGTGGCACGGCGTCAGAAGAAGAGTGGCAGACGAAGGGCCGGTGGGGAGAAGCGGGGGCGCGGCTGGCCCTTCTTCGCCCTGTTTGTCCTAGCAGGGCTCGGTTTTTTAGTGCCGTTCGTACTCCAGGGGATGCGCGACTACACCGTATTCCACCAATACGTTGCAGGGCGTTGCGAGGTGCTGCTCAGCGAATCGGTCTACCACAGTGCGGCCCCCGGGGTCGGCAAACGGGACACCCGCCAGCGCTATCCGCAGGTGCGTTTCAGCCTCATGGTGGAGGGGCAGCGCTACACAGTGGAGGGCTACGACAACTACGACGGGCTACATAGCGACAGCGCAGAGGTGGGTCAGTGGCGACGTGGCGAGAGCTACCCCTGCTGGTACCTACCGAGCGATCCCAACCAAGCAGTGCTTGAGCGGCGTTTCGTCCCCTACCACTACGCCGCTGCCCTCATCCCGCTCTTCTTTGTGGCCATCGGTGGCCACTTTCTGCTGCGCACGCTGCGCGGTCGCAAGGGCGATCCCGCCATCCGCACCCGCCGCGGCACCCATCTGCCGCTACGTCTGCGCCCCATCGCCTCCCCGCGGCTCCTGCTGCACGTCGTCGGCGTGGCCAGCATGGCGCTGTTTGCCGCTGCGTCAGCATTGGCCTGGCACTCCTGGGAGCAGCGCTTCCAGAGCCGCTGGGGCGAACCCTACCTATTTCTCATCAGCGTGCTGCTCCTGCTCTTTCTACTACGTCGCCTACCGGCGGCCTGGCGCATAGGGCGCACCCCCACCCCCAGAGTGGAGATACCGCGTGCCCAGTGGCACCCGGGAGAGGCGCTGCAACTCCACCTGGAGCAGCGCGGTCCCGCCCACTTTGCCGACTATCGGGTCGAGCTGCTCTGCGAGTCGATAGCGGCACAGACGCGGGTGCTACACCGCCAACAGTTGTGGCACCAACCTGGGCTACGCTGCGACCGGCACGCGCCGGTGGCCCTCCACCTGGAGGCCAGGCTACCGGAGAGCGCCCCCGAGAGTCGGCGCGAGTTGCAACAGCTGGTGCGCTGGCTGATCCGCGTCACCCTGCTACCCCAAGGGGTGCAACAGGGCTTTGAGGTGGACTTCCCCTTCGCGGTGCAGCGCAACGACTGAAGGGCGCTGGGAGAGGGGGGGCGCGGCCGGTCGGCCACGCCCCAGGGTGATCAACTACCGCAGCTGGCACCCCAGATCTGGTCTGCCCACGCGGGGTAGTCCACAAACGGGTTGCGATTCCCCTGCCGCTCCACAATACGGGCGTGGCGGGCGATCTCCTCACTGCTCACCGGGTCCTGCTGATGCCACTGGAGCAGGGTGCAGAGCTTGCCCAAGGAGGCGCCGCTGGTGCCGGTGTAGTTCACCAGTTGCAGGTCCTCGGTGCCGGTACCGTCGCCACCGTTATAGCGCACCGCCATATAGAACATCATGCGGGCGATATCCCCCTTCACCGCAGCGCGTGGCTCGAAGCTGTCGGAGTCGGTGTAGTTGCCCGGCGCCTCGCTGATCTGCGAGCCCCCCTCATCGAAGTCCTTATTGCCGCGACTGGAGTTGACCGAGGCATCGGCGGGACGCAGGTGGTGGATATCGGTGTAGGCCCAGTCACCGGAGTCGGGGAAGCCGTGGCTCTTCGGCCAGGAGTGCTCACGGTTCCAGGCGTCGGGGTCACTGCTGTAGCTACCGGAGTTGTAGCTCTTGGCCTGGGAGCGGCCGGTATAGAGCAGGATGACGTTGTTGCTGTTGTTGGGGTCTTCGTCGGTATATTTGAGCGCCTCCCACACCGCGGAGTAGCTCATGCGCACCTGATTGCGACTGGCGGCCTCATTGAGGGCACTCAGCAGGGCCGACCCGCTCTTGCCGATGGCATTGGCGTAGTAGGTCTCAAACTCCGCAAAGTTGGCGCTACCGCCGCTCCCCCCACCGCCACTGCTACCACCACTCTGATAGCTGGCGCTCAGGGTGACCCCACTGAAGGCGGAGTAGCCGACGAGGCGGATGTAGTAGGTACCCACCTGCGGTGCGGTAAAGCTACAGCTCTCGCTGTTGCCACTCAGGTAGGGGCGGCAGTCATAGGTAGAGGAGGTGGGCAGTGCGCCGTAGCGCACATAGAGATCGGCATCCCCGCTACCGCCGCTGATGGCCACCACCAGGTTGCTCGCCCCTGTCGGCACGGCGATGGTGTAGTCGAGCTGGCTACCGCTGGCACCGGCGAGGGCGGTGACCGGCACCCCATTGCTCAACTCACTGCCACTGGAGCCACCGCTGGCGAGGTCGTAAGAGGCGACCAGCGACAGGCCGGAAAAGGCGGAGTAAGCGCGGATGTCGATGTAGTAGGTGCCCGTCGAGGGGGCGGCAAAGGTGCAGCTCTCATCATTGCCGTTGAGGTAGGGACGGCAGTCATAGGTAGATGAGGTGGGCAGCGCGCCGTAGCGCACATAGAGATCGGCATCACCACTCCCACCGGCGATGGTGATGGTGAGATTGCTGGCGCCGCTGGGGATAGCCAGGTCGAAGGAGAGGGTGTTGCCCGACAGGGCAGAGAGCGCGCTGACCGCCACCCCGTTATTGAGGGTCGTAGCACCCGCGCTGGCCAGCAGGCCAAAGAGCAGAGAGATCGCCAAAATCAATTTTTTCACAGACACGTCCTCGTGTGGTTGGCAAGCGCCCGCATCCTATGTAGGCCGCATGACCACCCCAGTGCGAAAAGATGAAATATCGCTGACGTGCAGATGACACCCCGGCTTGGCCGGCACGGTGTTTGAGATCCCCACGGCCCCCTGAGCGGGGGCGGCGTGGGGCAAGAGGATTAGAAGCGGTAGTCCACCACCACACCGAAGGTGCGCGGGGCGCCAACCCGGGCGGAGTCGAGGGAGCGGGTGAGGAAGTAGAGCACCTCCTCGTCAAACATATTTTTGACGTAGGCGCGAACGGTAAAGTCGCCGGTCTCGTAACCGATATGGGCGTTGGCGATGGTGTAGTCCCCCGCCTTACGGCTCTCTTCGTTGGTCACCTCAGAGTAATACTCGCCCACATAGTTGGCGCTGGCACCGTAAAAGAAGCCGGAGCCGAGGCTATGGCTCAAACCCAGGCTGGCGTTGACGGCGGGGGCAAAACCAAACTCATTGCCCTTGGCGATGGCCGGGTGATCCGATTCGGTCACCTCCGTCTGGAGCAGACCGAGCGAACCGGATAGCTCCAGGCCCGACTGCACCAAGGCGGTGGTCTCGATCTCTAGACCGTAGCTCTCCCCTTCAGGGACGTTGATGATGCGCATGTCGCCATCCTTATCGGGGTTGCCGAGGGAGGCGTTGGCCTGGAGGCCGTCATACTGGTTATAAAAGAGATTGGTGGAGAGACGCAGGCGGTTGTCCAACCAGTGGGAGTGGGTACTCAGCTCATAGGCCACCACCTCCTCCTTGTCGTAGACATAGACCTCATCGGTGCGGTCATCCACACCGACACTGCCGGGGTTATACCCCTTGCGCACGGTGAAACCGACATTGGTCCGCGGCGAGAGGCGGTAGAGCAGACCCACCTTGGGCAGGAACAGCGTCTCCCCCTCATCCATATCGACCGGGATACCCCACGCCGTGAGATCACGTCGCTGCTGCTCCCGCTCCAACCGCCCACCGAGGATCAGATCGAGCGGCGTGGTGAGGGTGATGGTGGCCTCGCCAAAGAGGGCGCTGGTGGTCACCTCATCGTCGCCATCGAACGGTCCGCTCTCAAACTCCTGGTCGCGCTGATAGAGGTAGAGCCCCATCATGCCGCGCACATTGCCGCCGGCGGGGTCGTAGCTGAGGCGCGCCTCCAGGGTGTCGCTCTGCTCATCAAAACCGAGGGTGGTATCGTCGGTGATGGCCGCCTCAAAACTGGCGTCGTAGTCGGCGTGGCTCAGCTGGAGATAGCCGGTCCAGGCGCTGGAGAAGGCGTACTCGATGTCGGCGGTCACCGTGGTGCTCTCGGTGTCCTGATAGCGGGTGTTGTGGGTATCGCCGTCCAGCTGATAGTCGAAGTAGTTGGGACCGGAGACGTAGTTGAGATACTCCCCCTCGTTGGTGCGATGCGAGACGGTCAGCTTGGCGGTGAGGGCATCGAGCCCCTGCGGGGTCCAGAGCAGCTTGCCGCGGAAGTTGGTGCGCTCCATCTCCGACGGGTCCCAGGGCCAACGGCCGGTCTCGGCACTCACGGGGTAGTCGATGAAACCGTTCCCCTGGAGATCCTCCACCGCCAGGCGGAAGGCGAGGTTATCCTCCACGATGGGTCCAGAGAAGACACCGGCCAGCTGATACTTGCCATCCTCATTCTCATAGCCACCACGCAGCGCCCCCTCCCAGTGGAAGGTGGGATCCTTGGTCTTCAGGACAATGGCCCCCCCGATGGTGTTGCGCCCCTGGGTGGTGGACTGCGGCCCGCGCAACACCTCCACCTGCTCCACGTCCCACAGCCCGGCATCGAGATAGCGCTCACCACTCCACGGCTCGGCCACGCCATCAACGGTGGTGCTAACCCGCGGCCGCGAACCGGAGACAAACACATAGCGCCCCTGGTTACCGGTACCGTCCATACCGCGGATGTTGGGCACACCGAAGGGGTGGGTGATCATGTTGGGCACCTGGTCCACCAGGTCGTAGACCGACTGCGCCTCGCCGCTCTCCACCGCCTCCCCCTGTAGGACGGTGACAGCGGTGGTGGTCTCTTCCAGCGAGCGATCCATCTTCTCACCAGTCACGTTGATCTCCGGTAGCACAAGCGCGCCACTGGGCGCCGGTGTTTCGGCCCGCACCTGGCTGGCAAAACCGGCGGCCCCCACCCAGGCGAGGTGGAGCGCCAGCGGGAGCGCCCCGTAGCGATAGCGGGAGCGGGGGGGGATGAGGGGGGAAGTTGGTCTAATCAGGCGCACCATCGAGTTATCTCCAGGGATCCGCCAACCCATTCTGTGGGGTCGGGCTGTGCTGTAGGGGGCGAGCGCCAGAGGGCGACGCAAGCGGTTAAGAAAGTGCGATGGGGCACCGCTCCCTGCCCCGGCTCAGGGGGCGATCTCCCCCCTAAGCATTCAGCCATTGATAATCAATCGCATTTTCAGCCGTGAAAACTACAGGGCGTTCCCAGCGATGTCAACGAGCAAACGGGGACTGGCGTTTAATTTTTATCAAACACTCCGATGAGCAATCAAAAGAGCGCCACAGGAACCCCATTTCATTTCCCATCTACCTTCCACCACGGCTCCCCTCTCCGATGCTGGAGCCCTCACCACCGTCAGCACACCCCAACCAGGCACCCTAGCCCAGCGACCATAGCCACGACCGCTACACGCCACAAAAAACAGCCGATAGGCCGATATTTACCGGGCCAACCGCTATCCAACAAACCATGAACAGACGCCCCCCAGGGTCACCAAGGAGCGGTAGCGGCCAAGAGGGCATGGCGTCAGACAACCCAACAAATCACGATAAACAGGGCGTGAGGGGAGACGAGGCGGCGTTCATCACGCCACCCGGTCCAGAATCCTCTATTTACTTTTCTCTCGACGCCGCCCCATGCCCTGACGCGCCGGGAGCTGATGCAGCTATTTCATCTCGGCCGCCGCCGTCCCTTCGGTGCGCCTCGCCGCCCCCCCCTCCGCCAGCTCCGGTGCCGCCTGGCCGATGGCGGCGCGCCGCAGCGGGGCGGCAAACAGCCCCGCAAGCAGCAGGCCGATCAGCAGGGCCCCCCCGCCAAAGGTGATGGCGGCGAGCCCCGGCGCCACCACCCGCCCCAAGAGGCCGAGACCGAAGGCCCCCAGCGAGTCGCCGATCACATCTTGGGCGGTCCAGAGGCTGTTGATGCGTCCCAGGAGGTGGTCAGGGGTGTAGCTCTGGACGATGGTGAGCTGGAGCAGCGAGCCGATGGAGCCGACATAGCCGTAGAAGAGCAGCGCCACCAGACCCAACGAGAGCTGCTCCAGCAACCCCACCAGCAAGATGGCGCCAAAGGCGGCCAAGGCGCTCCCCACCATCACCAGCCCGGGGCGCCGCACCTGGCAGACCCAACCACTGGTGAAGGCGCCAATGAGCGCCCCGGCCGGCACTGCCGCATACATCAGCCCCACCTCCACCGCACCGCCGCCGTAGTGGGTCGCCGCTAGGGCGGGAAACAGCACCCGCAAGGCGTTGGCGAGCGACTCCAGGGTGCCGATCACCACCACCGCCGCCACCACCCGATTGCCAAACAGGAAGCGGAAGCCGCTGGTCAGCGCCTGCACCGGGTGCTCCGGCTCTCCCGCTGGCGGCCCTAGGCGGGGCAGCCGCCAGAGGGGCAGCAGGGTGCCGAGGGTGCCGAGGGCGGCCAGCGCGTAGTTCCATTCCACCCCGGCCGCGGCGATGAGCAGCCCCCCCAGGGCGGGGGCCAGCACCGCCCCAAAACGGACGATGAGCATGTTGAGGGCCGCCGCCTCCGGCAGCCGCTCCCGCCCCACCAGGCCAGGGGTGACCGCCATCAGCGCCGTCATGCCGATGGCACCGAAGAAGCCGTCCCACAACGCCAAGAGATAGAGGGCGGTGACCGAAGGCATCGCCGCGAAGCTGTTGAGGGCCAGCACCCCATAGCCGAGACCGCACAGCAGCCGGGCGGCGAGGATGAGGCGCCGCCGGTCGTGGCGATCCGCCAACACCCCACCCAACAGCAGCCCGACAAAGGTGCCGATGGCGTCGAGCGCCACCGCCATCCCCACCTGGAGGGTGGATTGGGTGATGGCGTGGATCTGCACCGGCACCGCCACCACCAGCAGGCCGAAGGAGAGGACCGACAGCAGCCGAGCGATAAAGATCCAGCGGAAGTGGGGGTGGTGCCGCAGCAGATCGAAGCTGACCACAATGGAGGGGAGCGCCACGCCTCACCCCCGCCCCTGGGCAGCGTCGCTACCCAAACTGGAGATCCCCCGCAGCGCCTCCTGCACCGCCGGCCCCACGAGATCGAGGGAGTCGGGCGAGAGGATATCCTCATGGGCACAGGGCAGCGGATAGAGCCGCAACCCCTGCACATAGGGGGCCCACACCGCCTCTGGCTCCCACCCCGGCGGCAGGCTGCGGGTGGCGACAAAGAGGCTGGCGGTCCCCGCAAAACGGGGGGTACTGGCCCCGGCCAACAGGGTGACCGCGGCGGCGTAGTTGGCGACGATGGCCTCGAACATCTGCCCCTTCTCCGCCACCATCGACTCATCCACCACCGTCTCGGTATCGGCCAGGAACTGCGCCTGCTCCCGCTCCACCTCCTCCTGGGCCGCCGCCTCGCTGGCCACGCCCCACTCCTGCCCCTCCGGCGGATAGGTGTCGAGCAGACCGAGAAACGCCACCTCCTCGCCCAGCGCCTGGAGCCGCGCCGCCAGCGCCTGGGCCACCGTCCCCCCCAGGGAGTAGCCGATGAGGTGGTAGGGGCCGTGGGGCTGGATGCGGCGCAGGGTGGCCAGATGGTGATCACACACCGCCGCCATGGTGGCGCAGCTGGCCATCGCCCCCCCAGGACGGGGCGATTGCAGACCGATCACCGGCCAGTGGCCGCGCAGATGGCGGAATAGACCGCTGTACTGCCAGGCGAAACCCGATGCCGAGTGGATGCAGAAGAGCCCGCGCCCCTCCCCCTCCCGCAACGGCAGCACCTCGCCGAAACCGGCCCGCTCCTCGCCCAGGGCCCCCTCCGCCGCCGACAACACCTGGGCCAGGCGCGCCACGCTGGGGGCGATCATCACCTGCCCGACCGAGAGCGGCAGGCCGAGCGCCTGCCGCGCCTCGGCGGCCACCCGCATCGCCAACAGCGAGTGGCCACCGAGGGCGAAGAAGTCATCCTCCGCCGCCACATAGTCCACCCCCAAGGCGCGGGCAAAGATCCCGGCCAGCAGCGTCTCCACCCCCGGCCGCGGACCACGCCCGCGCCCCGCCGCCGGACCACTGGGATCGGGCAGGGCGCGGCTATCCAGTTTGCCGTTGGCACTGAGCGGCAACTCCGCCAGGGTGAGGATGGCCACCGGCACCATGGCGGCCGGCAGTTGCTGACCGAGTGCCTCCCGCAGCGCCTCGGGATCGGGCGCCGGCTGAGCGGCCGGCGCCACGACATAGCCCACCAGCTGACGCTGATCGGCCCCCGGCAGGGCGGCGGCGCCGCTCAACAGCCGCGCCTGCACCACCGCCTGCGCCACCCCCGGCAGGGCGGCGAGGGCCGCCTCGATCTCCCCCAGCTCGATCCGCTGCCCGCGCAGCTTGAGCTGGTGATCGCTACGCCCCAGATACTCCACCGCGCCGTCCGGCAGCCAGCGCGCCACATCGCCGGTGCGATAGAGGCGTTCACCACACCCCGCGGGATCGGCCACAAAGCGGGCGGCGGTGAGAGCGGGCCGCCCCAGATAGCCTTGGGCCAGCTGCACCCCGGCCAGATAAAGCTCCCCCGCCACCCCCAGCGGCACCGGCCGCAGCAGCCCATCGAGGATCCGCAGCTGGGTATTCCAGACCGGCCGCCCGATGGGGATGGAGTGCCCCTCTCCCGCCGCGGCCGCCGGCTGATAGGTGACATCCACCGCCGCCTCGGTGGGGCCGTAGAGGTTGTGGAGGGGGGCCCGATAGCGCTCGGCATAGTGCGCCGCCAGCTCACGCGACAGCGCCTCACCACTACAGAAGACCCGCCGCAGGCTGGCACACTGCCCCTCACTCACCGTGGCGCTGGCCGCCACCCCGGCGATAAAGGCGGCCAGCATGGAGGGGACAAAGTGGAGGGTGGTGATGCGGTGCCGCTCGATGAGCTGGCAGAGCAGCTCCGGATCGCGGTGCGCCTCCGGTGGCGCCATCACCAACCGTGCCCCCACCAGCAGCGGCCAGAAGAACTCCCACACCGAGACATCAAAGCTACTCGGCGTCTTCTGCAACACCGCGTCGTCGGCCGTGAGCGGATAGTGGTGCTGCATCCAGAGCAGGCGGTTGACGATGGCGCGATGGGAGACCACCACCCCCTTGGGGCGGCCCGTAGAGCCGGAGGTGTAGATCACATAGGCCGGGTGATCGGGGGTGAGGCCGGCCAAGGCGAGCCGCCCCGGTACCGGCTGCTCCAGTAGCCGATCCAGCAGGAACAGCTGGCCCAACGCCTGGAAGCGGGGTACCAAGGCGCCGCAGGTGATGATGAGGCGCGGGGCGGCGTCCGCCACCATGTAGGCGAGCCGCTCGCTGGGGTAGCTGGTGTCGAGGGGCAGATAGGCCGCCCCCGCCTCCAGCACCGCCATCAGCGCCAGGGAGAGCTGGACCGAGCGCGGCAGGGCCACCGCCACGATATCGCCCGGCACCACCCCGGCCGCCGCCAACTGGCGCGCCAGCGCCTCCACCTGGCAGCGCACCGCCCGGTAGTCGAGCTGGTGATCGGCATCGCTCAGCGCCACTGCCGCCGGACTGCGGCGGGCCTGATCCGCCAGCAGGTCGATCAAGGTCGCCGGCGGCAGCGGCCGCTCGGTGGCGTTGACCTGCCGCAGTAGCGCCGACTCCTGCGCCGTCAGCGGCTGCCACTCGGCCAACGGGCGATCCGGCGCCGCCGCCACCCACTCCAGCAGCTGCTGCAAACGCGCCAGCCACGCCTGGGGCGCCGCCACCGCTGGGCGGTACTCCAGCAGCAACCGCAGCTGTCGCCCGGGTAGCGCCAACAGGGTGAGGGGATAGTGGGTATAGCCGCGATTGTCGATCCCCATGAGGCGCAGACCGTGGTAACTCCGCTCCCCCAGGGCGCCATCGTCGGGGTAGTTCTCCACCACCAGCAGGGTGTCGAAGAGCGGCGCCGCCCCCGCCAACTGCTGGATCTCCCCCAGCCCAAGACCATCCTGTTCAATGAGCTGGATCTGCTGCCCTTGTAGCGCCGCCAGCTGGGCCAGCAGCGGCTGCTCCCCCGCCAGGGTCACCGCCACCGGCAGGGTGTTGCTGAACAGCCCCACCAGCTCCTCCAGGCCGTCGATGGGGGTGAAGCGGCCCGAGACCGGCGAGCCGAACACCACCTGCTGACGCCCGCTCATCACCGCCAGCAGGGTGGCCCAGACCCCTTGCAACAGGGTGTTGAGGGTGAGGCCGTGGCTGCGACAGAGCCCTTCGAGGCGGGCGGTGAGGGCGGGCGCCAGGGCCAGCTCCAGGGTCTGCACCGGCCCCTCAGCGCTACCAAACAGCTGGGTCGGGGCGACCCCGTGCAGCGCCTCCCGCCAAGCAGCGCGCATCGGTGCCAGCGCACGGCCGCTGAGCTGCGTCACCACCCGCCCATAGGGGACGCGGGTGGCCGGCAGGGTGGCGGGGCCGTCGCCATAGGCGCGCAGGAGATCGCGCAACAGCAGCGGCGTGGACCAGCCATCCACCACCAGGTGGTGGGCCACCACATAGAGCAGGTGGTGCTCGTTATCGAGCCGGATCAGCAGCGCCCCGAGCAGCGGCGTGGCGCCATCGGTGACAAACTCCCGCTCCAACTCCAGCGCCGCCAAGCGCGCCACCTCCGCTGTCTGCGCCGCCGCGGGCCAGCCCCGCAGGTCGTGCGCCTGCCACGGCCAGTAGTGCTCGCCCGCGGCCAGCAGCGGCAGGAGCTGTAGCGCCTCGCCGCGGGCGTTGCTGACAAAGCGGGCCGCCAGCTGGGGATGGCGCCGCAGCACCGCCTCCAGCGCCGCCCGTAGCCGCCCCTCATCCAGCGCTCCGGCCAGCTCCAGCCGGGCGATGGCGCTGTAGCGATCGGCCCGCTCCCCCAGCTCGGCATGGAACAGCAGCCCCTGTTGCAGCGGCAGCGCCGGCAGCAGCGCGGCGATGGGGCCAAACCGACCGCGCAGCGCCGCCAGTTGGCGGTCGTCACAGAGATCCGCCGCCAGCTCCGCCGCCACCAGGCTGTCGGCCGCCGCCAGCGGCGCCTGCTCGGCAAAGCGGGCGAGCCCCGCCAACGCCTGGCCGATCCGCTCATGTAGACGATCGATATCGTGCCGCTCAAACACCCCCTCGGCCCAGCTCCAGTTGAGGGCCAGCTGCGGCGCGGCGCCACTCTCATCGACAAACAGATTCAGCTCCAGACCGTAGCTCAGCGCCATGCGCGGATCGCAGGCAACGGCAAAGCTATCGGCAAAGGTGTTGGCGCTGCGCTGTGGCGACCAGTCGCCATCACTAGAACCAAAACGGCCGAGGTAGTTGAACAGCAGGGTCGGCCCCCCGGCCGCCTCCAGGGCCGCCAGCTCCGCCCCATGGTCGCGGTCGAGATAGCGCAGGATGCCGTAGCCGAGCCCCTGATCCGGCGCCGCTCGCAGCGCCCGCTTCACCGCCCGTAGCGCCACCACGGCCGCCGCACCACCACCGTATAGCTCGGCGCCGGCCACCGCCGAGAGATCGATCAAGACCGGATATTCAGCGGTCAGCCAGCCCACCGTGCGGGCCAGATCGATCCCCTCGGCCAGCGGCTGGCGACCATGGGACTCCAGGGCCAGACGCAGCACCGGCGCAGAGAAAGCGTCGGCGCAGGCCACCGCCACCGCACACAGCAGCAGCTCATCGATGGCGCAGCGGTAACTGGCCGGCAGAGTGGTGAGTAGCGGCCCCAGCTGCGCCGGCCCTATCAAGGTGCGCAGCTGGCGGGCCGTGGCGTAGCGATCGCTGGCCAGCAGCGGCCGCCGACCCAACGCCGGGAGATCCCGCCCCAACACCGCCCGCCAGTGATCCAGCTCGGCCACCCGCCGCGGCAGCTCCGCCGCCAGGCGCCGCCCCCACCGGGCCACACTGCACTCCTCCGCCGCCAGGGCAGGCAGCCGACCGACCAGCGCCGCCTGGGTGGCCGCCTCCAACTCCGGCAGCAGGATGCGCCACGAGACCCCGTCCACCACCAGATGGTGCAGGGCGATCACCAGGCCCACCTCCCCGCCGGCGCCGGCCAGCCGCACCACCTGCATCATCACCCCGGCCACGGGGCTGAGACGGGCGCAGGCGTGGTCGAAGGCGCGCTCCGCCAGCAGCGCCAACGGCAACTCGCCGCTGGCCGACGCGAGGATGCGCGGATCCAGCACCGTCTCCGCCGCCGCCAGCACCAGATGGCCGTGCTCCGCCCGCGCCGCCAATATGGGGTGGGCGCTGCGCAGCGCCAGCAGCCCGGCGTGGAGGTGGTCGAGGCTGACGGCGGCGGGGATACGTAGAAACACCCCATGGGCGAAGCGGGTCTCCAACCCGTGGCGCTCGGCAAACCAGGCCACCAGCGGTAGCGCCGGCAGCGGTCCGGCCGCCGGTAGCTCCTCCGCTACAGCGGCGGTGGTGATGGGTTGCAGCGCCCCGGCCATGGCGGCCGGGGTGCGCAGGGCGAAGATGTCGCGCGGGCGCAGCCGCTGACCGGCGCGGCGCAGGGCGTTGCCGAGCGCCATGGCGGAGATGCTGTCGCCGCCGAGTTCAAAGAAGTCCTCCTCCGCCCCCACCGCGGGTAGCCCGAGGAGCGCCGCCACCGCCGTGCAGATGAGCTGCTCCTCCTGACTGACGGCGGCCCGCCCCACGGCTGGCGGCGCCAGCTGCGGTGCCGGCAGCGCCGCCCGGTCCACCTTGCCGTTGACCGTCAGCGGTAGCTGATCCAGCACCAGCAGGGCGGCCGGCACCATATAGGCGGGCAGCCGCTCCGCCAGCTGGCGGCTGAGCTGCACGGCGGGCTCCGGCCCCACCGTGGGTTCGACCGTGCAGTAGCCGATGAGGCGATGGCTCCCCCCGACTGGCTCTGCCACCACCACCGCCGCCGTCACCCCCGGCACGGCGGCGAGGGCACTCTCCACCTCCCCCAGCTCGATACGGAAGCCGCGCACCTTCACCTGGAAGTCGCTCCGGCCGACAAAGCGCAGCTGGCCATCCTCCCCCCAATAGACCAGATCGCCCGTGCGATACATCGTCTCCCCCGCCCGCCAGGGGTTGGCGACAAAGCGGGCGGCGGTGAGCGCCGGCCGGCGCCAGTAGCCCCGCGCCAGACCGGGGCCGGCGATGTAAAGCTCCCCCACCACCCCCACCGGCAGGGGGCGGAGTCGTCGATCCAGCACATAGACCGCGGTGTTGCCGATGGGGCGGCCGATCACCGGCTGCTCCGCCACCGCCATCTCCGCCACCAGGGTATCCATGGTGTACTCGGTGGGGCCGTAGGAGTTGTAGGCGTGCAGCCCCTCCGGCTGGCGCAGCTGCTGCCAGAGCGCCGGGGTGACCGCCTCTCCCCCCACCACCAGGAACTGCGGCCGGTGGCCCGGCGCCGTCAGCAGGCCGCACTCCAGGAGCTGGGCCATGAACGACGGCGAGACGCTGAGGGCGTCGATGGCAAGCCGCTCGATCGCCTCCACGGCGGCCACCGCGTCGCGCCGCAGCTCTTCGTCGAACAGATACAGCTCATAGCCGTAGAGCAGCCAGAGCAGCTGATCCCAAGAGGCGTCGAAGGAGAAGGAGGCGGTGTGGGCCACCCGTAGCGGCCGCTGCCGCTGGCGCTCCGCCATCGCCTCGCCAAACGGTGTCGCACGGTGGAAGGCGGCCAGATTGAGTAGCCCACCGTGGGTCGTCATCACCCCCTTGGGGCGACCGGTGGAGCCGGAGGTGTAGATGAGGTAGGCCAGCTGCCCCGGCTGGAGCGGCCGCCGCCGCTCGCTATCACTGATGGGGCAGGTCGGGAGCGCCGCCCGCGCCGCCTGGGTAGCGGGCTCATCCAGACAGAGCAGGGTGGCGCCGGCCGGTAGCCGCTCGCGCAGTGCGCTGTGGGTGATGATGAGTCGCGGCTCGGCATCGGTGCAGAGGGTGGCGATCCGCTCCGCCGGATAGTCGAGGTCGAGCGGCAGGTAGGCGGCGCCGGCCGCCATCACCCCCAACAGCGCCACCACCGTCTCCACCGAACGGGGCAGGGCGATGGCCACCACCGCATCGGCGGTGACCCCCGCCGCCAACAGTAGGCGACCGAGCTGCGCCACCTCGGTCGCCAGGTCGGCGAAGTTGAGGGCGCTAGTGCCATCGGCCAGCGCCGGGGCGGTGGGGCGGTGCAGGGCCTGCTGCTGGAGTAGATCCAGCACGCTGCGGGCGCCGGTCGGCAGCGGCTGGTGTGGCCCCTGGGCCCAGTCGGCGATGAGGCGCCGCTCCGAGGGACCCAGCAGCGCCAGCTCCGCCAAGGGCCGCTCTGGGGCGGCGGCCAGGGCGTTGAGAAAGTGGCCGATGCGCTCGGCGTGTAGCGCCAACTCGGCGGCGCTGTAGCGCTCGGGGTTGGCGGTCAGCTCGATGGTGAGGCGCCCACCCTGGACCTGCGGCGCAAACTCCAGGTCATCCACCGGCCCCTCCGCCAGGTGGTGGGTGGTGGCGCGGAGGCCATCAAACTGGAGGGAGTAGTCGAACGGCTTGAGATTGATCACCGGCCCGTAGAGATCGCGATCGGAACCGACCAGACCGAGATCGCGCCGCAGCTGCTCCGCCTCGTAGCGCTGGTGGCGACGGACCCGGCGCAGCTCGCTGCTGAGCTGCTCGGTGAGCTGGTTCAAGTTGAGTTCAGGGGCCACCGTCAGCTGCACCGGCAGCACATTGACCACCGGCCCCACCGCCCGCAGCGCCGCCGATCCTAGGCGGCGCATGAAGGGGAAGCCCACCGCCACCGTCGGCTGGTCGGCCAGCTGTGCCAAGTAGGCAAACAGCCCGGCCACCACCCGTTCAGCGAGGGCGATGGCCCCCTCCTCACTGCCGCCCCAAAGCGCCGCATCGAGGGTGATCCGATCACGCCGCGGGGCGCCGCTGGCACGGGCCGGGGCGGGGTTGAGTGATAGCGATAGCGGCGGTGGCAGGCTGGTGCCGTAGTGCTGCCAGAAGCCGCGATCCGCCGCCTGCGCCGCCGATCCCTCATAGGCGCGATACTCCTCCACCACCCGGGTGAAGGGGGTGAACGGGCTCTCGCCGAGGGGACGCCCCGCCACCAGGGCGCTATAGAGGCCGGCGATGCGCCGGGTGAGGGCGACAAAGCTATAGCCATCCAGCAGCAGGTGGTGGTAGCGCTGGTACCAGATCCAGCGCCCCACCCCGGTGCGTAGCAGCAGCTGACGATAGAGCCGGGTTGGCCCCTCGGCGCTCAGCGGCTGCGCCAGGTCCGCCGCCATCAGTCGGTGGGCGGCCACCTCTGGATCCCCCTCGGCACTGAGATCGATAAGCTCCGGCTCCGGGATAGCAGCCGCCTCCCGCAGCTGCGGGAGGCGCTGCACCGGCCCCGTCTCGCCCTCGGCAAAACGGGCGTGGATGGTATCGGCCTCCGCCAGACCGAGGCGCACCGCCCGGAACAGCAGCGCCACATCGATGGCCCCCTCCAACGCCACGTAGTGGGCCACTGCATAGGCGTTGCCGAGGCTGGAGATCTGATCGGCCAACCAGATCCCCGGCTGCGGCCCCACCAGCGGTAGCTCCAACTCGGCGGTGTAGGGGATGGTGGCGGGGGCGATATTGGTCATAGCGGTACGCTCCTTCGTCAGGGGGAGGGTGTTAAGGGCGGGCGGCCAGCGGGCGCAGATCGACCCAGTGGGTCTCGATATGTTCGACGCAGGCGGCCCGCTGGCCGGGACCAAAACGGCGCTCCCACCCATCCGGCACCGTGGCGAAGGCGGGCCAGAGGCTGTACTGCTGCTGGCCGTTGGTCAGCACGAGGAAGAGGTGGGTCTCATCATCAAAGGGGTTGGGACGATCACTGCTCATAGCGTGCGCTCCTTACGGTGGTTCTCTGGGTTCGAGGTGGGGTGGTGGCTGGCGGCCCCTGGCGGGCCAGTGGCCGGTGCGGGGAGGCCCTGACTGGATGGCGCGGCCAGTACCGCGGCCACCCCATCCAGCAGGCCGCCACGCCAACAGAGGCGGTCGTGGCCGCCGTTGAACTGGCGGTAGTGCAACTGGTGGCCAGCGGCGGCGAGCAGCTGCCGGACCCGCCCATTGGCGGCCACCAGCTCCCCCTCCCAACGCCCCACCTCCTGGAAGATGCGCAGCCCCGCGGCGGCCCCCAGGCCGCCCCGCAGCTGTTGCTCCAACTCGCGGGCGGCCTCCGCCGCCGCGCCGCTGGGCCAGTGGAGTGAGCCCGACTGGCTGACCACACAGCCGAAGCGCCGTGGCCAGTGCAGGGCGGCGTAGAGCGCCGCCAGCCCGCCCAGGCTCTGGCCGACCACCACGCGACGGCGCGGATCACTCGTCACCGGCAGCCGGGCCGCCACCTGGGGTAGCAGCTCCCCCTGGAGCGCCTCCCAAAACGGCCGCGGGTCCGCCAGCTCACGACCCCGCTGGGTGCCGTCGAGGCTATCGATGAACAGCCAGTGCGCCGGCGGTAGTTGGCCGCTGGCGGTGGCGGCGTCGAGGGCGGCGAAGATGGGTAGCTCCTCGGCCCACAGCTGGCCATCCAGCAGCAGCACCAGCGGCCGCTCGCCCTGCGGGTCGGGGCCGGTGGTGTAGAGCCAGATCCGGCGCCGATTGGCGAGCCGCTCACTCACCCAAGGCAGCCGTTGAAGACGCTGCGGATCAACCCGGGCCGCCCCGGCGTCCAGCGCCTGCCAGGCCGGCTGCGGCGGCGCATCGGGCAGGGCCAAGCCGGCCAGTAGGCCACCCCAGCCACCTCGGTGGGGGCGGTGGGGGTTGAGGGGATCGCCCTGGCTGGTGGCCAGCTGATCGCACCACCAGCGGCGCCGCGCCGCCGCGGTGAGCGGGCGGGGCGCCAGCTGCTCGGCGGCGACCGGGAGAAAGCCGTAACTGCCTCGCCAATCCGACTCCAGCACCACCCCCCAGTGCCAGATATCGCTACCGGGCAGGCGGCGCAGGGCGCAGGGGGGCCAGCTGTGGTGGCTGGTGACGCCGTTGATGTGGAGGTAGACCTGGTGGCTGGGGCGGCCGGGTGGGTCGCGCCAGAGAAAGGTGACGCGGGCCCGCCCCCCCTGCACCGGCCCCACCAAGGGGGTGCCGCGCCGGGCGACCGCCTGCCACCACGAGTCACTCCCCCGGGAGGCGGCCCGCAATAGGGCGGCGACCTCGCTCATCGCCCCCCCGCCAATAACAGCAGCAGCGCCAGCGGCGCCCCCGCCTGGGCCAGCAGCAGCACCCGCTGCGGGGCGTAGGGGAGCAGCAACACCAGCCCCAGCCCCGCCACCGAGAGTAGGCAGAACCAGGCCACCAGCCCCACCACCACCCCCCAACCGAGGGTGCAGGCGAGCAGCGCCTCCAGCAGTAGCAACGCACCGAGGGCGCGCAGCAGCGCCGCCTCCGCCGCCGTAGGCGAGCGCCGCCAGATCGCGCCGTAGTGACGCGCCATGGCCAGCGCCAAGGTGGTGAGGCCGGCAAAGGCGAGGGCCAGGGCGGCCACGCTAGTGGTGAACGGCGCCATCAGTGCACCTCCAGGGGTTCCATCGCCAGCCGTTGGCGACGGCGCAGCTGCCACGCCAACCAGGCCAGCAGCAGGCCGATGGCCACGGCCACCAGCTCAACCCCGGCGCGCGCGCCATCGCCCCGCGCCAGGGCGGCGAGGAGCTGATCGCCCGTGGTGATGGCGTTGATGAGGGGCAGGGTGAGGCAGAGCAGGGCCGCCAAGCCGAGCTGCTCCCACCAGGCGCGCAGTGGGGGCCGTAGCAGGGCGTGGGGTAGGCTCAGCGCCCAGACGGCAAAAAAGAGGCTGATCTCCCACTCCGCCCGCTGCTCAAGGGCGGTGGGTAGTAGCCGGTTGATCCAGAAGAAGGCGATGCAGGCGAGGCTGATCCCCGCTACGGCGGCGACATTGAGCGCCTCAATGAGTCGATGGATGGAGGCCGTGGCGGCGCCAAATTCCGGCGTCTGCCGCTTGCGCCGCTTGAGGCTGAACAGCACCAGGCCGGTGGCGATGAGCACCGCCCCCACCAGACCGCTGACAAAGTAGAGCCACTTCAGCGGGTAGCCGCCAAAGCGGACGAAGTGGAGGGCCACCATCACCTGCTGGGTCAGCAGCGCCCCCCCGCCCTGAGCCAGCCCCGGCTCCTCCAACCAGAGCGCCTCGCCGGTGGCCCCCTTGAAGGCAGCCACCCCGCTGTTGACCACCAGCTCCTGCTGGCCATCCTCGGCCAACGGGCGGCCGAAGATCCGCACCAGCGCCCCGGCATCGCCAGGGGCGCTCAACACCAGAAAACGCGCCTCCCGCCCGAGCCGCGTCTCCCCCACCGCCAGCAGACACTCCAGCGGTAGCAGGGGGGCGGCCACCCCTTGGCGGGCCGGCCGCCCAGGCCGCTCAAGCAGCGCCTGTTCATAGTGATCGACATCGTGGAAATTGGCGGCGATGGCGGCCGGCATGTAGGTGTCGTAGAAGACCACCAGCCCGCTGTAGGCGATCATCAGTTGGAACGGCAGGGTGAGCACACCGGCGGCGTTGTGGCCATCGAGCCAGGAGCGCTGCCCCTTGGCGGGTCGGAAGGTAAAGAAGTCTTTGAAGATGCGCTTATGCACCACCACCCCGGAGATCAGCGCCACCAACAGCGCCACCGTCGCCAGCCCCACCAACCAGATGCCGAAGGTGCCGGCCTGCAACTGAAAGTGCATGTGGACAAAGTGGTGCCCGCCATCACTCTCCCGCTGCGCCGTCGCCGGTAGCGGAGTACCGCTGAGGGGATCCAGGTGGTCGATGCGCAGCTGCCCCACCCCATCCCGCCACGCCAGCCGGAGCGAACCCTCCCCCTCCCCCGGCAACCGAATGCCCCAGAACGGTGAATGAGCGGCCGTCTGCTCCAGGTGGCGCGTCGCCAGGCGCACCGCCTCCATCCGCTGCTCGCTCGACAGCGCCGCGGTCGCCTGGGCCGGGGGGCCCATCCAGCGGCTGATGGCCTCATCGAACACCCCGAGGCTGCCGGTAATGAACACGGCAAACAGGAGCCAGCCAAACAGCAGCCCACCCCAGGTGTGCAGCCACGCCATGGAGTGGCGGAACCCCTCCTTCATGGCGCCCCCACCGACGGCAGCAGACAGGCCACCACCGCCATCGCCAGTGCGGGCTGGAGCAGACCGCGCCATACCCGCCCGACATCGGTGACGGCGAAGGCCCACAGCACCGCCCCGACATAGATGGCGAAGCTGGGCAGGGTGGCCGCGAGCACCGCCTCTGCCGGCGCCAGCGGCAGGAGCCGCGCCAGCAGCAGTGAGCTGGCGGCCGCCAAGAGATAGCCACCCAGGATGGCGGCCGCTATTCGAGAGAGCAGGGACCCATAGGGCAGTCCACGCCCCCGCCCCGCGGGGGCGGGACTCTGGAGCTGGCGCGAGGAGGGGGTGGTCATGCCGTCGTTCACCGTTTGCATAGCGTGGTGGGCATTCTGCCCCCCTCCCTGAGTAAATGCAAACGATTATCGTTAATATTTAAGTGGGGTGGGGATGGGGGGGCCGATTCAGCTGGCAGCAGCGGTCGGCAGTGCAGCGGGGCGCAGCCAGCGCAGGCTGAGGGCGAGTAGCGCGGGCATGAAGGTGAGGGTGACCAGGGTGGAGAAGAGCAGGCCGGTGAGGACGATGGTGCCGAGGCCGCGGTATAGCTCCGTGCCCGCCCCCGGATTGAAGACCAGCGGTGAGAGGCCGGCCACGGTGGTGATGGTGGTCATCATGATGGGGCGCAAGCGCAGCGTGACCGCCGCCACCACCGCCGCCGCCACCGCCATCCCCTCCTCGCGCACACTGCGCACCGCCCGCTCGACGATGAGGATGGGGTTGTTGACCACGGTGCCGATGAGCACCAGAAAACCGAGCATGGTGATCATGTCGAACGGCTGCAGGATGGGGGTGAAGCCTAGCTCCCCCAGCCAGGCCCCGGTCTGGTTGAGCAGGTAGAGCCCGCCGATACCGCCGCTGATACCGATGGGGACAGAGGTCATGATGAGCAGCGGGTAGCCCCAGTGGGAGAAGACCGCCACCAGCAGTAGATAGGCGATGAGGCAGGCGACCACGAAGTTGCCGCTGAGGGCGGTGCGGGTCGCCTCCAGCTGATCGCTGGCGCCGGTGATCCGCAGGGAGATCCCCGCCGGCAGCTGCCCCGTCCCCTGTATCCCATCCACAATGGCGGCGCGCACCGTGCGCACCCCCTCCTCCAGCGGCACCGAGCGCGGCGGGACGATGGCGATGGTGACGGTACGGTCGCCATCTACGCGGCGGATGGTCTCGGTGCTGGCCCGCTCCGCCACGTTGGCAATGGCACTGAGCGGCACCACCCCACCGCGGGGGGAGTAGATGGGTAGCTGCGCCAGATCCTGCGGCTGCTCGATGTGGCCGGTGCTGGCGTAGAGGAAGAGATCGACCTCATCCCCATCGAGGAAGAAGCGATCCACATAGGCGCCGTCGGTGTAGGCCCAGATGGCATACCCCAGCTCACTGGTATCGAGCCCCAACTCCGCCGCCCGCTCCCAGATGGGGCGCACCTCCAGCAGCGGCTGACCAAGGGTGAGGGTGGCGGGATCGGAACGGACCCGTACCCCGGGGAATAGGCCACGCGCCTGGCTGACAATGTTATCGGCCGCCGCATAGAGGGTGGCGAGATCGGCGCCGCTCACCTCAACATTGACGCTGCGGGTGCCGCCAAAATTACCGGAGAAGATGGAGCCGCGGCTGGAGAAGCTCTCCAGCCCAGGCAGCTCACTCGCCTTGGCGCCAGCCACCGCCATCAAGGCATCGGCATGGCGCCGCGCCAGCGGCTCACGCACCGAGAACAGCTCGCTCGCATTGACAAAGCTGATGGTGAAGCCGAGCCCGGGGACCTCGCTCGCCCCTTGATCGAACAGCGCCGGGTCCTGGCCCAAGGCCGGGGTAAAGTGGTGCTCCAGCGCCTGATGGGCCGCCCGCATCACCGCCACGTTGTGGCCCGGCGGGGCAAAGACGGCGGTAAACACCTTCGCCTCCTCCCCCTCCGGCAGATACTCCGCCGCCGGGGTGAGGTAGTAGAGGGTGGCGCCACTGGCAGCAGCCACCACCACCACCACCGCCAGCGGTCGCACCCAGCCGGTGATCTGCCAATGTACCGCGCCAGCCACAGCGCGGGTGGCGGCCTGCCCCCAACGCGCCAGCCGGCCAGTGGGTCCGGGGCCGACCCGCAGGGTGCGGGCGGCGAGGGCCGGGACCAGGGTCACCGCTACCACCATCGACATGAGGATGGCGGCGGCAATGGCGACGGCGATATCGGAGTAGAGCTGCCCCGCCTCCTGCTCGATATAGATCACCGGCAGGAAGACACAGATGGTGGTGAGGGTGGAGGCGAGCACCGCCGGCCACGCCTCACTCACCCCCGCCAGCGCCGCCGCCAGCCGCTCCTTACCGCGATCCAGGTGGCGATGGATGTTCTCCAGCACCACGATGTTGTTGTCCAGCGTCATGCCGATGGCGAAGGCGATACCCGCCAGGGAGATGACATTGATGGTGCGGCCGGTGAGCAGCAGACCGAGAAAGGCGGCGATGGTACAGATGGGGATACCGAGGGCGCCGATGAGGGTGGCGGGGGGAGAGCGCAGGAAGAGGAACAGCACCACCAGCGCCAACAGCGCACCGATGAGCAGGTTCTGCTGCACCACCGATACGGCCTCGCTGACATAGACCACATCGTCGGAGTTGAGGGCCAGCCGCAGCCCCTGCGGGGCGAGCAGATTGCGGTTGAGTCGCTCCACCTCCGCCAGCAGATCGCGCTTGATCTCGATGACGTTGGTACCACTCTGCCGATAGACCGCCAGCGCCAGCACCGGCCTGCCGTTGGCGTAGGCGAACTCCCGCACCTCGGCCAGCGCCAGCTCGGCATGACCCACATCGCGCAGCCGGGTGAAGGCCCCACTGCGCTCGGCGATCACCAGCTCATTGAGGGCCGCCACATCGGGAAACCGGCCGACCGTACGCAGCAGATAGCGCCGTTTACCACTATCCAGATCACCGCCGGAGACATCCTGGTTGCGGGCGCGGATGGCGTTGCGCACATCGAGCAGCCGCAGCCCGCGCTCCGCCAAACGCGCCGGATCGACATAGATCCGCACCTGGCGCTCGGCACCACTCGGCAGAAAGACACTGGCCACCCCCGGCACCCGCTCCATGGGGGTCACCACATGCTTCTCTACCCAATCGCGCAGCGCCAGGATCTCCGCCTCACTGCGCTGCTCATCCAGCGGATAGAGCTGGAAATACATAAAGGCGTTAGCGGAGAAGGCGCGTGACTCGATGGTCGGCTCATCCACATTCTCCGGGTAGCTCGCCACCTGGGAGAGGGCGTTGTTGACATCCAGCAGCGCCTGGTTCATCTCCACATGGTGGGGAAACTCCAGCTCCACCAGCGCCACCCCGGTACTGGCGGTGGTCACCATCCGCTCCAGACCAGGGATGCGGCCCAGATAGCGCTCCTGCGCCAGCAGGATCTCCTGCTCCACATCCTGCGGCGTGGCACCGGGCCAGAGGGTGCGCACCACCACCATACGGGCGTCGAGGTCCGGGATCATCTGCACCGGCACCTTGAAGATCGCCAGGATCCCCAGCAGCGTCAGGATCAGGATCGCCACCCCCAACACCACCGGCTGTCGAATGGCCAGTGCCAACATCAGACTCTCCCCCTACTCATGGCGACGGTGCCGCCAAGGCCGGCAGCAGCCGCACCGCCTGACCGGCGCGCAGCCCCTCGTTCCCTAGCACCACCACCTGATCACCTTCGGCCAACTCCCCCGCCACCAGCTCCAGATGGCTGCCATAGGCGCCACCCACCGCCACCGTCACCGGCTCCACCTGACTCCCCGCCGCCACCTCCACCACCCGCCACACCAGGCGGCTACCGTCGTCGTGGGTGAGCACGGCGTCGCGCGGTAGCAGCAGCCGTGACCGCTCACCATCGGCGAGATCGATGGTGATCTGGGCCGACATCCCAGGGGCGAGCAGCTGATCGGGATTGGGTAGATCAATGAGCAGCGGAAAACTGCGGCTCGCCTCCTGACCACGGGCCAGGCGGGCGGAGATCCGCCCCTGAAAACGCTCTCCGGGCAGCGCATCAAAACGCAGCGTGACACTGGCCCCCTCCACCACCCGCGGGTAGTAGTGCTGGGGCAGCGGCGCGATCACCCGGATCACCTCCGTCGCCACCAACTCCAACTGGGTCGAACCGCTCTCCGCCCACTGCCCCAACTCCGCCTGCCGCGCCACCACCATCCCGGCAAAGGGCGCCTGGAGACGGTGCTGCGCCAACCGCTCCACATAGCGCTCCAACTCCGCCCGCTCCCGCAGCGCCACCGCCGCCGCCGCCGCCGCCTCGGCCTCCGCCGCCGCCAACGTGGTATGGGCGACATGCTGCTGCGCACTGAGACGCTGCAACTCATCCCGCCGCCGCTGCGCCTCAGCGTGTAGCGCCTCCGCCTCCGCCACCCGGGCGCGGGCCGTGCGGACCTCAATCTGCGCAATACTGGGATCCAGCGTCAGCAGCGTCTGCCCCGCCACCACCCGCTCCCCCAACTCCACCGCCACCGTCGCCACCACCCCATCCACCTCCGGCGACAACAGCGCCTGCCGATAGGGCACCGCCCCCCCAGAGAGCTGCACCTGCTCCGCCACCACCTCCCGCACCACCGCCACCGCCGCCACCGGCGTAGGCAGCTCCGTCAACGCCCACCCCCGCCCAACAACCAACAACCCCACCAAAACAAACCCCCAACAAACAGGACACCCATCCCTAACCACAACCACGCCCCCTCTACCTGGACACCCACCACACCCTCCCCAAGCGCCCCTCCCTAACCGGACACCCACCTTTAGTACAGCCACCAACAGCCCTCCCCCAACAGGAGGACAGCCTCAATCCACACCGCTCCCTCTTAACTGGACATCCATCTCAAGCACGGCATTCCTTATCTGGACACCCATACCTAATACCTTGATAGAAGAGAGATTCATTTGCGCTTTTGGCGCCCCTCCCTAACCAGACACCCACCTTTAGTACAGCCACCAACAGGGGAGACAGCCTCAATCCACTCCGCCTCCCCTTAGCCGGACACCCATCTCAAACACCACCGCTTCCTCTTAACCGGACATCCATCTCAAGCACGACATTCCTTATCTGGACACCCATGCCTAATGCCGCGTTATCAACGCCGTTACCAGGAGAGCCAGCCCAAGCGCCGTATTGAACGCCCTAACTGGACATCCATCCTTGGTACAGCCGCCAACGGCTCTCCCAACAGGGATGCCTTCCTCCCTCTACGAACACCCACCCTGAAGTTCGCAGCGCCTTCGCTTAGCCGGACACCCACACCACTCCCTCTTAGCTGGACATCCATCTCAAGCACGGCATTCCTTATCTAGACACCCATGTCTAATGCCGCGTTATCGGCGTCGTTACCAGGAGAGCCGCCCCAAGCGCCGTACTGAATGATTTGGTCTCATACGTGAGTGGCTGGCCTGGCCTAGCTGCGGCCTTGCTCGGACACCCACCACTGCTGCCCCACATCGGAGCGTTATCAGGACGGCCTTCCCAAATGCCGCGCTGAATGGTTTGGCCCCATGCGGTGCATGGCTGGCCTGGCCCGAAGGCTGGCCTGGCCCGAACACCCATCACTTGCCGCTCCACTCAGGCGCCAAGGAAGGCGGTGCTTTAAGGGCCCCATTGGTTGAACCCCAACCCCGACCAGCCGAGCGGAAGCGACCTTAACCCCTCACATAAATGACAGTCAATATCATTCGCATATGATCATCATGCCGTATTGCCATTGATGATCATTCTCAATAACATGGCCGCGCACCCTACCGGAGCAGACCGGGAGGGCAACGACACACTGGGTGGCCAGGGGTCACGAGGGCGGTAATAGCCGCCCCCCTACGCGACCCCCACCACCCGCCATCAGGCCCGCTGCACCCATAATCGGGAGAACACCGAAGCTATGGATGACCTATCAAACCTGCCGTTGGGCACCCGACTCGCCGAACTGACCCACCGGCGTTCACTGGAGCAGCATCTCGCCCACACCCCGTTTCTCTTTGTCTCCCCCCGGCAGACCTTGATGTCTTGGTCCGCGGGCCCCGCCATCCGGGCCACCACCCAAGATGGCGCCCAGATTCAAGCGGCGCTAAGGGCGGCGATCGATGGCGGGATCTCCAACCCCTACGTCGTCGGCGCCTGCCCATTTCTCGATGGCGCCGCGACCCACCTCTGGATCACCGGTGACTGCCTCCGCCACCCCGGCCCCCTCACCGTCCAGGCGCGCCAGCCGGTGCGCGGCCACCCCCTCGCCATGACCGACCGCCCCGCCACCAGCCGCTACACCGCAGCGGTCAGCGCGGCGCTCCAGCGCATAGCGGCCGGCGAGCTGAGCAAGGTAGTGCTGGCGCGTTCGCTCGATCTGCACTGGTCAGAACCGCTCGACCTAGAGGCCCTCCTGACCCGGCTGGTGAATGTGAACCCCCACGGCTACACCTTTGCCGTGGAGCTGGCCGACCCCACTGGATCTGCGCCGCGCCGCCTACTGGTGGGGAGCAGCCCGGAGCTGCTGGTGGCCCGCCAAGGGATGCAGGTGCACGCCAACCCGCTGGCCGGCTCGGCCCCCCGCAGCCCAGATCCACGCCAAGATCGGCAGCGCGCAGAGGCGCTACTACGGTCGGCCAAGGATCTCCACGAGCACGCCTTGGTGATCGACGCCGTGGCCGAGGCCCTACGCCCCTACTGCCGCGATCTCAAGGTCCCCGCAGCCCCCAGCCTGGTGAAGACCCCCCGCCTCTGGCACCTCTCCACCGAGGTGAGCGGCACCCTCGATGACCCCAACCACACCGCCTACGACCTGGCGCGTGCCCTCCACCCCACCCCAGCGGTCTGCGGTCACCCGGCGGTGGCAGCGCGGGCGCTGATCGGTGAGCTGGAGCCGTTTGATCGCGATCTCTTCACCGGCATGGTGGGTTGGTGCGACAGCCGCGGCGATGGCGAGTGGGCGGTCACCATCCGCTGCGCGGAGGTGGCGGGTGATCGGCTACGGCTGTTTGCCGGGGCGGGGATTGTGGCGGGCTCGGATCCGGAGCAGGAGTTGGCGGAGACCACCACCAAGTTGCAAACCCTGCTGGATGTGCTCGGGATCCGCTCAGAGGTGGCGCTGTGATCCCGCCCCAAGATCCCCCCTTCACCCCATGGCCGACAGCGCTGGCGGAGCACTACCGCCAAGCGGGCTATTGGCGTGGCCTACCGTTCCCACACTGGCTGGCAGCCCTGGCGGAGCGGTTTGGCGAGGCGACGGCGCTGGTGTGTGGCGAGCGGCGCTGGAGCTATCGCCAGCTCCAACACCACGCCGACACCCTGGCCACCGGACTCTGGCGCTTGGGCCTGCGCCCCGGCCAGCGAGTGGTGATCCAGCTCCCCAACATCGCCGAATTCTTTGCACTCTTTTTCGCCCTACTCCGCCTCGGTGTCCAACCAGTGGTGGCACTCCCGGCCCACCGCCGGGCGGAGATAGGCGCCTTCTGCCGCCACGCCGAGGCGGTGGCCTATCTCATCCCCGATCGCCACGCCGGCTTTGACTACCGCCAACTGGCGCGGGAGGTGATGGCGGAGGCCCCCAGCGTGGCCCAAGTGGTGGTGGTGGGTGAGGCGGAGGAGTTCACCCCATTCAGCTCGCTGCCAGGCACAGCGGCAGTGGAGTGGCCCACCAGTGAGGCGGAGACGGTGGCCTTCTATCAACTCTCCGGCGGCAGCACCGGGCTCCCCAAACTCATCCCGCGCACCCATGACGACTACCTCTATAGCGTCCGCGCCAGCGCCGAGATCTGCCGCCTCTCCCCCCATACGGTCTACCTTTGCGTGCTGCCGGTGAGCCACAACTTCCCCTTAAGCTCCCCCGGCAGTCTGGGGGTGTGGGAGCGGGGCGGCACGGTGGTGCTCTGCAACACCCCGGCCCCCGCCGACGCCTTTGCCCTCATCGAGCGCGAGCGGGTCACCTTCACCGCCCTGGTGCCATCACTGGTGAGCACCTGGATCGAGGCGCGCAGCCACTCTCAGCATGATCTCAGCAGTCTGGCCCTGATCCAGGTGGGTGGCGCCGCCTTCCCGGTCGCCCTCGCCGCCCAGGTGGCCCCCACCTTCGGCTGCCGGCTACAACAGGTGTTCGGCATGGCGGAGGGGCTGGTCAACTACACCCGCCTGGACGACCCCGAGGAGGTGATCCTCACCACCCAGGGGCGCCCCATCTCCGCGGATGACGAGATCGCCATCGTCGATGATGACGACCAACCCGTCGCCCCCGGCAGCGAGGGCCACCTGCTGACCCGCGGCCCCTACACCCTGCGCGGCTACTTTCGCGCCGCCAGCCACAACGCCCGCGCCTTCACCCAGCACGGCTTCTACCGCACCGGTGACCGGGTGCGGCTCACCGCCACCGGCAACCTACAGGTGGTCGGCCGCGCCAAGGATCAGATCAACCGCGGCGGTGAGAAGGTGGCGGCGGAGGAGGTGGAGGGGCATCTGCTCTACCACCCGGCGGTGGCCGACGTGGCCATCGTCGCCATGCCGGATCCCTATCTAGGGGAGCGCAGCTGCGCCTTCGTCGTACCCGGCAGCGCCCCCCTCCCCCGCCGCCATGAGGTGGCGCGCTATCTAAGGGAGCGGGGGCTGGCCGAATACAAGATCCCCGATCGCATCGAGGCCATCGCCAGCCTCCCGCTCACCGCCGTGGGCAAGGTGGATAAGGCGGCCCTGCGCCGCCTACTCGACCCCGCCCCAATCGCCGCAGCCACTCATGGATCCCCTCTCGCCAACCCCAGGAGCTACCCCTCACCATGACCATCCCTCGCATCGCCCCCTATCCCCTGCCGCAGGCCACCGAGCTACCGCAAAATCGCGTCCGTTGGCGTCCCCATCCCCAGCGCGCCGCCCTGCTGATCCACGACATGCAGGAGTATTTCCTCGACTTCTACGACCGCAGCGCCCACCCCATCCCCGAGCTGATCGCCCAGGTGGAGCGGCTGCGCCAAGCGGCCTACCAACTGGCCATACCGGTCATCTACACCGCCCAACCGGCCCAGCAATCCGCTGCCGAGCGCGGCCTCCTCAACGACCTCTGGGGCCCCGGCCTCACCGCCCTGCCGGAGAGTGATGGACGGGCCGCCATCGCCGCCCCCCTGGCCCCCGGCGCCGACGATACGGTGCTGGTGAAGTGGCGCTATAGCGCCTTCCAGCGCTCGCCGCTCCAGCAGCTGTTGGAGCAGCAGGGGCGTGACCAACTCATCATCTGCGGCGTCTACGCCCACATCGGCTGCCAGGCCACCGCCGTTGACGCCTTCATGCGCGACATCCAGCCATTCCTGGTGGCGGACGCCTGTGCCGACTTCTCCGCCCCCCATCAGCAGCAGGCACTGAACTACGTCGCCCAGCGCTGCGGCGTCACCCTCAGCCTGGCCGATCTCCTCCAGCAGCTCCAGGCCCCCCAAGGGGAGGGGCGCTGGAGTTTCGACACCCTGCGCCAGCGAGTCGCCGGCCTGTTGCAGATCCCCGCCACCGATCTCCAAGGGGGGGACAACCTGCTCGACTGGGGGCTCGACTCCATCCGCACCATGACCCTGATGAACGGCTGGCAGCGCCTCGGCGCCGCCATCGAGCTACCGGAGTTGGCAGAGGCGATGACCCTCGACGCCTGGTGGCAGCTGCTACAGCAGCGGCTACCGGCGCGCCATCTGGCGGAGGTGCCCCATGGGGCTACTTGAGGGGGGGGAGTTTGCCGGTCAGCTGGCCCTGGTCACCGGCGCCGCCCAGGGGATCGGCGCCGCCACCGCGCGCGCCCTGGCACTGCACGGGGCGCTGGTGGTAGCGCTGGATCGCCAAGCGGAGCGGCTACAGCAATTTGCCGCCCAGCAGCAGGCGGCGGGGCTGGCGATCCAGCCGCTGGTGGCGGACCTCGCCGCTGGCGAACAGCTCGCCGCCACCGTAGAGCAGATAGAGCAGAGTTGGGGACCCATCGAGGTGTTGGTCAACGGCGCCGCCGTCCTCCACCTAGGGGCGGTGACGGAGCTGAGCCGCGCCGCCTGGGAGGAGAGCTTTGCCGTCAACAGCCACGGCCTCTTCTACCTCACCCAGGCGGTGGCGCAGCGGATGCAGGGGCGCCGCCGAGGCGCCATCGTCACCATCGGCTCCAACGCCGCCGCCGTCCCCCGCGTCGGCATGGCCGCATACGCCGCCGCCAAGGCGGCCGCCAGCCACTTCACCCACTGCCTCGGCCTGGAGCTGGCGGAGTATGGGATCCGCTGCAACGTGGTCTCCCCCGGCTCCACCGACACCCCCATGCAGCGCCAGCTCTGGCCAGATGGCGAGGATGCCAGCGGGGTGCTGCACGGCTCCCTGGAGAGCCACCGCCTCGGCATCCCACTGCGCCGCATCGCCACCCCCGAGGAGGTGGCAGAGGCGGTGCTATTCCTCGCCTCCGAACGCGCCCGCCACATCACCCTGCACGACCTGCGCATCGACGGCGGCGCCACCCTCGGGGCCTAAAACAGGGGCCAGCGCGGCCGCCCCCGCTTGGGGGCGGCCCCTTCAGTGCAACCGAAACTGCACCGGCACCACCAACTCCAACGACCCCGCCACCAGCCCGGCCGGCGGCGGCGGTAGCGGCTGGGCCCGCTCGATCATCTCCTGCACCGCCTCATCCAGCAGCGGAAAACCGGAGCTGCGCTCAACGCTGTGGGCCAACACCCGGCCGGCGGCATCCAGGGTAAAACGCAGATAGGCCACCCCCTCCTGGTGCCGCCGCTCCGCCAGGCGCGGATAGCGCTTGTGCCGCTCCAGGTGGCGGAGCAGCTCCAGCTCAAAACTGCGCCGCTCCGCGGCAGAGGCGGCGGCCGCCGTCGCGGTCGGGGCCGCCGCCGCAGTGACCGTGGGCGGAGGCGAGGGGGTTGCCTGGGCGGGCTCTTGACGCACCGCCACCGGCGGCGGTGCGCTAACCACCGGCTTGGTCTGTGGTTCGGGCTTCGGCTTGGGGGGCACCCTCTTCTGGGGCGGCGGCGGCGGGGGCTCCGGGATCGGTTCTGGGAGCGGCAGGGGATCGGGCTCCGGCGGCTCGGGGGGTGGGGGTGGCGGCTCCGCCACTGGGGCCGGCTCAACGGGTGGCTCAGGCGAGGGGATCGGTGCCGCGGCCGGGGGCGGCTCGGCCGCGGCCAGCGCGGGCGCCGCCGCCAGGGCTACCAGCTCCAGCGTCAACTCGGCCGGCGGGGCCGGCGGCGGTGGCGCCTCCCGCACCACCAACGCCGTGGCGACGGCACCATGCAGCAGCAGGGCGATGCCACCGCCCAACAGCCAGCACGGCCGCTCCAGCTGGAGATCACTCATGGCGTCCCCCCCTCCAGCCCCACCAGCGCCACCTTTATGTAGCCGGCGCTGCGCAGCGCATTCATCACCGTCATCAGATCGCCATAGTCCACCAGCCGATCGGCCCGCAGAAAGATGCGCTGCTCATGGTCGCCCCCACTGGCCCGCTCCAGCGCCGCCGCCAACTCTGCAAGATCCACCGGCGCCTCGCCCAACACCAGCCCCAGATCGGCCTGCACCGTGAGGTAGATGGGCTCCGTCGGCCGCGGCTGCGGTCGGGCGTTGGAGCTGGGGAGATCCACCGCCACATCCACCGTGGCGAGCGGGGCCGCCACCATGAAGATGATCAACAGCACCAGGATCACATCGATAAAGGGGGTGACATTGATCTCATGGCTCTCCGCCAACTCATCACCCGCGTGGTTCAGCTTGCTCGCCATCGCCCCTCACCCCATCGCCAGCTCGCCCGCAGAGCGGTCGAGATCCCGTGACAACAGCCGCATCACCTCCGCCGCGGCATCGGCCACCAAGGCGCGATAACCGGTAATGGCGCGGGCAAACAGGTTGTAGATCACCACCGCCGGGATGGCGGCCACCAGACCGATGCCGGTGGCCAACAGCGCCTCGGCGATGCCGGGCGCCACCACCGCCAGATTGGTGGTCTGGGTCTGGGAGATACCGATAAAGGCGTTCATGATGCCCCACACCGTGCCAAACAGCCCGATGAAGGGGGCGGTGGAGCCGATGGTGGCGAGCAGGCCGGTACCACGCGCCATGGTCCGCCCCACCGCCACCTCAATCCGCTCCAGCCGCGAGGCGGTCCGCTCCTTCACCCCCGCCTTATCCATGGCGTCACAGGAGAGATCCAATTCAGTCCGGGCGGCCCGCACCAGCGCCGCCGCCGGCCCCTTCTGCCCCGCCAAGGCGCCGGCCGCCTCCCCCAGCGAGCGCACCCGCGCCAACTGCACCAGGGCCAACCGCAAACGCCGCTGCGCCCCCCCCAACTCCACACTCTTGGCCACCCAGACACTCCAAGTGAGCAGCGAGGCCAGGGCGAGCCCCAGCATCACCCCCTGCACCACCCAGTCCGCCGCCAGAAACATCCCCCAAGGGGAGAGATCGTGGGGCAGCAGCGCGGGCGGCGGTGAGGCCGCTGGTAGAGGGACGTGGGTCTCGTCAGCAGTGGCCCACAGCGGGGGCGAGGCACAGAGCAGCAGCGCCGGTAGTACAAGGCGATAGAGCGGAGCAGACATAGGCATCTCTTTGGCTAAGGTGGAGCGGGGCACCGCCCCTGCCCGCCGCCGGGTCTAGGGCCAGCCACCCACGCCAGCACGGCCCCACCGGCCGCGCACAATCGCTAATGATACAGATTATCACTTGCGACAACCACCCGTGGTGACCCGCCGTGCAATAGCCAGTCTCTGTTAAGCCCATGGGTCGCCCGCACCAGCCGACGCACTGTGGGCGGTGGTATTGATGTCTCCGCTCTACAAATTAAGTGTCCTGCGATGCCTGCGGCATAGGCGCAGTTGTACTGCCACGGAGGCTGGCGACCTATGCCAGTTGCTCGCACAGGGCCCGGGTCTGTTCCAGGTAGCCGCGGAACGCCTCTGGGTAGCGCTCGGCAAGGGCGGCGAACCGTTGCTGGGCCTCGCGGCAGCTGGCGCGGGCCTCGGTCATCCTGCCCGTCCCGGCGTAGGCGAGGGTCAAGGTGCCGAGGCTCATGGCCCAGTCGGCCTCGAAGGCGGCGGGGTTGGCCTGTACCAGGCGGCGGTAGAGCCCTTCGGCCTGCTGGGCGGCACCGAGCGCCTCCTCGCGCCGGCCCAGGGCGCTTAAGAAGTTCGCCAGGTTGTGCAGGCTACTAGCCCAGGCGGCCTCGAAGGCGGCGGGGTTGGCCTGTGCCAGGCGGCGGGAGAGCCCTTCGGCCTGCTGGGCGGCACCGAGCGCCTCCTCGCGCCGGCCCAGGGTGCTTAAGAAGTTCGCCAGGTTGTTCAGGCTACTAGCCCAGGCGGCCTCGAAGGCGGCGGGGTTGGCCTGTGCCAGGCGGCGGCGGAGCCCTTCGGCCTGCTGGGCGGCACCGAGCGCC
>QKFD01000076.1 GCA_003251535.1 Chromatiales bacterium | reverse complement strand
GTTTTGCCTGCGCTGGCGCCTTGGGTTGCGACAGCGGCGGGGGCGGGGGCGGGGGTGGCTCCGCCTGCGGTGGTGGTGGCGGAGGTTCCACTGGGGCAACGGTGGGAGGGGGCTCCTGCACCGCGCTGGCGGGCGGTGCAGCACTCGCTGGCGCCGCCTTGGTCATGGCCATGAAGCGGGTCAGGGTCAACGGTACTGGCTGCGGTTTGGGGGGTGGCTGCGCCACCATCGCCGGCAACAGAGCGGCGGCGATCCCGGCGTGTAGCAGCGCCGAAAGTGCCACAGACCACCCCCAGCGGCTCACGGCGCCGCCTCCTCGGTGAGGATGGCAAAATTGGCAAGCCCGAGCCGTTGCGCCGCTGCCGCCACCCGGGCAAAAGGGGCAAAGGGGGCGGCGGCATCGACCCGAAACACCACCGGCTGTTGGGGTGGCAGGCGCGCCAGCGCCTCGTCCAGCTCACCCTCTGCCAGTGCAGTGCCATCGAGAAATAGCCCGCCACTGCGGGTGAGGGCGAGATCGGTCGCCCGCTCGGCCACGGTTGCCGGCGCCGCCTCCGCCTCCGGCAAACGCACCTCGATCTGACCGTGCTGGACAAAGGTGGCGGTCACCAGCACCAGCGCCAACAGCACCAGCAGGACATCGATAAAGGGGATGACATTAATGGTGTCAAACCGCTTCATCGCCCCACCCCATAGCTCGCCTGCCACTCCGCCGTCAACTCCTCCACGCGACGTACCAGGGCGTTGTAGAGCAACATGCTGGGGATGGCGACCACCAGCCCCAAGGCGGTCGCCTTGAGGGCCAGGGCCAAGCCCTGCATCACGGCTCGGGTATCAAAGGCGCCGCCGGTGCCGATCTCATGGAAGGTCACCAGGATCCCCAGCACGGTGCCCAACAGGCCGACGTAGGGGGCGTTGGAGGCGACCGAGGCGATGGTGGTCAGACGCGCCGTGAGCGCGATCTTGAGCAGCTCTGGGTGATCAAACTCCGCTGGACTGAAACGGCGGAAGTAGATCCAGCGCTCAACGGCACAGGTGATGGCGATGAAGCTCATCAGCCCCAAGAGGGCGAAGACACCGTGATCCAGATGTTGCTTGAGCAGTTCCACACAACCTCCAGGTTAGGCTGGGCCTCGCCCGCGGTGAGGGCGAGGTGCCCGGTGGGGTGAGGTGCTGCCGCAGCCCACCCACCAGCACCAGGCTAAAGCGACTTCAGAAAGGCGATCAGCGCCGCCCGCTCGGTGGCATCCATGCGCCTTACCGCCTCCCGGCTGGCGGCCCCCTCACCCCAGTGCCATAGCACCGCCTCCAGCAGGGTGCGGGCACGGCCGTCATGCAGATAGCCCACCTCATCCCCCACAGTCTCGGCCAGACCGATCCCCCAGAGGGGCGGGGTGCGCCACTCGCGCCCATTGGCCGCGTAGTCCGGTCGGCCATCGGCCAATGGCTCCCCCATGTCGTGCAGCAGGAGATCGGTGTAGGGGGCGATGGTGCGCCCCGCCAACCGGGGGAAGACGGGGTAGTCTCCGGTGGTGAGCTGGGGGGTGTGGCAAGCGGTGCAACCGGCCTGCTGGAACAGCCGCTCCCCAGCCACCACTTGGGGAAGCTCGGTGTTGCGGCGCGCCGGCACTGCCAGGGCCAGGTGGTAGAAGGTGATGGCCTGCAACTGCGCGGCGGTCAGCTCCGGCGTACCGCCAGAGGGGGTGTGGCGGCAGGCGACCTGCCCGTCACCACAGTTCTCTGCCGGATGGAGCGGTGAGGTGATACCGAGATCACCAATAAAGGCACCGGCGATCTGCTGCTCCACCGTAGCGACATTGGCCTTAAGGCCGAACCGCCCCATGGCCTGGCGGCCGGCAGCGGCATCCCATACCCAGTTGGCGCGGCCGGAGATCCCATCGCCATTCGCATCGCTGGGATCCGCCGCCGCCAGTAAGGTCGCCTCCGGCACGGCCTCCAACAGCCCTAGACCGTAGATGGCCGGCGCGATCCGGGGCGAGGTGAGGATCCCGGTGAAGTCGCCATAACCCGGCTCGGTGAGCTGGAGATGGGGGATACGCAGCAGCACCTCGCTACCATCCGCCAGCGGCAACGGCCGCTGCTGCCAACTCAGCACGGCCCGCCCCTCCCCGGCGACCCCGGGCACCCCCTGTTCGTTGAGCTGGTCGCCATAGGTCGGATGGGGATTGGGCCCACCATGGGGCCCCTCCCCGGCGATACTGAGCCGCACCAGCATCGATCGCATCTCATCGCCCGGGCGCTCTGGCGCCTTGCCACGCCCGTTAGCAGGGTGGCACGCCACGCAGGAGAGGCGGTTGTAGAGCGGCCCCAAGCCATCGGTATCTGGATTGCGGGAGGGGGCCACCACCCAGATCTGATCAAACAGACCGCGCCCCTGATAGAAACGCTGCCGCGCCTCCGCCGAGAGCCCCGCCATCGGCTGGGTGAAGGCGCGGCGACTGAGATCGTCGGTGGTAAACGGCGCCCTCTCGCCATGCGCGGCGGCCACCAACAACAGGCTCAGACCAGCGCCGTAGCCGATCCTGCCACCCACCTTGCAGAGGCCAGGGCGGACAGCCACCCCACAGCGCCTCATTGGCCCCCCTCCGACCACTGATCCAGTAGGCGGTTGGCCTCGGCATAGTGTTCCGCAAAGAAGCGATCCCACTCCTGCTCCGCCTGCGCACAGCGCGCCTCGGCCGCCGGGCTCTCCTGCCGCTGTTCGCAAGCCCCGGCCAGTTCATCCCCTCTTACCGGCTCCGGCAGTGGCCATGCTAAGAGGGCTTGGCGGGCACGGGCTAGGAGCGCCCCGTTACCCACCTTACCCGACTGCACGCCCGCTTCGGCGACGTGCAGCTTACCCCACGCCTCTACCAGGGCCCGGTGCGGCCGGGTAATGGCGGCATCGAATAGCGCGGAGTTGAGTCCACGCCGGGCGATGCCCCGCCCCTGGTCATACTCCGCTGCCGCATCGGCGGCGAACGGATTGAAGTAACCCTCTGGCGCCTCGGCGTAGATCGCCGGGCGGATAGGCAGTTTGCGAATGGCCGGGTGGAATAGCAGCCGCTGCCCCTCGGCAGAGAGGACAAAGCTGACAAAACGCTCGGCCAACTCCGGCCGATCACTGGCCGCCATGACCGCGATATGGGCCGGATTGAAGGCGGTCCGCTCGGGGTAGATAAACTGCCCCTTGGCCCCACTGGCGATGGCCGAAACGGCGAAGAAGTCCATGGTGAGCCCCACTGCGGCCCGCCCGCTCTCCACCTCCTCGGTGACAAAGTTACCGCGGCTGTTGATCAGCTGGGCATTGGCGGCGATGGCCCGCCACAGATCCCAACCGCCCTCCCAACCCTCCCGTTGCAGCAGATGGTCCACCAGCATCGGGGCGTAGCCGACCGCCGATGGCACCGGGAGGGCCACCTCCCCCGCCAAGCGGGGATCGGCCAGATCCTCCCAGCGCTGCAAACCGGTAACCCCCAATTGGGCCAGTCGTTGGGGATCCACAAAGACCCCATAACCGGCCATCTCGCTGGCGACGTAGTAGCCCTCCGGATCGGCCAGCGGGGTGTTCCCCACCGCCGATGGCAGGCCGCTGCGGTCGATGGTCAGTTGCCGCAGCGCCCCCGCCTGTTTGAGGGTACGGAAGTTGCGCCGGGCGGGTGCCCAATAGACGTCAACGCCCCCCTGCTCCGGCTGCATGAGATAGGGCAGGGCGTCGTTGGGCATCCGCCAGAGGATTTCGAGCCGCACATCGGGATAACGGGTCTCGAACAGCTCCTCCATGCGTGAGACCACCGCCTCGGGATAGGAGGTCATCAGCGTGATCTGCTCCACCGCCCGGGCGCCGGGGGCCAGCAGTAGCAGGAGTGCCGCGGTGGCACCGACGAGGTAGCGCCGTCCCCAGTGAAGCCCAGGGAAATAGGGATAGTTCATCGCCCCACCCCCTTAGAAGCGCCAACGCAGGTCGGCATACCAGGTACGGCCCGGCTCGGGGTAGCCCTCCTGGTAGGCATAGTCGGTATCCAGCAGGTTCTGCACCCCAACGCGACCGCTCACCCCATGGCCAAACTCGTAGCCCGCCTTGAGGCCAAACACGGTGAAGGCATCCGCCTTGCGGATACCATCGGTGGAGCTGTAGCGCTCACTTTCATACTGCGCACTGGCGCCGAGGGAGAGTGGATCAGTGGGGTGCCAGGTGGCCTGGGCAAACAGCTTGTGCTCCGGCACATCGGTCAGCTCGATGGAGGGGCTGGTGACATTTTCCCGCGAGAGGTAGGTGTAGTTACCATGCAACTCCAGTGAGTCACTCACCCAGGCCGTCCCGGCCAGCTCTAGCCCCATCACCCGCACCTTGCCGATGTTTTGGAGCTGGTAGGTGTTGGCGTCGAGATCCACCGACTGGATGAGATCCCGCACACTGCTGTAGAACAGCGTGGTCTCGATGCGGGCCGTCTCACCAAAGCGGTGGTTCCAACCCGCCTCCAGGGTGGTGGCCTCCTCCGGATCGAGATCGGGGTTGGGGATGGCACTCCCCAGACGGTAGGAGTAGCGGTCTTTGATGGTGGGGAAGCGGCTCTTGTGCGATAGGGTGATCCGCGCCTCATCCTCGGGCGTCAGTTGGACGAAGTAGCCAATCTGCGGATTGAAGGCAGAGGCGTCGTTGTCCGGGAAGTTGTGGAAGCCGGTCTCCTCGCTCCAATCCTGCGCCTCCAGGCTGTCGCGGGTGTCGTAGCTCACGCCCACCACCACATAGTGGCCTTGGCTCAGCGTGATGGTGTCCTCTAAGGCGAGGGAGGTGGTGCGATCCTCAAAGGTGCGGATCGGCTCGCCGGCGTTGTGCTCCTCGTGGTGATCAAACTTATAGTGGCCCGCCAGTCGCAACATATGGCTACCGATGGGGCGACCATACTCCACGCTCCCCCCATAGCCGTAGTCGTCATACCAACTGCGGAAGGCATAGGGGCGGGAGATGGTGGTGTAGCTGGCGTCGTCGTACGAGTAGAGCGAATTCTCAAAGGTGTCGTGGTAGAAGCGGGTCTTGACGTAGCTCCCGTCACCTAGACCCGTGCGGCTCACAAAGTAGAGGCTCTCTTTGTCCCAGTAGGGCCACTGCCAATAGCGGGCCCGCACCGAAGGGTCATCCCCGGCGTAGGGCGGGGTCCCCTTCTCGCCCTGTTGATTGACGTACCCCACCGCATACTCGTCGCTGGCGTTGGGGGTGTAGCCCACCTTAATGCTGAACTTGGTATCTTCGCGGTAGGAGTTCTCCCGCAGCCCGCCATCCTCGGTCGCCACCGTATCGAAGTCGTCCGACAGGGCGTAGGCATCCTGGTCGAGCCACGAGACGCCGATCTGGGTATACCACTGCTCAGCGCGTGCCCCGAGATTGGCCCACGCCTTACGCTGGTCACTCCCCCCCTCATCACCCCGGGCATAGCCGGCACCCACCTCCCCTTCAAACGGCTTGGTGGGTTTGCGGGTCACCAGATTGATCGCCCCACCGAGGGTGTTGGGGCCATAGAGCACTGAGCTGAACCCCTTGGCAACGCTCACCTCCGCCAGATCAAAGGTGGTGAAGCGGCCGAGATCGACATAGCCATCGTAAGGGACATAGACCGGCACCCCATCAATGAAGACCGGCACCTGGCGCAGGTCAAAACCGCGGACGTAGACCGTCTGCTCATTGCGGGCGCCAACATTATTCATGGTCACTCCCGGCAGTAGGTCGAGCGCGTCTGCTACCGTCTCCCGGTTCTCCTGCTGGATCACTTCGGCATCCACTGCGTTGTTACCCTCTCCGGGTAGTGACTGCTCCGCGCTCACCTCTACCCGCCCCAGGTCAAACCGACTCTCCGCCCGGGCGTGGAAACTCAGCAATACCGCCACTGCCACCAGCCCCAAACGGAAGGTAGGCAGTCTCTCGTGATCTCTCATGGTCCTCTCCTCAAGCACAGGCAGCGTTATTTATTGTTGGCTATAACGAATCGCCCACCCAGGGTGTCGGGTAGGGATCAAGGCGTTATATCGTCAATCACATAACGCTAAGGCAAAGAGAGTGCCAAAATGGGCATTCACCCCTATCAGCAGGGCGTAATGGTTTGTAAAGAAAGACTATTTCTCGCCCCTCTCAACCACTAAATCAGCCTCTACTCGCCCCCCTGGGGCAGCGTTATCTACAAAAATACATAACGGTGTCGGATTCCCGACAGGGGAAGAGCGCGTGATGGAGAGAGGAGATCCGCCCAATTCGCCCCGGCAGCGGGACGGGCCAACAGCAGTGATCGGGAAAGGGGAAAAGCGCGGGGAAGTTACCCTCCCCGCCCAAAGGAGAAACTACATGGAAGCAGAAGGAGGAGCGGGATGGACGGCAGGCCGTCCATCCCTAGAGGGCGCTACTTAACCTTTGATCTGAGTCTCGGCGGAGTCAGAACCGTCTTTGTTGTCTTTCCAGCTCAACGTGACGGAATCACCGGCCTTTGCCCCTTCAAACTGGAAGGAGATATACGGATTGGCGGACACTGCACCGCCCCACTCGGCGGTCATCACCGGCTTACCGTTGAGTTCGCACACCACCTCTTGAATGAAGTGGGCCGGCACCAACTCACCCGTCTTGGAGTCCTTGCGCAGACCGGTCTCCATGCTGTGCTTGATGATGGCCTTCACCTCAGTGGTCGTGCCGTCGAGGGTAGCCCGCAGCTTGATGCTATTTCCCATTGTCTCTATTCCTCGTCGTTAACTGGATGAGCGCCACTTAGCCGCCGCAGCCGCCGATGGTCACCTTGACCTCTTTGCGCGCCGAGTAGACCTTGCCGTCACCTGCCTTGACTGCGGCGATGACGTTGGAGGTCTGACCCATCTTGATGCGGGTAGAGATGGTGGGCAGCGAGGCGTCCGTCAGGTGGAACGACGCCGCCAGCGGGGTGCCGTTCTTCTCGACGATGATAGAGATGGTCTGCACCTTGTCGAGGGTGCTGCTCACGGTCACAGGCACCTGGCCACCGTTCTCGGCGATCTCCGGCACCTTGATGCTGATCTTGTCGCTCGGCTCGGTCAGGTCACCGCCATACAGGTTCTTCAGGGCATCCTGCACGTTCTTGGCTTCGAAGGCGTCCTTAGGCCAAGCAGCCAGCAGGACACGGGGAGCAATCAGGCCAGCGCCCATGGCAATGGCCAAGGTACTGGTTGCCAGGCCGCCCTTCAGGAACACTCTACGCTTCATGTTCGCTAAATCTCCTTAAGTTTGTATTTGCGGTCTTGTGAAGTTATTTCCGAGCACCGGGACCATTGAGCGGGATACCGTTGCTCATATGGGCGAGGAAGTATTCCAGATTGCGATACTCCTCACTCTGGTTCTCCAACGCCTTGGCCCGCACCTGCTCATTGCAGCCTTTGAACCGCCGGTCCAGTGTACCCAATTCGTTCCACTTGGCGCGATAGACCGGCCAGTGAGTGGTATGGCCGAGCGCCGGTGAGAGTCGATCAGAGCGCAACAGCTGCCCGGCGTTATCAAAGTGACAGTGGGCACAGGAAAAGTTCAACTGGCCGCGACGGGCGAAGTAGAAGTGCTTACCGGACTCATAGGCCTCCAAGGCCCGCGGGTCATCCTTGGGGATCTCCACGTTGGTGATGTTCCCACGGGAAGTGTAGGCCATATAGGCCAATACTTGAGCGATCTCCCCCTTGAACGGCTTCAGCGCCTTCTCGCCATTGGCCTCGCGGCACTCATTCACCGCCAACTCCAAGGTGACTACCCGCCCCTTCTCCCGATCCCACATCGGGTAGTTCTGCGCAACACCGATGCCGTCGTTGGGGAAGCAGGATGCGTAGCCCTTGCCATTCTTGAACGGCGTCTCAAACAGCACCTTGCCGGCCTCTACATCGGGCTCGTAGGGGGGGAACTCTTCGATCGCCTCCCAGTTCTCCCGGGCGGTGGCGTCGATGGCGTAGACACCGTTGGCGAACTCCTCCAGCGGCACGCCGGGGAATTTCTTCATGAAGAATTCGCGGTAGTGTTGCAGGTCGTCATCAGGGGTCGCCTGGGCGGCGAAGGGGGTGGCTACCAAGGCGGCAGCGGCGAGCAGTACATAACGCAATTTCATCGATTCTCTCCTCCAACCAGGGCCTTAGAGCGACCAGATGTACTCCACCACCTTATCGATCTCCGCCTCGGTGAGGATCTCGTGACGACCGAAGGGAGGCATCGGGGTGCGGGGGTTAGCGACGGTGGCATCCCAGATCTGGGCGCGCAGCTTGGCCTTGTCGGGGTAGCGCTGCTTCATCACGATCAGCGGAGGACCGATGGTACCGGGGCTCTGGCCATCGGCGATCGTGTGGCAGGCGAGGCAGTTGCCTCTGCCGCGGTCAAAGGCGATCGCCTTCCCTTCAGCAAGAGGGTCACTGGCATCTTTCTTTTCATCAGCGGCCATCGCCGGGAGGGCGGCCACAGTGGACAAAAGCAGCACGGCACTGAGCAGCTTGTTATGAACGGTCATCGATTTCTCCCCGGTGTCAACGGATGTCGGTGGACTGGGCGGCCTTGCGCTGCTCCATGGCCTGGGCATAACCCAGCTCACCTTGACGCTTAGCTATCGTAGCCAGCTCCATCGCCTTGGTGAGGTCACCCGCCGCCGCGGCCTGTTCGGCATCCTTGAGGATATCTCGGCTATCGCGCCACTCCCCGCGCACGTCCGCCGCTTTATTCAGAGCGGCCACGGCCTCTGAGCGGAGTTGATCGAACGACGGCTGGTTAGTTGCGTCGGTTGCCCACGCCGGTAGCGCGGCGGTAAGCCCAATGGCTAGGGCTGCACACAGGCGGATACGCCCCATAGTTCCTCCTCGGTGATGGATCTGGTGGGCGCCATAGCAACCGATTCTCTCTGGTCGGTTGTCTAGGCTGGGGAAATTTATAGACTTTCACGGTCAGGAAAGAAATCGGGGCGTTCACGTGGACGTGATAGGGAAAACCCTGACCCCCTCTCTCCAGGCCCATTTTTTTGCCGTCTCGGCACCACCGACAGAGGGGTGTGGGGCCGTTCACCCAACCCCCAATCTGGGTGCAAGAAGAGGGGGGAACGGCGGATCCGGTAGGGGGCTACTCCGCCGCTAATAGGGGGGCTGTCATGCGCACCAGATGGGAGAGGGAGTCGGCGGCCAGCTTCTCCATCACTCGGGCCCGGTGCGCCTCCACCGTCTTCTGCGTCACCCCCAACTCGTTGCCGATCACCTTGTTGGAGGCGCCGCGCACCACCAGCTCCAGCACCTGCCGCTCCCGCGGCGTGAGGCTGGCCATGCGGGCCCTGATATCGGCCGTGCGCGCCGCCTCGCGCCGGCGCTCGATATCTTGGCCGATGGCCCGCTGCACACAGTCGAGCAGCAGCTGATCGTTGAACGGTTTCTCAATGAAGTCGAAGGCACCGGCCTTGAGCGCCCGCACCGCCATCGGCACATCGCCATGACCGGTGACGAAGATGACCGGCAGCTCAATGGAGCGCTCCACCATCAGCTCTTGGAGATCGAGGCCGCTCATACCGGGCATCCGGATGTCGAGCACAAGGCAGCCGATCCGATCGGGGTGGTAGAGATCGAGAAAGGCCTGGGCCGAGGCGTGGACCTCCGCGGCCAACCCCACCGACTCCACTAACCATCGCAGCGAATCGCGGACCGCCTCATCGTCATCGACGATAAAGACCGTGGGCTCCTGGGCTGAGGGTTTACTCATGGGCCTTCATATTCCGTCAATGTGAAACGGAACATTGTACCCCCCTCCTCTGTCGCGTGAACCGTGAGGGTACCGCCATGGGCCTCGACGATGCCACGGCTGATGGAGAGGCCGAGCCCCATCCCTTGCGGCTTGGTGGTGACAAAGGGGTCAAACAGTTTGTGTACCACCTGTGGTGCAATACCGCACCCGCTATCGGAGACCTCCACCACCACCTGCTCCTCTAGCCGCCGGGTACGCACGGTCAACCGCCGTTGACCCTCGGCGACCTCCTGCATCGCCTCCAGGGCGTTGCGAGTCAGGTTGAGTAGCACCTGTTCGATCTGGATATCGTGGGCCAGTAGCGGTAGCGGTTGGGGCGCCAGCTCCAGTTTGAGCACCACCCCTTCACGGCGCGCCTCCGGCTCAATGAAGGCGGCCACCTCGCGGGCGATGCGGTTGATATCCACGGTGGTGCGCTCCGGCTCCTCCTTGCGGATGAAGCGGCGGATCTGACGGATGATCTCCCCCGCCCGCTCGGCCTGGGCCGCCACCCGCTGCATCGCCTCCAACACCGATCCGGTCTCACCGCTACCGGCCTGTAGCATACGGATGGAGCCGCGGGTGTAGTTGCTGATGGCCGAGAGCGGCTGGTTAAGCTCGTGGGCGATACCCGAGGCCATCTCCCCCAGGGTGGAGAGACGGGCGACATGGAACAGCTCCTGTTGGTGCTCCCGTGCCTGCTCCTCCGCCTTGCGCCGCTCCGTAATATCGCGGAACACCACCACCGCCCCGATCACCTCACCGCGCTCGTTCTGCACCGGATTGGAGCTGTACTCCACCGGAAAGCTGGTGCCGTCGCGGCGCCAAAACACATCATCGGTGACATAGCGGGGCCGGTTATCGCGGAAGGTGAGGTAGACCGGACACTCATTGCTCGGGTGGGGTGAACCGTCAGAGCGGGTGTGGTGGAGCAGGATGTGTTGGTTGTGGCCGATCACCTCCTCGGCACACCAGCCGGTGATCCGCTCCATGGCCCGATTGACGAAGGTGGAGTTGCCGTTGGTATCGACCCCGTAGATCCCCTCCTGCACCGAGTTGAGCACCAACGAGTACTGCTTCTCCAAGCAATATTTGGCCTCTGCCAGACGGCGGTTGAGACGCCAGACCCAGGTGGACATGAAGGTGGTGAAGAGCAGCGCGCCGGCGCCGCTGAGTACCCAGTACCAGTAGCGGCTCACCGCCTCGGCCAGGGTAAAGCGACCGTGGTCGTAGGGCGGTAGTCCCAACTCGGAGAAGAGCTCATGCACCGGCCGGTAGTCGAGCGGCACCGTCCAACCGGCGTAGTCACCCGCCAAGGCCGCCGGGTGGTCGGCCGGCATACTGAGCAGCGCCACCGCCACCTGCTGCGCCAACTCGTTGGAGGTATGGCGCAGTTTGGCAAACGGCCACTCGGGATAGAGTTCGGTGCTATGGACAAAGGGGAAGTCGGGGTGGCTACGGGCGTTGAGGATATGGAACTGATCCATCTGGATCACCCCTGCCCGCGCCATCCGCTCCAGGATATCGGTACGTACAGTACCCGCATCCACAAGGCCGTCGCGCACCGCCAGCACCACCTCGTCGTGGGTACCGGCAAAGGAGAGGGAGAGATCGCGGTGCGGTTCAATGCCGAGCGCCTTCATCTCCCGCCACGCCATCTGGAAACCACCGAGGGAGGTCTCATCCACGGCCATGAAACTGCGCCCTTTCAGGTCGCTGAGATCGGTGATGTCATGGCGATCGGCGCGGGTAAAGATCACCCCACCGAAGGTGTTATAGCGCGCCTCTTCGTGGCGATAGTTGAGGGTGGCGATACGGGAGACCCCGTGGCGCACCTCCAGGTTGACATAGATCCCGGAGTTGACCAGTAAGAAGTCCACCCGTCGATTGAGTACCGCCGGCTCCACCTCATCGAAATCGAGCGGCTCGATGACAAAGCGGTAGCCCGGCAGCTGTCGGGTGATATAGGTGGCGGTCTCGGCCCAGGCGCGGAGGGTCGCCTCATCCCCGCGATGGCTGAGGACGCCGATGTTGACGATCTGCCAATCGGCAGCTGCCCAGTGGGCGGGCAGTAGCAGCAGTAGGAGTAGCAGGTAGCGGCCGGGGCGACACCCCCCTCGACCGCTGCGAGCCCCGAACCACCTCGCCCCCACCGACACTACTTTCTCTTCTCCCAAAACTGCTGGGCCAGCTGTTGCAGATTCTCCGCTAAGGTTGACATGGCCGCACTCGCCGCCTCGCTGCGGTGGGTACCGTCAACGGTCCGCTCGGTCACTTCGCGGATGGCGTGGATGCTGCGATTGATCTCCTCGCTGACGGCACTCTGCTCCTCTACGGCCGTGGCTATCTGGGTACTCATATCGGTAATCGCCCCCACCGCTCGGGTGATGGCATCGAGCGACTGAGCCGCCTCACCGGCGTGGAGTACGCTCTGCTCCGCCTGCTGCCGACTGCGCCCCATCACCTCCACGGCGTCGTGCGCCCCTGCCTGGAGCTTCTGGATCATGCCTTGGATCTCCTGGGTCGACTGCTGGGTACGGGAGGCGAGGGTCCGCACCTCGTCCGCCACCACCGCAAAGCCGCGCCCCTGCTCGCCGGCCCGGGCCGCCTCAATGGCGGCATTGAGGGCGAGCAGGTTGGTCTGCTCGGCGATACCGCGGATCACCTCCAGCACCTTGGTGATATCGGCCGAGGCCGCCTCCACCCGGTGGATCACCTCGGCCGCCCGCTCCACCTCATCCGCCAAGGTGCGGATGGAGTCGGCCGCCTGCTCCACCACATGTCGCCCCGACTCCGCCTCCTCGTCTGCCCGATGGGCGGCATCGGCGGTCAACTGGGCGTTCTGCGCCACCTCGTGGACAGTGGCCGCCATCTCATTGATGGCCGTGGCCACTTGGTCGGTCTCCGACTGCTGCTGGCGGATCCCCTGGGTATTCTCCTCTACATTGCGCGCCAGCTCCTCGGCGCTGCCGAAGAGGTGACGAGAGGAGTCGGAGATCCGTCCGAGCACGGCACCAGACTCCGACTCCAGCATCTTGAAGGCCAGCAGCAGCTGACCCACTTCGTCGCTGCGACCGGTATAGATGTGCTGCATCAGGCGGTTGTCGATCACCTGGCGGGCGCGGGCCACGGCCCGATCCAGCGGCAGCAACAGCGCCGAGGTCACCCCCACTGTGGCCAGTAGGGCGAGGCCATAGCCCAACGCCACGCCCGCGAGGTTCCCCCCCAGCAGATAGACCACCAGCGCCGCTGGCAGCAGACCCAACGCCAGTCCAAGCCCCACCTTACTCTTGAGTCCCAGGCGGATCCCTCCCATACCGGAGGGGAGTTTGCCCGCCATCAGCAGCTGGTAGCTACGCTCCGCCCGCTCCACCACCGAGCGCTCCGGTTGGGTGCGCACCGACTGGTATTCGACAATCTTGCCGTGGTCACGGATGGGGGTGACGAAGGCATCCACCCAGTAGTGGTCGCCATTTTTACAGCGGTTCTTGACGATCCCCATCCAAGAGCGACCACTCTTGACCGTGGACCAGAGATCGGCAAAGGCGGCCGGTGGCATCTCCGGGTGGCGCACGACATTGTGGTTCTTATCAATGAGTTCATGCTCGGCAAAGCCGGAGATCTCGATGAACTCAGGATTGATGTAGGTGATCGCCCCCTTCAAATCCGTTGTCGAGAGGATGTTAGCGGCATCGCCAACCGCGCGCTCTTTGCCGGTAACCGGGAAGTTTTTCTTCATATATTCCTCGACTGCTTTGCGGACATTGACCGGCTTGCAAGCATAGGAGGGACCTTGAGAACCGGAAGACTGATGACCATACTCGGAATTAGACCAACTGCTGACATCTACATGGTATTTGAGGAGTGATTTCCCGATCCATGAACAATTCCTTATCCACCGCGGCCCTCCGCCGCCTGATCGGCCAGCCCGTCCACTACGATGGGCTCCCTTGCCAAGTGATCGAGCTGCTGGAGGATGGACCGGCACTGGTGTTGCGCGGGACGGATCGTCACGCAGAGGTGCAGGAGGATCAGTACGGCAACCCTTCGCGGTTGGTCAGCGCTACATTCACCGTGCCGATCTACTCCGCTGGCACGGAACTCCACCCCGAGTTTCTCGCACTGCGTTTCGACTGCCTCTGTACCACGGCCCCAGAGCCGTCCCTTATACCGCCATCTGGGCCGACCAGGTAAGTAAGTGGCCGGGCGGGATCTCGGGTGCCAGGTCCGCCAATACCCTGGCCACCTTGGTCGGCTCATCGAAGAACTCTATCACCAGCGGGAGATCCAGCGAGAGATCGACCAAGCCCGCGGCGTGCAACCGCCCCTTGGGACCAAAACCGGCGATGCCGCGCAGCACCGTCACCCCCCGCACCTGCTCCACCTCTTGCAGCTTGCGCAGCAGCTTAGGCAGATGGGTCTGCTGTTCAGTGAGATAGATGCGCGCAACGGTCACATCGATGGTGTTCACAGTGCCCTCCCCAAGACCAGACCGAGCCACGCCCCGCCCACGCAGAGGGTAGCGCTTACGACAATATTGAGCACCGCCCGCAGCGGCGCCCCTAGCTCAATGAGCTGCATGGTCTCCAGCGAAAAGGTGGAGAAGGTGGTGAAGGCACCCAGAAAACCGACCATCACCAAGGCCCGTAGCGACGGGGCGGCGGCCAGTCGCTCCACCAGCAGGATATAGGCGAGCCCCATGGCGATGGAACCGGCAACATTGACGACCAGCGTCCCCCAAGGAAAGCCGCGCCCGGTGACGGCATAGATGGCGTTGGCGAGCCAAAACCGCAGCAGGGCACCCACGGCACCACCGGTGGCGATTGCGATCATCTGTTGCATCTACACAGCTCCCGAGGTCGCGGTGGATACCGCTGGATGGAGAGGGGGGTATGCCGGCCGTCAGGACTTGCCCGCTTTGCGATCCAGCTCCCGCAGCCACGCCAGCTTATCGGCGATCTTCTGCTCCAGGCCACGGGGAACCGGTTGATAGTAGCGCCGCTCCGGCATCCCCTCTGGGAGATAGCGCTCGCCAGCGGCATAACCCTCCGGTTCATCGTGGGCGTAGCGGTAGCGTTTGCCATAGCCCAGCTCCTTCATCAGCTGGGTGGGGGCGTTGCGCAGATAGAGCGGGATCTCCAGGGTACCAAAGGCGCGGGCGTCGGCCCGGGCGGCACCCCAGGCGGTGTAGACGGCATTGCTCTTGGCGGCGCACGCGAGATAGCTCACGGCCTGGGCGATGGCCAACTCCCCCTCCGGGCTTCCAAGCCGCTCCAGGGCATCCCAGGCATTGAGTGCCAAGGTGAGGGCGCGCGGATCGGCGTTGCCAATATCCTCACTGGCCATCCGTACCACCCGCCGGGCGATGTAGCTGGGATCACACCCCCCATCCAGCATCCGCGCCAACCAGTAGAGGGCGGCATCGGGGGCGGAGCCACGCACCGATTTATGGAGGGCCGAGATCTGGTCGTAAAACTGCTCGCCATGCTTATCAAAGCGACGAGTGCCCCCACCGGCCAGCACCTCATTGACCACCGCCTCCGCCACCACCTCCCGCTCACCTTGACGCTCGGCGAGGTCGCAGGCGATCTCCAGCAGGTTGAGGGCGCGGCGCCCATCCCCATCCGCCGCCTGGGCAATCCGCTCCAGTAGCGCGGGGGCCAGCTCGATGGCGCGCTGCCCTAAACCTCGCTCGGGATCGACCAACGCCCGCCCCAGTAGCTGGCAGATCGCCGCCACATCGAGCGATTTCAACACATAGACCCGAGCCCGCGAGAGGAGCGCCGAGTTGAGTTCAAAAGAGGGATTTTCGGTGGTGGCACCGATGAAGGTGACCGTGCCATCTTCAACGTAGTGGAGAAAGGCGTCCTGCTGCGCCTTATTGAAGCGATGCACCTCATCGACAAACAGCACACTGCCGCGCTGCTCGGTCGAACGCACCTGTTTGGCAGTGGCGATCGCCTCCCGGATCTCCTTCACCCCAGACAGCACCGCTGAAAGGGAGAGAAACTGGGCGTTGGAGCGGCCGGCGATGAGCCGTGCCAAGGTGGTTTTGCCCGTACCCGGCGGCCCCCAGAAGATCATGGAGTGGAGGTGGCCCACTTCGAGTGCCAGCCGCAGCGGCTTACCGACGGCCAGCAGGTGCTCCTGGCCGGCAAACTCCTCTAGTTGCCGAGGCCGCATCCGATCGGCCAACGGACGGGCTGGATCGAGCGCCTCGGCAAAGAGCGACATCACTCCCCTCCGCCCACCACGTCAACCCCCGCTGGGGGGGTAAAGTGGAAGGCGGCGTCGGGCAGCTCTACGTTACGCTCCACTTGGCTGAAGGAGAGGCGGGTGGTCTGCCCAAAGCTATCCACCATCTCCATCACCTCAATGGTCTCTGCGTCGGTCAGACCCAGCACCAGGTGATCAAAGGCGCCATCCCCCTGCTTGGGTCGTAGTTCAAACCAATGTAGACCCTCGGTTCGCCCCTCATCCGTCACCACAAAGCGTTGCGAGAGGGGTTCACTACCGGTCAGCAGGAGCGCTGGGGTGGTACCTAGGGCATCATCCAGTGGGCGCACCGTCACCTGCTCCAGGTCCTTGTCATACATCCACACCTTCTCGCCATCCGCTACATAGAGCTGTTCGTAGGGGGCGGTGTACTCTAGGCGAAAGCGGCCTGGGCGCTTGATCCACATCTCGCCGCTGGCCCGTTCCAGCACCTCTCGCCCCTGATCGATCAGGACCTGTTTAAAATCGCCGCGCATACTCTGGAGCCCCTGCAACATCTCATCCAGACTCCGCTCCTCCCCCCAGGCGCAGAGCGGCAGGGCGAATAGCAGGGCCAGCAGGGGGCGGAAGGGGTGGCACATAGTCATCGGGATCCTTCTTGGTGGCGGCTGTTGGCGCCCCGTTAGACCGTGGGGGGAGAGATTCATTCAGCGGACGTGGCCGCCCCCCTAAGAGGGCAGCCAAAATCTATACCTGAGGGGAGCGAGGGGCCATCCCCCCTACTCCACTGGCGGGGGGGCCAACACCTCGCGGGCGCCATTGGCCTGGAGTGGCCCAACAACGCCGATGCGTTCCATGGTCTCCACTAGGCGAGCGGCCCGGTTATAGCCGATCTTGAGGCGACGCTGGATGCCTGAGACGGAGGCCCGACGGCTCTCGGTGACGATCTTGATCGCCTCATCAAACAGCGGATCGGACTCCATATCGTTACCACCGCCCCCAGCGGCGGCCTCCCCTGGCAACAGCCCAGCGTCACCGCCCCCCTCCAACACCCCTTCCACATAGTCGGGCTCACCCTGCTCCCGCAGGAATTCGCAGACGTTATGGACCTCTTGGTCGGCGACAAAGGCGCCATGAACCCGCACCGGTGTCCCCGCCCCTTTGGGCAGATAGAGCATATCGCCTTTACCCAGCAGTGCCTCAGCCCCCTGCTGGTCAAGGATGGTACGGGAGTCCACCCGGGAGGAGACCTGGAAGGCGATGCGGGTGGGGATGTTGGCCTTGATAAGGCCCGTAATCACATCCACCGAGGGGCGCTGGGTGGCCAGGATGAGGTGGATGCCAGAGGCACGCGCCTTCTGCGCTAAGCGGGCGATCAGCTCCTCCACCTTTTTACCCACCACCATCATGAGATCGGCCAGCTCATCGACGATGACCACGATGTAGGGCAGCTCCTCCAGCATCGGCCGTTCTGCCTCGGGATCGAGCGGTGGCGGTTGCCAGAAGGGATCGGGGATAGGGTCGGTCTCACAGATCTTCTTATTGAAGCCCGCCAGGTTGCGCACCCCCATGGAGGCCATCAACTTATAGCGACGCTCCATCTCCGCCACGCACCAGCGCAGGGCGTTGGCGGCATCCTTCATGTCCGTCACCACCGGCGCCAACAGGTGCGGGATCCCCTCATAGATAGAGAGCTCCAGCATCTTCGGGTCCACCATGATGAGCCGCACATCCTTGGGCGTGGCGCGATAGAGCAGGCTCAGGATCATGGCGTTGACCCCCACCGACTTACCTGAGCCGGTGGTACCGGCGACCAACAGATGGGGCATATCCGCCAGATCTGCCACCACCGGGTTGCCGGCAATGTCGTGCCCCAGGGCCACGGTGAGGGGAGACTTGGCCTTCTGGAAGACCGCCGATTTCAGCCCCTCAACCAGCCGCACCGTCTCCCGCTTCTCGTTGGGGACCTCCAGGCCGATGGTGGTCTTGCCCGGGATCACCTCCACCACCCGCACTGCGATAGCCGAGAGGGCGCGGGCCAGATCCTTGGAGAGATTGGTCACCTGACTCACCTTGGTACCGGGGGCCAGCTGAAGCTCAAAACGGGTGATGACCGGTCCGGGGTGTACCTCTTCGACTTGGGCGACCACCCCAAAGTCCTTGAGTTTGACCTCCACCAGGCGGGCTATCCGCTCCAACACCTCAGAAGAGAAGCTATTGCGCGGCGCCTCCGGTGGATCGAGCAACTCCAACGGCGGCAGACCCGGCAGCGCCCGCTTCTGGGGGATAACCCGAGCCGGCGTCGGCCGCTGGACCGGGGCGTGGATGGTGGGGCTGTGAATCGCCGGTGGCGCCACTGGCGTCGGCTGCGCGGCCTCTACCACCTTGGGTGCCGCCGTCAAAGTCGGTGGCTCCACCTCCACAGGGGCCGTATCACGGGCTGCCGTGGAGCCGATCCAAGGGGGAGAGAGCGTCTCCTCCGGCTGTAGTACGGGGGGTTCTGGCTCAACGACAACCGGTGGCGGCGGGGGTTCGTTACGGCTCGGGGCCACGACCGCTGAGAGCAGGGGGGGCTCAGCGGCAACAGGCTCAGCCGGCACCACAGCGGCCAAGGCGCCGATACTGAGCCGCGGTTCAACCCGCTCGCGCCGGGGTTCGCCCCGCAGCAGATCTAGCGTTGCTTGGGGTAGCTCTACCGCCTCCGGCTCGGGCGCCGCCGGCTCCTCAACCTCGGGCAGCGGCGCCGCATTGGCCCGCTGTTCACGGTAGTCGCGGATGCGCCCGGGCATAGAGGCGGTGAGTCCCCACGCCCCAAGGCCAACGGCCTTGCAGCCGCTGAGTACCCAGCCGCCCAGGGTGTCCATCAACTGCACCCAGGAGAGGCCGGTGAAGAGGGTGACGCCGGTGAGGAAGAGTGCCAAGAGGAAGATAGTGGCGCCCACCGAGCTGAAGAGCAGCAGCAGGCCATTACCCACCGCTTGACCCAGCATCCCACCGGACCCAAGGGGCAGCTGCACCTCGGCACCGTTGAAATGGATAAGGGCCAACCCTGAGCCGGCGCCGAGGGTGAGCAGCAACCCAATGGTGCGCACCACCATCACGCCATTCCCGGCCGTGGTGGCTGCCTTCTTCCCCTTGGGGTCTTTGGGTCCACTCGGTCCACGGAACAGCAGCCATCCCCCGTGTCCCACCATCAGGGGGACCAGGTAGGCCATGTAGCCGAAGGAGTACAGCAGGATGTCGGCCACCCACGCCCCAGCCAGACCACCGACATTGGTGATGGCATCGTGGGCGACGCTGTGGGACCAACCGGGATCATCCGGGTGGTAGCTCAGCAGGGTGATGAACAGATAGATCGCCACCGCCCCAAAGAGATAGAGCGCCGCCTCACGCAACGCCCGGCTCAGGATACCGAGGCCGATGGTGGTGACGGTGGAGGCCGACTTTGCTAGTTTCGGCTGTTTCCGGGTAGTCGCCTGGGCCAAGTTAAACCTGCACTTAAGAAATAGTGACTAACTATTGGCCGAGTATAAACTTTTTTCCCCGAATTGACAGCCCGGTTTATGGCGTTGTTGGCGGCGGAGGGTGGGAAGGGGCGCAGTCTAGCGGAAGATGAGAAGCCGTTCGCACGACAGGGTGAAAAAAAACGGTGACCCGTTCGCACCCACCGCCCAACCAGCGGCTGGGTTTACTGTGGGCCACCGGGGGCCCCTCCCCTAGCGAGCCGCTGGGGCCATGCGGCTCACGGAGAGGGGGGGCGTACCCTGGGGCTTGTGATGGTAGAGGGATCCCAGAAGAGGCCAGGGCCGGGGCGCCCTAGCCTCTGCGCGGGACCGTCAGCGCAGCCCTCGCTCCCGCTGCTCTGTCATGGAGTCCACCAGCCGCATCACCTCTGCGCTCGCCTCTTCGGCCAGGCGAATGTTGTCGATGATGCCGTGCCGTAGCGCCTCGTCATGCTGCCAATCCTCCAGCCCCATGGCGATGGCCCGCTGCACGTGGCGGTGCACCGCTTGGTGGGGGAGATCCATGGCACTGTAGGCCGGTGTGTGTTGGAACCGTTCGCGCCCCGGACCTTCGTAAAACCAGCGCCCAAAGCGGCACTGGGTGTGGTCCACCGCCGCGGCGGCCACCGCCGCCTCATGACCGTGATCCGCCAACGCGGTATAGCCATTCTGTTTGTAGATGATGTGGTCCACCTTCACCAGCGAGCCAAAGGAGCGATCCCGCGCCCGGGCGATGGAGGCGATGGTCTCATGGGCCGCCTGGGAGAAGTCGGTGAAGCGCTGGTGGAACTCCGTTACCACACTATTGACCTCGCCAGCCCGCTCCCGGGTAACCCCCGCCTTGGAGACCATCTCCTCCACCCGCGAGCGGAAGCGATCGAGAGTAGTCTTGATCTCGCTGGTGGCCGCCTGCGTCCGCTCAGAAAGGGACTTCACCTCATCGGCCACCACGGCGAACCCCCGCCCCTGCTCCCCCGCCCGCGCTGCTTCAATGGAGGCGTTGAGCGCCAGCAGATTGGTCTGCGAGGCGATGTCGGCAATGAGCTTCAGCGCCTTGAAGACATCCTCACTCTCCTGGTGCAGCGACTGCGCCACGTTGGAGGCATCGCTACTATTGGCGAAGATCTCCCCTAGTGAACCGTGGATGGTGTCCACCGTATCACGACTCTCCAGGGCCGCCTGAGCAGTGCGCTGGGCGATCGCCTCCACCCCATCCATCTCTCGATTCACCTCGACGAGATCAGACTGGGTGTGCTGAAGATTGGCGGTGAGATTGGTCGTGTTGATCTCATGGAGCTGGGAGAGCAGTTGGTTACGGGAGACGTACTCCACGTTCTTCTCCATGGCGTCCACCGCCAGATTGATCTGACGCAGTGACTCCGCCAACTGCCCCGGCAATCCAGCACCGATGGCGTGCCGATGGAATTCACCCCTGGCCACCCGCAGAAAGACGGTATTGACCTCTTTAAAGTAGGTCTCCACCAGATCAAAAAACTCATTCAACTGCCACGCCACCCGCCCCAACTCACCTAATCCGCGGGTCTCAGTAATGCGTTGGTAGAGCACCCCTTTGCAGGAGGCCTCCAGCATCTGCTGCATGAGGCGCAAGATCTCCAGCGGCTTCTGGGCCATATGCCAGACGTAGACGGAGAAGATCAGCGCCACAATCACTAGCACCAACATCTCCCAGCTGATGCCTGTTCGCCACAGGTTGATCCCAGCCAAGATGGAGATGACGACAAAGAAACCTGCACAGGCGATGAATATCTCGGTGCGCAAGAACGGGATGTTCGCACTGACGTGTCGGCGCATGGCGGCCCCTTCTGGAATCGATGGCTATCGACGGCTACGGGTTTTGATACAGACCGAGCATCAGCTCTTCATAGTTCTGGCCACTCTTGGCCAGGTGTTGCAGCAGCCAGCGCAGCGAGGCATCGGGCGCCTCCGCGACTGGAGTGGCACGCTCGATGCGCACCATCTCGTTATAGAGCGGGATGATGGCCTTGATGGCCGAGTCCGGCGCGCTACGTCGCACCGAGTAGTAGCCTTGCACCTTCCCTTCGGCATCGCGGTCAGGCGTGACGTTGGCAAAGACCCAGTAATAGGCGCCACTGGAGGTCATGTTCTTCACGTAGCCAAAGAACTCACGCCCCTCCTTCAAGGTGCTCCACAGGAATCGAAAGACCCCACGCGGCATATCGGGGTGGCGGATGATGTTGTGCTGCACCCCAAGTAGTTGGGGCTCGGTGTAGTCGGCCACCTTCATGAAGGTGCGGTTGACATAGGTGATGCGGCCCGCCAGATCGGTCTTGCTGACGATCATCTGGTTAGGCAGGATCTCAATCTCTTGATTGATTGGGGTAATTTTGGGCTTCATGGCACGGATCCATGGTTGGGGACGCAGTTGATGGCGGAAACCGGCCGATGCCGCTCCATAGCAAGCGGGGTTGCCCCCGTCTCCTGCCGCCCAACGCGGCGTACTCACCTTATCACCGGCACCCCTCTGGACAGAAGCGTCTAACAGCGGAAGAGTGTGGTAGCGCCATCCCCTGATGAAGCCTCCATTATCGGATCTCAAAAAACCCAAAACATGAAAAAAGGGGTGCAGGGCATTTCGCCCTACACCCCTTTTCACTCCAAGGGATTTCGCTGAATCCGCGTCGCTTAGAAGCTGTAGCTGTACATCAGCTGCCAGAAGCTCTGCTCATGGCTGATATCGAGCCCCTGCGGCGTGCTCACCTTCACCTCTGGTGCATAGGCGTAGGAGAAGTTGACGTCGCTCTGGGCGCTGAAGGCGTAACCGAAGCCGACGGTGTAGTGCTCTTCGGTGATGGCCGGGAAGAGGTAGTTCACCGTGGAGTTGGGAACGGGGTTGTCGGCGATATTGGCCCCCACACGCAGGGTCAGGGCGTCGGTGGCGCGGTAGGCCACGCCGGTCATCACCACCACCTGATCATCCCAGTTCTGCTTCAGGGTGGCGTTCATGTTGGTGCCGGCGAAACCACCCTCTTTAGCGGTGAAGGACATGGTGAACTTATCCATCACGTCCGACCAGTTGATCTGCTTCACATCGAGGGCAAACATCAGGCGATCGGTCTGGTAGGCCATACCGATACCGTAGGTCTCCGGCCACTGGAAATCGCGGATGGAGATCTTGCCCTTCACCGGCATCACCGCCGTGCCTGCCGGGGTCTCCACTGCCATGGAGACGGTGGCATCACCGTCGAGGTCACCGAGATCGGTGATCGAGTGGTAGGTTGCGCCAACGGAGAAATTGGAGTTGATGCGGTAGACCACACCCAGTTTGCCGGCAAAGCCCGTCGCCGAGGTCTCGCCCCAGAAATCGCTGTTGTCGCTGAAGTCGAAGTAGCCACCCCACAGGCCGGTAATATTGCCGGACTGCATCTGCCCCATCAGCGCATCCACCATGGAGCCGTTGATGATCCCCAGCTGCTGGCTCCCCCCCGGCATCATGTCCTGCATCATCTGACCCGGCATCGCCATCTTCAGGTCCATCGTGGCCCAGACCATATCGAGGCTACCACCGATGGTGAGCTGGTCATCGACGTTGTAGGCCAGCGGGAAGATGAGGCGCCCCACGCCCACCTCGGAGCGCTCCTCCCAACCATAAGCGGTCATCGTGGCGTCTTGCCCTGCGCCACCGGCCATCATGCCCATCGCCGTCATGGCGGCACCTGGGGCACGCTTATATTCGGTACCCATCCCACCCTGTGCGAACATGCCGGCGCCATAGGTGAACTTACCGCGGTGCTGCATCCAACCGAAGGCAGGCATCAGGTAGGAGTCGCCACCGGAGTTCCAATCTTCACTCCCAAAACTCGATTGGACATCAGGGCGCAGCTCAGCAACAGCGGCATCGATCCGGTTGCCCTCCGGCATCAACCCCAAGGTCGCCGGGTTGTTCATGACCCCTGCCGTGCCGTTGTCATAGGCGAACGAGGCACCGCCCACACCACCGGCGATGGGGCCGTAGCCCGGCATATTCATGCCGTTGGTTGCAAAGGCGGTGGCTGGGGCAAGGGCGCAAGAGATAGCAGCGGCCAATAGCCGCTTGGAATACGACATCGGACAATCCTCCTAGGTGGTGCTTGTTATTGGTGATATCCGTGGGGTCAGATGAAATCGTGGCGACCGCCGGTATCATTTTTGTTTTTCAAGCCATCGGCTTGATATCGGCTGGATATTAGGCGCTGCTTTCCACTCTCTGCAAATGGATGTCTACTTACCCTGGTATCAAATTTTTTTGGGTTTAGCACACAAGCCCAATAAAAATGGGGGATCGCCCCGATCCCACAGGCGGTGTCCTATCTCTAGTGCGCCGTGCAATATCCCCATTGTGGGAGCGTGTCGGGCAGGGAGATGCGCTTAAAGCCCTCTCAGCAGATAGGGATTTTGGGGAGAAATTGCGGGGGAGGAGAGAGGAGATCGGCTGGCCGATCTCCTGGTACGGCTTGAAGGGAGGTCCCTAGATCAGGGCAGAGGGCATGGCGTCACTCATCGCTCGCCAAGGTGCCCACCTCTTCCCCCGCCAATTGGCGGCGGACGATGGCGATATCGGCGCTATCCAGGGGGTGGGGATAGGAGCGGACATCACTCGGGGTGGAGTCACCGTAGGGGCGGTTGCAGGCAGAGACATCGGCCTCTCCCCGACCGGGGCAGCCAGAGGTGCGGAAGGGGGTGCCACTGGCGATGACACGTTCCAGGGCGGCCGGCGCCAAGCCGAACGTCTCCACCTGACCTGCGGCGGTGAAACCCATCGCCTCCACCCGCACACCCGCATAGTCGATGAGGTAACGTCCTAGCTGGACCCGGCGCCACTGGGCGCGATCCACCGGCGGCCACCCCTCCATCAAGGAGCCCTGCTCCGGGAAAAAGGCGAATAGATGGTTATGGCCCCCCAGGTCCTTGACCCGTTGGCACACCTGCAACATCTCCTGCTCACTCTCCCCCATCCCGCAGATGAGATGGACCCCAAAGCGCTCTGGACCATAGATCTCCGCCGCCCAGTGCAGCACCTGCCAGTAGTGCTCCCATTGGTGAGGACTCTCGACCCCTCGGCCACGGGTACGCTCAAAGATGGCCTCCGTCGCCGCATCGAGCGCCACGGTGAAGATATCCGCCCCCTCTTCCCGGAGGGTCACCAGGTCATCGTAGGTCAGGGTCGTGGGGTTGGAGAGGATGGAGACCGGAATGGTCGGCAGTGCCGCCACCCACTGTCGCAGCAGTGCCAACGTGTCGTTGTTGGAGTGGGGATGGGTGATCATGGAGATGCACATGCGCTCGAACCGGCCCCGATCCCCCCCCGCTTCGACCCGGGCGATCACCTCGGCCATCCGGGCAGTGGGCCAATCCACCCGAATAAAGTTGCGATCGGCAAAGTCACGCGACTCCTCGCGGTGGCGCGCTAGACCACAGTAGGCACAGTTGGCCCGGCACCCCTCGGGATAGGTCACCAGCAGATTGAGGCAGTGGGTGCAGTCAACCCGATGCATCACCCCAGGCACCAGACCCAGCGTGATGGCGGCCGCGGTGGAGAGCTGAACCCACTCCGGCGAACGCATCGCAGGGGTCCGAATATGGGGGTCAGGTCGATAGAGATGGAGAGGGACACCCTCAACAGTGGCGCTCATGAACGGCTCCTGATCTAGATAAAGGGGCAGGTGCAGTGCCTCACGAGGTCACTGCGCCCCCCTCTGAAGGTTCGGCATAATATTCGGGGAAGGCAAACCAACCGCGTCGTTGGACTGCATCCGCATCGAGATCGCCATCGAGCAGCCCCTCCCGCCGCGCCACGGCCCGCGCCAAGCTCGGGCCAAACTGCTCATGTAGCTCCGTGGCGTATTCAACCAGCGCCGCCTCCCCTGCCCCGGCCAAGGCCCGTACCACCGCACGCCCCGCCAGCTCACCGGAGACCACCGCAGCGGCGATCCCGGCCCCAGAGATGGGGTGGGTTAGGCCAGCGGCATCACCCACCAACAGAGCGGAACCGATCACCAATTGGGGGCGCAGACCTCCGACCGGAATGGCCCCACCGGTACGACTAATAATGGTCTCTCCCACCAGCCCCTCCGCCACCAACTGCTGGTGCAGCGCCGCCAAGGGGCGCTTGAGATCACCGCAGTAGCGTTTATCGGCCCCCACGCCAAGGTTGGCCTTGCTTTTGCGCGGGAAACACCAGGCGTAGCCCCCCGGGTAGGCACTTCCGAGCCAAACCAGCAGCTCATCCAACGGCTGCTCCAGCGGCACGCGGTACTGCCGGGTGGTGATGCAAGGCAGCGGCGGCAGCCCCAAGAGACGGGCCACCGTCGAGTGGGGACCATCGGCGGCGATAAGTAATCTGAAACCGATCTGCCGCTCCCGCCCCCCCTCCTCGACCCAGGCAATGCCCCGGGCGAGATCTAGGTCCAACAGACGGGTGGCCGGCAGCAGGCGACCCCCTGCGGCCTCAGCACGCCCGGCAATGGCGCGGTCGAAACGGGCGCGATCGATCATCAAACCGGGGGATTCGGTCCAGCGGCTCTCACCCGATGGCAGATAGGTGCGCATACGCCGCACCGCCTGCCGGATCACGCCTGGTGCCTGGGCCCAACGACCCAGGGGCAGTGGGACAAACTCGGCGCACTGGATAGGCTCGCCCAGATGGGGACGCCGATCGATGCCCAACACCGTCAGCCCCCCCTCCGCCGCCACCGCAGCTGCCGCAGCCCCCCCCGGCCCCAACCCGATGATCAGGAGATCCACCCTATCCATGCCCCGCCTCCGCGGCCTGGATCGCCGCCATCACCACTTGGGTGAAATCGGCTGGGGTGAGGGCCAGTAGATCAGCGGAGCGCTGGGCCAAGAAGACCTCGATCCGCGGTCCCAGCTCACTGATGGCGACCTCTTTCAGGGCCGCCTCCAGATCGGGCAGCAGGCGGCGATCGCGCACGAACAGGTCCCCGGTGATCCAGACCTGTTTCAACATCCCGCGCCGCCGGTCGATGCGCACCTCGGCCCGCAGCGTACCGCCCGGGCAGCGATGTAGGGCGCTGCCGGTGGGCACCTCCGCAAAGGGGCGGGCAACTTGCTGGACCCACTCATCACAGTCCATCTCCGCCAACAGTTGGGTATAGCGCCCCTGCTCAGCGGCATTGAGTCCCCCTGGCTGGAACTCGACCCCAAACTCCGCAGCAAACACCGCCGCCAGCACCTGCTGGATCGCCGCCAGTGGTGGGACTACCCCCAGCAGCTCTTGCAGAGAGGTAACCCGCTCACGGGCCGAGGAGAGCCCCTTATCGGCCAGCTTTGCCCCTGGGATTTTGAGGGCCTGTACCATCCGCTCCACATCAAACTCCACCAGTAGCGTCCCCTGATAGAGCAGCGACTCCCCCTCAAACGCCCCGCCAGTGCCGGAGATCTTGCGCCCCGCGACCTCAATGTCATTGCGTGGCCGAAAACGGGCCTCCACCCCCAACTGCGAGATGGCGCGGGCCGCCGCCTCGCAGATGCGCTGGGCAATCGCCCCCATGTCGGCGGTGCCGAGGCTACGGCGGCCGAGATAAAGCTCCCACCCCAACTGCCCCTCATCGAAATAGATGGCCCCCCCCCCGGTGATGCGCCGCTGCACCTCAATGCCGTGCTGGCGGCAGAACTCCAGCTCCAGCTCCTGCTCGGCACTCTGATGAAAGCCAAGCAGGGCCGATGGGCGGAAGCGCAGAAAGCGCAGGGTATCGACCCCCTCCCCCGCCTGATGGGCCTCCAGTAAGGCGCGGTTGAGGGCCAAGTTCTCCGCCGCGCGCAGGATGCCGGTATCGAGCAGGCGCCAACTCATCCGGCCACCACTCGGATCCCATGCAACCCGCCCTGCACCGCCCGCTGGCGCTGCTCATGGGCCAGGATTGCCGCCAGATCCAGACTCACCCCCTGATCCTCGCCCCCCAGCACCTCGCTCCCCACAGAAACAGAGCAGCAGCTGGCGCTGACCGCCACCGAGCGCCCCAAACGGGCCGCCAGCTCCACCGCCCCCTCCGCCGGGTGGGCAATACCATCAACCCCAGCCATTACCGCATAGGTGTCGATGAGCGCCTTGGCCTGCCCCGCTGGCCGCGCACACCCGAGTAGGAGAGGTAGATCCGGTAAGCGGGCGCGGGCTTGGAGGAGAAAACGGCCAACGGCAGCGGGATCGACCGTGGCAAACGGCCGCTTAGGGGGGGCGTAATAGGGCATCACCACCACCAGCACGAGTGCCTGCGGGCGGTGTCGTGCCACCATCTCCAGCGCCTGTAGCTCCCCCAACAGCTGGCCATAGTGCAGCCCGATGACGATATGGGGGACCACCTTGAGAGGTGAGGCGGTGAGCCGTTCCAGACTGCGCTCAAAGTCCGCCACTGACCGCTTGAGGTGGTAGACCTGGGTGATCGTCTCCTGGGCACCAATGAGATCGAGCATGGCCACATCTACCCCCGCCTCCACCAGACCCTCTACGGCGGGCTGCTCCATCAGGGCGGCGTGAACAGCGATGCGAAACTGGGGGAACTGCCCTTTGATACGCCGCAGGGTGGGGAGAAAGGGGCCGTACTCCACCTCATTGCGGTGGTTGGAGCCCCCGGTAAGCAGCATCCCCTCGGCCCCGCCAGCAATCAGCTCATTCACCCTGCGCCAGAGCAGCTCAGGGGTGCGCACCGGCACCATCGGCTCCAGGATCTTGGCCTTGCAATGGTCACATTGAAGCTTGCAATCGGCCCCTGTAATCGAGAGCGCTGGCCAGGCATTTTTGCCGCAGGCGGCGATCTCTTGGGTCTCAAATACCTTGAAGGTAGGGGTGTAGAAGCGGATCGTCCCGCTCTCCTGCGAGCGTGCCGCCAGTGCCTCTACCAGGGCGGGATCGAGCGGGAGGTCGGCCAGCGCCTCCACCCGCTGCACGGAATCGAGCCAATCGGACATGGTGATCTCCAGCCGAACGCCCAGCGGGAACCGCAAGCCAGGCGCGGCCCCCGCGGCCTCCGGCATCGCAGGTCAACAGCCGCCGAAACCGTCTGCGTTCATCTTCTCTTCAAATTTGGCCATGGCATCCCCACCGGTCACCAAGGCACCCGCCTCGGCATCCCAATTGGCTGGCTTGATCTTCACCAGCCACCCCTGCTGGTAAGGGTCTTCGTTGATGAGGGCCGGCTTAGCAATAACGGCATCGTTGACCGCGGCCACATCACCGGAGACCGGCGCCTTCACCGGGCCAACCCACTTCCCCGACTCCACCGTGGCGCACGACTTGTCCTGCTTGACATCCTTCCCCACCTTTTTCGGGGTGTAGGCGACGATGGTACCGGCCAGGGAACCGGCGTAGGAGGTCATGCCCACGGTGATGGTGCCGTCGGCCTCCTGTCGCGCCCAAACATTGTTTTCGATGTTGTAGTAGAGATCTTCAGGTATCTCACAACCACGTACAGCACCCATGGGGGTCTCCTCAGTAATAGAGCTTCGGCCACTTGATCGCAGGGGATCCGGGCCCCGTTCCAAGATAGTCCCCCTTCTGCCGAGACCCCAGCCAAGCTGGCGGAGAACTCCCTAGGAGGGGGTTAAAGAGGTATACGCAACGCCCCGCGACGAGGGGGATGGGTGGGGGACGGCATAGCCGCCGGCGCCACCCTTCGCTATCCTCAGCCACCGACGAGTGGCCTCACCCATCGGCCTATGGAGCCCAGCCATGGAGAGGGGCGATGCGTTAGAGGGGTTGCGGCGGGACAACCACCTGGGGGCCATGGTACTGCCGGTTGCCCAGGGAGAGAACTCTCTTGCGGTAACAAAAGAGTAAACCCGACGCCGACCTCTGCCCCATAAGAAAAAAGCCCCTTGCGGGGCTTTTTTCTTGGAGTACCGACGGCCTCAGATGTAGAGGCAGATATCGGACTCGCCGGCGAACTCGAAGAAGGTGGCGGCGCCACCGAACTCGATGCCATCGATGAACTCCTTGGGGTCCATCTCAAACAGATCTACGGTCATCTGGCAGGCGATGAACTTGACCTCTGCCTCTTGGCAGAGACTGCGTAGATCTTCGAGGCTGGCCACCCCTTTGGCCTTCATCTTCTGTTTCATCATGGCAGTCATCATAGACTGCATACCCGGCAGCGCCTGGAGCAGGACCGGCATGGGCATGGGCATGGGCATCCCCGGGTTACCGATGGAGGTAACCTGCAGATCCAGGTTCTTATTCAACATCTTGAGGCCGTAGAAGGTGAAGAAGATCTGGACATCGTACCCGAGCGCCGCGGCGGTCGAGGCAAGGATGAGCGGCGGGTAGGCCCAATCGAGGCTCCCCTTGGTCGCGATGATGGCCAATTTTTTGGACATGGTTGACTCCCCGCGGCAGTTCTAATTGGGTGTGTCTTGCGACAAAAAGGGTCGGCTTACGCCTTCTTGATGAGGAATACGAACTTGCCACCCTCTTCACCAGAGGAGAGCAGCTCGTTGCCGGTCTGCTTGGCGAAGGCCTCGAAGTCCTTCACGGAACCCGGGTCAGTAGCGATGATGCGCAGCACCTGGCCGGCACCCATACCCGTCAGGGTCTTCTTAGCGCGCAGAATGGGCAGGGGGCAGTTCAGGCCGCTGGCATCGAGTTCCTGGTCGAAGTTCGCCATGGATATTTCTCCTCTGGGCAAAGCTAATGGTGGTGGATAAATTCACGGCCAAGTCCATCAACTGGGCTTGGCCGTGAGGTGGATTAGTATTCGGTGTTGCACTTATAAAATAGTCGGCCCCCTAACGCAACCCCTCCATCGGGCAGGGAGAAACGCAAGCTGCCGATTTTCATGCGATTGAGGATCGCTGAAGGAGAGCGGCTTAGGCCACCGAGAGCCCACCCTGCACCCAAGCGATGATGCCACCGCGCAGGTTGTAGACATTCTCTTTACCCAACGACTGCAAATAGGCACACGCCTGGGCGGAGCGGGCCCCGGTGCGACAGTAGATAATGACAGTCCCCTCCTCTGGGATCTGATCTACTGCGCTCGGTAGGAGATGGAGCGGAATGTGGGCGGCCCCGGGGATCGCCCCCGCTGCCACCTCCGCTGGGGTGCGCACATCGATCATCCGCACCTCGGTGCCCTGCTCAACCATCACCTTGAGAGCTGCTACATCCACTTCTTTTACATTGAATCCGAACATATTTCCGCACCGGGTGAGTGTATTAGCAAATCCTAATAGTCTAAAAACAGCGTCGGCACTTTACAAGGCCGTGGCAATAGGGAAACTTTGCCATAGGGAGCGGGTCGAAGTGGAGCCAGCCATTCAATAGACCCCTTGCCCGCCCCTCGCCTCCCATTGTTAAGAGCCCGCCATGTCCCCGAGACGCCTCCGCCCCATAGCCGCTACCCTCGCCCTCCTGCTCGCCCTCCCACCGTTTCCGGTGATAGCCGTCGATCTGCCAGAGATGGGCGATAGTGCCGGCACGGTGCTCACGGCCGAACAGGCCCAGACCATCGGCAGCGAGGCGATGGCGCAACTGCGCCGCGCCGGCAAGCTAGAGGAAGACCCAGGGATCCGCCGCTACCTTACAGGACTTGGCAACCGCCTAGCCGCCGCCAGTGACCAACCACGCCAGCTCACCTTTTTTGTCGTCAACGATCCGACCGTCAACGCCTTTGCCCTACCCGGCGGCTATGTGGGGGTCCATACCGGTCTGATCCTGGCCACCCACAGTGAGAGTGAGCTGGCAGCGGTCCTGGCCCATGAGATCGCCCACGTCACCCAGCACCATATCGAACGGGGTTTAGAGGCGGCGGGCAAAATGAACCTCCCGCTCACGGCGGCCCTCATTGCCGCGGTGTTACTCGGCAGCAAGAACCCGGAGCTGGGCCAGGCGGCCATCGCCTCCTCCGTCGCCGGGGCCTACCAATCCCAGCTCAACTTCACCCGGGAGAATGAGCAGGAGGCAGATCGGGTAGGGATGCAGATGCTCACTGGTACTGGCTTTGACGCCCGCAGTATGCCCAGCTTTTTCGAGCGACTGAAGGAGGAGAGTCGCTTCTATAGTGGGCTTCCCGAGTTCCTCAGCACCCACCCGGTCACCGACTCCCGTATCGCCGACACCCGGGCGCGCGCCGAGCAGCTCCCCCGCCACAACCAAGGAGATGACCCCACCGGTTACCTCACCACCAAGGCGCGCCTGCGGGTGACCGCTGCCCGCGACCCGCGGGAGCTGTTAAAACAGCTCGATGTCGAGCTGCGCACGGCGACAGGGGGCGAACGAGATGGCCTACGCTTCGCCCGCGCCCTGGCCCTAGAGCGCACAGCTGACTATGGACAGGCCAGCGAGACCCTGAAACAGTTGCTGAGTACCCCACCACCGCGGGTAGCCTGGCTAGAGGCGTTGGGACGGGTCCAACTGGCCGCCGGGGAGACCCAGGCCGCGCTGGCCACCTATGCCCAAGGGGTCTCGCTCTATCCCAATAACCCGGAACTCTCCCTCGCCTATGTTGACGCCCTGCTACGCACCGGCGCGACCGAGCAGGCCCGCACCGTGCTACGTGGGTTAAACGCCGACGAGTGGCCACAGGTACACCAACTCACTGCCCGGGTAGCAGACCAGGCCGGTCAGCCGGGGGAGTCCCACTTCCACCTTGCTGAGTACTACGCGGCGTTGGGGGATATCACCTCGGCCATCACCCAGCTCAAGATCGCCCGCCGCACCGCAACCAACGACTTCTACCTCGCCTCCCGCATCGATGCCCGCCTGAGTGATATGCAAGAGGCGGAACGGGCGCGCCACGAACGCGAGAAGGAGTAACGCAGCCTCACTACACAACCGTTATTTCTCCCTCTCAAGCCAGGGTGATATGCTTTTGCGTTTGTAGCCAACTGCTGGCTACCCCGTCAAAAATGCGCTTGGGAGGAGAGTCCGTGAGCAGTAGCCCATCCCCACAATCATTGGCGTCGTCTGCCGTCAACCCGGCCGCGGCCATCCCGGATCGCTCGGCCCTGACCAAAAAATTGGTAGCGGCGGCCCTATTTGCCGGTGTCGCACTCTATGCGGCCACCGTCACCCCAACCCCGCAGATTGCCTGGGTGATCGGCTTCTTGTTACTCACGGTCTATCTATTCGCCTTTGAGGTCGTACCGGTTGATGTGGCCGCCGTTACGGTCATGGTGTTGCTAGGCGCCTTCCCGCTCATCGGTCCGTTGGTTGGGGTACCAGAGCCGTTCGTCAATAGCAGCGCCCTCTTCTCCGGCTTCTCCAGTAACGCCGTTGTATCCATCATGGCGGTCATGGTCATTGGTGCCGGGCTCGATAAGACCGGCCTCATGTCCAAGGTCGCCAGCTTCATCATGCGGGTGGGTGGTACCACGGAGGGGCGGATCATCCCGTTGGTCTCCAGTACGGTCGGCATCATCTCCAGCTTTATGCAGAATGTGGGGGCCGCTGCCCTATTTCTGCCGGTGGTCAGCCGCATCTCTGCCCGCACCGGGCTGCCGATGTCGCGCCTGCTGATGCCGATGGGCTTTTGCGCCATTCTCGGTGGCACCATCACCATGGTTGGCTCCAGCCCCCTCATCCTGCTGAACGACCTCATCCGTAACTCCAACGCCAAGCTGGCGGCGGACGGTCTGCCCACCATGGAGACCTTCAGTCTATTCGCCGTCACCCCCATCGGTATCGCCCTGGTCACCACCGGCATTCTCTACTTCGTCCTTGCCGGCCGCTTTGTCCTGCCAACACGCCAAGGCGAGGGCCAAGAGGGGACCAATACCATGGAGTACTTCCGCTCAGTCTATGGGGTGGAGTACACCCTGTGGGAGGTGGAGGTCTCTTCCAATAGCCCGCTCATCGGCCAACCGCTCGACCAGGTGGAGAGCCAGGCCCGGGTGCGGGTGGTGGCGATGCAGCGCAGTAGCGATGACCTGCGGGTCGGCCCCGGCGGGGTTGCCCGTGATCTGCCCTTTGAGGCGGGGACGGTCATCGGCCTGATGGGTAGCGAGCAGGCGCTAACGGCGTTTGCCGAGCAGTATGGGGTGAAGGTGCGCGCCGATCTGGAGACCTTCGCCGAGGTGCTGGTGGCGACCAAGGCCGGTATCGCCGAGTTGGTGATCCCGCCCGGTTCGTCCCTCCTGGGCAAATCGGCCCGCGATGTCTGGATGCGTAAGACCTACGGCCTCTCTCTGCTGGCCATCAACCGGGCCGGGAGCACCCTGAGGGAGGGCGATGGCATCCGTGACCTTGCGCTGCAAGCGGGGGATACCCTCGTCTGCCACACCACCTGGGACACCCTCGCCCGCCTTGAGCGGGATCGTGACTTTGTGGTGGTCACCTCCGAGTACCCCCATGAAGAGCTGCGCCCCCAGAAGGTGAACTTTGCACTGGGCTTCTTTGCCCTGGCCCTGGCCCTCATCCTCTTCTCTGATCTGCGCCTCTCGGTCTCGCTGTTCGTCGGCGCCATCGGCATGATCCTGTCAGGTGTCCTCAAGGTGGAGGAGGCCTACCGAGCCATCAGCTGGAAATCGGTCTTCTTGCTGGCGAGCCTCATCCCCCTCGGCATGGCGGTAGAGAACACCGGCACCGCTGCCTGGATTGCCAACCAGACCCTGGCAATCCTAGGGGATGTCCCCATCTGGGTCCTCCAGGCCGCCATCGCGGTGCTGGCGACCTTCTTCACCTTGGTGATGTCCAACGTCGGGGCCACGGTGCTGCTGGTACCCCTGGCCGTCAATATCGCCCTCAAGACCGGCGCGGATCCCGCGGTGTTTGCCCTGACCGTGGCCATCGCCACCTCTAACTCCTTCTTCCTACCCACCCACCAGGTCAACGCCCTGCTCATGGGACCCGGCGGCTATAGCGTCCCGGACTATATGCGGGCAGGCGGCGTCATGACGCTCCTATTCTTGGTGGTCAGCCTGGTGATGTTGAACGTGGTGTTCTGATCACCAGACCCTCAAATACGGGGCGCCCACCGCAGGGGGGCGCCCTTTTTTTCTGGTAGCAGGGCAGTGAGACGATGGCCGATGCGGCCAGTACACCGCCATCTTCTCAACAGACACCAAGCGAGTGCGACAGGCAGCTCACTACCTGCGTGGTGCCGGCTCAGCACGACAAGAGTTGTTTGGCCTGAGTGATCACGCCGGGCTTGGACCGGCCGTTGGCGTGAAGCGGGTGACGTATGCGGCCCGTCTTACATCACCGGCAAGCTTGCACAACGGTTGGGGATCACCGTGCAGCAGGGGGTTTAGGCGTCGGGATAGAGCCCGTCATCCGAGGTGGGGAGCGGAGAGGAGAGTTCTAGCACGCCAGAGGCGCGTTGATTGGTCACAGCGAGGCGCTCGGCCAAGGCGCGGGCAATGTTTTTCATCACCGTATAACCGAGATGGGGGTGACGCGGAACCAACCCATCCAAGGCCTCGCGGGCAAGACGCAGCAAGAAGATGTCGCCCCGCGCCACTGCACCTGCGGTACGGTGCATATCAGAGACCATCGCAACCTCGCCCAAGATCTCCCCTGACTTGAGCGAGTGGATAAGGCCCCCCCATCGGGTATTCACCTCCACCTGGCCCGAGAGCAAGATGAACAGGTCGCTACCGATATCGCCTTCACGGAAGATGATGTCGCCATCGCGGAACTGGATGACGTTACACACCGTGAGCAGGGCCTCGTACTCGTCATCACCCAACCCGGCGAAGACCGGGATCTTCTCCAGGATGCGGATAAGGCGGTCGTTGCCCACCTGGCGACGGGGACTAGACAAAGGGGCGTTCCCAATAGGTTGGTAGATCAACAGGGTCACGAATATCCGGCCGAGGATACCCCATGCGCCACCATCCTCCTTGTAGCCCCTATCGAATCTGTGATCCAGCTCACTAATTGCTGGGAGCACCCCATCACCACGCTATTCCCACTCCCAGGCACCTGCCGGATTGGGCATAGAATCTGTAACAAAGTAAGGTGATTCAAGCAGATGGCGTACCCATCAGGCCCAGGGCCCACCCTTCACTGGAGCTACACGGGGAGTGCTCAGTCCAGTCATTTTCTGCATTGGAATCGGTGTGAGGAAACCTTTTCCAACCTACCTGGTCATACCGAGTAGACAGTCTTGACTGTCATCCTCCCACAACGGCGCCGGTCCACTCCGCCGGCAAACCCAAGCCGTTACCTCTATAGCCCTGTTGCTTCTGGCAACAGGGTTTTTTTGTCCATAGCATCCGATGAAGCAGCTCTCTTCTCCCTCAGACTGCCTAGGGTCCTCTTAAACAGTAGCAGCTGGGCAGGCCCAGAGAGGGAGATTGCCTCTTGGGCCTGCGGCCGTGACCCACTAATACTTAAATTGGTTGACGAGCCCTTGCAGGTCCCCAGCCAATTGGGCCAGCCCCTCACTACTCTCGGCCGTCTGTTGCGCCCCCTTGGCATTCTCTTCAGTGATGTCGTTGATCGCCATAATGTTGCGGTTAATCTCCTCGGCCACTGCGCTCTGCTCCTCGGCCGCCGAGGCGATCTGGTGGTTCATATCGGAGATGGTGCCCACCGACTTGGTGATACTGGCGAGGGCATCCCCGGCGCGAGCGGCCTGGGCCACACTATCTTGGGCCTGGCCCCGCCCCTCCTCCATCACCTTCACCGCGGCCCTCGCCCCCTTCTGTAGCTGTTCGATCATCGCCTGGATCTCTTTAGTGGAGTCCTGGGTACGACTGGCTAAGGTGCGCACCTCATCGGCCACCACTGCAAACCCCCTCCCCTGCTCTCCGGCCCGAGCCGCCTCAATGGCGGCATTAAGGGCCAACAGATTGGTCTGATCGGCGATCTCCTGGATCACATCCAGCACCTTACCGATGGCGCTGGAGTCCTGCTCCAGCTTGCCTATCACCTCGGCCGCCCGTTCAACCTCACGGGCGAGGGTGTCAATGGCATCCATGGTGGCGGTCACAACCTCTTGGCCCGTGCGCGCCTGGCCATCCGCCTGGCGAGCAGCAGTGGCAGCGCTTTCGGCGTTCCTGGCCACCTCCTGCACAGTGGCGGTCATCTCATTGATGGCAGTCACCACCTGCTCCGTCTGGAACTGCTGACGTTGGATGGAGTCGTTGGAGTGGCTCGTGATGTTGGATAGCTCCTCAGAGGCCGCGGCGAGCTGGGCGGTACTACCCGCCACTTGGCCAACAATCCGCTGCACCTTCTCGGCAAAACGGTTGAAGGCCAGTGCCAAGTGACCGATCTCATCGCGCCCAGAGGTATCGAGGCGCTTGGTGAGGTCCCCTTCACCATGGGCGATGTCATCCATGGCGTGTACCGTATCCCCCAACGGATGGGTAATGGAGCGGGCCGTTAACCAGGCGATGAGGGTCCCCAATAGCAGTGCGACAACGCCGATACCCAGTGCCAGATCGCGGGCGGTGGCCACCGCTTGAACATAAAACTCCCGATCCACGGCGAGTTCCAAGACACCAATCGGCTTGTCAGAGTAGTCTTTAATCACGCTGGCATAGACCGATTTAGCCCCACCGCCCAACGCCCGCGCCACCAATAGTGGCGTGGTCAAGGCCGACTCCAGCTCAGCGTCGCTCAGCAGAGGCGCGCCCGTATAGGTCTGGGCAAACGGTTCAAAGCCCTTATCCCCTTTCAGGTGGAGCGCCAGCTCCAAACCGGCATCCTTACGCCCCTCCTTGATGGCATCAAAGAAGGGTTGCCCAAAGGACATGCCGAACTCCACGGATCCGATATGGCGCCCCTGGTACTCCACCGGCACCACACCTCGAATCCCGAGCCCAGCGACCCCCTTCTCCAAACCCTGCACCACTTTGCGTTGGGTATTCACCTCAACCACGGTGTGACGGAAGGAGGAGAGGTCATCACCAAACTTCTCTGGTTTATGGAGGCGTAGATAGGAGATGGCGGGTGGCGAGTGGAACTGAAACTGCTCCACGTTATAGCGTGTCTTCATCTCCTTAAAGACCGGCTCCAATTCGGCCAGGAGACCAGCCCGGTCATCTGCGGCAAACCGCTCGGCGATGGAGGGTTGGTGGGCAATGACATCACTCAAGGCCACTGCCAAGCGCCCCTCGGCCGCCATCCGGTCATTGATTTGATCGAACAGTGAGCGCAACTCACGCCACTCGGCCCGATCCACCACATCATTGATTTGGTGCAGCACGGTAGGGGTGATGAGCGCCAAGGTCACGAGTAGAACCAGCGCTGAACCCAAGCCTATCCGTACCCCAATCCCGTAGTTGCGAAGCATGGCATGTGACTCCTCTTATGGACTCCCCGGATGACCGTCTCCTAGGCCAAAAGGTAGCGGCGTACAGACCCTTCACCGCGCCGAGGATTACCGGATACATTTGGCGATGGGCGACCCACCCAACCCGTCGGTAGAGCTCGATCCCGATATAAGAAAACGGTAGAGACGGCACCCACTCTGCGGCAGGTTTTTTCACGGTGCGGGAGTAATATTTTGATTCTATTGGCGCCGTGCTACACGCCTCTCCGCGCCCACGGTCACTAGAGGTCTTAATATTACCTCTCTCTCGCCGACCTTCAACGAAATTGCAAAGCGGGTACGCCGGTGTGGTGTATTCCCATTTACTCCTGCAATGGGTGACGGATACGAGAACAGGCCAGGGGGAAGAGCAGGGCACCGAGTGCCATGAGGGCCAGCACCCAGCGATTTCCATAGAGGGCAAAGGGGGTTGCCCCGGCCATGGGCTGGATCTCCCCCGCCACCACTGCCGGTTTGAACTGGGGGGAGCGTTGTAAGATGCGACCACGGTGGTCCACCAGCGCGGAGATCCCGGTGGTGGTGGCCCGCAAGAGCGGGCGGGCAGTCTCGCGGGAGCGCATCCGTGAGATCTGTAGATGCTGGTGGGGGGCAAGGGAGTCGCCGTACCACGCATTGTTGCTACCGTTGATGAGCAGCGTGGCCTCAGGTAGCGCGTAGAGCAGCTCTTCGCCAAAGGCGTCTTCATAACACACCGAGGCCGCGGCGCTCTGACCCGCCACACGCAACGGTGCCTGCTGTTCGGACCCCCGAGAGAAGCCCGACATAGGCAGATCGAAGAAGCCCACCAGTCCACGCAGCACCCCCTGAAGGGGAACAAACTCGCCGAAGGGGACCAGATGCCGTTTTCGATAGCTCTGCGGCTCAGGGCCGATTCGAGTCATAGTCGTATAGTACGCTGAACCATCGGGCTCCTCTACCGGCACCCCCACCACCAGCTCGCTCCCTGCCGCCTGCACCTCCTCCGCAAGGAAGGCGAAGTAATCAGGCAGCCGATGGAGAAAGACCGTCACCGAATTCTCCGGCCACACCACTAAATCGGAGCCCGCCAGGTTGGCCAGGGTCATCTCGGCGTAAGTGGTGAGACGGTGGTCGATGGCATCGATATCCCACTTGGTGATCTGTGGCAGCGCCCCCTGGATCAGGCGCACCGAGAGCGCCTTTCCGCTGGGGGTCACCCATTCGACGCGATCCAACCACCCACTCCCACCCCACACCACGATCATGGCCAGTAGGGCAGCACCCCGCAAAGGCCCTCGGCCCCGGATCAGCGCCACCACGGCGCCGGCACAGATGGCCGCCGCCAACGATACCCCATAGACCCCCAAGACCGGCGCAATGGCGCTCAAGGGGGTATCGATCTGGCTATAACCGAGGTCGAGCCAGGTGAAACCGCTGAGGAACCAGCCGCGAAACCACTCAAAGCCGGTCCAGAGGATGGGCAGTAGCAGCAGAAACCAGAGGCCATTTTGCTGACAGCGCTGGCGCACAAAAGCGGCCAGGGCGCCCAATCCAGCGGGGTAGAGGGCCAGGACAGAGACGAAGAGCGCCGTCATCAACGCCGATAGCACGACGTTGGTATCGCCAAAGTAGTGGATGGCAACGTAGACCCACGAGACCCCGACCCCAAACATGCCGAGACCGAAGGCAAAGCCGAGGCGCGCCCCCCGGCCCGGCGTCACCCCATCCAACAGTAGGAACAGGATCGCCGGCGCGAGATAGGCCAGGGGGAAGAGATCGACGGGCGCAAAAGCGAGCGGCAGCGCAGCCCCTGCGAGAAGGGCGGCGAGGCTAGCCACCACACCCCGCTTACGCTTGGCCGGCACGCGCCTCCGAGGCCTCCTCCGCCTGACTCACCTCAAGTAGGTAGATGCGGCGATTGTCGGCACGAGACACCTTGAACTGGAAGCCGCCCATGGTGAGGCTCTCGCCCCGCTTTGGCATCCGTCCAAAACCGGCCAGGACCAGGCCGCCGATGGTATCGAACTCCTCGTCACTGAACTGGGAGTGGAAGTGGTCGTTGAAATCCTCAATGGAGGTGAGCGCCCGCACATTCCAACGCCCCTCCGCCACCGTCACTACCTCGGCGTCATCTTCATCGAAGTCGTGCTCATCCTCTATCTCACCCACGATCTGCTCGATGACATCTTCGATGGTCACCAACCCAGCCACACCACCATACTCATCGACCACGATGGCCATATGGTTGCGGCTGGTGCGGAACTCTTTGAGGAGGGTGTTGAGGCGCTTGCTCTCAGGGATGACGAAGGCGGGACGGAGGAGTTCGCGGATGTTGAAATTTGTCCCATCGCCCCGCGCGACAAATGGCAACAGGTCTTTGGCCAACACAATGCCCAAGACCTCATCGCGGTTCTCGCCGATGACAGGAAAGCGAGAGTGGGCCGATTCAATCACAATCGGCAGTAACGCTTCGAGGGAGATGTCCCGCTCTAATACCACCATCTGCGAGCGGGGAATCATGATATCGCGGGTCTGGAGTTCCGAAACCTCCATCACCCCCTTGATCATGGTGAGGGCCTCAATATCGAGGAGGTTACGGTTTTGCGCCTCCTCTAATACGGCGATCAGCTCATCCCGGTCCTTGGGTTCCCCTTGTAGGGCTTGTCCCAGCCGTTCCAACCAACTCCGGAACTGCCGCTCGGGGGCGGCGCTGGAACTAGGTCGGCCTTCGTTCATTCAGGTGCATCCACGTGGTAAGGGTTGCGATAGCCTAGGCTAGTAAGGATTTCCGTTTCAAGCGCTTCCATCTGCTCTGCGGCCTCCGACTCCATATGATCGTAGCCCAACAGATGGAGCGTACCGTGGATCACCATATGGGCCCAGTGCGCCTCAGCCGTTTTACCCTGGGCCAGCGCCTCCTGCGCCACCACTGGCGCACAGATAACCAGATCCCCCAACAGCGGTAGTGTGAGCCCAGGCGGCGCCTCGAAGGGGAAAGAGAGTACGTTGGTGGGGCCTTGCTTGTGGCGATAGGCGGAGTTCAGCTCAGCGCTCTCCGCCATCCCGACAATGCGAATGGTGAGTTCGGCCTCTGTCCGCAGCTCTCCGATGGCTGCCCGCGTCCAGCGCTGGAGCAGCGGGGCGCTGGGTAACCACTCAGCGGCATCTGGACGATAGGCCAGCTGGAGATCAACCGCGACGCTCACCCGACACCTCTTCGTGGAGTTCATAGGCGCTGACGATACGCTGCACCAGGGGGTGGCGCACCACATCCTTGGCTAGGAAGAAGGTAAAGCTGATCCCCTCCGTATCCTTGAGCACCTCGATGACCTGCCGTAGACCGGAGCTGGTCCCGCGCGGGAGGTCGATCTGCGTCACGTCACCGGTAATGACCGCGGTGGAACCAAACCCTATGCGGGTAAGGAACATCTTCATCTGCTCGACGGTGGTGTTCTGGGCCTCATCGAGGATGATGAAGGCATCATTCAAGGTGCGTCCGCGCATATAGGCCAGGGGGGCCACCTCGATGACATTGCGCTCCATCAGCTTGGCCACCCGCTCAAACCCGAGCATCTCGTAGAGGGCGTCGTAGAGTGGCCGGAGGTAGGGATCTACCTTCTGTGCCAAATCACCGGGGAGAAAACCGAGCCGCTCCCCCGCCTCCACCGCCGGTCGAGTGAGTACCAGACGGCGTACCTGCTCCCGCTCCAGCGCCTCCACCGCACAGGCAACGGCCAGATAGGTCTTGCCAGTACCGGCCGGTCCGATACCAAAGTTGATATCGTGGTCGAGGATGTGCTTGAGGTAACGCTTCTGATTGGGTCCCCGCCCCTTGATGACACCACGGCGGGTACGGATGGTGACATCATCAACATCATCCGGCAGCGCCTCCACCAGCAACGCCTCCACCCCGGAGGCCTGCAAGAAGAGGTGGACCCGCGCCGGATTCAGGCTCTCTTCGGCGGTGGCGCGATAGAGATCCTCCAGTACCCGCGCCGCTGCCCGCACCGCCTCCGCCTGACCGATAATACGGAACCGATTGCCGCGGTTGTTCACCTCCACCCCAAGGCGGCGTTCGATCTGCCGCAGATGCTCATCAAACTGGCCGCAGAGATTGGCCAGGCGTGGGTTGTCATCCGGGGTGAGGAGGAGATCGAGACTACCCGGGCCCTCGCCCAAGGCGCGCCCTTCAACGCTAAATTCAGTCATGCGGCATCTCCTTGCACCGACTCCCCACGCAGTGAATTGGGCAGGGCATCGGTGATACGGACCAGGGTAAAGGCGCCAATCGACGCCGCCCTGCCTTTAAAGTTGACCACCCGGTTGTTCGCGGTACGACCGCTCAACTCAAATGGGTTCTTGCGTGAGGGTCCCTCCACCAACACCTGCTGCACACTCCCCACCATACGTCTGCTGATGGTCTGCGCCTGGTGGTTGATGAGCGCCTGCAGGCGGGCCAAACGGGCCTTTTTCACCTCACCCGGAACATCATCCGGCAGCGCCACGGCGGGCGTGCCGGGACGAGGGCTATAGATAAAGCTGAAGGAGTGATCAAACTCCAGCTCTGCCACCGCCTGGAGGGTCTGTTCAAAGTCGGCCTCCGTCTCGCCGGGAAAGCCCACAATGAAGTCGGAGGAGAGGGAGAGATCGGGCCGGAGGGCCCGCAGTTTGGCCACCCGCTGGCGGTAGTCATCCAGGGTGTGGCCCCGCTTCATAAGGGCGAGGATGCGATCAGAGCCGGCCTGGAGTGGTAGATGGAGATGGCTCACCAGCTTTGGCACCCGCTCATACACCTCAATGAGCCGATCAGAAAGCTCCATCGGGTGAGAGGTGGTGTAGCGAATGCGGTCGATCCCCTCAACGGCGGCCACATACTCGATGAGTAGCGCGAGATCCGCCAGCTCCCCATCCTCCATCACCCCACGGTAGGCGTTGACATTCTGCCCCAGCAGGTTGACCTCGCGCACCCCTTGGGCCGCCAACTGAGCGACTTCAGCAATCACATCATCGAACGGCCGACTCACCTCCGGCCCACGAGTGAAAGGCACAATGCAGTAAGTGCAATATTTAGAGCACCCCTCCATCACCGATACATAGGCGCTAGGGCCTTCGGCCCTCGGCTCCGGCAGGCGATCAAACTTCTCTATCTCGGGAAACGAGACATCCACCACTGCCGGCGCACCGGCCGCCAAGCGGGCCAGCATCTCCGGGAGACGGTGGAGGGTCTGGGGACCAAACACCAGATCGACAAACGGTGCACGGCCCCGGATCGCCTCCCCCTCCTGGCTGGCGACACAGCCTCCCACACCGATTAGGGTGCCGGGTCGGGCCAGCTTCAGCTCTTTCCATACACCAAGCAGGGAAAAGACCTTCTCCTGCGCCTTCTCTCGCACCGAACAGGTGTTGAGCAGCAGGAGATCGGCCCCCTCTGGTGCGCTAGCCGGCCGTAGTCCCAATTCGCCTTCGAGGACGTCCGCCATACGAGCGGAGTCGTACTCGTTCATCTGGCAGCCGAAGGTCTTGAGATAAAAAGTTCGAATCATGGGGGGTCGAAAAATTCTGGGCCGGGTATTCTAAGTCCAACGCTCACGGTACGAAAGGCGCGGCTGCCGGGAGATCCTTATGGATCCTTTCAGGTTTGAACAAAACCAATCTGATATGCTCACAAGTTCTGACCTTACCTCAGGAGCTGTCGCCCCGGCGATGCAGGCCAAAGCCGAGCGCAAACGCATACTGTTACCGGTCCCCCCCCACTGCGTGTCCACCACCGACAACGCCGTGCTAGCGGGAGAGCCGGCAGTAGTCAATCTACGGGAAGGTGGGAAACTGCTCGCCGTCCTGCGCGACTTCAACTTTGAAGTCGGCATCCTCATTCTCTCCGTCGATAAAGAGCCGGCCCCCCGCGCCATGGGGGTGGAGGAGCTGACCCTGCTCCACCTGCCGCAGCCACGGGCGTGGATCGCGGAGGCGGCCGATAGCATTGCCCCAGCGACTCGCCAGCCCTTCACCCTGCGCTTCAAGAATGGCGAAGAGCTGACCGGCCATACCCTGGGCCAGCAGCAGGACCAGTGGGGAATCTATCTATTTCCCTCCCAGAATGGCCGTAAATTCAACTACATATTCGTTCCCCACGATGTGGTTGCCGAGTGCCATATCGGTCTCACAGAGTCGGAAGGGGATCCGTTCCTCAGCCTGGATGAGGAGCTGACCCTCGATGAGATCGCACCGGCCAATGCAGCGCCAGAGCTGAAGACACGGCAGGAGAACGACCTGAATGGCTTCCGCAGCCATGCAGTGGTTACCACCCATGAGTTAGAGAAGGCGCTAGAGCGCCAGAAGCTGGCCCCCAATCTGCGCCTGGGCGAGATCCTCATCGGCGAGGGACTCATCAGTGAACTTCAGCTGGAGGGGGCGCTGGCTGCCCAGAAGCTCAACCGCCGAGTACCGCTAGGGGAGATCCTGCTCCAACAGGGGCTGATCACCACCAACGACATCCAGCGCGCCCTGGCCAAGAAGCTCAACATCCCCTTTGTCGATGTCAATAAATTCAACATCGACTATGAGGCGGTGGAGATGGTGCCGGTGGAGATGGCGCGTAAGTTCAACATCCTGCCGCTCTATTTCTATAACGATAAGCTGGTGATCGCCATGGAGAACCCCATGGCGTGGGAGCCGCTGGATGCGGTGCGCTTCCACACCAAGCGCTTCGTTGAGCCGGTGATGGCCTTTGGGGTCGAGATCACCAAGGCGTTGGATATCGCCTACGCCCCTGGTGGCCTCAACCGGATGGTGCTCGACGAGTACGAGACGGAGGCCAGCGATGAGCTAGAGGAGGAGTTGGTTGACGAGGCGGCCGTCTCCGACAACGTGGTGGTGAAGCTGGTCAATAAGATCATCTTTGACGCCTTCCAAAAAGGCGCCTCCGACATCCATATCGAGCCCTCCTCCAACCGTAAAACCATGGTGCGGGTCCGCAAAGATGGCTCGCTCATGAACTTTTTTGAGGTCCCACAGAAGCTGCGCGCAGCGGTGGTGGCCCGTCTCAAGGTGATGGCAGGACTCGATATCTCCGAGCGCCGCAAACCACAAGACGGCAAGATAGACTTCAAAAAGTTTGGCGGGCCGCGCATAGAGCTGCGAGTTGCCACCCTCCCCACCACCGGTGGTCTGGAGGATGTGGTGATGCGCATCCTGGTCACAGGCGAACCCCGCGCCATTGACACGCTAGGGCTCACCTCCGCCAACCTGAACCGCCTCACCACGATCATCGACAAGCCATACGGGCTGTTTTTGGTCTGCGGCCCCACTGGCTCCGGTAAGACCACCACCCTGCACTCCCTGCTGAGCCACCTCAATACCGAGGAGAGCAAGATCTGGACGGCGGAGGATCCGGTGGAGATCACCCAACCGGGGCTACGGCAGGTCCAGATCAATCCCAAAATCGGCCTCACCTTTGCCGCCGCCATGCGCGCCTTTCTGCGTGCCGATCCGGACATCATCATGGTGGGTGAGATGCGGGACCAAGAGACCACCCACATCACCATCGAGGCCTCCCTCACCGGCCACCTGGTGCTAGCCACCCTCCACACCAACAGCGCCCCCGAGAGCGTGACCCGGCTGCTCGATATGGGGTTAGATCCCTTCAACTTTGCCGATGCCCTGCTCGGGGTGCTGGCCCAGCGCCTCACCAAGCGCTTCTGCCCCGACTGCTGCGAGAGTTATGCGGCGGAAGAGGAGGAGATTGCCGCGCTGGCGAGTGAATATTGCCAGGAGCTGCTGATGGGTGCGTTGGAGGATGGCACCAGGCTCAAGGCGGAGACCATTGCCCAGTGGCGCGAGCAGTATGCCGATCCCCATGGCAAGTTCACCCTCTATCGCGCCCGCGGTTGCGAGCGCTGCTCCGACACCGGCTTCCGTGGCCGGATCGGTATCCACGAACTACTCACCGCTACCCCCCACCTCAAACGGCTAGTGGCGGATAAGGCGCCGGTCTACGCCATCACCGAACTCGCCCTGCGGGAGGGGATGCGCACCCTCAAGCAGGATGGTATCGAGAAGGTGTTGCAGGGGTTAACCGATATCCACCAGGTCCGCAAGGTGTGCGTCAAATAGCGCCCCCTTGCGGGCCTCAGCCCGCAAGCCCCCCCAACAAGCAACAGCGCTCGCGGAAAACTAGCAGTAGGTTCTAAGGGAGAGGGACCCTGGCGTTGCCTGGACGGGCAACCGGGTCCTATGGCGTCAAGCCGATGACCCAGCCGCTGCGATACCACCCGCCACAGCTAGCCCCACCGGGGCCCCTGCCACCTGCGGGGTTTCAAAACGGGAGCTTAGCCACCTGGCGAGACGCCGGTAGTCTTGCGCCCCTTGGGACTTGGGAGAGAAGTGGGTCACCGGCAGACCTGCCGCCGGCGCCTCTGCGAGATCACCGCTCTCGCGGATGAAGGGGGCCACCTGGCCGGGAAAGCGGCGCTCCAGATCGGCCATCAGCTCTTGGTGAATACGGCGCCGCGGCCGTGCTCGACAGGGCACCACCGCCTCCAGTGCCAGGCCGGGTATCCGCACCGACACCCGCACGATGGCCTCCACCATCTGCTGTAGGCCGCTCATGGCCAGGAAGTTGGCCTCCACCGGCACCAACACCCGCCGTGCCGCATTGAGCGCCCCCATGGTCAATACACCGAGGCTGGGTGGACAATCGATCAACACCCAGTCCCACTCCCCGGCACACCGCTTCAGACAGCGAGGGAGTAGCTCGGCGCCGAGGGCCGCGGCAAACAGCTGGTGCAGCTCCCCTAGATCGGGGCCGGCCGGCACCAGATCCAAGCCGGTCACAGCAGATGAGGCCACCGGCAGTGGCTGGCCGGAGCGCAAGGCGGTCATCAGTCGCCGACCGTTATCGCTCCGCCCCAGGCTCAGGCTGGCACTGCCCTGGGGATCCATATCGATGAGTAGTACCCGCGCGCCGGTCTCCACCAAGGCCGCGGCAATGTTGACCGCCGAGGTGGTCTTCCCGACTCCCCCCTTGTGATTGACTACCGCGAGTACCCGTCTCATTTTCTCTATTTTGCTAAGGGTTTTCCCAATATACCCCACTTCTGGCCGCTGGACCAAAGCGGATCATGGGGTTGAACTGTGATCATCGGCACTTCCATTCCATCGGCTCACTGGTAGCATCTGCCCGTCGGACAATCGAGGTTGGTCCCCCGTGTTCGCCTTATCCACCTCGACAAGGGATTGAGCGTTTCAGGCCGTCCGACGAAGGGATGCACCTGGAAGAGGGATCGACCAGGCGCCAACGGACTGACCCACTTGTGGTCTTTGCAACCCCCCGTCGTTTGGCGGGGGTTTTTTTACCCTGCGGGAGGTGCCCACGGCCTCCTCGCGCCCCCTGCCTAGCTGTCATACGCCGTACACATCCCGGGTCCAAGCTGTCGCCATCCAGACTCTCTCCGCTGGAGGCGAGAGGTACGGTGCATGAACGCCCAGACCCAGATCCTCCCCACCTCGATGCCACGCTCCCCCTCGGTAACGACCACAACCCGTGGCCCCACCGCCCATGAACTCTATCAGCTGATTAAGCATGAGCAGCTGACCGCTCTGTTTCAGCCTGTAGTGGATCTGCGCTCTGCCGAGGTGGTGGGCTACGAAGGGCTCATCCGCGGCCCCTCGGACAGCCAGCTGCACGCCCCAGGCAAGCTCTTCAAGGCGGCCCGTCAGGCCGGGCTCATCTATGAGCTAGAGAATCTCTGCGGCAAGGTGATTGTCGAGCGCTTTGTAGAGAGCAAGCTGCCCGGCACCTTGTTCATCAATATCAGTCCCGATCTCCTGCTACTGCACGATGTCCGTACCCGCCATGTGTTTGGCTTTCTCCGCCAGCTGGCGCTCGATCCGGCGCGGGTGGTGATTGAGCTGAGCGAGACCGACTCCGGCTACGATTTTCGGCTAGAGATCCTTGGCCGAGCCCTTGAGCGCTACCGCGCCCTCGGCTACCGCATCGCCATCGACGACTGGGGTGGGCGACCAGAGGAGTTAGCCAGCCTGGCCGCCATCGCCCCTGACTATCTCAAGATTGATCGCCACTTTATCCAAAACATCGACACTGACGCCATCAAGCGCCGCTACGTGCGCCAATTGCTGGAGCAGGCCCGAGCCCTGGGCTGGCAGACCATGGCGGAGGGGATAGAGAGCCACTCGGAGCTGACCCAGGTCACCACCCTTGGCATCGTCTTTGGTCAGGGTTACCACCTGGGGCGCCCCAGCCTGAGCCCCAGCGCTGTGCTCTCGGCCGATGTCATCCGCACCCTAGCCCCGCAGCCGCCCCTACCCACCGGGCGCGATGAGTGTTGCATCATCGAACACCGGCTCCTCATCCGGGCCGCACCGGTCACCCCCGATACCCCCAACTGCACCCTCTTCGACCGCTTTGAGGTCGATCCCGATCTCAACGCCATCGCGGTGGTGAAGGATGATCAACCGGTCGGTCTGGTCAACCGCCATGCCCTCATCGACCGCTTGGCCCGCCCCTACCACTTGGAGCTGTTCGGTCGGCGCCCCTGCGCCATCTTTATGGATCCAGAACCGCTCCTGGTGGACAAGAATCTGAGCCTCCAACAGCTCTCCTATCTGGTGGCCGGGGCCGATCGTCGCCACCTCTCCAACGGCTTCATCATCACCGAAGAGGGGCGCTACCTCGGTATCGGCACCGGTCACGATCTCATCCGCGAGATCACCGATCTCCAGATCCAGGCGGCACGCTATGCCAACCCCCTCACCCAGCTGCCCGGCAACGTCCCCATCAATGAGCGCATCAACCAGCTGCTGGCGCGTCGCCTGCCCTTTGTCGCCTGCTACTGCGATCTCGACCACTTCAAACCATTCAATGATGTCTACGGCTTCAGTCGAGGCGATGAGCTGATCCGCCTCACCGGCAAGCTCCTACTGGAGAGCTGCCATCCGGAGCACGATTTCCTTGGCCATATCGGGGGGGATGACTTCATTGCCCTCTTCCGCACCCCCGACTGGGAGAGCCGCTGCCAACAGACACTGGAGCGCTTTGGCACAGAGGTGGCTGGGTTTTTCAATCCAGAGGATCAGGAGCGGGGCGGTTATCTCACGGAGAATCGACGGGGCGAGAAGGAATTTCACCCCCTCACCACCCTCTCCATCGGTGCGGTAGTGGTCCCTCCCGGGCTCTTCTCCTCCTATATGGAGATCTCCCAGGCCGCCTCAGAGACCAAGAAGATGGCCAAGCGCCAGGCGGGCAATAGCCTCTACATCAACCGCCGCGACTATGCCCACCGCAGCGGCGGCCCCCATGCGCATCAGCCATAAGCTAGGTCTCTCTTTTACCCTGTTTGGGCTCCTGCTGCTTGGCAGCGCCCTGTTTGCCGTGGAGGAGTCCGAGAGCGCCCTCAAACAGGCCATTGGCCAGCGGCTCCAACTGCTCGCCCGGACCGCCGCCCATGAAGTCGCGCAGACCATTGGCGGGCGGGAGCAGGAGCTGGTGGCTCTCGCGGCCGCCCTCGATCTGACCACCGTTGCCGCCACCTCCAGTGCCGACTACCGCTCGGTGGATGATGCCACCCTCGCCGCCATTGACTCCGCCTGGAGCAGCGGCGCCACCCCGGCCGCCCTGATCGAGGCCCTCAACCACCCCCTGGCCCAGTCACTGCGTCGCTACATGCATACCCGCGCCCCGGCAGGCCATCCACTCTTTGCCGAGATCTATCTCACCAACGAGCGCGGCGTGGTGATCGCCACCACCGGTCGTACCAGTGATTTCCTCCAAGCAGATGAGGCGTGGTATCAACGGGCCACGGCTAACTCAGGGATCTGGCTAGGCCCGATGGAGTTCGATGCCAGCGCCCATAGCCGCTCGGTCGATCTAGTCCTGCCACTTCGACTGGAGGGGCGCCTGGTGGGCATCGTCAAGGCGGTGCTGGACCTAGCGGCCATCCAGGCCATCATCGAGAGCACGGAGGAGTCGGAGCGCCACCGCACGTTGCGCTTGAGTCTGGTAGACCGCGATGGTTACATCCTCTTCGGCACCCCCTCCCCCACCTCTTCCGCCCCCACAGAGAGCGATCACGACCTGCCGGCCGCCGCCTTTGCCCACCACCTGCCCAGCTGGGAGGCGGTGACCCGCAATGGGTTGCCCATTAGCGGTGCCCATCCGTGGCTGGTGAGGGGGCAAGAGCGGATGGTGGCACTAGAGGCGGTCAAGGAGCCGCTACTGAACCAGGGCTGGTCACTGGTGGCAGAGATCGACGGCACCGAGGCGTTTGCACCGGTGGCCGACTCTCGTCGGCGCCTGCTGTTGGGTTTTGTGCTCATCGCCTGCGTGGTGGCCGCCCTTGGGCTGTTACTCACCCGCCAGATCGCCCGCCCGCTACTGGTGATGAGCGATGCGGCGCGCCGCATCGGCAAGGGGCGGCTCGACACCCGTCTCCAAGTCCAGGGGGATGACGAGATCGCCCTCCTCGGCACGGCCCTGAATCGCATGACCGAGGAGCTGAAGTTGGCCACCGTCTCCAAAGAGTATGTGGATAGCATCCTCGGCAATATGTCTGATCTACTGGTGATGCTGGCGACCGATGGCCAGATCCAGGTGGTCAACCCCGCCGCCTGCCAACTACTCGGCTATCGCGCCGATGAGTTGGTGGGCCAGCAGGTGGAGCGCATCTGTCGCACCCCCTTTCTTGCCGATCCCCAACTCACCGACCTGGTATTACAGGGCACCATCACCAATCTTGAGCACATCTGCCTGGGCCGGGATGGGCGCGAGATCCCCGTCCTCTTCTCCCTCACGGTGATGCGCGACATTGGCCACGACCTCCAGGGGATTGTCATGGTGGGGGTGGATATCAGTCGGCGCCTCAACCCCCAACCCTTCGATACAGGTGCCGCCTGAGCGGATCCCTCGCCCGCGGAGGAGAGCCACCTTGGCTTTAACTCCCGCGCCCCAATTTTGGGGAGATCACCTGCGCAGGAGAGAGACCATGCCACAACCCCGTCGTCTCACCGCTCGCTACCCCGGCCTCGACACCAGCGATGGCGCCGGGGTCCGTCTCACCCGCATCATCGGCCAGCCACAGCTCGATCTGCTCGATCCCTTCCTGCTGTTCGATGCCTTCCGCTCCGCCGATCCCGGCGACTATCTCGCCGGTTTCCCACCCCACCCCCACCGTGGCTTTGAGACGGTGACGTACTTACTCGCCGGACGGATGCGTCACCGCGATAGCGCCGGCCACAGCGGCCTGCTCCAGGCCGGTGGGGTACAGTGGATGAGTGCCGGTCGTGGCGTCATCCATGAGGAGATGCCCGAGCAGGAGCAGGGGCTGCTCCACGGCTTCCAACTCTGGGTCAATCTACCCGCTGCCCAAAAGATGAGCGCCCCCCACTACCAAGAGCTGGGGGCGGGGCAGATCCCCATCGAGCACCATCCCGGCAGCGAGGTGCGGGTCATCGCCGGCACCACCGCCCATGGTAGCCGTGGCCCTATCCAGGGGATCGCCGTTGATCCCCTCTATCTCGACATCTCGCTGGCCGCCGATGCCCAGCTGACGGAGCCACTGCCGCCCGGCCATAACGGCTTCATCTACCTCATTGAGGGCGCGCTAGAGGTGGCCGATAGTCCCCTCCAGGCAGGAGAACTCGGCGTCTTGGGGGCCGGTGACGGGGTGACCCTCCACGCCCGCCAGGCGAGTCGTCTGCTACTGATCGCCGGCCGGCCGCTGGGCGAGCCCATCGCCCGCCGCGGCCCCTTTGTGATGAACACCCAGGCCGAGCTGATGGAGGCCTTTCGAGACTACACGGAGGGGCGCCTGGCCCCCCCACTCAGCACCATCGAATAGCCGGCCAAGGGGTCAGTTCAACCGCCCTTTGCCCTAGCTGCAAAATTACAGCAAGATGGGCCTTACGAAGACCCTGGGCTAACTCCAGCACTCCCACGATTGTCCCCGCACTCAGCGGGGGCGATAGACCGTCCAATCTGGGAGAGGGGGCCAAGACCCGGGGCGGGGCAACCGCGGTCCAAGGCGCGGAGGAAGCTCAAAGGGGGGACGTCAATGAATCAGATGGACATCTGTGGCCAGCCGCCACTCGCCTCACTACGCCACCACAAACCTGCCGGAGAGGTCCCATGCGAGCGCTGCGGCCTACTCGGGCTCTGTCGGGTCGCAGGCCTCGGTGCGCTGGATGGTTCGCTGCTCGATCTACTAGTCCGCCGCCGAGAGCCGGTGGCCAAAGGGGAGCGCCTCTACAACGCCCGCGATCCAGCACGGGCCATATTTGCCGTCAAGGCGGGGGCCTTCAAGGCGGTACGCCAGCGTACCGATGGCCTCCCGCAGCTGGTGGGCTTCTACCTCCCGGGCGAGCTGATGGGGCTGGAGGCGTTCGATCAACCTGGCTATGACCACGATCTCATAGCGCTAGAGCCCGGCAGCGTCTGCCGCCTCAATCTCGGTGAGACGGCGCGGCTAGGGGAGCGCCTGCTGCCCTTCCATCAACAGCTGGTGCGCGCCATGAGCCGCCGTATCCGCCACGACCAGTGGATGTCGCTGATGATGGGGATGCCCTCCGCCGAGCAGCGGGTGGCCGCCTTCTTGGTGAGCCTCGCCACCCGCCTAGGGGGCCACCGTATCGCCGCTGAACAGTTCCGCATCCCCATGTCGCGGCAGGAGATCGCCGACTACCTCGGTCTCGCCGTGGAGACGATCAGTCGCATGTTCCGGCTGTTTCAACGGCGCGGTCTGCTGGAGGCCCATGGTCGCCGCACCCACATCTATGATCTGGCCGGGCTGCGCGCAGCGGCGGCCCTCAGCAGCTTTGATGGCGTCACCCCGGGTTGCTGCGAAACCCTGCTGGAGTAGCGCCTATATCCGCCCCCTACAGCTGGCAGCCAGGGGGCAGCCTGCGCAGAGAGGGCGTTTGCGGCAGTGGCTCTTGGCGTGGAAGACGATCAAGGCGTGGTACTCATTGAAGAGCGGTACGTTGCGGTGGCCACGCCCCAACGCCGCCTCAAAATGGGCCCGCAGCACCTCATAGTGCTCATCCCCCTCAATGAGGCCAAGCCGGGAGAAGATGCGGCGGGTATAGGCGTCGATGACAAAGACCGGGCGCTCACAGGCGTAGAGTAGGATGTCGTCGGCGGTCTCCGGCCCAACCCCTTTGATCGCCAACAGCTCTCGACGCAGGTGGTGGGTCTCCCGCTGGGCAAGGGCGCGCACGCCCCCCGCCGCCAGCAGCCAGGCACAGAGGCTGCGCAGCCGCTCCGCCTTGACGTTGAAGTAGCCGGAGGGGCGTAGCCACTCCGCCAATTGGGTCACCGGCACCGCCAACAGCGCCTCGGGGGAGAGGGCGTCGGCCCGCTTCAGGTTGTGGATGGCCCGCTCCACGTTGCTCCAGGCGGTGTTCTGGGTGAGTACCGCCCCCACCATCACCTCAAACGGCGTCTCGCCTGGCCACCAGTGTTGCGGCCCGTAGGCCGCCAACAGCTGTTGATAGATCGGCCGCAGGGTCACTCGCCCTTGCCGCGAGGCCCGCGCCTACCGGCACCCTTAGGACGGGGAGCACCACCGCGGCCACCGCCAGGTGCACCGCGCCCAGCGGCAGGCCGACCACCACCACTCCGTGCGGGCCGTCCCTGCCCGGCTGCCCGTGACCGCCCCTCGCCAGCTCCCTCACTCCGCGGACCACCCGTGCGGCGGCCATCACCACCACTCCGTGCAGGCCGTCCCTGCCCGGCTGCCCGTGGCCGTCCCTCGCCAACTCCCTCACTCCGCGGCCCCCCCGTGCGGCGGCCATCACCACCACTCCGTGTGGGCCGTCCCTGCCCGGCTGCCCGTGGCCGCCCCTCGCCAGCGCCCTCGCCCCGCGGCCCCCCCGTGCGGCGGCCACCACCCGCACCGGACGGTGGACCCTTGCGGCGGGGTGGTGCGCTATCCTCCAAGGGTGGGACCTCACCATCGGGCCGATTGCGCTTTATCCGCACCCGCACCGTGCGGGGACGGGGTGCATCGGGATCCCCCTGCGGCCGCACCGCCAGCCGACCGGGCCGCACCCGGGATGAGCGCTTGAGGCCAAGGGTCTTGTCCTGTACCAGTGAGGCCGGCGGGCGCAGGCCGGCGGCCAGGTAGAGTGGCATCACCATCTCCAGATCCAGCGGCTCGTGCCGCCCAAGCCGCAGCCGGCGCGGCAGGGCGATGGGTCCATAGCGCACCCGAATGAGGCGACTGACCCGGATCCCCTGCGACTCCCAGAGACGCCGGACCTCGCGGTTGCGCCCCTCCCGCAGTACCACGTGATACCAGTGGTTGGCACCGTCACCACCGGCATCGATGATCTGATCGAAGTGGGCCATGCCGTCGTCCAGCGTTACCCCCTCCCGCAGGCGCTGCAACAGCTCGCCATCCACCTCCCCCAACACCCGCACGGCATACTCTCGCTCCACTTCGCTGGAGGGGTGCATCAGGCCGTTGGCCAGCTCGCCATCGGTGGTGAGCAGGATGAGGCCCGTGGTGTTGATATCGAGTCGCCCCACGGCCACCCAGCGCCCATTTTTGACGCGCGGCAGCTGATCGAAGATGGTGGGGCGCCCCTCGGGATCGATCCGAGTGGAGACCTCCCCCTCCCGCTTGTGGTAGAGGATGACCCGCGGTTTCTCATTACCTTCTATGAGATCACGGCTCAAACTGCGGCCATCGACCTTGACCGTATCCTCCGGACCCACCCGGTCACCCAGTTGTGCCGGCTGACCATTGACCGTGATCCGCCCATCGGCGATCCAGATCTCCAACTCGCGGCGAGAACCGAAACCGGCACGAGCCAGCACCTTTTGCAGCTTTTCAGTCATTGGTTGGATCCAGCAGAGAGATTCTGTTCCCTCCTCGGGTGATACCCCTGGGGAGGACCTATTGCTATCGTCACACCTAAGACCGGCCGCTAGACCGGCCCGGCTCTATTCAAGATCGGCCGCAGGCTCCATGCCAGACGCGGTGGGCGCGGTCTCATCCGGCGTCCCAACGGCGGCCGACCCCTCCATGGAAGTGGCAGCCGTAGACGGGTCCACATGAGTGGGCTTGTCCAGGCGAGTGCCCTCAGCCGCAGCGGCGGGCCCATCGCCCTCCCTTGGGTCTTCCAACGCGGCAACGGCGGCCACCTCATCAGAGGTCGCCGCCGCAGACGGTGCCGGCGATCCCAGCGCCTGCTCCGCCAGCTGGAGTTCGGCGTTCAGCTTATCGATATCCCGTAGCTCCGCCAGGGGCGGGAGATCGGTCAAGCTCTTGAGGTTGAAGTAGTCGAGGAACTGCCGGGTAGTGGCATAGAGGGCCGGTCGGCCGGGGACATCGCGGTGTCCCACCACCCGTACCCACTCCCGCTCCTGCAACGTCTTCATGATGTTGGTGGAGACGGCGACCCCCCGGATCTCCTCTATCTCGGCCCGGGTGATGGGTTGGCGATAGGCGATCAGCGCCAGGGTCTCCAGCAGGGCCCGCGAGTAGCGGGCAGGGCGCTCCTCCCAGAGCCGACTCACCCAAGGGGAGATCGCCTTACCCACCTGGAAACGGTACCCACCAGCCACCTCCACCAACTCCACCCCGTGCCCGGCATACTCCTCCATGAGGCGCGCCAGAATCGCCAGCAGCTGCTCCCGCGCCGGCTGCTCCTGCTCTTCAAACAGCGCGGCCAGCCGATCGGGGGAGAGCGGTTCAGCAGCGGCAAACAGTGCCGCCTCCACAATCATCTTCAGCTGTTGCTCTTCCATCCGGCCCTTTTATACCCCGTCACCCGCGAGCAGCTCCGCCCCAATCGGCGGGTGCCTGCCACCTATAGCTCATCGGCTGCGGCCAGATCCACCGCCTGCGGCCCGCTCACCAGTTTGACGTGGATGGGGGCGTAGGGCTCGGTCTGGATCAGCTCCAACAGCGACTGTTTAATCAGCTCCAATACCGCGATCAGGGTGACCACCACCCCTCTGCGCCCCTCCTCCACCAAAAACAGGGTGGTGAATTCGGTGAAGTGATCGGCACTGATGCGCTCCAGGATCTGCGACATCCGCTCCCGCACCGAGAGCGGCTCCCGCTGGATCTGATGGTGGGCAAACATCTCCGTGCGGCGCACCACCTCGGCCATCGCCAGCAACAGCTCTTTTAGCTCCACCGGCGGGTGGGCGCGCTGCACCTGTTTATGGGGGATATCGGCGCTGGCCTGCCAGAGATCGCGGCCGACACGCGGCAGGGCATCCAGCTCCTCGGCCGCCTGCTTAAAGCGCTCATACTCCTGTAGACGACGCACCAGCTCGGCCCGCGGGTCCTCCTCCTCTTGCGCGCTGTCGGTCGGGCGGGGCAGCAACATGCGCGACTTGATCTCCGCCAACATGGCGGCCATCACTAGATACTCCGCCGCCAGCTCCAGGTTGAGATCCTTCATCAGCTCGACATACTCCACATACTGGCGGGTGATCTCGGCGATGGGGATATCGAGGATGTCGAGGTTCTGGCGACGGATGAGGTAGAGCAGGAGGTCGAGCGGCCCCTCAAAGGTCTCTAGAAACACCTCCAGCGCATCCGGGGGGATATAGAGATCCTTCGGCAGCTCGGTCACCGCTGCGCCGCACACCATGGCAAACGGCATCTCCTGCTGCGCCGGCCCCTCCTGGGCCGGTTCAGTCGTGATGGCGGCAGGCTCCCCCACGGGGGCTATCAGCGGTAGTCGAGGCGCATCGCCTGACGCACCTCCTCAAGGGTCTTGCGCGCCTCGGCCCGCGCCGCCTCCGAACCCTCGTTGATGATATTACGCACCAGCTGCCGGTTACCGGCGTACTCCTCCGCCCGTTCACGGATGGGCGCCAGCTCCGCCAATATCCCATCGATCACCGGCTGTTTGCAGTCGAGACAGCCGATCCCAGCGGAGGTACACCCCGCTTGGACCCACTGCCGCACCTCTTCACTGGAGTAGACCTGGTGGAGCTGCCACACCGGGCAGCGCTCCGGCGTGCCGGGATCGGTGCGTCGGACGCGGGCCGGATCGGTGGGCATGGTGCGCAGCTTCTGCTCCACCACCTGCGGATCCTCGCGCAGCGGAATGGTGTTGTTGTAGGACTTGGACATCTTCTGCCCATCGAGCCCCGGCATCTTGGAGGCGGGAGTGAGTAGCGCCTGCGGCTCCGGCAGGACGATGCGCCCACCCCCTTCCAGATAGCCGAACAGCCGCTCACGGTCGGCCAAGGTGATGTTCTGCTGATCCACCAACAGGGCGCGGGCGGTCTCTAGCGCCTCGTGATCACCCTGCTCCTGGTAGCGTTTACGCAGCTCGCAGTAGAGCTTGGCGTTCTTCTTACCCATCTTCTTGGCCGCTGCCTCCGCCTTTTCGGCGAAGTCCGGCTCCCGGCCGTAAAGGTGGTTGAAACGGCGCGCCACCTCGCGGGTGATCTCCACGTGGGCCACCTGATCTTCGCCCACCGGCACCATGGAGGCGCGGTAGATGAGGATATCGGCGCTCTGGAGCAGCGGATAGCCGAGGAAGCCATAGGTGGCGAGGTCCCGCTCCTTGAGCCGCTCCTGCTGATCTTTATAGGTAGGCACCCGTTCCAGCCAACCCAACGGCGTGATCATGGAGAGCAGCAGATGCAGCTCCGCGTGTTCCGGCACCTTGGATTGAATGAAGAGGCGAGCATGGCCTGGATTGACGCCCGCCGCCAGCCAATCGATCACCATCTCCCACACATTCTCTTCGATACCGGCAGTATCTTCGTAGTGGGTGGTGAGGGCGTGCCAGTCGGCGGCGAAGAAGAAGCACTCATATTCGTGCTGCAACTTCACCCAGTTCTTTAGCACGCCATGATAGTGCCCCAAATGCAGGCGCCCGGTAGAGCGCATACCCGATAGGACACGCGGCGGATGTGTGGCCACGGCAGGATTCCCCTTTTTAAAGACCGAAGATGGAAGAGATGAGTCGGATGCACAGCAGCACCATTGGCTGGACGATCTGCTGTAACAGGCCCGTTGCGAATAGCACCAGCAAGAGGATGGGACCGACCACTTCAGCACGCTCCATGCGGTAGGCCAGCGGCCCCGGCAGCAGCGCCCCAGCCACCCGCGAACCGTCCAAGGGGGGGATGGGGAGTAGGTTCAGCACCATCAAGACGAGATTGAAGATCACACCGCGCTCCCCCATGAGCAGCAGGGGGTAGGAGTACCAGACGGTCTCATCGGAGATGAGGTGGCTGGAGATGCGGGTAATCAGCGCCCAGACCAGCGCCATGAGCAGATTGGCCAGCGGCCCGGCTAGGGAGACCAGTGCCATATCGCGCCGCGGCTTGGAGAAGTTGCGCGTGGTCACCGGCACCGGTTTGGCCCAGCCGAAGATAAGGGTCCCCTGGCTCATCACCAACAGCGCCATAGGGACAATAACGGTCCCGACGAGATCGATATGTTTCAACGGGTTGAGGGTGAGCCGCCCCAGCATCTGGGCAGTGCGATCCCCCAACTTGAGCGCCATCCAACCATGCGCCACCTCATGCAACGTGATGGCAAAGAGGATAGGCAGCGCCGAGATGGCGAGGATCTGAATGGTGTTGAAGTCGGCCATCGGCGAATTATAACGGCTTACTGGTCCAAGCTCTCGAACGGCTCCACAGGACCGAGCCCCTGGCGCACCACCACCGGGGTCCCCTCCTCAAAGGCGATGACGGTGGAGGGCTCCAGGGAGCCGTAGCCACCATCGATGATGAGATCCACCTGCCGCTCCAGTAGGTCCCGCATCTCATAGGGATCGGCCAGTGGCGTCGTCCCCTCCGGCAAAATGAGAGTGGTACTCATCAGCGGTTCATTCAGCTCGTCCAGCAGCGCCCGGGCGATGGGGTTGCTGGGCACCCGCAAACCAATGGTCTTACGTTTGGGGTGCTGCAACCGGCGCGGCACCTCGCGGGTGGCCGGCAGGATGAAGGTATAGGGGCCCGGCGTGTGGGCCTTGAGCAGGCGATAGGTGGTGTTATCCACCTTGGCGTAGGTGGCAATCTCCGATAGATCGCGGCAGACCAGGGTGAAATTGTGGTTCTCTGGCAGGCGGCGGATGCGCTGGATCCGCTCCAACGCCCCCTTCTCCCCCAACTGACAGCCCAAGGCGTAGCCGGAGTCGGTGGGATAGACCACCACCGAGCCGGCGCGGATCACCTCCACCGCCTGTTTGATCAGACGCGCTTGAGGATTTTCGGGATGGATCTGAAAAAACTGGCTCATGGGGCCCTCAGGCTCTCTACTAGGAGGCTAGACCCACAACAGGTCAGCACACGAAAAACGGCTCATTAGGGACCCTCCCCCGCCACTGGCGCCAGTGGCCAGCGCTCCCCTTGCCACACCGGGCGGCAATCTGGGGGTAGCTCACCCAGTCGCCCCAAGGCGATCCAGGGGAGTGCGGGGTCGTGAAAATCGGAACCCACCGAGGCCAATAGGCCAAACTGCACCGCCAAGCGGGCGATCCGGGCGACATCATCGGCAGAGTGGCTACTGGAGAGCACCTCGATCCCCTCGCCGCCCGCGGCGGTGAAGGCAGCAATCAGCCGCTTGAGCTTAGCCGTCGTAAAGTCGTAACGGGCCGGATGGGCGATAACCGCCACCCCACCGGCCCCGCGGACCCAGGCCACCGCCTCCTCCACGCTGGCCCACTGCCCCGGCACATACCCCGGTTTATTGCGCTTCAGGTAGTGCTTGAAGACCTCTTGCACCGTCTTGCCGCAACCATTCTGGGACAACCAGCGGGCAAAGTGGGTACGGCTGACGATGCGCCCCTCCGCCAGGGCACGTGCCCCCTCGTAGGCACCGTGGATCCCCCGCGCCGCCAAGCGGCGCCCGATCTCTTCAGCGCGCCAGTCACGGAACGCCCGCAGCCGCTCCAACCCCTCCAGCAGCGGCGGATACCCGGGATCGATGCCGAGCCCCACCAGGTGGATGGTGGCCGCCTGCCAGGTGGTCGAGATCTCCACCCCCTGGATTAAGCGGATCCCGGCGGCCTGGGCCGCCTGGGCCGCCTCTGCCAGACCAGCGGTATCGTCATGGTCGGTCAAGGCCAGCACCTCTACCCCACCGGCCGCAGCGCGCGCCACCAATTCGGAGGGAGAGAGGATGCCGTCGGAAACCCGGGAGTGGGTATGGAGGTCATACTTGGAGGGCATAGGGAACCTATTCTAACGTGGAACCGCTCTAAGGCGGATGTGCAGATTACCGAGACCGCTGGAACCCGCTGTGTTCGGCTGGGTCGTTCCTGTAACTGCTCCGGGGCATGTGCTAGAGTTTCGCCCTCAAACCGGTGGGTATTACATGAAGCTTCTTTTTGATTTTTTTCCTATTCTGCTGTTCTTCGTTGCCTTCAAGGTGTGGGGTATCTACACCGCCACCGCGGTTGCCATTGCCGCCTCGTTTGCCCAGGTGGCCCTCTTCTGGTTACGCCATCGCCGCTTCGAGAAGATGCACCTAGCCGTGCTCGGTATCGTCGCCATCTCCGGCGGACTCACCCTCGCCTTCCAAGACGAGATGTTCGTCAAGTGGAAGCCCACCCTGGTCAATTGGCTGTTTGGGGTAGTGTTTATCGCTAGCCAGTATGTGGGCGAGAAACCGCTGGCCGAGCGCATGATGGCCGCCTCCATCGCCCTGCCGCGGGAGGTGTGGTACCGGCTCAATCTGAGTTGGGGCCTATTCTTCCTGGCCCTGGGGGCCGTCAATGTCTACGTGCTCTACCACTTCGACACCGACACCTGGGTCAACTTCAAACTCTTTGGCATGATGGGGCTCACCTTCGCCTTCGTCATCGCCCAAGCCTTTTACATCGCCCGCCATGTCGAGGCGGAAGAAACCGACGGAACCAGCTGAATGCTCTACTGCATTATCGGTCGGGATCACCCCGACAGCCTGGAGCGCCGTCTGCGCGCTCGCCCGGCCCATCTTGCCCGCCTCGATCAACTCAAGACCCAAGGACGGCTACTGCTGGCCGGCCCCTTCCCGGCCATTGATAGCCCCGACCCGGGGCCGGCAGGCTTTACCGGCAGCCTCATCGTCGCCGAGTTCAGCTCCCTGGCAGAGGCGCAGCAGTGGGCCAGCACCGATCCCTACCAAGAGGGGGTCTATGCCGAGGTGACCATTCAACCGTTCAAACAGGTGCTGCCATGAACCCCGCCGAGCGACTACAAGCACTACGGGAGCGGCTAGAGCAGGCCCTGACCCCGGAGCAGTTGGAGATTATCGACGACAGCCACAAACACGCGGGACACGCCAGCGCCCAAGGGGGCGGCCACTATGTGATCTCTCTGGTAAGCCCGCAGTTTACCGGCAAAGGTCTGGTCGAGCGCCATCGCCTAGTCTACGCGGCGGTGGATGACCTGATGAAAAATGGCGAGGTGCATGCACTTAGCATCGATGCCAAAACCCCCGCAGAAAAAACCTCCTAAGGAAATACTATGCGCGTAACTCGTAAGCCGTTCGCTCTCTCCCTGATTGCCCTCGCTATCGGCCTTGCCGGTAGCGCCTTTGCTGCCCCGGTGGCCACCGTCAACGGCAAGCCCATCCCGGAAGAGGCGCTGAAGCAGTACATGACGGAGCACAACATCCGGGAAGAGCAGCTCAACTCTCCCGACGCCCGCCGCGAGGTGATTGAGCAGCTGGTGGCACGGGAGCTGGTCTTCCAGGACGCCACCAGCAAGAAACTCGACAAGAGCGCGGACATTGAGAGCGAACTGGAGCGTGCCCGTCACGAACTCACCATCCGCGCCGGCGTCAAGGCGGCCCTGGACGCCACCCCCATCACCGACGAGGCGATGAAGCAGGAGTACGAGGCACAGAAGCCGAAGCTGGAGCAGCAGGAGTTCAAGGCACGCCACATCCTGGTCAAGGATGAGGATGAGGCCAAGGCGATCATCAAGCAGCTCGATGACGGCGGTGATTTCGCGGCCATCGCCAAAGAGAAGTCCACCGACGGCTCCGCCGGCCAGGGGGGCGATCTCGGCTGGTTTGGTGAGCGCCAGATGGTGCCGCAGTTCACCGCCGCGGTGAAGGCACTGGAGAATGGCAAATACAGCAAGGAGCCGGTGAAGAGCCAGTTTGGCTACCACGTCATCCTGCGGGAAGATAGCCGCAAGGCGGACGCACCGCCGTTTGATCAGGTGAAGCCGCAGATCAAGCAGTACCTGCAACAGAAGCAGCTGGCCGAGTACATCGACGGCCTGCGCGGCAAGGCAACGATCGAGCTCAAGTAAGCAGCCCAACTGCTTACAGGAGAGAGGGCGGGGAGGCTCCCCGCCCTTTTTTTATGTCTCTCCCCCAGGTGCCAGAGTAGCGGCCACCTAGTAGTAGATGGCCAAGCTGTACCCCCCGCTGATAGAACCAATATCCTCGCTGGGGAAGGCATCATCCACATAGAGCTGCCAAGTGCCGTTGGCGCTCTCCCCCACATAGGCAGCCAGGGCACTGTTATAGGGGCTGGCGGGCGCCGGTGAGGTCATGTCGAAGCTGCCGGCGTAGTTGGCCGGGGCGTAGCTCCCACTGGTGAGCGGCCCCGCGTCGGCCAGGGTCGCCCCACCATCCGTAAAGGTGAGATCGATCCCGCTGATATCGGTTCCCCCACCCGCTTGCGCCATCAACACCACCTTGGTACCCGCCGGAGAGACCAGTAGCACCCGCAGGTCGTCGGGGTAGGTATAGCTGACGCCGTGCAGCGTTACCTCCAGCTTGCGGAGGGTCCGCGGCACCCCGCTCACGGTCAAGGAGAGCGGATAGGGTGAGGCGGCCGCCGCCCCGATGGTCGTCGTGATGGCAGAGCTATTAGCGGGAAGCACGCTCTCCAAGGGCAACAGATGGAGGGTGCTGCCGGTGGCCGCCTGGAAGCCGGTTGCCACGGTGATCTGCGGCGCCTGCAGTGTCAGGTTGGCGGTGGCCGGTAGGCTGACCGTGCCGCTGGTGGCAATGGTGCTATAGGCGACACACTCCACGGTCTGGCCGGCCTCAAAGGTGTGGTTGGCAATGGTCACATCATCCTGATTACAGACGATCTCCCCCACCGCAGCATCCAGCTGGACCCGGGGGATACCGGTCACACCCCCCCCCGAGCGCTGGTCATCGAGAGGCACCCCGGTTGCCTTTAAGCGACCCTCCAGGGCATCCACCGAGTCACTGGGGTAGCGCTGACGCAGCACGGCAATGGCGCCGGCCACCTGCGGCGTGGCCATAGAGGTGCCGTTCCAGGTCGCATAGCTGGTACCCGGTACCGAGGAGGTGATGGAGGAGCCGGGCGCAAACAGATCCATGATGGCGGCGGCATTGGAGTAAGAGGCGACATCATCGCTATCGGTGGTTGCCCCGACGCTGATGGCGGCCGAGACACAGGAGGGGGCGCCGATGGAGCTGGTGTAACCAGAGTTGCCGGTGGCTATCGCGGTCGCCACCCCGACATTGCGCAGGTTCTGGATGATAAGGGCGCGGGAGTCGGAGTCGCAGGCGGTGGTGTAGCTCCCCCCGCCCAGGCTCATGTTGACCGCGGCGATGGCCATCCCACCGCTCTTCAAGGTGTAGACCCGCTCTAGCGCCGCCACCTGATCAGAGGTGTAGGAGAGGGCACAGGGGGTGGAGAGTCCATAGGAGGTACAGAGGGTACTGTTGATACTGCTAAATACCTGAATGGCTACCAGGTTGGCACCACTGGCCACCCCAGCGGCCGGGCTGCCGGCAACCCCATATTTGCCGGTGGCGATGCCGGCCACATGGGTACCGTGACTACAGCCATCGATGGTGCTGGAGCAGGGGGCACCGCTACCGCTCGCGGTGGAGTCGCTCCCTCCTGGGCAGAGATTGGTGGCCGAATCGCTGGCGTTGGTGGTGGAGTAACACGCCTCTGAGAGCACCTTGCCGGAGAGGAAGGGGTGGCTGTTATCGACCCCGGTGTCGAGGATCGCCACCAGTTGACCACTGCCATCGTAGCCGGCGGCATGGGTGGCCGGCACCCCGATCACCGGTCCGCTGGAGTCGAGGATCGGCGGGACCAGTTGATCCACCTCAATATGGCTCACCAGCGCGCTGTCCCGCACCGTCTGTAGCGCCTCGGCTGGCAGCTCCAGTGCCATCTGCGGCACCACCTGGTAACTGCGCAGCGTGCGCCCCCCCTGGGGCAGGATCTGCACCTGCAACTGCTGCTGGCGACTGGCGATCTCCTGCCGCTGCTGAGTAATGGCGGAGGCGGAGAGTTGGGTCTCCACCAGATAGGGCATATCGAGGGTCACAATGACCCGTACCTGCCCCTGCTGCTGGGCGGTATCCGCCAACTGATCCCACACCTCCTCAGGACCCCGGATAGCACTGGGCGATGGGGGGGTCACCGCCCCCGCCCCTGCGCTCACTGCACAGGCAACAATGAGGGTGAGCAGGGGGAGACTGAACTGGGACATAGAAGACCTCTGATTTCCAACAGCTAGCTAGATGAATAGAGATAGGGACGGCCATCTGTCAGGCATACCCTCTCCCGCATAAACCTTGGGGGCCCCCCCCCCTCTCCGCTGCGCGAGAAGGGGGGGGTGCAAGTCGGCTACTGCCTACGGGGTGGCGGCGTGGAAGGTGCTGCCCTCCGCGGCAGAAAAACCGGACTGGAGGTGGACCGTCGGGGCCGTAAAGGTGACATCCGCCCCTGACTGGACCACCACGCTACCGCTAGTGGTAATGGAGCCACTACCGGTGCAGGTGGTAGTCGTGCCGTTGCCATAAGTAGTGTCAGCGATGACTACATCGGTGCCATTACAGCTACTCACCGTCTGCCGGTAGTTGGCGATCAGGGAGACGGTGTTGTTCAAGGCCAGGTGGTTGTCCGCCGCCTGCGGCTGACCCTCGGCAACGCCGGTGGGGACACCACCATAGTTGACGTTGGGGCTGGACCAGTAGGGGATGCGGGTACAGCTGGTTCCCGCCGCAGAGCAGGCGTTGTTATAGGCCATCACGGTGCGCCAGTGGCCGGTGGGGTAGGTATAACCATGGTTGTAGGTAAAGGGCGAGTTATCGGTACCATCGACATACCAGTCGTGGCGCGCCCCCATGTTGTGGCCCATCTCGTGGCCGAAGGAGTAGTAACCGGTGGCGCAACTGTAGTGAACCACCGAATAGCCGAGATCGGGCCGTGAGGTGAGCGAGGTCAGTACATAGGCGAGGCCGCAATAGGTCGGCTCATTGATCCAGAGGCTGACCAGATCGGCCCCATACTGGTCACGCAACCCCTGGGTCACTGCCAGATTGCCACTCCCACTCTCGCCGCCGGTCCGCAGCTCCCCCAACATGTTGCTCCAACCCGTTGAGCCCGACTGCTCGCTATAGCTCACCTGCTCGGCATGGACCAGACGCACCTGAAAACTGATGCCGCTGTTGGTATAGGAGGTATTGGTCTCGGTGATCCCCAGCTGGATGAAGTCCGCCATATTGCCGCCGTAGGCGCTGGCCGCCCCGTTGGTGTAGAGCACCATCACATCCACCAGTGAGCCATCATCTCCCGCTGTGGGCAGATCGGCGCTCCCCCCCTTGGCGCTCCAAGCAGCGTCGGCCTCGGCCCGGACCTGGGCCAGCAGTGTCTCCCAACCCGGGGGGTGCTCTTGCAAAAGGTCCTCATCCAGTTGGCTGATGAGGTGGGTACCATCCCCCCGCGGTTGGATGCGATAGAGCTGACCGGCGCTATGGATGCTGCCGGTCACTTGGTCACCGTTGACCACCAACACCACATCCCCTGGGATACCGCCCCGCTCCATCCCAACCCAGGAGAAGCGGTCGGCAGCGTGGGGCAGACGCCGACTTAAAAGGGCCTCAACCACCACGTCATCAAATAGGTTGAGCCGCAGCTCTGCGCCATCGCTCTGTACCGCCGCAATGGCATTGGGATCGACCACCACCACCCGCGTCCGCAGGGTAGCCGGTGCCGAAGGCCCCCCAACCTCAGCGCCATCCACCGGCTGAAAGAGGTCATTGGCGGCCTGAGCCAGCGATGAGAGCAGGATGAGAAGCGTGAACAGCAGTGAGCGGAACATAGCGCCACCTCCAAAAGCCAGTGGATACAAAAGACGGCGGCACATCCCTGTTACCAAGGGCAATATCTGTATCCGTAACGAATTATTGCTCCTTCGTTGCAAATGATCGACAACCTATCGCTACTGTCCGGCGTGGAAAGAGCTACCACTTACCGCGGAGAAGCCACTCTGGATCTGTATGGTGGGGGCGGTGAAGGTGACGTCGGCCCCACTCTCTACCACCACCGTCCCCTGGGTCGTGATGGAGGTGGTGGCCACACAGCTGGTGGTCCCAGAGAAGGTGCGGTTGCTGATCACCACGCTGTCGCCGTCGCACGAGACACCTGCCACCCCCCCACTGACCACCAACGAGAAGGGCTGTGGCGCGCTGCTCAAGCTCCCTTTATGACTAACGGTCAGGGTGTAGCTCTGACCGCTCGTTGGGGCCGCGAGATAGATCTGCTCCACGTTGTCGCGGCTGTTGTCGCCGGTGGTGGCGGCACTGGCGGGATTGGCCGGATCTAGGACCCAGGGATACCAGGTACTCCCCCCCTGACTGAGGCGCAGGTCGAGGTCATTCACCAGCATCGACGTGGTGGGATCGAGGCTCCAGGTGGGGGGCGTTGCGGCCGGGTCGGTCCACGCCAAGGTGGCCCGGATGGGCCCCCCCGTGGCGGTGATGGTCAGGCTGTAGGTACTGCCGTTGGTCAGACTCTGCTCTACCAGAGCGGCACTGCTATCGAGCTGGCTGATGAGCTGTGCCGCACTGAGGGTGTTGAGCAACCCCCAACCAAAGGCGTAGTCCGGACCACTATAGCTACCCGCCTCGTCGGTGGTATTGAGGACCAGCGCCTTGAGGGTGGCGGAACGCAGGGAGCTACCCCCATGGGTGTTCTGGTAGTGCTGTTGCAATAGGGCGAGGGAGCCGGTGGTACTGGGGGCGGCCATGGAGGTGCCGCTATAGGAGGCGTAACTGCTGTCGTTGCTGGAGATACTGGAATAGAGCCCCACCCCGTTGGCCACGAGGTCGGGCTTGATGCGCCCATCGTCGGTCGGCCCCCAACCGCTGAATGAACTCATGCTGACCCCCGCGGCGCTCGACCAGCCCCCGATGAGATCCCCCACCGCCCCCACGGTCAGGATGTTCTTGGCCACGCCGGAGGTAGGGAGGGTGTCATAGCCGGTGGTGCCACCATCTGGATCCCGCACCGCGGTGGAGAGGGCCCAGTTGTGGGTCGTGTTGCTGTAGTACCAGTGCTGTGTACCGGGGGTTGGCCCTGAGTCGTTGCGGTCATTACCGGCTGATTTGACAATCAGATAGTAGGGGGCGTTGACGGCGATCTGATCCCAGGTCTGGGTCTCCGAGTCGTAAAAACCGAAATTGGCATCTTCGACAGTGCTGACGCTCTCATCCCCAAACCAGACCCACAGCCCATCGCCAAGGTAGTTGTAATACCAGCCCGTGATGATGCCGTAGGAGTGGTTGGAGAGCAGCAGCCCCCCCGCCGCGGCGGAGGCCATCTCTGCGCTATCGGAGTTCCAGTCGCGGGCGCCTAGCGTCGCCTGGTAGGCCATCCCCTTGGCCTGCGCGGCCACCCCCGCGGCGATCATGGTCCCCGCCACATGGGTGGAGTGAGCGGAGAGGGTGGAGGCGGAGTCGCTCTGGGTCACCCGTCCCCCAAACTCCTGGTGGGTAGAGCGCACCTTACCGCCATCCCACTCCCCCAGCACCATGCCACTGCCGGTCAAAGAGAGACCGGCACTCCCCCCCGGCCACACCTCATCGGTGCTCACCGAATCAGCGGCGTTGAGATTGTCCGTCATGTAGTAGCGCGGAGGGCGGCCGCTCACCAGCGCTTGCAGCTCCATGACCCGCCCCTCCTGCCCCTCACTCCGCACCGGCCAACCCAGCAACAGGGCCTGCTCCAGCGCCGCCTGCCGCGCCGCCTCACTACGCAGGGTGGCAGAGGCGGCGAAGCTCTCCAGCGCATCCACCTGGGTGCCGGGAAGCTGAGCGGCGACATCGGCGGCGGTCAGGGGCTGGGCCAGCGCGGGAGCCATGGCAAGCCATAGAATCGAGAAGGAGAGCAGTCTCAGGGGATGATGGGTCATGACGGGATCTCAGAATAGAGTGAGCAGTGTGTTTGTAGCGTTAGGCGGCTGCCCCACTCCCCCATCAGTCCCAGAGAGGGTGGTGGAGACAGCGCGCCCGGCGGCCGTATCGGTAGGCGCAGCCCTACCCTTGGCCAGCGGCTGGTGTTGAAGGGCGCGAGGGGCCTTTTCCCAGACCCGTGCAACGCACCCAATGCGACTAATTTGGCGCCGCCCGGAAGGCGCTCCCCGGCTGGGCCTTAAATGTGGGTTGCAGGGTAATGGTGGGTGCCTGGAAGTTCACCGTTACCCCCGGCTCTACCGTCACCGTCCCACTGGTGGTGAGCGAGTGGGTGGCCGTACAGTCGGTGTCACTGCTGAAGGTCTCATTGGTGATCACCAGATCGGTACCCGTGCAGGTCACCGCATCGAAGGTAGCGGTCACGCTCTTATCGCTATTCATGCTGAGCACACAGCTCCCACTGCCGCTACAGGCGCCGCCCCAACCGAGGAAGCTCTGATCGGAGTCTGGGGTAGCGGTCAGGGTCACGCTCCCTTGGAGGGTGGGATTAAAGGCGTGAATGCAGTCCGTGGCGTCGGTGCCACAGTGGATCCCCGCGGGGGCACTGGTGACCACACCACCACCACTCACCGTCACCCCAACCCGATAGTTGGTGGTAAAGCAGCTGGTGTAAGAGCTTGCCTGATTGGCCACATGGGCACTCATCACGGCCGGCACCCGGTAGGCAGCCACCCCAGAGGTGTGGTTCAGGCCAAAGGTGAGGGAGATGTTGTTGTACCCCCCGGAGAGCAGGTGGCAATAACTCATCAGCGTCCCCGCCCCAGTCCCGGCACTCCCGCCACTGGTACTGTTGGTACCAGGCAGACTGACGGCGCCAGAGTAACACCCCCCCTCACTGCCATAGCAGTGGTCCACGTCACTAGCGACTCCGCCGACCCCGGCATAACAGTGGCTATGGGATGAGCCGAAGTTGTGCCCCAACTCGTGACTCACGGCGATGATGTCCCAGCCGACCCCGGGGTTGTCGATATCAAAACCGCCGTTGATGTTGGCGGTCAGGCCATAGCCGTAGCTCTTGTTGCAGAGCACCCCCACATAGGCGATACCGCCCCCCAGCGATTTACCGCTCAGCAGATGGACGGTCGTGCGGTTGACCGCTGAATAGTGGGCGTTGAAGTAGTTGCGCAGCTCATAGAGCGCATCCGCCGTATTCGTGGTGACCGTCCAGGGATCGCTATTGGAGGTGTAGAGGGTCAAGGTATCGATCATCAGACCCGTCGTCACCTCATCTTCGTAGATAGATGAGGAGTAGGCGATGAGATCGGCGGCGTAGTTGCTCGCCGCACTGGTGTTGTTAAAGCGGGTGTAGTACTCGTAATCGGTTTCCAGATAGAGGTGGGCCACCCGACTGATACTGGTGGCCTGAGGTGCCACCACACCCTCCCCCTTCTCCGCGGGGGTAGGTGAACGAGAGAGGGCGGGCAGCAGCATCTCGGGACCGGCCTCCTCCAGACCACAGCGGAAGCGCTGTGCCAACGGCGTCAGCTCCTGCGCCACATCCACCTGGCGTGTCTTTAAGCCCCCGGCACCGATCTCTGCCGCCTGGCCCTGTACCACCACCACCTTGCCTTCGGCAAATATCAGGCCGCGGGGGGGACCCTGCTCCGGCACGGTCAACAGCACACGGGCATCGGGAAAACCGGCCATGGTGCCGCGAAAATAGGCGTTGAGCGGCGCCGCCTGCGGCACACCGTCGATCACCACCTGGGCACCATCGGCAAACACCTGAAAGCGACTTAGGTTGAGCGTCTGGCGATCGGCAAAACCATCCACCGCGGCCTGCTCGATGCGCAGACTCCCCCCCACCGCCACCTGGCGGGCGGTCACGGCCAGCTCTGGGGCATCGGCAGCCACTACCACGGCACTCGCCAACGCGGTGGAATCCACTTCGCCAGCCGCTTGGACCGACGTGGCAGTGGCGCCCAGCCAAGACAAAAGAGCCCCTACCAGCAGCCTGATTAGGCGTCTGTCCATAGAAAATTCCCCTGAATTCTTGGTCTAGCCGTGGAATGGCTTATGAGAGCATGGCGTGAGTATACCGTGAAGATACAAATGGAGGGTTAAGGTCTCCTGACCCCTCATCCCCTCTTGCCCACTTTGCATGGCCCCCTGGGGCCTTCCACCGACAGCCCCTGCCGGCTTGCCCACCCGAGGCAACTCGTATACTGTACATAAAAACACTCGCCCTTCTACAGCCACACCGTCCACCTTTGGGGAGCGCTCGCTGTGGTCCATTCTGCCAATCCCTCCGCCCCCCCCACCACCCCTTACGCTGAACTCCACACAATCTCCAACTTCACCTTCCTCCGAGGCGCCTCCCACCCGGAGGAGTTGGTGGCGCAGGCCCACGCCCTCGGCTACCAAGCCCTCGCCCTGACCGATGAGTGTTCACTGGCGGGGGTGGTGCGGGCCCATGGGGCCGCCAAGGCGTGCGGGCTCAAGCTCATCATCGGCAGTGAACTCCGCCTCACTTGCGGTCTTCGGCTGGTGCTGCTGGTACCGGATCGCGCCGCCTATGAGGACCTGGTCAGCCTCATCACCACGGCTCGGCGTCGCTCAGAGAAAGGCACCTATCAGCTCACGCGGGCCGATATAGCGCCCCGAGCCGATCGGCTGTTCGCCCTCTGGCTCCCCCCACCACAAGCGGTAGCACCGCGCTCCCCCCTCGGCGGCACACCCCCTCCGCCCTCCGCCGACGGGATCAGCCCAGCAGAGTTGGCAGGGCAGTTGGCCTGGCTGGCCACCACCTTCCCAGCACGCAGCTGGCTGGCCATGGAGCTACATCGCAACGGGGCCGACGGGGAGCTGCGCCACTGGCTAGAACAACTCGCCCACCAGCACCAGCTACCGCTGGTGGCAAGTGGCGGGGCGCTCATGCACCACCCCGCACGACAGCGCCTGGCCGATCTGCTCACCGCCATCCGCCTCAAACGCCCCCTGGCCGAGGTGGGACTCGCGTTGGAGGCCAACCGTGAGCGCCATCTACGCCCCTGGGCCCAATTGACGGCGCTCTACCCAACCGACGGGTTGGCCGAAACGATGCGCATCGCCGCCCGCTGCACCTTCTCCTTGGCGGAGCTGAGCTACAACTTTCCGCTCGATTTTGTCCCCGTCGGGGAGAGCCCCCGCACCTGCCTGCGCCGCCTGACCGAGGCCGGCTTTGCCCACCATTGGCCTCAAGGCAACCCGCGGGTGCGCCAACTCATTGAACATGAGCTGGCGGTGATAGCCGAACTCGGTTATGAACCCTACTTCCTCGCCGTACACGACATCGTGCGGTTTGCCCGCGAGCAGGCCATCCTCTGCCAAGGGCGTGGCTCCGCCGCCAACTCGGCGGTCTGCTACTGCCTCGGCATCACAGCGGTGGACCCAGCGCGCATGGAGATGCTGTTCGAGCGCTTCATCTCCAAAGAGCGGGGTGAACCGCCCGATATCGACGTGGATTTCGAACACGAACGGCGGGAAGAGGTGATCCAATACCTCTACCGGCGCTACGGCCGCGAGCGGTCGGCCCTCGCCGCCAGCGTCATCACCTATCGCACCAAAAGTGCGGTGCGGGACACCGCCCGCGCCCTAGGTCTGGAGCCGGCCCAGGTGGATCGCATCGCCGGTCAACTCGCCTGGTGGGATCGGGATCGTGACAGCCTGGAGGCGCGCCTGCGCGAGGTGGGCTTCGATCCCCACAACCCCACCCTCCGTCTGCTACTCGATCTGGTGCCACAGCTACGCGGCTTCCCCCGCCATCTATCCCAGCACGTCGGCGGCTTTGTCATCTCCCGCGAGCCCTTGGCGCAGCTGGTACCCATTGAGAATGCCGCGATGGCAGAGCGCACCGTCATCCAGTGGGACAAAGATGACTTGGACGCCGTGGGCCTGCTCAAGGTCGATATCCTTGCCCTAGGGATGCTCTCCGCCCTCCGCCGTAGCTTTGATCTCATCGCCCATCACCACCACCGGCCCCTCACCCTCACCACCATTCCTGCGGAAGATCCGGCCACCTACGCCATGATCCGCAAGGCGGAGACCATCGGTGTCTTCCAGATCGAGTCCCGGGCGCAGATGTCGATGTTGCCGCGGCTGGCACCGCGTACTTTCTACGATCTGGTGATCGAGGTGGCCATCGTCCGTCCAGGTCCCATCCAGGGCAACATGGTCCACCCCTATCTGCAACGACGCCAGGGGCTAGAGCCGGTCAGCTACCCGAGTGAGGAGGTGCGCCATATCCTGGAGCGCACCCTTGGGGTCCCCATCTTCCAAGAGCAGGCGATCAAACTAGCGATGGTGGCCGCCGGTTTCTCTGCCGGCGAGGCGGACCAGCTGCGGCGTGCCATCGGTGCCTGGCGGCGCAAAGGGGAGCTGCGCACCTTTGAACAGCAGCTCTACCGCGGGATGCAGCAGCGCGGTTACAGCGAACAGTTTGCCCAGCAGATTTTTGCCCAGATCCAGGGCTTCGGAGAGTACGGCTTCCCTGAATCCCACTCCGCCAGCTTCGCCCTGCTCGCCTACACCTCCGCCTGGCTCAAACGCCACTACCCCGCCGCCTTCACCTGCGCACTACTCAACAGCCAACCCATGGGTTTCTATCCTCCGGCCCAACTGGTCGGTGAGTTGCGGCGCCAGGGGGGCGAGGTACGGCCGGTGGATATACAGGCGAGCGGCTGGGAGTGCACGCTGGAGCGGGTGGTGGCAGAGACGCTGGCGCTGCGGCTGGGGCTCGGCATGATCAAAGGGCTAGGCGAGGCCGCCGGGCGCCGTATCGAGCAGGCGCGCCGTAACGGCCCCTTCCGCGATGTGGCCGATCTCGCCCGCCGCGCCGACCTTGACCGCCCCGCCCTCGACGCCCTTGCCAACGCAGGGGCGCTCGCCAATCTCAGTGGCCACCGCCGGCGGGCGCACTGGGCGGTACAGGGGGTTGAGGCCCCCCTCCCCCTCTTTCCGGAGCTGGCCATCCCCGAGGCGCGCCCTACGCTGCCCGCCCCGGCGGAGGGGCAGGAGATCTGCGCCGATTACAGCAGCCTAGGCCTCACCCTCCGCCGCCACCCGCTGGCGCTACTGCGCCCCCAGTTAAGCCGTAGCGGTCTACGCCCCCTTAGCGAACTAAGGCACCGCCCCAACGAGAGCCGGCTGGCTACCGCCGGCCTAGTCAGCGTGCGCCAACGGCCAGGCAGTGCCAGTGGCGTCATCTTCGTCACCTTGGAGGATGAGAGCGGTCAGGGCAATGTGGTGGTCTGGCCCAAAGTCGCCGAGCGCTTTCGCCAGGCGCTGCTGGGGGCACGACTCTTGGTGGTGCGAGGACGGCTGCAACGCCAGGGGGAGGTGATCCACCTGGTGGCCGAGCAGCTGGAGGACCAGAGCCAGCTGCTCGGCGAGCTGCCGGTGGTATCACGGGATTTCCACTGAGGCGCCACGGCGCGTAGTGCAACGCACCGCCGCCACCGCAAGAGCCCGCCCACCGGCTGGGCTCGCCCGGAAAAGGCGTGTCAGAATGGCAGCTCTTACATGGGGCGGAGGGGACGCATGGCCAGTTGGCGCACGGGGGGGTGTGTAGGTATGGGCCTGCTGATAGCGGGCGCGGCCCAGGGGGGAGATCTCGCCACGGCCACCCGTCTAGCCACGGGGGAGTGGCAGGTGACGGTGCCTTATCTCACCTTTGAGGGGAGCGCTTGGCAGGGGACGCTGCGTGGGGCAGATCTCGCGGGGCTCAACTTGGTCCCTGAGAGCGTAGCGCCACTGCCCACCAACAGACGGGCCGAGGGGCTCGCGCTCCTGCGCAGCGGCACGCCTTGGCGCCTGGAGTTAGCGCTGGCCGAATATCTCTCAGCAGCGGGGCGCGAAACCTACCGTGCCGTACTCACCTCAGATGATCTCAACCACTTTGCCCTGAACCTGGAGGAGAGTGCCCCGCTGGGCCGCTGGCAGCCGGCCCCCGGCGGCGCCTGGCAGATCCAACTCGATGGGGAGATCGATACCACCCCGCCGGTAGAGCTGTTTGATATCGATCTATTCGACACCCCGGCGTCGCTCATTAGCGAGCGACACGCCGCCGGACAACGGGTCATCTGCTACTTCAGTGCCGGCAGCTTTGAACAGTGGCGGCCGGACGCCGCAGACTTTCCAGCGCTGGTGCAAGGTCAACCACTGGCCGGCTGGCCTGGAGAGTGGTGGCTGGATATCCGGCAGATCGACCTATTGGCCCCCGTGATGGAGGCGCGCCTAGACCTCGCCGTGAGCAAGGGGTGCGATGCCGTAGATACCGACAACGTGGATGGCTTCGATAACGACACCGGCTTCCCCCTCAGTGCCGAAGATCAGCTCAACTACAACCTCTGGCTCGCCTACCAGGCGCAGCGCCGCGGTCTCGCCATTGGCCTCAAAAACGATCTCAGCCAGGTGGCTGAGCTGGTGGAGCAATATGACTTTGCCGTCAACGAGCAGTGCATCGAACAGCAGAACTGCGACCTACTGCGCCCCTTTGTCACGGCAGGCAAGGCCGTTTTTAACATCGAATATAGCGGGGATCCCACCACGGTATGCCAGCAGGCCCAGGCATTCGGCCTAGACACCCTGATCAAACAGCTCACCCTGGATGCCTGGCGCTACGCCTGTCATTCACCCTAAAGGCCCGCACGGGAGTGAATCAAAAACAATGAACGCCATTAGCCAGGAGAACGCCGAACACTACCTCTGGGGCGAGGGGTGCGAAGGTTGGCATCTGCTCAAATCCCCCGGGCTCAGTGTGATCCAGGAGCGTGTACCTGCCGGTCGGGCCGAGGTCAGGCACTACCATCAACAGGCGCAGCAGTTCTTCTTTGTACTCTCCGGCATCGCCCGCCTTGAGGTCGATGGCAGACACCTGCACCTCACTGCCGGTCAGGGATGCCAGGTGCCCGCAGGGGCGCCCCATCAGCTCATCAACGAGGGGCCGCAGCCACTGGAATTTATTGTGATATCAGCGCCCATGGCGCATGGCGATCGGGTGTTGGCCCCCCACCCGGACGACTGAGGCACGCCCGTAGCCGGCGGGATCTCGCTCCACCCCATCGCACCGCACCGCAGGGGGATCCCGCCGCGGTCACTTGGCATCCCATTCATACACCGTGACGACCGATGACTTTGAGCGCAACCTAATCTGAGCGCAACCTAATCTGAGAGCAGACACAGGCAGGTTTAGCTGCTGCCCGCACTAGTGACCGCAAAGGTCGGAGAAAGCCTATGCTGGACGCTAGGCAGGTCAGAGAGCACCAGGCACTTCTGCGTGATCCTGATGTCCAGATCGCCGACATGGCGAAACGCTATGGCGTTTTATGAGTTAGTGAGGTTTTTCCATGACGAGTTCGCCGGGCACCGCCCGGATCCCTGTTGTTGCTGCTGCCTGCCCTATCATGGCCGCGACCAAAGCACTAGCGACGGGAGAGGGGATCGAGGCGCGCGGAGCCATCTTCACGCGTTCTGAGGTAGTTGATTTCATCCTTGACCTGGCTGGCTATACAGCGGATCAACCGCTCCACGAAAAGCGGCTTTTGGAACCCTCCTTCGGAGGAGGGGATTTTTTATTGCCGATCATTCAGCGGCTGCTGAGTGCATGGCGTGCAGCACGTCCAAAGGGTTCCGCGCTCGACGATCTGAGCGCTGCGATCCGGGCGGTCGAGCTGCACCACAATACCTTTCTTAGCACCCATGCTGCCGTTGTCACGCTTCTCAAGAGAGAGGGACTGGCTGCGAATACCGCAACAGCCTTAGCTGGCCGCTGGCTGTCACAAGGGGATTTCCTGCTGATGCTGCTGGAGGGGAAATTCGATTTTGTGGTGGGCAATCCCCCCTATGTCCGCCAGGAGCTGATCCCTGCCCCACTGCTGGCTGAATATCGCAGTCGTTTCCAAACCATGTACGACCGGGCCGATATCTATATTCCTTTCATCGAACGGTCTCTATCGGTCTTGTCGGAGGGTGGCAATCTGAGCTTCATCTGCGCAGATCGCTGGATGAAGAACCGCTATGGAGGGCCGCTGCGCGCGCTAATAGCCGAGCAGTTCCACCTGAAAATCTATGTAGATATGGTGGATACACCCGCTTTCCACACCGATGTGATCGCCTATCCGGCCATCACCGTCATCAGCCGTGGCCTGCCAGGTACAACGCGTATCGCTCACCGTCCAACCATTGATCGGGTGACGCTGACTACACTGGCAGGCTTACTCAGAGCATCTGCGTTGCCAAAAGAAACCGGCCCAGTACGTGAGCTTGCTCAGGTCACCAACGGTGCGGAACCGTGGCTACTGGAATCAGCCGACCAGATGGCACTCATTCGTCGCATTGAGGGTGATTTCCCCCTGCTGGAAGACGCGGGTTGCAAGGTTGGGATCGGTGTAGCGACCGGCGCTGACAAGGAGTTTATCGGGAACTTTGAGGCTCTGGATGTCGAGCCAGACCGGAAACTACCGCTGGTGACAACCAAGGACATCCTGACCGGTGAGGTGCAGTGGCGCGGTCAAGGTGTCATCAACCCCTTTGCCGAGTCGGGCGGGTTGGTCAATCTTGATGAGTACCCGCGCCTGCGCCGTTACCTTGTGGCCCGAAGAGCGGTCATTGCCGGACGTCACTGCGCACAGAAAGCCCCAACCAACTGGTATCGCACAATTGACCGCATCACCCCAGCACTGGCCGCGAGGCCAAAGCTCCTGATCCCAGACATCAAAGGTGAGGCTCATATCGTTTTTGAAAGCGGCGAGCTGTATCCCCACCACAACCTCTACTACGTCACTTCAGACGAGTGGGATTTGCGGGCCTTGCAGGCCGTTTTATTGTCCGCTGTCACTCGCCTGTTCGTGGCAACCTATTCCACAAAAATGCGGGGAGGATTCCTGCGCTTCCAGGCACAATACCTGCGTCGTATCCGCATCCCACGCTGGGCGGATGTGCCCGAACTGCTCCGGCGTGAGTTGTCCGAGTCCGCCGTCAAGCGAGATTTGTCAGCGTGTAATCAGGCTGTATTCAAACTCTATGGCTTAAGCCACGAAGAGCGATCTGCCCTCGGAGATAATGGAGAATAAATGGCACTGGATCTCGTCAATTATGAACAGAAAGCCCGCGATGCGGTGAAAGCGTTCTGGGGCCACCGCGAAGCTGCGCGGCAGAAGCAGATCCAGTCAGGCAAGGCCGACCAAGGTGAACGCGCAGGTGTCACTGGGGGCAAGAATATGGACGGTTTCTTAGCCTTGGTGCTAGACATAATAAAATCCAACGGGCTGGCCCATGCGGAGATCCATCAGAACAAGGCAATGCTGACATTGCCTGGTTATTTCCGCCCCACGAAGTGCTGGGATCTGGTCGTGGTATATGAGCGCCAGCTGATCGCTGCTATTGAGCTGAAGAGTCAGGTTGGCCCATCGTTCGGGAATAATTTCAACAACCGAACCGAGGAGGCTATCGGGACCGCTCATGACCTTTGGACGGCCTTTCGGAAGGAGGCGTTCGGGAAGCAACCACGTCCCTTTGTGGGATGGCTGATGATGGTCGAGGATGCGCCGGAATCTCGTAGACCTGTCCGCGACGACTCGTCGCCGCACTTCCACGTGTTCAAGGAGTTTAAGGAAACGTCGTACCTCCAGCGGTACGATCTGCTGTGTCAGCGACTGGTGCAGGAGCAGCTTTACACCACTGCGGCCGTCATCGCCGCGCCGCGCAGTGCAGTGAATACCGGCGACTTCACGGAGTTGTCGTCGATGACCAGCCTCAAGACATTTGTTACAGCCTTGGCCGGTCACATTGCGGCAGAGGCTGCCCGGCTGGGGTGAGAATACGCCCATCTTTTGACAACACTTGGCGCGAAGATAAGCGCGCGAAACAGCGATTTGCCGAGCGCGGGGATGTCGCACCCCGTCGCCAGGGGCTAGCGGATGGTGGGCGGCACGGCGCCCACTGCTCCTCACGCAGGCGGTCACCCGTGCCCCCTATCTACAACCGTAGCAGCCAACGGATGAGTGGGTGGTGGGTGAAGGGAGCGAGGGGGAGGGGAGGTGCCGAACGCCAGGCCATTTCTCACCCGAAACTCACCACCCCTTCACGCCCCACGGCCCGGAATCGGGTGTTGTTGGAACTTCATCAAAAAATCAGCGACTTGTTGGGCTTAGCCGACAAAAAGACACATTCAAGCCATACTATTCTTGCTAGTATCGCCGCCCTCTCCAGTCGAGTCCTGCGCCGTCCGAGCAACGCCCGCGCCGTCCGAACCTTGGGAGATCAGCGGTGCCGTGCTGCAAGGAAGAGGCACCAGCGAAGAGTTAAATATCCACCCCAAGCCAGCCGTGATAGCCAGGGAGGGTGCGTGCGGAGACCAAACCTCCTATGCCCCGGATCGACGTCCTCATTGCCCAACACAACCCGACCGACCTCGCCCTCACCCACCAGATATTTACCCAGGAGGGGCTAGGCCAGTATCTCTACACCGTGCAGGACGGTGAGGAGGCGCTGGCGCTGCTATTTGGTGATCGTTGGGAGCTTCCCCCGCGGCTGCTGCTGCTCGACATCCGAATGCCACGGGTGGGTGGTTTGGAGGTGCTGGAGCGGGTGCGGGCCGATCCCCACACCCGCCTGGTGCCGGTGGTGATGCTGAGTACTGCCCGAGAGGAGCAGGAGGTAAGCCGTTGTCGCCAGCTCGGGGCCAACAGCTATGTGATCAAGCCAGCAGAGAACCAGGCGTTTGCCGCCACGGTCACCACCATCAGCAACTACTGGCTACGGCTTAACCGCATCCCGCAACACTGAGGGGGGTCACCCCCCCCAGTGGTCCCTACCCTCAAAAGCCTGCCTTGCCCAGCAGATCTTTGACCTCGTGGTAGGAGAATACCGGCCCATCCTTGCAGACAAAGCGGGGACCCACCTGGCAGTGGCCACACTTGCCGAAACCACACTGCATGTTGCGCTCCATACTGAGCCATAACCGCTCCTCCGACACGCCGCGCAGCAGCATATCCTTGGCCACGGCCACCATCATCGGCTCTGGCCCGCACATCATGACCACACTCTCCGGGGTGATCGTGGCATCCTCCAGACAGGCGGTAATGTGGCCGGTGTGCCACCGCCAATCGGGACCGGCCTGACCCGCCGCCAATAGTACCTGGGTGTTGGGTAGCTGCGACCACGCCTCATAGCGCTCACGCCAGATGAGATCGGCCGAGTGGCGCACCCCCTGGATGATGGTGAGGCGACCAAACTGCTCCCGCCGCCGCAGCACATAGTTGATCATCGCCACGACAGGGGCACAGCCAAGGCCGCCGGTGGCGATCACCACATCCTGCCCCAGCGCCTGGGCCACCGGCCATCCGCGGCCGAAGGGGCCCCGCACCCCGATATGGTCCCCCGCCTTGAGTTGGGCAAAGGGGCGCGTGACCCGACCCACCATGCGGATGGTGTGGTCATAGAGGTGCTCATCCTCTGGATCGGAGACGATGGAGATGGGGATCTCCCCCACGCCGGGGAGGTAGAGCATGTTGAACTGGCCCGGCATGAAGCTATAGCGCTGATGCAGCGCTGGATCGGTAAAGCGCAGCCGGAGGGTAAAGATGGTGGGGGTCTCTTCGATACGCTCGATGATCTCCGCCTCGTGGGGCAGGGCGGGATTGCTCTCCAGTGGGAACGCTTCCATCACGGCTCTCCTGCGCAGATGGCCCGCGCCTCTTCGGTAATATCGATACCCGCCGGGCACCAGGTGATACAGCGACCGCAGCCGACGCAGCCGGAGCGACCAAACTGACGCTGCCAACCACCCAGTTTATGGGTGAGCCACTGCCGATAGCGGGTACGGATATCGGGGCGGACCTTAAAGCCGTGGATGTAGCTATGCCCCTCGCTGAAGCAGGAGTCCCACTCTCGGTAGTGTTCGGAGTGGCTGCCATCCAGTGCCGGCACCTCCTGGTGGCTGTGGCAGAAACAGGTGGGGCAGACCTGGGTGCAGTTGGCACAGGCCAGACAGCGTTGGGCCACCTCATCCCAGCGCAGGTGATCCAGCCGGGCAAACAGCGTCGCCGCCAGATCGCCGGCCGGCAAGGTGCGCTGCTGCACCGCCGCCGCCCGCCCTAACAGGGCGGCTGCCTCCTCCAGCTGAGTGGGATCGGCGTCGGTCAGGTTGAGCAGCGCCAGGATCCCCGCCCCCGCCTCGCTACCCGCTGCCACCACAAACCCCTCATCCAGCTCATCCAACAGCAGGTCATAACCGCTGCTTGCGGCGGGGCCATCACCGGTGGAGGCACAGAAGCAGGTAGCCGCCGGGTGGCTACAGTTGACCGCCACCAACAGTAGTTGACGCCGCCGCGCCTGATAGGCCGGCTCATCGGCGAAGTGGCGATCCTGGATGGCCAAGGCGGCCAGGTCGCAGGCCCGCACACCGATAACAGCGGTGGGCGGCATCTCCGGTAGCACCGCGGCAAAATGCAGCCGCCCCTCGGCGGCCACTGCACGCCACATCGGCTCCCGCGGGGCAAAGGTGAGTGGTTTGAGCGCCTGTGGGCCATTGGCCCAGGCAAACCAACGCCCCCCCTCTTCGCCCCGCGCCGCCCGATAACGACCCGGCGCCTGCGAATCTCGAACCCCCAGCGGCAGCTCGGCCACTGAGGTCATAGGGCGGTAGACAATAGCCCCCTCCTGGAGCTGTGGCCCGATGAGCTGGAAGCCGGCGCGGGTCAGCTGCGCCAGCAGGTCATCGAGCCGGGCATTGGGCATGAACTTTCGTTGTTCGGACATGGACCCCCCTGGTGCGAAGACGGCGGACGCTCCTCCGCCGGACGAGGGCCCATAGATACCACACTCCCCGCCAGGAAAGGCAAGCGCCAGCGTAATCGTCACGCGCCGACGGGATGCCATCTGGTAAGCTCGGCGGTGAGGAGAGTCCCCATGTCAGCCGATCCCGACGTCCCCCCCCCTACCGCCGCCGAAGAGGCGATCAACCGCGTCCTCCACGCCGAGCAGGTGGCGCGCCTGGCCATTGCGGAGTGTGAACAGGTCGCCCAACAGGGCGTTGCCCAGGCGCGCCGTGATGCGCGCGCCATCGAAGAACGGGCCGACCACCGCATCGCCCAACTCCACGCCCGCTGCGCCAGCCAGATCGAGCGGGCCAACCGAACCGCCTCCACCCCCCTGCCCCCCACTGGCTCGGCCGATGGAGAGCGGGCAGCGCTGTTGGAGAGCGCCATCGCCCGGCTGGCCGCCCGCCTCACCGGCGGAGAGCCGGGAGAGGGACAGGAGTCCCTATGACCCAGCAACCCCAACGGGGCCAGGGCGCGTGAACACCACCCCCTACGCCTACGCCCAGGCCCGTCTCCAGGCCCACTACGCCCGCCTCCCGGACGCCGGTGCGCGCCACCGGCTGAATGGGAGCGGCGGCTATGGCCACCTACTCCAGGAGTTGCGCCATGGTGAGCTGCGGGGCTGGGTAGCCGGCATCAGCGCCGAGGGGGAGGTACACACCATCGCCGCCCATCTGCGGCAGCTCTGGCGGCTAGAGGTTGATCTGGTGGCCGGCTGGCTCCCCACGGCGTGGCGTACCGGCATCCAGTGGCTGGTGTGGCTGCCGGAGCTACCGGCCATCGCCCTGCTGCTGGCCGGCTCCCCGCCGCCGTCATGGGTCCGTCACGACCCGCTCCTGCGCCACTTCGCGGATGGCGATCCGCAGCGCCGACGCAACGCCTTTGCCGCCTCACCCTTAGCGGCACTACTGCCAGCCACCCTCGATCGGCCCCTGGACCAGCTCTGGCTGACCCACTGGCGCCGCCAGTGGCCTCAACCCCTGCCAGCGCTGGAGCGCCTGGCCCAGCGCCTCGCCCAACTCTATGCAGAGCAGAGGGGTGAGGCGGCCCCCCTGGCGGCGGCCCACAACCAGGCCGAGGCGCTGCTGCGTCGGGCCTTCCGCGCCCACCCCTTCACCCCGGTCGCGGCCGCCGCCTACCTCACCCTCGCCGCCCTCACCCTCGGCTGGCTAGACGGTGCCCTGGCCAGCCGCGCCCTCTTTGGGCGGGAGGGGACGGCATGAGTCGCTCAAACCACCCCCGCCACCAACACCAGATGCGCCCCCAGCCGGCCCGCTGGTTTGAACTACTCACCACCCGTGACGACCTCGCCCGGGTGGTGGAGGCGCTGGCCGAGACCGGCTCGGTGGAGCTGGAGAACCGCAGCGAGACCAGTGCCCGCCTCACCCTGCCCGATCTACAGGGACCGCTCGACCAGTTTCACCGCCTGGCCCAGCGCTACCGCCCCTACTGGCCCACCACCCCGGCCCCCTGCCAGGCGGCCAGTGGTAGCCCCGTTGACATCCTCCAGCGGGCGCTCGACCAGCTGGCCCGCTGGCGCACCGAGGCCGACCCGCGCATCGCCGAACTGGAAGAGCTGGCCAACGGTCGCGGCGATCTACTGCTACTAGCAGAGGCGCTCACGGCGATGGGCAGCAGCCCACTCAACCCCACCCTACTGGCCCAGGCCGCCGCCCCGCTCGCCGCCCGCCTTCTACTGCTACCGCCGCGTGCCCGCCTCAGCCAGCAGCCCCCCGGGGTGATCACCGTGCCCTTCCCCACCCCACAACACCAGTTCTTGGTGGCAGTGGGTCCGCCGGAGGAGGTGGAGTCGTTGATCCAGAGTGTGGCCACCCTCAAAGGGCGACCGCTACCGCTACCGGCCGGGCTCGGCGCCTCGCTCCCCACCGCCCGCGTCAATCTGGCCCGGCACTTGGGCGAGCAGTCGGGTCGGGAGCACCAGCTACACCTGGAGCTAGAGAGGTTGGCGCAGCAGTTTGAGCTGGAGCGGGTGTTGGCAGAGGTGGAGCGGCTGGAGTGGTTCTTGCTCCATGTGCAGTCACTCCCGGTCTCAGAGAACTTTGGCTTCGTCACCGGCTGGACCGACGACTTTAGCGGCCAGCGGCTGGAGGCGGCGCTGCTGGCGGCCCAGGTGGATGGGGTGGTGGGCTTCCCTCCCCCTCCCCACGGCAAACAGCCCCCCATGGTCCTGGTCAACCCCGGTTGGGCACGCCCCTTCGAGCTATTCGCCCGTCTGCTCGGCACCCCGGCCAGTGCAGAGGCAGACCCCAGCCGCCTGCTGGCGCTGGTGGTACCCCTCCTGTTCGGTTACATGTTTGGCGATGTCGGCCAAGGGGCCATCCTGCTGCTGACCGGGGTGCTCTTGGCGCGCCGCTGGCCCGCCCTGCGCATCCTGATCTGGGGCGGCGCCGCGGCGATGGGGTTTGGCGCGCTGTTCGGTAGCTGCTTCAGCCTGGAGTTGTGGCCCCCACTCTGGCTCTACCCCCTGGATGAACCGCTGACACTACTGGCGATCCCCCTGGTAGCGGGTGCCCTACTCCTCCTCACCGGCCTCGCCCTCGGTGGGCTGGGGGCGGCGTGGCGCGGCCAGGCCCGCCACTGGTGGCACCAGGAGGCGGCGGTGATGGTGATCTATGCCGGTCTGCTACTGCTGCCCTTCCAACAGCTCGCCCTGCTCCCGCTGGTGGGGGGGATCGCCTGGTACCTCACTGGGGCAGCCCTGGAGACCCGCGCCCCCATCGCCTGGCTGGCTAAGGTGGGCGAGCTACTTGAAACCACGCTGCAACTTCTCCTCAATACCCTCTCATTTGCCCGCGTTGGCGCCTTTGCCCTAGCCCATGCCGGCCTCTCCAGTGCCGTCGTCGCCCTGGCGGAGGCGGCTGGAGGCGGGTTCAGTTCGTTACTGGTGGTGGTGATGGGCAACGGCGTTATCATTGCCCTGGAGGGGCTGGTGGTCTCTATCCAGATCACCCGCCTGGTTCTATTTGAATTCTTTATCCGCTTCCTGCGCGGGGAGGGGCGAGGCTTCCGGCCCATCGCTGCCCCCGGCCGGCAGGGACAAGGACCCCGTCGATGAGTCGTCCACTCTATCTCCGAGCGCTGGCCCTCACCCTGGTCACCGCCCTACTCTCGTTCACTGCCACCGCCCTCCTGGCGGCCCCTGCCGGGGCGGTGGAGGCGGGCAGCGCCGCCGGCTCCGAGTGGGCCTATCTGGCGGCGGCCCTGGCCACGGGCCTCTCCTCCCTCGGTGCCGGTTATGCGGTGGCGATGGTGGGCTCCTCCGCCATCGGTGCCATCGCCGAAAAGCCGGAGCTGTTCGGCCGCTTGCTGATCTTTGTCGGCCTGGCGGAGGGGATCGCCATCTACGGCGTCATCATCTCCATCCTCATCCTGAACCGTGTCTGATGGCGCGCCTCCGTCGCCGCGACTACCAGGGCGAGATCGCCTTCATCGGCGATGAGGTGAGCGCCGCCGGCTGGCGCCTCGGCGGGGCCACGGTCTACACCCCCAGCGCCGCCGACGCCAGCACCACCTTCCAACGGGCACTGGCCACCCATCCGCTGCTGCTGCTCTCGGCGGAGTTGGCGCGCACCATCCCCGCCGATCTGCTCCACCAGGCACTCCGTGGCCCTGGCCCCCTGCTATTGATCCTGCCGGACCTGCGGGAGCGCACCCCGGTGCGTGACCTCGCTACCCGTCTGCGGCGGGAACTGGGGATGCGGCCATGAGCGGTCCCAGCGTGTTAGAGACCCAGATGAGCGCCCTGCTGGAACGGGTGGAGAGCCACCGCCAGGAGCGCTGTCAGGCGCTGGCAGAGCAGGCCGCCAACCAGGCCCAGGCGTTGCGCCGCAGTGCCTGGCGCGCCGCCCGGGCGGCAATGGCGCAGGCGGTGGCCAGCGAGCGCCAGCGCCTGACGCGGGCCCGCGAGGTCGCCGCGGCCCAACAGGAGAGTCTGCTGCGAGTCCGCGAGCAGGGGGAGATCCGCATCCTGCTCGATAGCGCCTGGGCGCGGATCCCCGAGGCCCTGACGGCCCGCTGGCAGGAGAGAAAGGCGCGCCGTGCCTGGATCGATAGCCTGCTAGAACTGGCCTTCGAGCGGCTGCCGAACCACCCCTGGCAGGTGGAGCACCCGGTCTACTGGGAGCCGGCGGAGCTGAGCCACCAGTGGGAGCGCATGGTGCGTCACTGCGGCACCGAACCGCAGTTCCACATCGACACCGCCCTCCAGGCGGGACTACGCATCCGGGTGGCAGGGGCCTGCCTCGACGGTAGTACGGCGGGGTTGCTCGCCGACCGGGCGTGGGTAGAGGGGCTGCTGCTGGCCGAGCTGGCGACCCTCAGCGGGGAGGCACCGTGAACGGTAGCGGGCAGATCGTCTGGGCCAGTGGTCCGGTGCTGCGGGCCCGTGCCGAGCGCCCCTTCACCATCAATGAGGCGGTGCGGGTGGGGCGGCGCGGACTGCTGGGTGAGGTGATCCGGCTGGATGGTGCAGAGGCGGTGATCCAGGTCTATGAGGACACCGGTGGTCTGCGGCCGGGTGATGAAGTCGTGGGCAGTGGGATGCCCATCGCGGTCCGGCTGGGGCCGGCCCTGCTAGGGCGCATCTTCGATGGCCTGCTACGCCCCCTCGGCGTGGGGGGGGACTACGTGCAGCCTGGGTTGTATGAACTACCGCCCCAGAGCTTCCCCTTTGCCCCCCGGGTGGCGCTGGGTCAACAGCTGGCCCCAGGGGCCATCTTCGGCACCATCGCCCCCCCTGGAGGGCGGGTGCAACACTGCCTGCTCCCACCCGACCAAGCGGGGCGGGTCGTGGAGGTGGCGGCGGCCGGCGACTACGCTGACGACCAACCCCTGCTCACCCTGGAGACGCCTGCCGGTCAGCACCACACCATCGCCCTCAGCCACCGCTGGCCGGTCCGCCGCCCGCGTCCGGTGGCGCGCCGGCTCCCGGCGGAGCGCCCTCTTATCACCGGCCAACGCATCCTCGATATCCTCTTTCCGGTCACCCGCGGCGGCAAGGCGGCGCTACCCGGCGGCTTCGGCACCGGCAAGACGGTGCTGCAAGAGGCGCTGGCCCGCCACTGCGACGCCGACATCATCGTCTACGTCGGCTGCGGCGAGCGGGGCAATGAGATGGCCGGGGTGCTACACGAGTTCCCCCAGCTGGAGGACCCCCGCACCGGCCACCCACTGATGGAGCGCACCGTCATCATCGCCAACACCTCCAACATGCCGGTGGCGGCGCGGGAGGCGAGTATCTACACCGGCATCACCGTGGCGGAGTATTTCCGTGATCAGGGGCTACACGTGGCGCTGATGGCCGACTCTACCTCCCGCTGGGCCGAGGCGCTGCGGGAGATCTCCGGCCACCTGGGGGAGCTACCGGGCGAAGGGGGCTACCCTGCCTACCTCAGTAGTCGCCTGGCCGGTTTCTATGAGCGGGCGGCTCGGGTAGAACCACTGGCAGGGGGCGAGGGTTCGCTCACCCTCATCGGCGCCGTCAGCCCCCCCTCCGGTGACTTCTCCGAACCGGTCACGACCCACACCAAGCGCTACGTGCGCTGCTTCTGGGCCCTGGATCGGGGCCGTGCCCAGGCCCGCTTCTACCCCGCCGTCCACCCCCTGCTCTCCTACTCCGAAGATGCGGTGGAGGTGGAGCCGTGGTGGGTGGCCGCGGGGCACCCGCAGTGGGCCGCCGGGCGGCGCCGTTTCCTCGCCCTGTTGGAGCGCCAGGCCCACCTGGAGCGGATGGCGCGCATCGTCGGGCAAGATGCACTGCCGCCCCCACAGCAGCTGGAGCTGCTGGCCGCGGAGGTGATCGGCGACGGCTTTTTGCGCCAATCGAGCCTCTCGCCGAACGATCGCTACTGCTCCCCGGAGCGCCAACTGGCGATGATGCGGCTCATCGAGCGCTTTATCGATCTAGCCGAGCAGGCGGTGGCGGCGGGGGCCGAGGTGGAGGAGATCCGCCAGCTGGCCGTGGTACGCCGAGTGGCACGCATGGGGGAGGAGATCGGCGAGGGGCAGATGGCGCAGTTCACCGAACTGGCCAATCGGCTGGAGGCGGAGTTCGCCCCCCTGCTACCGGAGGCCCACGATGCGTCCTGATCTCCACACCACCGATCCCCTCACCCGCATCGATGGCCCACTGCTATTCCTGCGCCGCACCGTCAACGTCGGCCTCGGCGAGGCGGTGGAGGTGGTGGGGCAGGATGGCCGTCCCCGTCTGGGGCGGGTGGCGGCGCTGGATGAGGAGCGGCTCACCATCGCCGTACTGGAGTCAACCGAGGGGCTGGCGCTGGAGGGGACGCGGGTGCGCTTCTTCGGTGAACCGCTCCACTTCAACCTGGGTTCTGGGCTACTGGGACGGGTCTTCGACGGGGTGGGGCGCATCGCCGACGGCGGCCCCCCCATTGCCGCTACCCGCAGCTTCCGCATCGATGGCCTGCCCATCAACCCGGCCGCCCGCGGGATGCCGCGGGACTTCATCGAGACCGGCATCAGCACCATCGATCTGATGAACTCCCTGGTGCGGGGCCAGAAACTGCCCATCTTCTCTGCCGGTGGCCTGCCCCACGACCGCATGGCGGTGGAGATCGCCCGCAACGCCCGCCTGCGCGGCAGTGACACCAGCGACTTCGCCATCGTCTTTGTCGGCATCGGTGTCCCCCACCACACCGCTGAGGGGTTCCGCAGCGCCATGGAGTCGAGCGGGGCCCTGGGCCATACCGTGCTCTTCCTCAACCTCGCCTCCGACTCCTCCACCCAGCGGTTGCTCACCCCGCGCTACGCCCTCACCTGCGCCGAGTATCTCGCCTTCGTCGAGGGGCGCCATGTGCTGGTACTGATGACCGACATGACCAACTACTGCGAGGCGCTGCGGGAGGTCTCCGCCAGCCACGGCGAGATCCCGAGTCGTAAGGGCTACCCCGGCTACATGTACTCCGATCTGGCCACCCTCTACGAGCGCGCCGGCACCCTGCGTGACCGTCCCGGCTCGCTCACCCAGCTCCCCATCCTCACCATGCCGGCGGATGACATCACCCACCCCATCCCCGACCTCACCGGCTACATCACCGAGGGGCAGATCGTGCTCGACCGCGAGCTGGACCGCCGCGGCATCTATCCACCAGTGAAGGTGCTGCCGAGCCTATCGCGGTTGATGAAGGATGGCACCGGCGCAGGCTTCACCGATCCCGATCACCCGGCCCTCGCCAGCCAGCTCTATGCCGCCTACGCCCGCGCCCTCCAGGTGCGGGTGCTGGCCAGTGTCGTGGGTGAGGAGGGGCTACCGGAGGGGGATCGCACCTACCTCACCTTTGGCACCGCGTTTGAGCAGCAGTTGGTGACGCAGGGGGTGGGGCGGGCGCTGGAGCAGAGCCTAGCGCTGGGTTGGGAGCTGCTCCGGCTGCTGCCGGAGGCGGAGCTGAATCGGCTATCAGATGCCCAGATAGCCGCCCATCTGCGGGCTGGCTGAGCCGGCATCTCGCGGGAGGAGCCCCCATGTCCCAACTGAACGGCCGCAGCCCCACCGCCTCGGTCCTGCTGGAGCTGAAGGAGGAGCGGCAGGTGGTGCGGGACGGCTATCAGTTCCTCGATGAGAAGCGGATGCTGTTGGCGGCGGAGGTGGTGCGCCAGCTGCGCCTCTATGAGGAGCTGCATCAGCACTACCTCCAGCGCCAACGCCAGGCCACCCAGGCGCTGGCGCTGGCGGTGGCGCGCCACGGCTTCGAGGGACTTCAGGTCCACCCCACCCACCCGCTCCAGGCGCAGCTCACCGTCACTGAGCGCCTCTTCCTCGGGGTCCGCCTGGAGGAGGTGGAGCTGCAACTGACCCCAGCCGCCCCCACCACCCCCCTGGCCTGCGACTCGCCCGAGTCCCGTCAAGCCGAGCAGCTGTTTCAGGAGCTACTCACCCAGACCGCCCAGCTGGCCGCCCTCACCGGCAACTTAGAGCGCCTGTTGGCGGAGTATCGCCACACCCAGCGCCGCACCCGGGCGCTGGAGGATGTACTGCTGCCGGAGTTGGAGTCGGCCATCGCCGAGGTGACCACCCGCCTGGAGGAGATGGATCAAGAGGAGGCGATCCGGGTCCGCTTGGACTATGGCGCCGCACAATAAAATCGGCGCGCCATCGGCGCCTTAGCCTCCCCCTCGCCCCAGCGCCAGAGCAATCCTTTCACATTTCTTTCATTCTCTCTGCCGGACGGCTCCGGCAAGCGTCATGCAGGGTGTGCCGTTGGACGCAATAGGGCACTATGACGGCCTCTCTCTATGGAGCCCTACGCCATGCTCGAATCCCTCACCCCCGCCCACTTTCATCCGCTGGTGGGTCACACCTTTACCCTCCAGCTCGATGCCACTGTGCTCCCCCTCACACTCACCACCGTGGAGGAGAAGGACGCCACCGCCAACCCCCTGCGCGCCCCCTTCATCCTGCACCTGCTTGGGCCCCAAAAACCCCTGCTACCGCAACGGATCTACCCCCTGCACCATGAGCAGTTGGGGACACTGGAGCTGTTCATGGTGCCGGTAGGACAGCAGGCGGCGGGGATCGAGTATGAGGTGGTATTTGGATAATGCCATCAGACCCCAAATTTAACAGTGCTGACACACCCGTCAGAATGAGGAATGAAATTTCAAACGGGGCATGACGTTGCGTGAGGCGGAACCCGCCGCCGCAATTTTTATGCAATGTTCCCCCCCGTTGCGTATAGATGGACCGGCCTGATATATACGCTCAACAAGAAAATCAATAAATTGCTCCTTCCTATCCTGTTTGGCTGGTGGCGAGGCTGACGCCCCAACCTAACCTATCAATATTTAATAAAGGACCGCCTCCATGCGCCTGCGTTCGCGCCGCCTTCTGCTCGCCCTCTCCGCCCTGCTGCTGGTCAGCACGGCGCAGGCCGATACCGAACTGCGCACCTTCCTTGATCTCGATCACGACGCCACAACCGGCTGCGCGGTCACCACGCCGAGCGGGACCTTCGCTGGCGCCGAGGAGGTGGTCACCACCACGCTCTCCACTCTGGATCCGGCCCAGGTGACCGGCATCAGCCGCGAGGTGTGCAACGCCGGCACCCTCCAGAGCGACCCCGGCTTTAGCGATGGCGGCGGTTGGGCCGTAGGCGTCAACCTAGGCGACAACGGCTTCAGTGTGGTGGAGAGCTACACCCCGCTCGACCATGAGTTCTCTGCGCCGGTGCGGGTGGGGATCGCCACCCACGACCTCATCAGCGGTGGTGAGGATGATCTACTCACCAGCAACGGCCAGCTGGGCGGTGGCGATATCCTCATCGATATCAATGCCATCCCCGCCCTTGGTCCCCTCCCCCTCCTGCTACTCTCGCTGCTGCTGGCGATCGCCGCCCTGCGCACTGCCCGCCGTGGCGGGGTGGGCTCCAGCGGCCTGGCCGCCATCGCCCTCATCACCATCGGCATGGGGATCGCCTGGGCCGCCATCGTGCGCGACGGCAACCCCGGCGAGTGGCTTGCCAGCCAGCGCCTCGCCACCGATCCACTGAGTGACGCCAGCGCCAGCGGGGCCGACATCGCCAGCCTGTGGGCGGTGGCCGAGGGCGGTAATATCGAGTTCCGGGTCGATATCGACCTAGCCGTGGTCACCGAGGCGGCGCCGGAGCTGACCAGCATCGTACCGGCCAACAGCGCCACCGAGGTGGCCACCGACAGCACCATCACCCTCAACTTCAGTGAGCCGGTCAACATCGCCGGTGGCGCCCTCGCCCTGAGCTGTGACGGTAACCCCGTTAGCTTCAGTGTGACCCCCACCCTGCCGGGACCGGCCGATCAGTTCATCCTCACCCCCGATAGCACCCTACCGCTGGGTGGACTGTGTACCGTGACGGTGAGCGCCGCCGGTGTCACCGACGACGACAGCTACGACCCACCCGACAATCTGGCGGCCGATGTCAGCAGCAGCTTCACCGTCACCACCATCCCCGCCGTGATCGCCAGCGTCCCGACCGACAGCGCCGAGGTGGCCAGCGATAGCAACGTCACCATCACCTTTAATAAAGCGGTGGATGTCACCGCCACCTGGTTTGCCATTGTCTGCTCCAGCAGCGGGACCCACGACCCGGGTAATAGCAACGTCAATAGCGCCGACCAGATCACCTTCACCCTCGATCCGAGCAGCGACTTCAGCGCCGGCGAGAGCTGTACCGCCACCATCTATGCCGCCCAGGTGAGCGACCAGGACCTGACCGATCCGCCGGATCAGCCGAGTGCCGACTACACCTTTGGCTTCACCATCGACGCCGCTCCGGCGGTCACCGCCACCACGCCGGCTGCCACGGAGAACCTTGACCGCATCGGCAACCTCAGCGTCACCTTCAGCGAACAGGTGGATGTCAGCAGCGCCTCGTTTGATCTCAGCTGCGATAGCGTCAGCGGCACCCTCGCCGTCGCAGCGCCCAGCGTCGCCCCCTGGACCTACACCCTCGATCCCTCCGAGACCCTGCCGGAGGGGAGCTGTACCCTCACGGTGATCGCGGCCCAGGTGGACGATAGCGACACCATCGATCCCCCGGCCAACCTCGCCGCCGATGTGACGGTGGTCTTCAATGTGGTCACCATCAACGACGCCCCGAGCTTCACCAAGGGGCCCGATGTCACGGTGAACGAGGACTCCGGCGCCTACAGCGCCGCCTGGGCCACCGCCATCTCCGCCGGCTCGGCGGATGAGACGGGCCAGACCCTCACCTTCATCATCGACAGCAACGACAACCCCGCTCTGTTCGCCAGTGGGCCGGCGGTGGATGCCAGCGGCACCCTCACCTTCACCCCGGCGGCCGACGCCAACGGCAGCGCCAACATCACGCTGAGCCTGCACGACGACGGTGGCACCGCCAACGGCGGCAGCGACAGCTCGGCCACCCAGAGCTTTGTCATCACCATCACGCCGATCAACGATGCCCCCAGCTTCACTAAGGGTGCGGATCAGACGCTCCTTGAAGATGCCGGTGCGCAAAACATCGCCGGCTGGGCCACCGCCATCTCCGCGGGGGCGGCCAATGAGGCGAGCCAGACCCTCTCCTTCCAGATCACCAACAACAGCAACGCTGCCCTCTTCGCCAGCGCCCCGGCTGTGGATGCCAGCGGTGCCCTCAGCTACACCCCGGCGGCCGATGCCAACGGTAGTGCCACCATCACCCTGCTCATCAAAGACGATGGCGGCACCAGCAACGGCGGCGTAGACAGCTCGGCCAGCCAGAGCTTCACCATCGCCATCACCGCCGTGAATGACGCCCCCAGCTACACCAGCGGCGGCAATGTGGCCGTGCTGGAGAACTCCGGCGCCTATAGCGCCGCCTGGGCCAGCGCCATCTCCGCCGGTCCCAGTGATGAGTCGGGCCAGGTGCTCCACTTCAACGTCACGGGCAACACCAACCCGACGCTGTTTGCCGTCGCCCCCAGCGTGGCGCTGGATGGCACCCTGAGCTTTACCCCGACCACCGATCTCTCCGGCAGCGCCGATATCACCGTCACCTTGAGTGACGATGGCGGTACGGCCAATGGCGGCAGCGACAGCGTGGCCCACACCTTCACCATCACCGTCAACGACATCAACACCGCCCCCAGCTTCACCAGTGGTGGCACCGTCACGGTCGATGAGGACTCCGGCGCCTACAGCGCCACCTGGGCCACCGCCATCTCCCCCGGCCCCGGTAGCGAGTCGAGCCAGGTGGTCCACTTCAACATCACGGGCAACACCGATCCGAGCCTGTTCAGCGTCGGCCCGACGCTGGCAAGCAATGGCACCCTCAGCTTTACGGTGGCGGCTGACGCCTACGGCAGCACCACCCTCTCCGTCCAACTGGTGGATGATGGCGGTACCGCCAACGGCGGTGTCGATACCTCTGCGACCCAGAACTTCACCATCACGGTGACCAGCATCAACGACGCCCCCAGCTTCAGCGGTGGTGGCACTGTCACGGTCGATGAGGACTCCGGCAGCTACAACTCCGCCTGGGCCAGCGCTATCTCCGCCGGCCCGGCTAACGAGTCAGGTCAGAGCCTCTCCTTCTCCATCGATAGCAACAACAACCCCGCCCTGTTCTCCGCCGCCCCCAGCGTGGCCGCTAACGGCAACCTCAGCTTTACCCCAGCGGCCAACGCCTCCGGCAGCGCCAATATCGCCATCACCCTCCATGACAACGGCGGTACCGCCAACGGCGGTAGTGACACCTCTAGCACGGTGAACTTCACCATCACCGTCAATCCGGTGAACGACCCGCCGAGTTTCACCGCCGGCGGCAATGTCGCGGTCGATGAGGACTCCGGCGCCTACAGCGCCACCTGGGCCACCGCTATCTCTGCCGGCCCGGGCGAGTCGCAGACCATTAGCTTTATCGTGACCAACGACAACAACGCCCTGTTCTCGGTCCAACCGGCCATCTCCAGCACCGGTACCCTGACCTTCACCCCGGCGGCCAACGCCTTCGGCAGCGCCACCGTCTCGGTGAGCATCTACGACACGGTGGATACGGTCGGCCCAGTCACCTTTACCCTCACCGTCAATCCGGTGAATGACCCACCGGTGGCCGGTAGCGACACCTTCGAGGCGATTGGCAATACCGAGCTGCGGGTAGACATCTTCACCGCTGCCGCCACTCCCTATCTCACCCACGACGCCCCGGGTGGTAACTTCGGTGTCCTCAACAACGACAGCGATCCGGTGGAGGGTGACACGATCTTTGTCGCCGGCATCGTCGGCTGTGCCGATGTCACCGCGCCGTTTGACTGCACCACCACCAACGGCGGCACCGTCTCCATGAATGCCGATGGCACCTTCTCTGTCACCCCGCTCGCCATTGCGGCCAGCGACAGCTTCCAGTACCAGCTGAGTGACGGCACCGATACCACCAACAGCACCGTCACCATCAACCTCAAGGGGGCGGTCTGGTATGTAAACGCCGACGCCCCTGCAGGTGGCAACGGTACCTCGGTGCACCCCTTCAATAGCTTCACCGCCCTCAACGGGGCGGGCGGTGCAGGGGATGTGGATGGGGCCGGCGCCTACATCTTTGTCCACGCCGCCGCCGCCAACCTCAACGGCAGCATTGAACTAGAGGCGGGGCAGCACCTGTTGGGCGAGGCGGTCGCCCTCAGTGTCGATCCGGGCGCCAGCGTCAACGGCGTCAGCGGACCCTTCCTGCTACGCGCTGCCGGCAGCCGCCCCAGCGTCACCCACACCGGCGATGCCGTGGTCATCAACGGCGCCGCCCTCCCGGTGGAGGTGCGCGGCCTCGCCCTCTCCAGCAGCGGTGGCAACGCCATCGACCTCACCGCCAGTAGTGCCCTTGCCGGCGCCAGCAGCCTACTCATCAGCGACAACAACATCCTGGCGAGCGGTAGCGAGGGCTTCGATATCAACTTCAATGCCGGCACCAGCGGTAGCCTGCCGCTGACCATCGCCAATAACGTCTGGATCGCCGGTGGCCCCTACTCGGGTAACGCCATCGATATCGCGGCCAATGCCGGGACCCTCCAGCTGGTCATTGACGGTAACGATGTCAGCAGCAACGGTGCCAACGCCATCGCCATCAATGGCACCAGCGGTAACTTCATCACCGTCACCTCGTTCCAGGACAACTCGGTGGCCGGTGACAGCAGCGGCAGCGGTATCAACGCCAACTACGTCACCTTCGACCAGGTACCGGGCGGCGGATACGACGCCGTCAGCGGCGGCCTGACCACCATCGGGACGAGTGGCAACGGTGTGGGGGCCGCCGGCATGGTGCTCAGCAATGTGCAGGGCAACCTCGCCTTCTCCGGCCTGGAGATCTACGCCGACAACGGCACCGGCCTGAACCTGCTGGGCAGCGGTAGCATGACCCTCAGCGTGGCCGATAGTGGCGCCGTGGTCTCTGCCAACGGCGGTGCCGCCCTCGACCTCAGCACCGTGCAGTTGGATGTCACCCTCGGTTCGCTGTTCAGCACCAACTCCTTGGCAAACGGCGTCAGCTTAACGGGCATCACCGGCCAGCTGCTCGTCACCGGCGGCGCCATCACCAACCCAAGCAGCACCGACTTCACGGTCAACACCAGCAACGCCAACATCACCTACCAGGGCACCATCACCGATGATGTGGGCCAGCTGGTCGCCGCCAGCAATAACACCGGTGGCACCATCGCCTTCACCGGCGCCATCAGCGACGGCAACGATGGTGATGGTGCTGGCGTCAACCTGGCGAACAACAGTGGTACCACCATCCGCTTTGCCGGTGGCCTGCTGCTGAGCACCGGCGCCAACGCCGCCTTCACCGCCAGCGGTGGTGGGACGGTGGAGGTGTGTGATGAGAACCCCTGTGTCGGCAGCGCTACCACCGGTGCGCTCGTCAATAGCCTCACCACGACGGCCAACACCGCCTTGACCATCATCAATACCAACATCGGTAGCAACGGTCTGGAGTTCCGCAGCATCTCTGCCAGTGGCGGCAACAACGGTATTGTCCTGATGCTGACCGGCAGTGCTGGCGGTCTTAGCGTCAAGGGCACCGGCACCCCTGGCAGCGGCGGTACCTTGGCCAACATGACCGGTGGCGCCAACGGCAGCACCAACGGCATTGGGGCCTACCTCAACAACACCCAGGCGGTCTCCCTCAACTGGATGCAGCTCAATGACTTCTCCAACTTCGCCATCTGGGGCAACACCGTCACCGGTTTCACCCTCAATAACTCGGTGATCAACGGTAGCAATGGCAACAGCACCGGCGACAACGAGGGCAGCATCACCTTCGAAAACCTGCTCGGCAGCGCCACCCTCATGAACACCGCCATCAGCGGTGGCTATGAGGACAACTTCCGCATGTTGAACAGCTCGGGGGTCCTTGATCGCCTCGTCTTCAACGGGGTGAATATCGGCCCCAACGACGCGACCGTAGGCAACGATGGCATCACCCTTGAGGTGAGCGGTAACGCAACGGCCAACGTCACCGTGCAGGGCAGTATCTTCACCTCTGCCCGCGGCGATCTGTTCCAGCTCAACCTCTTAGAAACTGGGGTGTCGGACCTGATCTTCAGCGGCAACACCTTGAGCAACAACCACCCCGCCATCGCCACCGGCGGCGGCGGAGTCACCATCATCTCCGGCAACGACCTGGGTGGCTCAACCCTGACCTACGACATCAGTGGCAACACCTTCCGTGACGCCGTGGGAGGCGCGGTGCTGCTGGTGAAGTCCACCGATACGGGCACCACCGCTGGCAGCTTCTCCAACAACACCATCGGCGCCTCCGGGGTCACCAAATCGGGTTCGTTGGAGGGCGGCGCACTGAAGGTCCAGAGCGCCGGCAAGGGGAACATGGTGGCGCGGGTATCGACCAACCAACTGAGCCACTTCGCCCAGATGGGTATGGAGTACCTCACGGGTGGCGGGGCCATCGCCCTGGGCGGCAACTTTGATATGACCGTCGTCAACAATACGGTCAAAAACAACGACGCCACCGATGGCCTCCCCTACAACGGCATCCACCTCAATGGCGGCACCGTCCCCGGTGACACCTACGCCATCTGCATGGATGTGGGGGGAAGCGGACTGACCAACGACCCCGTGGGGAGCGGCGTCAATGGTGCTACCGATATCCGTCTGCGCCAACGGCAAGACTCCACCGTGCGCCTCCCGGGCTATGGTGGCGCCGCCACCGATGCCGCCGCGGTAGAGAGCTACCTCATCGGCCGTAACCAGGCGGGTAGCAGCGCCCTCGCCAGTATCAACAGCACCGGGTTCAATGGTGGTGCTGCATGTACCCAACCGTAGACGCAACAACAACAACCGATCGGAGAGGTAAACATGGCTGAACCGTTTTTGTCGGAGCTTAGGATAATGAGCTTCAACTTCGCCCCTAAAGGATGGGCACTATGCGATGGGCAGCTGCTGCCCATTAACCAGAACCAGGGGCTCTTCTCGCTCCTGGGCACCACCTATGGCGGCAATGGTCAGGTCACTTTTGCACTCCCCGATCTCCGGGCCCGGACCCCCATGCACGTGGGTAATTCCCACTCCTTAGGAGAGCGGGGTGGGGCCAGCAGCCACACCCTCTCCAACATGGAGATGCCATCCCATAGCCACACCCTGCACGCCTCCTCCAACGCCTCCGGCGGCAGCGCCAACCCCACCAATAACTATCTTGGAGGGGGCAATAACGTCTACCACGCCACCGGCACGCCGGTCGCTATGCGCAGTACCTCCATTGCCAACACGGGGGGCAATCAGGCACACCAGAATATGCAGCCCTTCCTCACGCTGAATTTCTGCATCGCCCTCCAGGGCATCTTCCCGAGTCCGACCTAGGAGAGCACAGAGATGGCAATGCCTTATGTTGGGGAGATCCGCATTTTCGCTGGCAACTTTGCCCCGGCCGGCTGGATGCTATGCCACGGCCAGCTGCTACCCATTTCAGAATACGAGACCCTATTCCAACTCATCGGCACCACCTACGGCGGGGATGGGCAGAGCACCTTCGGCCTGCCCGACATGCGGGGCCGGCTACCGACTCATCAGGGCAATGGCATGGTGTTGGCGGAGAGGGGAGGCGCCGAGTCGGTCACGCTACTCAATAGCCAGCTCCCCAATCACAACCATACCCTGCTGGCCTCGGGGACCAATGGCAATGAGATCAGCCCGGAGAATGCCCTCCTGGCCAACTCATTCAACATCACCCCGTACATCAACGATGTGGGTATGGGGATCATGAATATCCAAGCCATCACCTCTACCGGTGGGAATCAGTCACACAACAATCTACAGCCCTTCCTCTGCCTGAACTTCATCATCTCGCTGTACGGCATCTTCCCGTCGCCCACCTGAGGAACCCGATCATGGCCGATCCCTTTGTCGCAGAGATCCGTATCTTTCCCTTCAATTTTGCCCCCAAAGGGTGGGCTTGGTGCGATGGTCAGTTGATGCCCTTGAGCCAGAACACCGCCCTCTTCTCTCTGCTCGGCACCACCTATGGTGGCAATGGCAAAACCAATTTTGCCCTGCCTGACCTCCAGGGCCGTTCACCGTTGCAACCGGGCCACGGACCGGGTCTATCGCTCTACGACCTGGGTGAGAGTGGCGGCAGTGAGACCGTCACACTGCTAGAGAGCGAGATGCCAGCCCACACCCACCAACTGGTAGTCAACACGCTGGATTTAGGTGACACCAATGTGGTGAGTTCCAACGCCTCGCTGGCCCTGTCGGCCAACGGTGCGCTCTACCAGAGCAGTACCAATGTCAGCATGTCACCCCAGGCGTTGTCCGACGCGGGGGCAGATGTGGCACACAACAACATGATGCCCTACCTGACCCTCTATTTTTGTATCGCCCTCCAGGGCGTCTTCCCGCCGCGCACCTAATGGGACGCTGGCGTCATCTGCTGCTATCGCTACTGCTCTGGCTCCCCCTGGCCCTGGCGGCAGAGTCGGCGGCAACGGACCCGGCCTACTCCCTCGACACCTTCCGGGCACGGGTGGGTCAGACCTTCCTGATCTACGGCGCCGAGGGGTTACAAGGGGCTCGATGGACCGAGCGGGTGGAGTTGATGGCCGTCACGGATGAGGGATCGAATCAGCAACTGGAGCAGTTTGTGGTACGCTTGCGCGCCCAACGCGAGAGTGCGTTGCACAAGACCATCTACACCCTGGAGCATGAGGACGGTAGCCGTTGGCGGCTCTTTTTGGAGCCGGACGGCGAGGACAGCAAGGGGCGCTACTTCGTTGCCCGCTTCAGCCTGCTGAAGGGGTTCGATCCCGCCCTCGCCCCTCATCGCTAGAGACCGGCGGGCAGAGGGTGCGAGGATCTCTCGCGCCCTCTGTCCATCCAGGGGAGAATCAAGCACCAGCTGAACCCAAACCGCGGACATGGCCGCCGCGACCACATGACGCCAGCCGCCTGCCACCAGGGAATCTCGGTGTCCGTGAAGGAGCGTGCGGGGACCGGGCGGCCCTAACGAAACCAGGCATCCGCACCTATGTTCAATCCCAAGCGCCGCACCCTACTCAAACTTGGCACTGGCCTAGCTGCCACACTGGCACTGCCGGCCCTGGCCAAGTCGAATGGCAAGGGGGGCCAGCTCCCCTCGCTCGCCAACGATCTCAGTCGCAGTAACTTCGCGGCCTATATCGGCCAAGAGTTTTCTGCCCAAAACAGTGGCAGCCCCCTCACCACCCTGCGCCTCGTCGCCCTCGATGGCGAACTGCCCAACGGCAGCATCGACTGCTTCCAGGTGCTCTTCAGCGGCGACCCGACGCTACCGAGTGGAACCTATCAGCTGACCCACCCCAACGCCGGCAGCTTCCAACTCTATCTGGATCCAAGCCGCAGCCAACCGGGCTATCTCGCCGCCCCCTGCGCCTTGCTACGCCCCTGAGCAGACGCCTCAAGCCGCACCCAAGCGGCAGCGTCACCGGTCGGCCATAGCATCACTGGCCACAGCGCATCGGCTGGCCAACCACCCGGACCACGGCGCAGTTCACCACTGAGCTGCGCCGCCCCGCTGGGTATCGCTCAATCAAGCTCTAGCTATCTCCCCGTTGCAGGGCGCAGCGCTACCCGCACCCGCAGCGCCCTCCCCATACCCCACCACTGAGCGGGCGCTCATAGAGATCGCTATACCCCCGCCTCCGCATACCGCCCAAAAGCAGTGCCCTTCAGATCCCCCCCCAAGCCCGCATACACCACGCCGACCCCATGCGCAGAGGAGACGACTACTCCGATACGAAAGAAGGAGGGCTCAAAGTAACAAGGAAAAACGGGAAGAGGCAGGGAGGGTCTTGAAAACCTGGCAGAGTTGACAGGATTGACGTTCATATACTCAGCGGCCAAGATGCCATCAAGCCACAACATCACGCCCCTAAAGGGCTCTATTTATCTCATCATTCGCGCGCATAGCGTCCCCTTGGCGGCCTCATAACAGAAGCCAGAGGCGCTGCCCCAACACATGATCCATCCATGGAGGAGATTCACAAGATGACCCCACCCACCGCCCCAACGGACACAGCGCCCCCCCGCATTGAACGGGTGATCACCGGACAAAGGCTAGTGATCTACGCCATCGCCATCCAATTATTAATATTCTCGCTTTATATGATGCTTGGCGCTATTGCCAACCTGATCATGATTCCATCGGCCCTCCTCGCCATTGCCAATCTGATCATAATTCCATCGATCATCCTCGCCATCGTGGGGACCTATTTTTTAACATCGGGTCTTCGCTACTCTATCTTTGTCCAGATTTTCATCTATATCCTACTGGTCATGCCCTATATTAACCTCCTCACTTTGGCACTCCTCAATTCTCAGGCCACACGCGTGCTGAAGGCGGCCGGCTACCCAGTGGGCTTCTTGGGTGTTCGGCGCTGAGCCACGCCGCCCTTCACACCGGCGGTTCTATGGCAAGCGTGGGCGCCTTGAACGTCACCCGGTCAGGGTTATATCTACCGAGCGCACCGCGAGAGGAACCCTCTCCAGTGGCGCTCAGTGCATAAGGGGTCTAAATCCGTAGAGCGCGGCGCTGCTTGCAACCGACAGCCGCCCCCATACCACACCAAGAACAAAGGGAGGTGCCGCACCTGGGCCACTCGTCTATGATGGCGGCGCCGGCATCGGGTCCGGTCCACCAGGCCGCAGTGATGGAGATAGACGACGACGAGATTGGCGAATACCTCCCGGAGGAGGAGGAGTGGGAAGAGGAGGAGTGGGACGAGGAAGAGGGCGAATATGGCGATGCCCTCGATGACGAGGATTTTGAGGAGGAGTCTGACGAGGAGTAGCCCGCCTCCGCGGCGCTCCGCCCCAGCGGAGCGCCCCCCTCCCTCAAGGGAAACGGGCAATCACCTCAATCAGGCCGACAATATTGTCGTTCAGCGCCTCTAGATCCTCCGCCGGAACCCACCACTCGGTGTGGAGTGCCCCACCCACCTGCTGTACTGCATAACGCTCCATAAAGGCACGCCGCACCTGAAAACGGGTGACGAAACCCGCCCCACTCTGGCGCACGTTCCACTCCTGGGCAATCTGGGTGGCGTAGTCAAGATTGGTCACCGGATAGAAGATAGGCTGCTCCGGCAAACGCGGCGGCCAGCGCCGGTAACCACTCGCAGCCACCAACTCCAGCTCATGGGGACCGGTGGGGCGAAATAGGGTGATCACGGCTTCACTCATCGGACATCTCTTCCTGTCTATCGACGGGACACAGATTGACCCAAGCCACCGCCGGCCGTCCACCTCATCTGATAATTCACCGCGCCCCACCACTCCCCCCGCAAAGAGACGCGCCCCCAAACGGCGAAGGCCCCGCCATAGGCGGGGCCCTCCCTTACGACCAGACCGCTAGGGTTTGACTAGCGACGGCGACGTGCCAACCCGGCTAACAAGCCAGCGGTGGCGAGCAGGCCCCAAGGACCGAGCAGCGGCACGGCGACGGCGCCGGTCACCGGGCCACCGAGGGTGGCGTAGCTACCGTTGCTGCTGCCGTCTTGGTCGTAGTCGCTACCATCGCTGGCACTGACGGTGTAGCGCAACAGGCCGCCCGTACGGCTGAGGTTGGCAGCGCGGTCATCGTAGTTACCGGTGACGTTGTGGTGTTCACGGTAACCGCTCGCCTCTGCCAGGTCAGGAACGATGACACTCAACTCCAGCCCGGCGCCGCTACCCATGCCGGTCACCTGGGCACTGAAGCGACCATAGGGGAAGCTGACGCCGGCATCAGCGGGGGCCGCCAGCGCCACCACCGCGGCGAAGCGGCTACCGCTCGGACCCACCAAGGTGGCATAAGGGCCGGTGGCGCTGGGGAGTGAGGCGACATGGGGCTGGAGGCGATCCTGGATGCCATCGCCGTTGCCGTCACCGCCAGTCACCTGCTGCTCAATGAAGGTAGTAACGCTATCGTTGTCATCGTCCTCATCGCGGAAGTCGGCCAGGCCGTCGCCATCGCTATCGCCACTCCCCTCCTCCGCATCCGGCACACCATCATCATCGGAGTCGGTGTCGGCCATGTCGGGGGTGCCATCGCCATCGCTGTCGCCGCTCCCCTCTACGCTATCGGGGATACCATCACCATCGGCATCGGCGATGAACTCGGCGGTGCAGCTGAGGTCGCTGTTCAGCGTGACGGTCAGGGGATTGCTGCTACCACTACAATCATCGCCCCAGCCTACAAAGGTGGAGCCGGTGGCCGCCGTGGCGGTGAGGTCAACGCTACTGCCAGCGGTGTAGCTCTCGCTGCAATCGAGGCCGCAGTCGAGGCCGGGGTTGCTGCTGACGCTACCGCTGCCGTCGCCGATCAGGTTGATATCGAGGGTATAACTCGCCACCGCCGCGGCGAGGTTGAGTCCCACCACCACCGGGTCATGATCCGAGGCGCGGTAGCGGCTCGACTCATAGAGGGAGGTGATCTGGCCAGCGCTCTTGTAGTTGGTGTTGTAGTCGAGCACCGAAGGCTCATCGGTATTGATGTGCCAGTGGGTCACTCCGGCCACCTTGGCCGCGAGCGCCGCGCTGGCCAGGGCGTGGTCGAGGTAACCGCGCTGGCCGTCAAAGACGTAGGAGTAGTGGCTGCCGCCGCCGATGAGATCGGTGTAGCCGCCGCCGATGAGGGTGGTCACCGGGTCCTCTTTGGCGTAGGAGTTGAGGTCACCGATGATGAGGATATCCGAGTCGTCGCTGATCCCCTGGAGCAGGGTCAACAGGGCGCTGGCCTGCTGCACCCGCTTGGGGCTCCAGCAGGACTGCCCATCACCGGCATCGGCGTTGGCATCGGGCGCCGAGGGGCAGCTCCCCTTGGACTTGAAGTGGTTGACGGCCACGGTGAAGTTATCGCCGGTGGCGGTATGGGTGAAGGTCTGGACCAACGGCGGGCGGTCGAAGATGGCATCGCTGCTGGAGTGGGTGCCATTGGTCAGCAGTGTCACCGTGGCCGGCTTGTAGAGCAGTCCAACCTTGATGGCATCGCTGCCGAGGATGTTGGTTCCGAGCGCCGGATCCGGGTTGATGAAGGCGTAGGTGCCGGCCCCCATCACGCTGTTGAGTTTGGTCACCAGGTCCTGGATGGCACTGTCGGCACCATAGCCGTCATTCTCCATCTCCATCAGACCCACCACATCGGCATCCATCTGGACGATGGCATCCACCGTCTTCTGCCACTGGCGGTCGAACTCGGTGGTGTCCTCTGCGCCACGGCAGTCCATCGCCGCCCCCCCAACGCCGCCCGTGCAGGCACCGGTGCCGAAGGTGTTGAAGTAGTTGAGCACGTTAAAGCTGGCCACCTTCACCGCGCCACCCACCGCCTCCGGTGCCGCTGGCCGCGGGTTATCGGCCTGGAAATTGACCGGGCCCAGCGGCTCTAACAGATAGTCGCCGTAGCTGTAGTAGAGCACCGCGGTGAGACCGGTAACCGAGTCACCACCCCGCAGGGTGTTGCTGGCGCTGAGCGGGTTACCGCCCCGACCGTGGATGATGGGATCCGGGTTCTGCGAGGTGAGGGCGTCATCCAGAATGACGGTGTTGCGCGCCAACGCCTCCAGGTGGTCGTTATAACCGGCTACGCTCGGCAGATTGGCGTGGGTGAACTGATACTCCGGGCTACCACCGGCCAGCACCACCTCACCGTAACGGCCCAGCTGATAGTTCTCAGTGACCACCAGCTTGCCGGGGAAGGTGACCCGCATCCCTTCGTAATACTCCCAGTGGCTGGAGTCGGCCAGCGGCAGAGAGATACTGGCAGCGGTGGGCAGCGGATTGTCGTGGGAGAGGATGGAGATGGCGTTGCTGGCGGCATCCAGCTCAGTGAAGTCGTAGTACTCCTTCACCGTCCCGGTGATGCTCACCTTGTCGCCAACACTCACCGTACCGCTGCCGCGGTAGACAAAGATCCCTTCCGAGGTGGTGACATCGGCGTCGGCGTCGGCGTCCTCCTCCTGCACGTAGAAGCCGTTGAGCTGCGGGCTCGCCCCCTGGAACACCCCAACCACAATCCCCTCAATGGTGTGTACCTCGCCCGCCAGCGGGCTAGCACTACCGCTCCCCTGGATGGTGTGGATGGCAGTGGGCAGGCCGCTATCGACCGTGAAGGAGAAGCTGTAGTCGGCAACCATGGTGTCGCTGCTGCCGTCGAGATCGGTCACCAGGCTGGCGTGGACCGTCACCTGGCAGACCTCACCGGCCGGCAGATCTGCGCTCGGATCCAAGGCAACGCTGCTGACCCCACTGGCCGGCAGACCGCTGGCGCTGATGGCGCTGCCGCTGGGGCAGTCGATGGTCACCGCATCGGCAGCGGCATCCACTGTCTCGCTGAAGTTGACGGTCACGTTACTGCTGGCAGCGACGCCAGTGGCACCATCGAGCGGCGTGGTGGTGGAGACGCTAGGGGGCAGGTCCACCGGTGCCCCGCAGGAGACGGTGTGGCTGCCTAGGCCGTCAAAGGTATCGCTGACGTAACCGTCCCACTCGCCACTGGGGTCGTAGGCGTCGCTGCTATTGGTGTCACCGGCACAGACACTGGCCTGGCGACGGATGGTGTTATTGGCGGTACTCACATCGCCAGTACCCCACTCCGAACCAGGATCAAAACCGACCTGACCGATACTATCCACCACTGTGCCACTATGGCTTAGCACCACAGCGTCATCGCCGTTGAACCAGGAGCCGGGGTCGGCCAGATTGGCCACCGCCAGGATAGCGCTGTCGGCGGAGTCATCCGCCACCACATAGGTGGCGCCATCGGCCAGGGCACCGCTCAAGGTGATGGTGTTGCCGGCAGAGGTAGAGCCATTGAAGAAGTATTGCAGCGTGTAGGTGCTGAGATCGACGCTGGCACCTGTGCCGTTATAAATCTCGACGGCCTTATTGTTGCTGCTCCCCTCCACATATTCGGAGATAAACAGCTCGGTCGGGGCGGCGTGCCCCACAGCGGGCAACAGCGCCGCCATGAGGGCGCTGGCAACAGCGTGACGCGAAAAGGGTAGCGACATGGGATCCCGGCTCCAAATTTATTCTAGTGGGTCCCCCATGGGCCCTACGCCTTCAGGGGGTTTGGCAGCCGCGGATTCTGTAACTGGATTATGAAAACCGAATTACCGGGAGGTGAAGTAATGAAGCGACCCCAAAGCGCCCCCTATCTATCGGGGGGATCAGGGTCTCGCATCGGCGCCTAATAGATAGGAATTTATACAGTATAGGGCGTCAGGGGCAGTTGGAGGAGTAAATAAGGGTAACGCTCTGCTGGGCCCAAGCGTGTTCTGGCAGTAACCATGCCGCCGGCCATCTCCATGGGGTGGCCTAAGGACTCGCCATCTCCCCTGGACCGCGCGGCTCAGTGGCGGCGCTCAGCCGCTCCGGCGCTCAGCAGGACAGCCACTGCATATATGTTGTTCCGACCCCACCCTTCCGGGTGTCCTGCCACCCGGAAGGGTGTCCTGCCACCCGGAAGGGTGTCCTGCCACCCGGAAGGGTGTCCTGCCACCCGGAAGGGTGTCCTGCCACCCGGAAGGGTGTCCTGCCACCCGGAAGGGTGTCCTGCCACCCGGAAGGGTGTCCTG
>QKFD01000115.1 GCA_003251535.1 Chromatiales bacterium | reverse complement strand
TAGCCAGGGCATCCGCCAGCGCCGGACTATCAACGGCCGCACCACCGAATTCCTGGTGGACCCCAACCAGGCCTACGCCCAAGTGCTGGGGGAGTACACGGACGGCATTGAACAGGTGGCCTACACCTATGGCGATGACCTGCTGAGTCAGGAGCGGGAGGGGGCGAGCAGCTACTACCACTATGATGCCCTTAGCTCCACCCGTGCGTTGACCGATGCGGCGGGTTCTTTGACAGACGCCTACGCCTATAAGGCCTTTGGCGAGTTCGCCGAACAGACTGGCTCGACGGCTAACGCCTATCTGTTTACCGGCGAGCCGTTTGAGCCTCGATTGAGCCAGTATTACCTGCGGGCGCGATATGTGGATCCGCAAGTGGGAAGATTTGTTTCCATGGATACGTGGAGAGGCAATATGCGCTCTCCGGCCACCCTCAACAAATATGCATATGCCATTCTAAATCCGACAGACCTAATTGACCCCGGCGGGAATGACCCGACCTTGGTCAGTACGATGCAAGCACAAAATGCTTTATTGAACATCGGTGGTAGAGTTTCTGCCAGAGTTTTCTCTAAACATGTTGCCTATGCTGCCGTGGCTGTGTTGGTGGCATATGCAGCTCATGAGGTGGCAGGGATTAATGCAGTTTATTACGGCCCTCAGCCACCTAGAACGGCAGAGGAAGAGAGAGAGGCAGATGCGGAGCATCAGGCTTATAAAGATTTCTGCGATAATCAACGCCCGAAGCCTACAGGTGATGCGTGTCAAGACATGATTAATGAAGTTGAACACTGGGAGCAATGCAGAGACATGAGGCAGCAGTGGGATGATAAGTGGTGGCCCAGGAGACATCAGCAGGAAATTAGTAAACTGACCAGAATGATTGATGCCCTTATTAAAAGGTACGTTTGGGCATGCTGAAGAAATGCCTATTGGTGCTGGCGCGATTAAGAGTAAAGCGTAAGCCTGTCTCAGGGTGAAGTGCCCCGTCTCCACCCTTTCTGCAATAAAAGGCGCTCAGCGCATTTGGGCCTCTCGGAGCGATTGCAAGAATCGCCAATCATGGTGTTCAAATATTATTATGGTGTTTTATGATTGCCAGAGATATACCTAAAGAGAGCGACTGGGGGATAATGGATAATGCGGACAGAGACGTTAAGTATGCGCATAAGATTTTCTTTGGAAAAAGCAATGATGAAATGGTGGGGGAGTTCAAGATTAATGCGTTGATGAGGTGCGAAGATCTTGGGGTAATGCCAATAATTCCATTTTGTTATTATATTTTCGGACTCAAGGAATATATAGATGCGGGGGATTTTGATCAGTTTACTAAATCAGAATCCGCCGACTGTTTCTTAGAGTTAATCAAGGAAAGGTTGGCGCAGTCCCCTGAATTTATTATGCCGATACTGCCCGAGCTAATGCCAACAATTGAGTATGTGGCCAAAAATCAATCTTTTTTTGATGCGGATATCGAATTTTATGGGGATTTTATGGACAAGTTAAATGATATTAGCCGATTGGCATGCTTGTAGCGTAAGCCCGTGTAGTCAGTCATAAATAAGGGGAAGTGGGGACCCTCGGAACTCGGCAGCCCGCGTAGGATGGGCTGAGGAACGAAACCCATCAACACCAGGCGTCAAACAAAGCGGCCCTATTTAATTTCCTCACTGTCCACACCTAATATAGAAAAGCCCCGGTCGCTCCCGCGCCCGGGGCTTTTCATATAGAGTTTTTAGGCCGCTACTCGGCGGTGCCCTGCACCTCGATCACCCAGCGTCCCCAAGAGACGACAATCCGTACCTGGGCATGGAGGGTAAAACCGGCCTGCTCCAGCCAGCGCCCCTTGAGATAGAGCTGGGGGACGCTGATGTTTCGTCCAAAGCGGGGATGGGGATCGCATGGGCGGGAGGGGGACTCATACCGCCCCGCCCTCACCTGCATACGCCGCGTCGGGAAGGACTCCCCCTCGTTGCCGAACGGGTGGCCTATGAGATTGAGGAGGGGTATGGGGTCCGGCAGATAAGCGAGCCGGGCGGCCAGAGCCTGCGCTTTACGGCGGAGGGGATAGAGCACACGGGGAGCGGAGAGTGGGTGCGCTTCACGCGCGATAGCGCGGGCCGCATCACCCAGCTGGAGGCGCCCGGTCGGGACGCGGGTGAGCTACCTCTATAACGGGGCGTGGGACGGCAGCGAGGTGGGGTTTGGCTACGACGGCGGCCACTACCTGACGGAGATACGGGACCCGGGGGCTCTTCCCGCCTCTACAGCCTCATCGAGACCGCTAAGGCCAACGGCATCGAGCCGTACGCCTACCTCCGCCTGCTTTTCAAAGAGCTGCCCGCCGCACAGTCACTCGCCGACTTCGAAGCGCTTCTGCCCTGGAATGTAGCGTCCGCGGAGCTTAGTCTCATCGCGCAGTGACCGGCAGGGTGCGGTTCCCTTCATACAAAAAAGCCCCGGTCGCTTCCGCGACCGGGGCTTTTCATCCGCTGAGTGGTCCAACCAGCGCCGTGGTTCGCAGGTGGGAGATCAGCGAGCCCACCACCCTATGGCGCTGTATGCGAGGGATCTCTCGCTCACTCGACCCTGCCGCCGTCTCACTTACGGCCGTCCACTTGCCAACGCAATCCCCCCTCGACGCCCGCCCTCCGGCGCACACCTCTGCGGGCGCTTAAGCCGCGCCCTGCTATGGGTGCTAAAGGCGTTACGGCGTGGTGGGGGGCGGGCGCCTGGCGCGGTTGCGTCAGGCGGTGACCGCCAGGATGCGGGACTAGTTGGCCGGTGGCCTCCGATCCGGTTTAGGGGCCGGTGCGCTGGCCAGTTTGGTCAACAGCTCTTTGAACTTGGGGCGCTCTTGGAGGGGGGCAAATTCCGGGGTGTCGCGCAGCAGTTCAGGCCGGTTTAGGCCCCGCGTTACCGCCTCCGTCAGCGTCGTCTCCGCTGCCTCCAGCTCGCCCTGTTTGGACTGCCACACGGCGAGGTTGTAGGCGGCCGTCCAGACATCCGGCCGCAACGCCATGGCCTGGCGCCAGTAGGGCTCTGCCAGCTCCCCTTGACCGGCCCGCACCGCCGCATTCCCCGCCTGGAGCAGGGCGTGGTAGTGGTCGGGCGCCTGTTTCAGGGCCAGGCGGTAGTATTCGAGGGCGCTGGGGTACTCCTGCTGTAGATAGAACAGGTCGGCCACCCGCCGCAGGACATCACTGCCGCTCTCGTTGATGTTGAGCGCCTTCTCTATCCATTGGTGGGATAGCTCTTTGTCGCCCTGGTGGTAGGCGATATAGCCGAGCTGGATATAGGCATCAACGAAGTCGGGGGTGAGGGCGATCGCCGCCTCCAGGTGGCGTTTGGCCTCGTCCAGATCGCCGGCCCGTAGCGCCAGCCGACCCAAGGAGCCCAGCAACCGAAACTGGTTGGGCTGCTGCCCCAGCGAGATCAGATAGTGCTCCCGCGCCTCGGCGAACCGCCCCTCGCGGGTCAGCACCAGGGCCAGCAGGTTGCGGGCGGAGACATGACCCGGCTGTTGCGCCAGCAGCTCCCGCGCCTTCGCCTCCGCCTCCGGCCAGTGGTTGGCCTGGGCCAGATGGCGGGCATCCTCCAACGTCCGATAGATCAGGATGCCGTCCTTCGGGTCCATCCCACCCATGGCGTTGCGCTCTGCCGCCGGCTGGAGATAGCCGAGGGATTGCAGCATCTCCACCGTCTCCTGGGTCAGGGGGTTCTCGTCGGCACGCAGCGCCTCCGCCTCGCTGGCGGCGATGATAGAGGTGAGATCGCCATCGAGGCGGGCGGCGATGTCGGCGCGCTGGGCGTAGAGGTTATCCAGCTCCTTGGGGTCTTGGAGGAGGTTGTAGACCTCCGGCCGCGGGGCGCGGATCCACTTGAAGCCATCCTCCCTCACTCCAAACAGCGGCGCCATGCCAAACCCCACCTCCGCCAGCATCGACTCCGAGTACTGGGGGAGTTGCGGCGGCGGCTCCTGGCCGGTGAGTGCCGGCAGCAGGTTGACCCCCTGCACCTTGTCCGCCTTGCCCCCGGCCATGGCCAGGAGGGTGGGGTAGAGGTCGATATGGCGCGCCGGTCCCTCATAGAGGGTGGCGTTGGGTAGGAGGGGGGGGTAGCGGATGATCAGCGGCACCTTGACGGTGGCGTCGTAGATGAAGATGGCGTGGGTCAACTCGCCATGCTCCCCTAGGCTCTCACCGTGGTCGGCGGTCACCACGAAGACGGTGTTGTCCAGCTCACCTTGGGCGGTGAGATCCTCCAAGATCCGGCCGATGGCGCGATCGGCGTTGGCTATCTCGGCGTCATAGGCGTTGAGGGTGCGCAGCCGCTCCCGCAGGGGGGCCTCCCACGGCTGGTGGGGGTCAAAGAAATGGACCCAGAGGAAGAACGGTTGCGGGTTGTTGCGGCGTCCGTCCAGCCAGCTCAGGACCCGATCGGCGGTGCGCTGGGCGGGACGGTCCTTGATCATGAAGAGGCGGGGGTCATCCTCGGCCGCCAGGTCATCATCGTAGCCGTCAAAGCCCTGATCCAGGTTGTAGCGCTTCTCCAGCACCGCCGCCGAGACAAACGCCTGGGTGGCGTAGCCGCGCTCCTTGAACGCCTCGGCCAGGGTGTGGGCCTCGTCACCCAGGGCGTAGGCGCCGTTGTCGCGCACGCCATGGGCCGGTGGCAGTAGCCCAGTCATGATGGAGGTGTGGGAGGGGAGGGTGATGGGGGCGGAGGAGACGGCATTGGTGAAACGGACCCCCTCCGCGGCCAGCCGGTCCATGTTGGTGGTGCGGGCGGCCCCCCAACCGTAGGCGCCAACGCGGTCGGCCCGCAGGGTGTCCACGGTGATGATGACCACGTTGGGGTGTTCCGGGGCGTGGTCGCAGGCGGCGAGTAGGGTCACCAGCAGCAGCAAGAGTAGGCGAGCGCGAGACATAGGCGAGGGGTGTGGTAGTGGCGTTATGGTTGGGCGCTATAGTAGCCGCCCCAATGACCCAGCGGCCAGCGACCCACGGCGCCCTGGTCCGCCTGCTGGGGGTCGGCGGCGTGGTGGAGGGCAGTGGGATCAGGCGAAGTAGGGGGCCAGGCGCTCCATCACCGGCCCGGTGATCTGTTCGATCTGCCGCTGTTGCGCCTCATCCAGCCCGCTCTGGTAGTAGTCCGGGTAGGAGATGCGGGCCGCCTGCTGCGCCAACTGCTCGGCGGATGGGGTGATGCCGGCGTGGTCGTAGAGGGCGCCCAGCACTCGCGCCGGTTCGCGGCAGAGTGCCTCGTAAGAGACGAGCTGGATCGACTGTGCCAGCGCCCCGCCCTGGGCCAGCAGATCGAGGATGAAGCCGTGCAGGGAGGCCCAGTAGTGGGCCCAACCGGTCACCTCGTCACCCCGCTCCCAGGCGGCAGCGATCTCCGCCGCTACCCCATCCCCCAGGGCGATGGGGCGGCGGTTGAGGCCAAACTCGAAATGGCCGAGGCGCGTCATGTAGGCCAGCACCTTGGGATCGGCGCGCTCCGCCGCGCAGAAGAGGCGATGCTGTTTCATCAGCGAGGCGATCTGGCCGCTGGCGGCCCGCACCGGCACGATGAAGCGGGCATCGGCAAATAGGCTGTGGAGATAGCCGATGCGGGTGAGGTTGTAGTTGCCCTTACTGAGATAGCGCTCACCACCGCGCAGGTGGAGGATCTTGCGGATGTGGTGGCGATAGAACTGGTCGAACGCCCCCTGCCGCTCCGCCGCACCGAGCACGTTGCTGCGCCCGGGGTCGTGCAGGTGGGGGAAAAAGTGCATCCAGAGCCCCTCCTCCACCGCCTCGGGGCTATCGGCCGTGACCAGGATCCGATCGCGGTGGGCCCGCTCCTGCGGTCTCTGCGCCTGGCGGGCCCCGGCCAATGCCTGGAAGCGATTCCACCATATGGGCGCCATGATCAGCGGGAAGTCGCGGTAGGTGGTGGAGGCAAACGCTGCCTGCTCCGCCAGCAGCTCCAGCAGCAGGGTGGTGCCGGAACGGGCAAGACCGCAGATGTAGAGCGGGCGCTCGATGGGGATGGGGTCGAGCTGCGGGGCGTAGAAGGCGCTCTCCAGCCGCCCCAGCCCAAACCAGAGCCGTTCACTGCGATTCAGGAGCTGGATTAGGGCGCTCTCCAGCGCCGGGACCTCGATGTTGGCCACGGGGTGGGGTCAGGAGGGATCGGTTGTGGGTGGCTCGCCACTCTCTTTGGGGGCCATCTGGCGTTGGCGCCGGCGCCGTAACACCATCCGCACCGGCCACCAGAGGATGCCGACGATGGCCAAGACCACTGAGGCGAGTACCGCCCACACCGCCCCCACTAGGGAGATCCCGGCACCGGGACCGATGTAGGCAAAGGCGGAGGGGGCAGCGCAGGTGAGCAGCAGTAGGGCGCCGAGACGGAGCAGGGTGTGGTGGCGGTTCATAGTGGGGCTCATGCTGAGGGTCGGGGTAATCTACGTTGCAAACTAGCAATTATTCCAGCAAATCGGCTCGGCGGCGAACCCTCCCGCCCCCGCCGCGATAAACGGCGGCGCTCAGTGGCCTGGATCGTAGCCGAGGCGCCGCACCAGAGCGGCGCGGAAGCGCTCCCGCTCCAGCGCCAGGGCGGCCCCCTCCCCACCACTGGTGGCCTGGCTGGCGTAGAACTGGATCCAGCGCTCCGCCTCTTCAAACGCCTGCCGGGCGGCCCGCTCCTCACCCGCCTGCTGGAGCCGCTCCATGCGCTGGGCATACAGCTCCGCCACCGTCGCCGCCGCCCCGCTGTGGGGCAGGGCGGCGGTGATGGTCTGCTCCGCTTCGGCGAGTCGATCGGCCTGCTCCAGGGCGATGGCCTGTTGCCACCACCCCAGCGCAGTGCTATCCACCCGCCCGTCGGCCATCAGCTCAGGCGCCGCCGGGCGACCACCGTTGCCAGCCCCGCGGCCAGCAGCAGGAGGGCCCAGGGGGTGAGGGTGGGGACCGCTGTCGCACTGATGTAGGCCACCCCGCCTTGGCCGCGGATGAGGCTGTTGGCGGTCAGTTCGCCATCGCCACTGCCACCATCGGTGACGCTGAGGGTGACGCTGTTACCGCTCACTACGGCGCTGGGGTAGCGGTACCAGTGGGGGGTGGGGTTGCTGGTGGTGGCGCCAAACATCAGGAACTCACTCCCCTCCGGCAGGGCCTCGGGGTAGGTGATGGTGAGGCTGGCGGCGCTGCCTGCCTCCCCCTCGATGAGCACAAAGTCGAACAGGCCGTAGGCGAAGAGGTAGCCCAACGGCGGCGTGACCCCTGGTGACTTGGGGTGGCCGCTGAGCGGGATGAAGCCGGCGGTCTCATCGATGCCATTCCCACTGGGGGCAAAGATCCAGCGCCCACTGCCACCACCGGAGAGGCTGGCGCTGATATCGCCACTGCCGCCGGGGTTGGGGCCGGTGATGGTCACCGGACAGGTGGCGGTGATGAAGGTGCGGTCGTCGCCGTAGCTGGTGCCCTCGCTGTTGTTGGCGACGAGGCGGTAGTGGTAGGTGGTCTCACAGCTGAGGCCGGTCAGATCGACCCCCACGCTGCTGCTGGCAAACACCCCGGCTAACGGGCTCTCCGCCGCCGCCAGTGTCATGCCATAGCTGGTGGTGGTGCCATATTCAAAGCTGGCCGTGGTGGCGGCGCCGTAGTCGCGGACGCTGCCGCTCAGGTGGGCGCTGCTGCTCTCCTGGAGTGAGGTGGCACCGGTGGTGGCCGCGGGGGCGGCGGCCACCACGGTGATCTTGCCGCCGGCCAGGGCGAAGTTGTCCGGCCCGTAGCTACCCGTCAGCTCCACCGTCAGTTCGGCGGCGTCGCTGTCGCCCTCGGTGTCGGCGTAGAGCTGGGTGGTGGTGCCGGTGGTGATCTGTACCGAGTGGCCGGCCACGTTGCTGCCGTCGCCCGCGGTCACCGTGCCACCACTGAAGTCAACCACCGGCGTCCCGTTCAACTCGCCGTTGACCGACGGGGTGGGGCCGTCATAGGCGTAACCGATGACGTAGAGGGCGTCGCCTACCAGGAGGTTGCTGAGGGTGTCGATGCCGTTATCGGTCTGGCCAAAGGCCACCACCTGGTTACCGGTGGGGGCCAGCTCGATCTGGTCATTACCGGCGCTGCCCCAGACATCGGCCACATAGTTGCTGCCGCTGTTGTTGCCGATGTGGAGTACCGAGCCGGGCACGGAGCTATCCTCCGCCACGCCGATCTCCAGACCCGAGAGGACGTTGTCTGTGATCACCACATTGGGGGAGTTGTAGATGGAGATGGCCTGGGTCGCCCAGCCACCATCAGCGGAGGTGACGGAGCTGTGCCATGAGGGCTGATAGAGGGTGCTGGCGATGGTGTTGCCGGTGATGGTGACCCCATCGGCCGCCTCCCACAGCAGGACGCCGGCGGGGCCATAGAGCCCCGGGTTGAAGTAGTAGCCCGGCTCGCCCAGCGGGGGGATGAGCAGGCCGAGATCGAGGATCTGGTTATTGGTGACGGTGGCGTAGGTACCGCGCCGATCACCGTAGGCGCCGCCGAGGAAGGTGAGATCGGAGGAGCCGATCTGGATGGCGTTGCCGGTGCTATAGAGGGTGGCGCCGTAACCCTGAATGGTGTTGGAGTCGATGTTGACCGTCAGCGTTGGCCCCCAGGCGAGGATGGCGGTCTTTTGAAACTCACTCACCTTGGAGTGGGTGATGGTCACCGTGCTGGCCGGACTGCCGGCGCTCCCCTCTAGCATGATCCCTTCGTTGTGGTTCATGCCGGCCGGTTGCGGCAGCGCCGGGTAATCGACCGGCGGGAGGTTCTCCGGCGTATTGCCGTAGTCGGTGCTCAGCTCGCGCACGCGGGTGACATGCACCGCATCGATCTGCGCGTTGGTATTGAAGATGCTGATCCCTTCAAAGGCGTAGAGGGTCTTATCGCCGTAGGTGATGTCGGGGAGATACCCCTGGTTGTTGCCATCCACCGTGAGGTTGCGAATGGTGACCGGGGCGGCGCTCTTGACGCCGATGATGGCAAATACATCCTGCGCCTTGAGATTCTTCCAGTCACCGCCGCTCTGGACCAGGCTGGCCGCCGCCGGTGCCTGGATGGTGGTGAGGTCGGTCCCTGCGCCCTGGAGGGTGATCCCCTTCGTGATGGTGACCTGTTCGACATAGACCCCGGCCGCCACATTGACCACATCGCCGTCGAGGGCGGCAGCCACCGCCGCCTGCACGGTGGTGTAGGGTTGGCCCGGTCCAACCTCTAGCTGAGCCGCCTGGAGCGGGGTGGCCGCGCCTGCCGTTGCCAATAGCAGCAGGAGGTGCGGGGAGCGGCGAGCACTGTAGATTCTGTGCATGGATAGATTCCCTCAAGTGGGATTGTTATTGGATTTATATGCCGACGTTACCGGCTCCCCAATCCGACCGATTGATAGGGCCTCCATGCCAGCCAGGCCTTGGGGTGACCGGCCAGTAAACCGGGTTGATAGTAAGGGGGCGGCGGATGGAAAAAAATGCTATCTGGGTCACAGCAGAAAAGTTTTCTGTTGTGCCATCACTCTTGGCGTTGGCGCCCCAAATGGAGGGCGCAAGGGGGTATACCGCAGCGGCGATGGGCGGTCTCCACCGCCCTTTTCTCAGTGCAGGCGCGGTCCATCCTCTATCGCCTCGGCGGCGGCGGAGAAGTAGTTGGCCGCCCTCTGGGGGTCCTGTGGCAGGCCCAGGTCGCCGCGCTGGTAGGCGAGGGCCAGCGCCTGCATGGCGGCAGGGTGGCCTGCGCTGGCCGCCTGTTGCAGCAGCTGGATCGCCTGCGCCTCATCCCGTGGCACGCCGTCACCGTTGAGGTAGGCGTTGGCCAGCAGGAAGCGCGCCTGGGCGACCCCGCCGGCGGCCGCCTGCTGTAGTTCCGCCAGGGCCAACTCGGCATCGGCCGGGCCGCCGCGGCCGTTCTTGTAGAGCAGGGCGAGCTGGTAGTGGGCGCTGGCCTGGGTGGCCGCCGCCTGTTTGAACCAGTGGCGCGCCTGGGGATAGTCGGCGCCCCCATCGAGGGTGCCGGCGAGGGCCAGCTCCCCCAGCCGCAGGGCGGCGTGTCCCTCTCCCTGTTGGGCGGCACGGCGCAGCCAGGCGCTACCCTCCGCCTGCCGCGGCCGTTGGCTGACTAGGTAGTCGCCCACCACCCACTGGGCGTGGCGGTTGCCCAGATAGGCCGCGGCCCAAAGCTGCCACAACGCCGGTTGCCGCCCCTGGCGGGCGGCCAGCTGCCACTGCTCCACCGTTGTGGGCGGGAGCTGGTGCAGGGTGATGGCGGTGGTGCTGCCCGCCGCCAGCAGTAGCGCCAGCACGGTGTAGCGGATGGTCTGTCTGCCCATGGTCTCCCCCTTTCCGCCGATCCCTCCTGTGGGTGGCCGGAGAGGCGGAGGGATCGGGTGTTGGCCAAAAAAGTAACGCGCCGGGTTGCCCCGGCGCGTTAGCCATGCCGTTGCGAGCGGCTTACTGCGAGAGGTCGATCTGATAGATCGACAGCCCCTTGGCCGAGCCGTCATCCGCCTGGTAGAGGCTGACGTTGTTGAGGCCGGCGGCGTTCGCCACCTCCAGTTGGCCCTGGGCCGAGTGGAAGATCACCGGACCGGCGGTGGTCACCGGGGCGAAGCGCCAGGAGCGGTGGGCGCCGTGCTGGCTGCGGGTGAGGTGCTGCACCTGCTTGATGTAGGAGATGAGCACATCCCGGTTGGCGTCCGGCGAGGCGTAGATGATGTTGCTGCCATCCAGCCCCGGGAAGGAGCCGCCGCCGCTGGCGCGGTAGTTGTTGGTGGCGATGATGAACTCACCGTTGAGGTCGATGGGGCTGCCCTGGTAGGTGAGGGAGACGATGCGGCTACCGGCCGGTTGGGTGACGTCGATCTGATAGCTGATGTCAGCGGTGGTGAAGAGATCGAAGTTGTAGCCGGGGAAGCTGCTCACCAGCTCCTGGGCCGTGGTAAGGGTGGGATCGATCTGGTTGAAGCGGTTGGCCGCCTTCTCCAGCCAATCCTTGATGCCCTGGCCGGTCACCTTCACCGCGTAGACGGTGTTGGGGTAGAGATAGAGATCGGCGGCGTTGTTGATGGCCAGATCCCCCTGGGCGACATCGGTGTAGTCGCTGCCGCCGCCGTAGCCGCTCTTGAACGGTGCGGAGACCGACAGCACCGGCAGCCCCTGGTACTGCGGCAGGTTGGCGGCCACATAGTCGGCCACGTAGGCCGCCTGCGCCTGGTTGACGATCTCCACCGCCGTCACCTCGCCGACATCGGCAAAATAGGTGGTCATGCGGAAGTCGGTATCACCGATGGGGGTCTTTACATAGGCGATGGTGGCGGCGTGCTCGCTGGCGATGAGTTCGGCCACCGAGGTGTCAGGCGTCACATAGACATTGGCCCCCTGGTCATCCTTGCCGAGCAGGGTGGCGCGCACCTCCACCGTGGTCTGCGGCGTATCGACATACCAGCCGCTGTCGCCATAGACCAGCTCCAGTTTCACCACACCGAGGTTCTTGCCCCAGTAACCGCCCATGGTGGCCGGCACCCCGTGGATGAAGCCCCCGGTCTTATCGACCCCTTCGGCATTGAAGCCGGTGGCGGTGCTGGTGGCGTTGGGGAAGGTCTGGTGGGAGTGACCGAGGAAGAGCACATCGACACCGCGCACCTGGGCGAGGTAGTAGCCGGCGTTCTCCATGGAGGCGGAGTAGGGGGAGCTGTCAACCCCGCCATGCTCCAGCATCACCACCAGATCGGCCCCCTCGGCGCGCATCTGGGTGACATATTCGGCGGCGGTGTCGATGGTATCGGTGACATAGACCTTGCCGTCGAGCCAACGCTTGTCCCAGTTCAGGATGGGGGGCGGTGCAAAGCCGATGACCCCCACCTTGATCGGTGCCTCCACCGTGCTGCCATCGGGGCCCTCCGCCTGGAGGGTACGGTCGAGGATGACGTAGGGGGCGAACAGTGGTTGGTCATCCTTGCTGCTCACCACGTTGGCCAGCACCAGCGGGAAGTTGGGGCCGGCGCAGGCCTCGCTCGGCAGCCCCTCTTCCTCTACATTGAAGGGGGTGCCGGTGACCTGACTGAGGAAGGCCAGGCCGTAGTTGAACTCGTGGTTGCCGATCACCCCGGCGTCATAGTTGAGGCGGTTCATCACCTTGTACTGCGCCAGGGTGGTGGAGCAGTCGATGGGGGCGATGAGCGCCTGGTAGTCGGCCAGGGCAGAGCCCTGAATGGTGTCACCGTTATCGAACAGCAGGGTGTTGCTGAACTCCGCCCGGGCGGCCTGGATCAGGCTGATGGTGCGGTCCAGGCCGAGGGACTTATCCTCGGCCAATTTGAAATAGTCATATCCCAAAATGTTGGTGTGGAGATCGGTGGTCTCCAGCAGGGCGACGCTGGCGTGGGTTCCCACCTCAACTTGCGCACTTTTGTGACTGCTACTGCTGTTACAGCCGGCGGCCAGCAGGGCCAGTACCAGCGGGGCCAACAGGCGCTTATATTTCGCCTTCATTGTTCTCTCTCCCGAAAGGCAGCGTTGTATTAACGCGGCGCAGTCTGCATGGACTCCATAACAGCAGTGTGACGTGGCCCTTTGGGGGCTGGCGGGCAATAGTTGACTGTAATGCTTGGTCTTGTGCTACCATGGCGCCTCGTCAAAGCAGTCGCCCAGCAGGGCGATTGAAAATAAGAGGAGAAAGCGACCATGCAGGTGGAAGTGAATGGCAAGGTGATCCAGCTGAGCGAAGCGGGCTGGTTGGAGAATCTGGACGAGTGGAATGAGCAGGTGGCAGAGGCCATCGCCCAGAACGAGAAGGTGGAGTTGACCCCAGAGCACTGGGATGTGATCAACGAGGCGCGCAGCTACTTCCAAGAGAACGGGAGCGTGGCCGAGCCGCGTAAGTTCTCCAAAATCATGCAAGAGAAGTATGGGTCGGAGCGGAGCAGCAGCCAGTACATCTATGGCCTGTTCCCCTACGGGCTCATCAAGTCAGCCAATAAGATCGCCGGTCTGCCGCGCCCTAAAGGGTGCAGCTAACAACCCCTCTCGGCGTCAGCCCGGGCCTCTCCCGGGTTGGCGCTGAGGCGTTACCCCCGCCAGCTGGGCCTTCAGCCCTCCGCCAACGCCATTACCTTGCACACCGTCTTCCAGTTACGGACGGTCATCGCCTCCCCTAGCAGCCGCTCGGCCGCTGCCGCCAGTTTGGAGCGTCCGATCCCTTCCGGGGCGTGGAGATAGAAGCAGCGCCCCTTGAGCTGGAAGCGTTCGCCCCCCCTCCGTAGAGTGGTCAGTCGGTCGAGATCCGGTGCCGTTGGCGCGGCGGCAAGGAGGCCGAGATGGAGGGTGGTGGGGTCGGCCTCCGCCGCCGGGAAGGGGTTCTCGGCGATGGCGCGGGCCAGCTCCGCCCGCTCCAACACCAGCACACCCGGGGTGAAGCCGTGCTGTGCCGCGATGGTGCGGGCCAGCGCCTGCTCCAGCACACTGGCCGGATCCGGACTCTGCAACACCACGTTGCCGCTCTGGATGTAGGTGCGCACCTGCCGCGCCCCCAGCCCCTCCAGTAGTGTGACCAACGCCTGCATCGGCAGCTTGCCGTGGCCACCGACGTTGATCCCGCGCAGTAGGGCGATAAGGGTCTGCATAGGCGCTCCAGAAAGGGGATATCTCTGTCCGGTGGACAGTAGCGCAGCACGGTTGGCGAACTCAATCGATGTGGCCCTCCCCCCTCGGGGGCGGTGGCAGATAAATTGCTAAGCTCTGGACCTCAAGGCCAATGAGAGAGGTGTGTGATGGCGCCTAACAGTGTGCGACTGGCGGTGGCGACGAAGGAGGGGCTGGCGATCAGCGAGCACTTCGGCCACGCCAAGCAGTTCTGGATCTATGAGGTAGAGGGGCAGCAGTGCCGGCTGGTGGAGCAGCGCCAGGTGGAGCACTACTGCCTAGGTGGCGAATCCAACAAAGGAGCGATGGCCGGCATCCTGGAGGCGGTGAAGGATTGTCGGGCGGTGTTGGTCGCCAAGATCGGCGACGGTCCCAGCGAGAAACTCGCTGCCATGGGGATAGCGGCCGTCTCCGACTACGCCTATGAGGCGATAGAGGAGTCGCTGCTCGCCTATGTCCATGGGGGACCGCCGCCGATGGGCGTGGCCGATTAGCGGGCCTGGAGGTTCACCACCTCAAACTCCATGCTCCCCGCCCGTTGCCGCAGGGTGGCGCCGTAGAGGGTGCCACCCACCCGCACCCGGGGCAGTACCGCCAGCCCGGTGGCGGGATCAAAGCCCCCCACCGCGGTGACCGTACTGCCCACTGGGGTGGCCTGTTGGAGGCGGAAGGCGATGGGGTTGTCACCGATGAGGCTCAGGCTGAGGGCGAAGCTCCCCACCCCTTGGGCATCCACCCGCGGCAGGCTCAAGAGGCCGGTGGTGGAATCAAAACTCCCCTCTCGATTGGACTCATCACGCACGCAGCGCACCAGGTTGTAGATGCTCTGGGTATCCCCCTGCGGCCCGGCCCCCACTGGCAGGGTGGCGGGATCGCCCGACTTCTGATCACTGCGCTGGGCACCGGCGCCGTGGACATCATAGAGCTGTAGACCACTGCCTAGATCCATCACCCCAGTCGCCTCGCCAAAGGCGAGATAGACCGCCCGCGAGCCTAGCGGCAGGCCATCTAGGTGGGTGGTACTGCTCCAGTAGTGGCCATAGTTGGGGGCACCGGCGTTGTTGACCCCGTTGGGTAGCCAGGTGGCCTCAAAGAGTGGGTCGATCGCGGCGGAGTCGGTGGTGTCGGGCGAGCGGGTGTAGTCCACCAGGCTCTGCAACTCCTTGGCATCCGGCAGCCGCCAGTCGCTGTGGTTGGCGTAGTTGAGCGCCTCGCACCAGGCGAGCGCCTCCTGCCAATTGAGGCTGCCGTCGGCGGCATAGCTGCCGGCATTCCAGGCGCCGCTATCCTGCTGTAGCCACATCAGGCCGCTGGCGTGGTCGCTCACGGTACCGTCGCCGTTGGCCACAAACTGGTTCTCGCCGTAGCCGCCGCCACCCCGGACATAGCGCACGTAGAGGGTGTGGTAGGTGCCATTGATCACCTCATAGGTGCCGTAGCCCTTGATGCGCCCATCGGCAAAGTTGACGCCGAAGGCGGTGGCGTTGCCGTTCATTGTGGTGCTGACATAGTCGGTATCAGACCAAAATTGGGCATCTATGTAGCGTTCGCCGGCGCTGCTGTCGCCATAGGCGAAGTCAAAGTAGGCGGTGTTGAGGTAGGGGATGGCGTCGGCTGGGGCGGTGGCGTCGGAGGGATCGGCGGAGCCGGTCTGGCCATCGAAATTGATGAGCGAGTAAAGCTCCTTGATGGTGGGGAGGCGCCAGTCGCTATAGCCGGCCAGGCGGAAGTTGGCGGCGCTGGTGCGCGCCTGGTCGTGGCCCATCTTGTCGATGCTGTTGATCTGGCCATCCCCGTTGAAGTCGGGGCTCTTCTGCCACATCAGGCCGGTCACGTTGTCGGTGATGGTGCCGTCGCCGTTATCGGTGTAGTGGGGGGCGAGGCCATTGACCGCCGCATCTTGGCCGGCAAACGGTTGACCGCTCTGCGGGCAGCTGGCCAGGGCGCTGGTGTTGTTGTAACAGCTGCTCTGGCCGGTATCCACGACCGGATAGAAGGCGTGGGCGGCGAGGGGCAGCGTGAGCAGTGAGAGGGTGAGGAGGGGGCGGTGCATGGCGGCGCGTCCTTGGTCTAGGGGACAGTGTGTCGAATGGCTATGAGAGTACGCCGCCCACTGGAGGAAAGGGTGCAAACAACATGGAGATCGCGCCGGGGAGATCGCGCCGGCCACCCCATGCGGTGGCCGGCGCCGGTGGGTTTAGAGATCGGTAATAGAGGCGCTCGGCCCGTCGATCCCGAGGTCACCCGTGGGCCCCGCAGGGCGGCGCTCCTTATGGCGCCCCATCTGCTCGCCGATGGCATACCAGTCCACCTTGCGGGTGACCACCATCACCAGCGAGAGCACCGCAAACAGTAGCAGCGCCCCCATCAACAGGGCGTTGTCCTCGGATTGCAGGATGAAGTAGAGCATGGCGTAGAGGATCGCCAATAGGCCGGTGACCGCCAGCGCCCGCAGCCAGCTCTGCAACACCGCACTGACATAGAAGCCGATGAGCCCGACGCAGGCCACGGCGGCGATGCCATAGGCGCCGGCGAAGGCGATGTGCTCCGAGAGGGCGATGAGTAGCAGGTAGAAGAGGGTGAGTGCGCTCCCCACCAATAGGTAGTGCATGGGGTGGAGGCGCAGCCGTTTCATCACCTCAAACAGGAAGAAGACGACAAAGGTGAGGGTGACGAACATCAGGCCATACTTGATGGCGCGATCGGTCTGCTGATAGATATCCACCGGGCTTACCAGAGAGACGCCAAAGGTGTTGGTGAGAAACTCCGCGCTGTTGCCCTCCTCCAGCAGCGCCAGGGCGCGGGCCATATCGCTGGAGAAGGAGGAGACCTGCCAGCGGGCGCTGAAGTGGTCGTTGTCGATAGTCCGTTCACTGGGGAGGTAGCGGCCGCTGAAGCTGGGGTGGGGCCAGTCGGCATCCAGTATCACGCTGGTGCTCTTGCCCACCGGGGAGAACTGGAGTGACTCCATCCCGTGTAGCCGCAGGGCAAAACTGAACTCATAGCGGCCCGCCTCGGCGCTGGGAAAGAGGGGCAGGGGGGCGTGCATCCCGCCATCGATCTTCGGCAGGCCGCTACCGGAGAGAAACTCCTGCGTCGTCCCCTGCCAGTTCAGTTGCGGCTGCGAGACGACACCGCGGATATCCTCCACTGTGACGGCGAGATAGGGGCTATCCCACTCGATGGGGTCGCGGCTGCCGCGCGCCAGCTCCACCACCGGTTGGCTTTGGAAGCTGCCCGTCAGCTGTAGATCGGTGCGGTAGACCGGCACCTCGTAGAGGCCGCGGCTGCGCTCCTCTGTGGCCAGCTGGCCCCGCAGCGTCAGCTCCTCCGGCAGTAGGTAGATCCGTTTTGCCTCGTACCACAGCTCGGTCTCGTACTGTTCGCTGTTTTTGTCCCACACCTTGCGCTCGTGCTGGATGCGGTAGGGCACCACCACGATGGGACCGAGGAAGCGCTGGGCCCCGGTCCAGCTCTCGGCGATGCTGTTGCGCGCATCATTGCGGTAGTAGCTGCGTTCACTGATGACGCCGCGAATCATCGCGAGGGGGATGGTGAGCAGCAGTATGAGTACGGCGATGAGCGTGATCTTGATGAGTAGCACGCGGTTCATGGGGTTCTCTCCTGACCATCGATGGAAGGTGAGGAGAGGGTATGCCGCGGGTATGGGGTTCGTATGTGGCTTGTGTGGGGATCCGATGTGGCCCGCGCCGGGGCGGGCGCTCTTGGCCCTTGCGCCACGTAGCGCCACGCCGCCTGCGGCAACCGCGTGGTGCCCGCACCGTGCTCTCTTGGCTGGGGGATTACTCTCCCTTGGTGGCGAGGGCGGCGCCGAGGGCGTCGAGCTGCTTGCCCATATCGGCCCCCACCAGCTCGGCGATGCTCTGCTGATCGGAGGTGGCCTGGAGACCGGCCTGGGTCAGCCGCTGGCGCAGCTGCTCGGGGGTGGTCTTGGCGACCTCCGCCAGCAGGCTGAGCGGGGCCTCGGCCAGGGCGCGCACCGGGGGGGCAAAGGGGCGCTCGTGGTGCTCATCAGAAGTGATGAAGAAGCTAAGCACCAGTAGCAGGGCAAAGCTACCGACCAGCAGCTGCCCCCGTCGCTTGGCAATGTGGTTACGGAAGGCGCCAAAATTGGCGACTAGGTGGAGGAGACCGCCCGCCAGTAGGGCCCAGCTGAGCCACTCATGGGCCGCCTTATTGAGGCCGGTATCGAGGTGAAAAAACATCAAGGCGCCGGTCACGGCGGAGAGTAGAAAGGCCCCGGCGGTGAGCGGCGTTACCCACTGTCTGCTGATTGCCATACTGTTACTGCTCCCAGGTTGTGGTGGTTGGGCGCACAGCATGGGCCATCTACTGGGAGTGGGGTAGGGTGTGGGCCGTAAAGCTTGGTAAATTTTTCCTTATGTTAGATCGGGGTCGCTTTACGCCCCGCTGGGGCGCCCCGGGTACCCACTGGATCCCCGGGGCGCGGCCGTCAGCTGGCGGTATCCATCAGCTGGCGACGATAGGTGACCAGGTCCTCAATGGTGAGCACCGGCATGGCGTGCTGCTCGGCGAAGGCGATGATCTCCGGCAGGCGCGCCATGCTGCCATCTGGATTGGTCAGCTCGCAGAGCACCCCGGCCGGTTTGAGGCCGGCCAGGGACATGAGATCTACGGTCCCCTCGGTATGGCCGCGGCGGGTGAGGACGCCACCGGGCTGGGCGCGTAGCGGGAAGACGTGGCCGGGCCGGGCCAACTGCTCCGGTTGGGCGCCATCGGCAATGGCGGTGCGGATAGTCGTGACCCGATCGGCGGCACTGACCCCGGTGGTGACTCCACTCTTCGCCTCAATGGAGACGGTGAAGGCGGTACCGTTGCGGCTACTGTTGTCGCTCACCATCATCGGCAGCCGTAGGCGGCGGGTCGCCTCATCGGTCAGGCAGAGGCAGACGATGCCACTGCACTCGCGGATCAGCAGCGCCATCTGTTGCGGGGTGATGCTCTCGGCGGGGAAGATGAGGTCCCCTTCGTTCTCCCTATCTTCGTCATCCACCAGCAGCACGCCGCTACCACTGCGGAGTGCCTCTAGGGCGCGTTCCACGCGGATCTGCGGTGGGCCAAAGCGACTGAGTAGGGAGGTGGGGTGGATCTGATTCATGACTCGCTCCTTTCAAGTGAGTTCCAGAATCAGGGCGTCAGGAAAGTGCCGGGCACAGCAGGGGGCCGCCGTGGGAGCGGCCAACTCGACCAGGGGGACGAGGTAACCGCTCGGCACGACTTAAGCCACCCATCGCGCTCGGCAGATAGGCGCAACAACCTGCCCCGCGGGGCAGGTTGTGGATTGCCTTATTCTCTCCCATCCGGACTATCACCGTCGGCTCCGGCCTCTCACCGGATCTGCTGACCCTGCTTGCGCAGGCGCTCGCGGGCTCTTCCGCCTTGCAGCGGAACTACCGCCGGTAGGGAATTTCACCCTGCCCTGAGAATAAGTAGATTGTGATGCTCTTACGAGCCGCACCACCTTACCGGCGGTGACGGCGCAGCGCAAGCGGTGGGAGAGGTCGCCCCCTCCAGCTGCTACTGCCCAGGCTGGAGGGGGACGGGGATGGCGGGGTTACTGATTTAGCTCGTTGACGAATCCGCCCACATACTCCCCGCTGGGTTGGAAGGCGAGGATGGCGGTGCCGTATTTACCGATGTAGCGCATGAAGCGGTAACTGTCGAAGCTGCCGCCGTGGTCGGTTAGGAAGCTGGTGATCTGCGCCTTGAGCTGACTATCCTTCTCCATCTGTGCGCTGGTCACTGGGTTCTTCAGCGCCTGGGCCGCGTGCTCCTTGAACGGCTGCAAACGATCGACAGCGGCGTACTCCGGCAGCTCCATAGTGAACATCCGCGCCACTAATTCAGCGGTCTCTTGCTCGTTGGCCGGTTCGCGGGAGAAGGCGAAGGGGGGCGTGGTGGTGCGGTAGGGATCCAGTACCTCGGTGCCCACCTTCTGTTTGGTTATATCCTCCAGCACGATGGCATAGAGGGTGGTTCCGTCAGAGACCACCACCCGTGGGCGCTGGGTCTCCAGGGCGTGGATCCCCCAGCCAAACGCCGCCAGCTGGAGGAGGGCAATAATACTGATATCGGTGATCAACTCGCGGCGCCGCTTGGCGGGGTTGAAGGCGAGAAACATCAAGCCAGGGCCCAGCACCAGATCCACTAGGAAGACGATACGCAGCCCCTGCCAACCGCCATCCACCTGGAAGAGCGGTGGTGGGAACCAGTTGAGCATCATCACCGCCACCAGGCCCCCCACCAGTAGCAGACTGATGGAGAAGTGGATCGCTGAGGCGGTGAAGCGGGCACGCAGATGTAGCTCACGGCGGGGGGCAGATTGAGTGGCAGCCTGTTCCATATTGGATTGCCTCCAAAGTCTAGGTATGGGTCGGTGAGATGGGGGGCAGTGTGGCGGCGGCACAGCGCGCCATGGCCCTACCGGCCAGCCACAGCTCCATCTCCGCCGCCGGCATTGGGGCGGCGAAGTAGTAGCCTTGCACCTCATCACAGTGCTCGTGGCGGAGTGTCTCTAGCTGTTCCGCTGTCTCCACACCCTCCGCGATCACCTTGAGCCGCAGGCTGTGGGCCAGGGCGATGACGGCCTGGGCGATGGCGAGGCTGTCGCTGTTATCGGTGATATCGGTGACGAAGCTGCGGTCCAGTTTCAGGGTATGGACCGGCAGACGCTGGAGATAGCTCATAGAGGAGTAGCCCGTACCGAAGTCATCGATAGACACCTGCACCCCCATCCGGTTCAACTGTTGCAGGGTAGAGATCGCCTGCTGGACATTCTCCACCAGCAGGCTCTCTGTGATCTCTAACTCCAGACAGACCGCATGGAGCCCAGTTCCCTCCAGGGTGGAGGCGACGGCGGCGAGCAGGGTGGGGTCGCGGAACTGCAACGCCGAGAGGTTGACCGCGATCCGCAGGCAGGGCAGGCCGTTGGCCTGCCAGCTGCGGATCTGTTGGCACGCCTGCTGGAGCACCCAGCGCCCCACCGGCAGGATGAGGCCGGTATCCTCCAAGATGGGGATGAAGTGGTCAGGGCGGATCAGGCCGCGCTCCGGGTGGCGCCAACGCAGGAGCGCCTCGACCCCGATCACCTCGTCGTTATCGAGGGTGATCTGCGGCTGGTAGAATAGCTCAAACTCGGCCCGCTCCAGCGCCCGCCGCAGGTCCTTCTCCAGGGCCAGCCGCTGTAGGGCACCGGCGGTCATATCCTCAGTGAAGAAGCGGAAGCTATCGGGCCCCTCGCTCTTGGCGCGGTGCAGGGCGGCATCGGCGTGTTTGAGCAGGGCCGAGACATCCTGACCATCGTGGGGATAGAGGGCGATACCGAGGCAGGCGGTGATGAACACCTCATGGCCGGCGATGGTGGTGGCGTCACGCAGCTGGCCTTGCAGCTCTTGGCCGAACTGGGTGACTTGATCGACCTCGGACAGCCCATCCATCACCACGCCAAACTCATCGGCCCCCACGCGGGCGATGATATCTCCCTCCCGCAGGGCCCCCTCCAGGCGGCGGGCCATCACCTTGAGTAGCTCATCGCCGCCGGTGTGGCCGAGGGTATCGTTGACCTTCTGGAAGCGGTCCAGGCCAAACACCAGCAGCGCCACCGAGTGGCCCTCGCGGTGGGCGCGGGAGAGGGCCTGCTTTAGTCGATACTGGAGCAGTGAGCGGTTGGGCAGTTCGGTCAGCGGGTCGAAGTTGGAGATGAACTCAAGCGCCTGGAGCGCTTGGGCGCGCTCGGTGACATCCTGCACCGTGCCGGTCATTTGGAGTGGCTGGCCCGCCTCGTTCAGGGTGATCTCCCCCTGCTCTTGCACCACCCGCTCGCTGCCATCCGGGAGGCAGATGCGGTGTTCAACACAGTAGGCTTGATCGCCGGCCAGGGCGGCACTCACGGCGTTGGCGACCCGCTCCCGATCCTCCGGGTGGACCTGCGCCATGAACGCCTCGTAGGTCGGTTGGAAGGCGTTGGGCTCGACCCCGAAGATGCGGTAGATCTGCTCGGACCAGTGGAGCTGACCGCTCTCAATATTCCACTCCCACGACCCGAGGCGGGCGATCTGTTGCGCCCGGGCGAGCAGCGCCTCGTTATGGCGCAGCTCCCGTTCCGCCTGTTTGCGATCGGTGATGTCACGGGCGATGCCGATGAAGCGCACCTCGCTCCCGAGGTTGACCCGGCTGATGGCGAGATCGATCTCGAAGGGGGTGCCGTCCCGCCGGCAGGCGGTCACCTCGCGGGGGCCAGAGCCGATGAAGTAGGCGCGGCCGGTGCGCAGGTATTCGCTGATATAACTGTTGTGCTGCTCGGCCTGGGTGGTCGGCATCAGGCGGTTGATACTCCAACCCACCACCTCCCGGGCCGGCCAGCCGAATAGCCGTTCGGCACCGCCGTTGAAGGTGTGGATGATGCCGTGGGTATCGATGGTGATGATGGCATCCCCAGCACTTTCGAGGATGGCCGACAGCTGGTGCAGTTGGCAGGCGAGGGCATCGCGTCGGTGGCGCCCCATGGTGAGGGCGATGCCGACAACGAGCAGCAGCGCCACCAGTAACAGGCGCAGCCAGAGCAGGTGGCCCGTGGGGAGGAGGGCGGTGCTGAAGGGGATCCCCTGGAGCCAGCTGGCGATGGCGCTATCGGCCAGCCAGGTGGTGATGGCTGCCAGGAGGGCCAGATAGAGCGGACGGAGTGAGAGGGGTGGCTGGGGCATGGTCGGCCGCTCAGGTCGCAAGTTGGGCCGCGATGGCCCGTAGACGAGGGAGGGCCAGCCGTTGGCGATCGGCATGGGCCAGACAGCGGGCCAAACGCGCCGGGGCGCTGCGGCCGGTGCACTGGTGGTTGGGATCGGATGCTATCCCCGCCTCCAAAAGGGCCAACAGGGCCGGGCGGTCCAGCGGCCCAGCCAGCGCCTGCTGGAGATCCAGCACCTCCCCGGCCACCTCCAGGGCCAGCTCCCGTTGCCCCTCCCAGAGCTGGCTCACGGTACCGCCGGTGACTAAGCCGGCCAGGTTGGTGGTGAGGATGTAGAGGTTTTTACCCACCAGCTCAAACCGCAGCGCCTCAGCATCGGGGAGTTGGCGGGTGGGGATGGCGAGGCGGTCGAGGGCCGCGGCAAGCAGCGCCGCCTCCGGGCCGAACAGGGGGGAGGGGAGCAGCAGCTTCACCTCCTGTCCCACCTTCTTCTCAAACCAGACGGCGATCACCGTGGGGTCAGGCAGTTGATGGTGCTGCCAGTCCATGGGGAGTAGTTCGTTCTGTAACAGGGCCAGGCGCCCCCGCCAGGGGGTAGGGATCTGCTCCAGCGTTGGGTGAAGCTCCTTCTCTCCCACCGCCACCAGCACCAACCGCGGCTGCGGCAGGGCGGCGGCCAGCTGCTGTATATCCGTATCGCGCAGCACCGGGTAGATGGGGTGGCCCAACTTGAGCAGGCCGCGGGCGAAGACGCCCCCCATCTCCCCCTGGCCGACGATAACGATAGGCTCTCTCATCTCCCACTCCTCTATGCCTATTCCAAACGGCGCTGAAGTGTCACCGAGGGGGGCCATTTTAGCGAAGTGGCCCGGAGGCGTTGAGGCCGAATGCGCGCTTTGTGGCCTAGTTGGCGTTGCAATATCGTGTCGTAGGGGGGATTGGTTGTGCCATCTCCCCCGATCAGCGAGACTCGCCGCCTCTGAATCCCACCGCCGTGGCGAGGTATGTGAGCGATGGAGTGTGACCCTGGGCGGTTATCTGCCCCGACCGGCAGCGCCCGCAAACCCGCCATCGCTAGCACCCGGCGGCGCCGGCTGGGTGGCTGGCGCCGCCTGGGGTGGGGCGGCTTACTGCTGCTCAGCTGGGGAGTCGCCAGCGCCCTGGAGGCGGTGGACGATGGTGGTGACCTACTGCGGCTGGCCACCCCGGCCACCCGGATCGTCAGCCTCTCCCCCCACACCACGGAGCTGCTGTTTGCGGTGGGGGCGGGGGGGCAGGTGGTGGGGGCCGCCTTCAGCGACTATCCGCCGGCGGCCCTGGCGCTGCCTGCGGTGGGGGGGGCGGCCGGTCTCGATCTGGAGGCGATCTTGGCCCTCCGGCCAGATTTGGTGGTGGCTTGGGGGGGCGGTAACCCCCCGGCGGCCCTGGCAACCCTGCGCCGGCTACAGCTGCCGCTCTTTGTGAGTGAGCCCCAGGGGTTGGAGGGGATCGCCAGCTCTCTGGAGCGGTTGGGGCGCCTCACCGGCCATACCAGCGACGGGGCCACTGCCGCCGCCGCCTTCCGCCAGCGGGTGGCTGAACTGGAGCGGCGCTTCGCCCAGCGGCCACCGCTACGGGTCTTCTACCAGCTATGGCACCAGCCCCCCATGACCCTCGGCGGCGGCCATCTGATGGACGCCGTGATTCGGCTCTGTGGTGGCAATAACCTGTTTGCCGATCTGGGTACGCTGGCGGGGACGGTCTCCCTGGAGGGGGTGATCGCCCGCGATCCGCAGGTCATCGTGGCCAGTGGTAGCGGGGCCGAGCGGCCGGCCTGGCTGGACGACTGGCGCCGCTGGCCCGCCATCAGTGCCGTGCAGTATGACAACCTGTTTGCCATCCCCCCCGACCTGCTGCAACGCCCGACCCCACGCCTGCTGGATGGGGCCGAGCAGCTCTGCAACGACCTAGAGCTGGCGCGCCGCCGACTGACGACTGCCCCATCGACTGGGACGCAGGGCCAGATAGAGGGTCAGGCCGATCACCCCCAAGGAGATGGCGATCCATAGCCCGCCCCAGAGCATGGTGGTGCCACCAAACTCCTCCGCCAACATGTAGGCATCGGAGCGGAGGTGGGCGCGGGCGATGGTGTCGCTGAAGATATCGAGCGGGGCGTAGAGCATAGAGGTGAGGCCGATCACCCGCAGGACAAAATCGTTGATCTCATGGCTGAGCAGACGCGCCATGGCGAGCATGGCAGCGCCCGTGGCGATGCTGAAGGCGAGCCCAAACAGATTGCGCACAAACAGCGCCGCCACCAGCAGCATCGCCACGCCGAGCAGGGCCATGGTGGTGCGATCCTGCCGGGTGTGGACCGTGATCAGGTAGAGGCCGGCGCCGATGAGTAGCGAGCCTAGATAACCGGCCGAGAGGGAGAGGAAGCGGTTGCCCCCGATGCTGATCACATGGCCCCCTTGCATCTGGTTGACCACCATCTCCTGCACCTGACCGCCGGTGGCGACGGTGGCGATGGCGTGGGAGAGTTCATGGAACCAGACCACCAACAGCTTGATGGGGTAGACCCACGGGGTGGACCAGAGCAGCGCAATCACCAGCACCACCCCCAGCAGATAGCCGAGTTGATGCAGGGGGCCACCGTCGGCCAGACGGGCGAGGCGCGAGCTACTCATGGCCCAAACCAGCGCTGTTGGATGGTCTGGAGCAGCCCCGAGTGCTGTAGGGTGAGCAGGGCATGGTCGATGGTCTCCCGATAGTGGCTGCCGTGGGGCAGGGCGATGGCGTAGTAATGAGGTTGAAACAGCGGCCCGGTGGCGATCACCTCGCCCTGGTGGCGCTGGGTAAAGTGGTCGATGGCGGGGGCGTCAAACAGCACCAGCTCCACCTCTCCCGCCAACAGCGCGGCGTAGGCCTGCTCCAGCTCGCCGTAGTCCACCGTCTCCACCCCCTGGGCACGGAGAAAGTGGGCGGCGGCCGTGGCCTCTTTGGTGGCCACGCGATAGTTGCGCAGATCCAGCGGCGAGGTCACCGGATAGCGGGCGCGATCGGCCATGGCGTCGGCGGCAAACTGGCCAAAGATGATCCCGAAGGCGGTGACCCCGGTGAGGATGACCAGGGTGGCACTCAGCCGGCCGAGCCAGCGGCGCGGGGCGATATCACCATAACCGACGGTGGACATGGTGACGATGCAGAACCAGAACGCCTCCAATACCCCGGGGAGATAGCGATCACTAATGGCGCTGCTACCCCGCTCGCTCCACCACATCAGATGGGCAAACAGCAGCAGGGCGCCCAGCAACACCATCAACATCTGACGGCTCGCGCTACTGAAACTGGGGATGAGGCCGCTATCGACCTGGCTGACGGCGCGAAAGCCGGCATCCATCACCGGCAGTGAGAAGTCCAGCTCCGCCTCCCGCTCGGCGGTGAGGCTGATGCAGCCAATGGCGGCATCGGCCTCACCACTGCGCACCGCATCCAATTTGCCACTCAAGGTGGTGATGGTGAACTGCTGCTCCACCCCCATCTCGTGGGCCAGCGCCTGCCAGAGATCGATGGAAAAGCCGCTCAATTCACCCTCTTCGGCATTGACGCAGGGGGGCAGGTGGCTCACCGCCACGGTCAACCGTTCGGCGGCGGCCGGTAGATGCCAGAGGGCGAGTAGCAGTAGGGCGAGCAGGCGCGCAAGCAAGACAAGACTCCTTTTGGGGGCTGGTCGGCGGGCGGAGGCCCCATTGTAAACATCTCGCTCGCCCTTAACGCCGCGGCCCTTGCGCTCCCCCACAGCGGGTGGTCTGGCCGGCCTCACCCGCGTGGCCGGAGGTCCCCCGGTTGCCAGAGTACCTCTGCCACGCCGCGGGCCAGGTTTTGGGTGCGGGCGGCCACAAACAGCAGATCGGAGAGGCGATTGAGATAGCGGCAGGTGTGGGGATTGACCGCCTCCTGGCGAGCGAGGGTGGTGACCGCCCGCTCCGTGCGTCGGCAGATGGCGCGCGCCAAATGGAGCGCAGCGGCACTTGGGTGGCCCCCTGGCAGGATGAAGTTGGTCAGCGGGGGCAGGGGGGCGTTGAGCTGGTCGATGACCCGCTCCAGCGCAGTGACATGGTGGGCGTCGAGGTGGCTCCGTCCCGGCAGGGCCAGCTCACCGCCGAGGTCAAACAGCACCTGTTGTACCTCGCCCAGCGGGGTCGCCACCGATGCCACCAGCTCGGTGGCCAGGGCGACCCCCAGCTGGCAGTTGAGCTCATCCACCTCCCCAATGGCCTGGATCCGTGCCCCCTCTTTGGCGACCCGATGGCCGTCGGCAAGGCCCGTGGTGCCGTCGTCACCGGTGCCGGTGTAGATGCGGGTAAGACGGTTGGCCATGGGGCGTTCTCTCACTGACAGGGGGGAGGCTGGAGTATGCGGTGTTGCGGCGGGAGAGACGAGCCCCTGGGTGCTCGGTTGCTTAGCCTATGCTAACGACCGGCCGGCCCTGGCTGGCTAAGCTGCCCCGTCCTCGATGAGACGGAGCGGATGAGATGTACGACTTTAGTGGCACCTGTGTCGTGGTCACCGGCGCCAGCGAGGGGATTGGCCTCGCGCTGGGCCGCGCCTTTGCCGAGCAGGGTGCGGCGGTGGTCGCCATCGGTCGGGAGCCGGGGCGCTTGGCGCGGGCGACGGCAGCGCTGGGGCCCCAGGCCATGGCCATCGCCGTGGACTTGGCACGTCCGGAGGCGGCGGAGATCGTCGGCGAGCGGTTGGCGGCGGCCGGGCGGGAGCCGGCGATCCTGATCAACAACGCCGGTATCGCCCGTTTTGCGCCGCTGGCGGAGAGCACTGCCGAGCTACTGGATCACCACCTCAACCTCAATCTGCGCACCCCCTTTCTGCTCAGCCGGCAGCTGCTCCCCGGTCTGGTGCGGCAGCGCGGCTCCATCCTCAATCTCTCCTCCTACTTCGCCCGGCGGATGTTGCCGGAGCGACCTGCCGCCGCCTACGCCGCCAGCAAGGGGGGCATAGAGGCGTTGACCCGCGCCCTCGCCTTCGAGCTAGGGCCGCAGGGGGTGCGGGTCAACGCCATCGCCCCCGGGACGGTGGAGACGCCCCTGGTGCGGGAGAACCTTGCCCAACTGACATCGGCGGCGCAGGCGCGGTTTGCGCAGCAGGTGCCGCAGCTCTATCCATTGCAGCGGCTCGGGCAGCCGGCCGATATCTGTGGCGCGGCGCTGTTTCTGGCCTCACCGGCGGCCGCCTGGATCAGCGGTGTGGTGCTGGCGGTGGATGGCGGCCTGACCACCCACTGAGTGCCATGCACAGCACCGCTGGTGGGTGCTCGCGCCGGTCGCTACCCTTACCTCCCGCCAGCGGCCAAGAGCCGCGCCATCTCCCGGCCGACACCGCCGGCAGAGGCGGGGTTCTGGCCGGTGACCAGGCGCCCATCCACCACCACATTGGCCTGCCAGTCGGGGGCCGGGACGTGGATGGCGCCGCGCTCATTGAGGGTGGAGGCGAGCAGGAACGGCACCACCTGCCCCAGCCCCATGGCGTGCTCTTCGGCGTCGGTAAAGGCCGCTACTCGGCGGCCGGCCACCAACAGGGTACCGTCAGCGAGGCGCAGATTGACCAGCGCCGCCGGGCCGTGACAGACCGCTCCCACCACCCCGCCGGCTTCGTAGATAGCCGCGGCGAGCTGGGCCAGCCCGGGGTGGTGGGGGAAGTCCCACATGGTGCCGTGGCCGCCGACAAACAGGATGGCGGCGTAGGCGCTGGGGTCGAGCTGTTCTGGGGTCGGGGTGGCGGCCAGTTGGGTGGTGATCTGTGGGTCGTCGAGAAAGGCCCGCAGGGTGGCATCGTCCAACTCACCCCCCTCCATGGGTGGCCGACCGCCCTGTGGGCTGGTGAACTCTATCTGGTAACCGGCCTGGCGTAGCTCGGCCCAAGGATGGGCCGCCTCGGGGGCGTAGAAGCCCGTGCGCTGGCCGGTGTCGCCCTTCTGGTTGTGGCTGGTCAAGGCAAATAGGATCTTGTTGCTCATGGCTCTCCCCTTGGGTGGGTGTGGGTCAAAAGGTCCGTGGCTGGCTGCCATGGTGCGGCCATGGTGGGGGAGCAGGTCAGGGCCGAGAAGCGCCCATGGTGGCATGGGATCTATTCCAGGGCGGCAACCTTGCGGCAGCGCTTGAGGTGCCAAACCCAGCAGAGTGGTGAGGGGGGTGAGTTGGATCGATTGACGCGCATCGAGGTCTTTGTCCGAGTCGCTGAACGGGGCGGTTTCTCCGCTGCGGCGCGGGACCTGGGGCTGTCGCAGTCGGCGGTGAGCAAGGCGGTCACCGCCCTAGAGCAGGGGTTGGGGGTGCGCTTGGTACAGCGCTCCTCTCGGGCCGTGGCGCTGACGGAGGCGGGGCAGACCTACTACCGCCACTGTCGCACCGTCTTGGCTGAGCTGGAGCGGGCCGAGGCGGCGGTGGCTGGGGTCCATGGTGAACTGCGCGGCACACTGCGGATCGCCGCGCCGGTACCTTTCGGGCTCGCCTTCATCTCCTCGCGGGCGGCCCGTTTCCAAGCGCTCCATCCGGGGTTGGCGGTGACCCTGGAGCTGGATGATCGGTTGGTGGACCTGATCGAAGAGAAGATCGATATCGCCATCCGCATCGGGGCCGTGGGGGGCGAGGGGTTGGCGGCCCGCCGCCTGGGGGATAGCCCCCTTCTCACCGTGGCCGCGCCGGCCTATCTGGCCCGGCGTGGCTGCCCCGTCACCCCAGAGCAGCTGCGTGACCACGACGGCCTGCTCTACTGCCCCACCCCCGGGGATCCCGCCTGGGGTTTCCAGCCGGCCAGCGCCGCGGCCCCCGTGTGGGTGCCGGCGCGCTACCGCAGCAACAATCTACTGGCGCTCAAAGATGCGGCGCTGACCGGGCTCGGCGTGGCCCGTCTACCCGCCTGGATGGTAGCGGCGGAGATCGAGGCCGGTACCCTCACGGCCCTGCTCGACGACTACCCGCCACCCCCTCTCACCATCTACGCCGTCTTCCCCTCGGCCCGCCGTATCCCCGCCCGAGCGCGGCTCTTCGCCGACTTCATCCAAGGCGAGTTGGGGGCCACCGCCCTGGCCCGTCTCGCCCGCCTGGTGGTGGCAGACGAGGGCAGTGAATAGCCCATTTGGCGGTTGGCTGGTGGCGCGAGGAGCAGTTAAGGTGGCCACTCACAACACGGCGAGGGGAGGAGAGAGGTGAAGATCACTGTACTGCTACGTGCGCTTGTCATCGTGGTCCTCTGCTGGTTACCGGGGGCAGAGGCGGCGCCGGTAAGCGCCGCCGCCCAGGCCGCCCAGGTGGGGCTCCCCACCATCGATAGCTCCGGCGCCGTGGCCGGCCCATTCAGCGGCCCAGAGGGGACCCTCTACTACCTGGGGCGAGGGGATCTGCTCACCTTCTTCCACCCCACCCAATATGTCGCCTACTTTGCCGAATCAAACGGCGGCGCACTGCGCTTCCGCTACGCCCTGACCCCCCAAGGCCAGTTCGTGGTGGATGGGGCCAACCGCGCCCAGCAGGTGCAGGTGCTACCAGACGATGTCTACCGCTGGCCCCACGCCGAAGCAGTGGCACAGGTGCTGATCCAGTACCTGCTGGCCATCCGCCAAGGGCAACTCGCCGCCCCTACCGGCGGCGTGGACTGGGGCGCCATGTCCGCCGCCAGCGCCGCCCTGCACCAGAGCAACATGGCGATATTGGGCAACATGGGAAGCAGTGGCTGTACGGAGTATTACGATGGCGTCTACTACCTGGGGTGTTGGTAGAGGGGGTCGGCGCCGCTCCTGGATGGGAGCCGAGCGGAGTGTTGGGGGGGGGGGTAGATGAGGGAGATCTGGAGTCCCAGCCCATCGGGCCCCTCCTCTCTTGCAGTGTCGATTCAGATCGTGAGGCCAGGGGGGCCTCAAATTCAGGGGCTTCGGGCTGCTTGGGTTGATAGTAGAACGCTGGGTTATCGGGACCGTGGGGTGCCGCTGGCCGGAGCGGTGCCGCCCGGTAGATGGAGGGGCCGGAGGCCCCGATTAAATTCACTATCTTATTCATCTCCTGTGGTCGCCGAAGCGCTACATCTCATGGCAACCCCGATAGGATCACTGGTTGACACCGTGAGTGAGGGCGGATAGTTTTTTAAACGGCTAGCCTTGGATAAGCACTGATGCTCTCCAAGTACCCGGGGCTACCCACTGACATGGATAAGTTCCGACGCTATTTTTCCGTATTTTCCGCATACCTTCGCCGGCTGGTAAAAATCCTGTCCAACCGCTATTCCGGCCATTCTATTAGCCATTTTATCCATCATCTCAAGTCCGTTCTCGCGTTAACCTCCCTGGTGGTATTACTCCACTCTTTCCATCTCCTAGATGGGCTCGATGCCCTATTTCTCTACGCGGCGAATGGTGGCACCAAAACGGTGGAGACTGCTCCCAAGCCCCGTAGAGAGATCGGCTCATCCATCGTGCTTCAGCTCACAGACCGCCTCTATGCCGAGACATTCCAACTCCGTTCACCACTAGATCGCGGTGTTTTACGACAGATTCTTGAAACGATCATCAAGGCCAAGCCCGTTGTGATGGCGGTGGATCTAGATCTTTCACCCATCCCATCCGATGATCCCCGCCAGCAAGCAGATCAAATCGCCCTGGATGAACTGCTGATCCAAACCGCAGCCAAAGGGGAGATCAGCATTGTCACTATCCATCCGTTTCCCAGCGAGATCAGCGCCTTGAGAAAACAGGATGTGGAGTGGATGAGCCGCCTTTGCCGGCATGGCGTGCGATTTTCCAGTCCGCTGCTGATGAAGCGGTTGGGGGTGGTTGTGCGCCAGTATCACAACGCCCCATCGCTCGCGCACGTAGCTTGGAGCGCGGCTGAGGCAAAGGCAGAAAAGAGGCCACAAGATAGCTATTGTGAACGCGCTTTGGCAGGCGACGACAGCTTCTTGGAAAGATTCATTGGAGAGGCCATTGGGCAAGGAAAAAGCTTTGCCCTCAACCGGGCTTCGCTGGAACATCTCGAACGATATGACCTCCACACACTGAAACAACTGGAGCAGCCGAGCGGATTGCCTGCAATAGCGGGAAGAACCATCTTCATCGGGGGGAGTTATGGTGTTGAGGATCGCTTCTTAACGCCTTTTGGCGAGCTTCCCGGAGTGACGGCGCACGCCATTGAATACTACTCTCGTATCCACCCCATCTGGGAAAACAAGCTAGCCATTGTAACGGTTGAGGTGATATTAGGCCTGCTTTTCGCTTACCTCTTCACTGGGATGTGGCGACGCTACTTCGATTATTCGTATCATCCGCACTGGCGTGAGATTAAAGATCTCTCTTTCATATGGGCGTTGGCCATCCTATTGACGGTCACATGGATCCTGTACCTCGTTGTTGAGATGTCGGCCGTGCTGCTCTCCATGGGTTGGTGGATGAATCCGACGCCATTGATCCTGGGCCTGTTCGGAGATTCATTGTTGGTCGGATTCCAAGCCAGTCACGCAGGCGATACAGAGAGTCGAGCTGCCGGCTTGGGCGGATATCCCATATCAGAGAGGCAACGGATGGCGGCGTTGATAGCGGGGTGGGCCCGGCGACTCTCCTTTTTAGCGCTCTGCCTTGGTGCGTTGATGCTGGTACTGGGCTCGCTATTTAAATGACAAAAAATAGCTGGGATTGCGCCGAACGTACGCAGAGGGCTGGCATTTTGAGAGGGGAAAAAAATGGATAGACATACCTTACTCAATAGATGGCTGCAGATATCTACCGCTTTCATGGCTCTGGCTGCCAGTGGTGGCGCCTCTGCCACTAGCTGCATCGTGCTCGGTGAGCCCAACAGCAAGGCCAGGCTAAATGGAGAAGAGATCATCGAACTCAGCCACCGCAATTTACCGCTTGCCATCGAGCACTGCCAGACCATCGAGGCGCTGAGCGGGCGGGTGGAGCTGTGCAAACTAGATCACCCTTGCCAGGTGCTCTCCCCTGGGGATGACCCCTTCATGATACATGCGACCGACGATGGGCAGGGTGTCTGGGGGAGATTGGTTGCGATACTTCAAGGCAATACCTCGCTGCAACCCGCGGGACGATTACTGGAGGAGAGCCGAGAGGCCCCTGGATTTCCCAGTGGGGAACTACTTGCGCCGGCAAAAGGGGAGGCGTTGCTAATCTCCATCGACCAGACGGCATTCCCCAACGGTATCTCCCATTTCAGCCTCACCGAGGTGGCACGAGGGAGATCTATTCCCACGGAAAGGGGCCGCCAAGAGGTCATCACAGTGGCGGGTCATCAACTGCGTATGGGCGAAGAGTACCAGTGGCAAGCAACCACTGCCGACGGAACGTATGAGGGCAATTTTTACCTGCTTGATCGAGAGAGCACGAAGGAAGTTGAAGAGCGGGTACGCTCGCTCCGGGGGGCTATCAAAAGGGGCTCAGCCGCTGATCTTCTGGTCCGCGCAGCCGTCTATGACGAGTTTGATCTCCAATTTGATCGGGATCGCATGATACAGCGTTATCTTGCAAATAGATGAGGTGATAAAGGTACGGCTAAGTAGTCTTTTTTTCTTTATGAGGCTGCGCTGTGGTTCTTTAGTATTGCATGTCATTGCTGGGCGTTGAGTAGAATCATTGGCTTTTGATATTTAGCGCTTGTCGCTACGCTATAAGGAAAAAGGAATATGCGAAGGATGGCTCGGCATTCTCTAGCGCTACGTTGGATCCGCATGGGGGCTCTGATCTGGGCATTGGTCGGATGCGCAGCGGCGCCGATTCCACTCGTCGTGATGGCGGTCGTTGGCGCTGGAGCGGCGTACTACTACAAGGTGCTGGATTTCGACCAATCTGGAGAGATCCCTACCGATAACGCCAGCAGAGTCACGCAGGTACAGACCGAACTTACGGCACTGGGTTACCATCCGGGGCCAATTGATGGTGTGCTGGGGCAAAAGACCCGTTCAGCGATCCAAGCCTTCCAAGTCGATCATGGACGGCCACCGGACGGGATCCCAAATAACAATCTATTGCTTGAACTCCGCTATCAGAGGGCATTCCTGGCGGATCATGGGAGCGTGCGGGGAGAAACCGTCACCACGGGCCAAGGTAGCCAAATCGGAACACGTGAGGTAGTCGTTAGCGACCAGTCCTGTGAACAGATGGTGGTGCCTTATGGGCTGACCAGCAATCTATCGCAACTGGTCGAGACCGTGCTCAAACAGGCCCAAGTGATGCTTAAGAAAGGACCAGAGAGTTGGCGTGACGATGTGCTGATACATGCAGTTCGAACCATCGCAAAACGAACAAACTGGATGCCGATGGAGCTAGAAGTACGCTATGGCCAACAGATCCATGAAGAACGTCTGAGTGATAAACGCATATTTAAGCGTACCTCTAAAAGTAAAAGAACCCAGGCGCTCTATGCGCAGGCCGATAAGGTTTTAGCAGATTTGCTGGTGGGTGTTAACGATGCCCACCCGTTTGAGTTCAAATTATTTATCGCTAATCGGAGTGACATCTACGCAGAGGCCATTCCTGGCGGATATCTCTATGTTTCCAGCGGTGCGCTGGAGCAAGGATATGCCTCATTTGCCCTTGGTCATGAAGTGGCTCATGTATTACAGCGACACACCACTTTCGCCTTTCAGGCACGCTTGGTGGAAAGCACCGATACCTTCAAAGACATTAAGGCACTGATGACGCAGGACGAAGCTGTCATGACGGAGGGAGTGGAAAAGTTGGTCGCCTTACCCGACAAGCTACTGCGCTATGAGCAAAGCCAAGAGATGGTGGCAGACACCTGCTCGGTACGGATGCTGGTTGAGTCACCCGCCTACGACGCGAACCAAGAGACCAGTGCCTACTTGAAACACCTAGAGGCAGTGTGGGACGGGAAGCGGGAAGGTAAAGATGGATATGTGCGCTTGCCTTGGATGGGGCGAGATCTAATGATTCGAGAAGGTGAGATCTCCAGCCATCCAGAATTTCCAGAGCGGCGGGACCGAATTAAAAAGGCGCTGGCTCTGATCCACTGAGCGCTGATTAGAAAAATAGCGCACACCCCTTAAGCCTCCCCTCATTTCAGACGACAAAAAAGAGCTGGGAGAGCGCACGTTGCGCGCGAATCAGCTCGACGAAGGCAAGCATGATTTTTTCGGCCCACTCCTCGCGCATGTTCGGCAGGAGGTCGTATACCATCTGGCCTTCCCGGAATAGCGAATGAGTGCGTCGCTTCACGGTGTTGGCTTTGAAATAGCGATTGTAACCGACCTGCTCGCAGGCGGCGCCGAGCAATGTTAGCAGCACGATGGCCAGCGCAGCTATCAGAAACAATCGGTCCCGACGCTCAGTGCTCTTGGTGCGAAGCGCCTGCATACCCATGCCGAAGCGCGGGTCCTTGGTATCGCGGAATGGGGAGGGGGTTGTTGCCGGACACTTACGATGCGGTGAGTTAATCGCTTACAGTCATTGGATGCCTCCGCAAAAAAGGGGCCTATGATAAGAGGCCTATAATTTTCCAAATAAATATGGCGAACACAACAATGGGCTGAAGTCGCCCAAATATTCTTCGGCGGACCCGGTGCCATTCCTCTTCGATTAATTGACGCTGGGAAGGCATGCTCTTTAGGATGATTTCGCCAATAGTGAAGCCCAACATGCCTGGAAGAATGCCAGCCGCAACCGTACTAGAGATGTTTATTACGAGACCGTAGCGCTCGTCTGTGGCGAGGAGAAAAAAGGGTATCCCCACAACAAAAAATGGTATCCAGAAACCTATCGCTCTGATGCGAGTCCGTGTACGCTTTCGCAACTGCCTAAGCTTGGCCTCTTCCCTGCTTTGTGGTTGCCTCGGAATGGCTAGGGTTCGGGCCTTCTCTTCCTCTTTGGTTAATTGGCGCTGGGAAGGCATGAGCCTTAGAATGATTTCGCCAATAGTGAAGCCCACTATGCCTGGAAAAAGGCTAGCCCAAACCATAAAAGAGATGTTTGTTATGAGATTTTTGCGCTCGTCTGTGACGAATAAAAAAATGAATATTGCCACCACAAAAAATGGCATCCAGAAACCTATCGCTCTGATGCGAGTTCGTGTACGCTTTCGCGACTGCCTAAGCTTGGCCTTGGCCTCTTCCATGCTTTGTGGTTGCCCCGAAATGGCTAGAGTTCGGGCGCAGCCTATGGTGTTGGCCAGTGCCTTTTGAAGAGTCCATATGCGCAGCTCGATGTATCGAGCCTTGACCTTTTTTTCATCGGTTCCTCCTTCTGCCAAGGCCTGTATCCATAGGTCCTCCTGAACGTGGCCTTGTAGAATCTCTTTGCGCACCATGGTGTATAAGTGGCTGGTGTATAAGTGGCTGTCTAGTTTCATGGTGTATAAGTGGGTCTATGACGTTCTGTGTGGAAGGGGCGGCTATCCCGGTGCGCCCGCGGGACGAATATAGGGATGGGCCTCAAGCATCCCCTCATTTTTCTCCTTAAAAATCTATTGCTTAGGAATAGTGTGGCGACGTAATCAACAATTTCGTGGCGAGGCGCGCTCAAAATTCCTCGGGAAATGAGCACCTGTTCGGAGCGAAAAATATCCTTGCCGCGGAAGTTATCTGAAGTTATCTGGACACCCATCCTAATGTCAATGAAGCGGGTTTCCCAATGGGCCACTTGAAATGATGAGAAGGCGCGTCTCAGGGAAACTGGGAGGGGATTCCGGGAAAGCCAATGGTGGCCGATGCTGAAATTGGCTTTGTTTTCCACCTGGCGATGGCGACAGGCACGGTGAATCACCGCAAGCCTCTCGATGCCGGCAGAGTGTGTGAGTTACGCTGAAAAACACTTACGACAAGCGGCCACTCCCGGTATTCGGCGATAGCCAAGTGCCTGATAAGCAGCCTTGAGACGATGGGCCGCCCCGACCAACCCCTTGAAGGGGCTCTCAAAGCGAGTGGTTAGGTAGTGCCACTGCTCCTGCTCGATACCTAGCCGTTGCAGAATGGGCGGGAG
>QKFD01000007.1 GCA_003251535.1 Chromatiales bacterium | reverse complement strand
GATCTCAAGGCCCAGGGGGTGTGGGACGAGGTGATGGTCAACGACCTGAAGTATTACGACGGCTCACTCTCCGCCATCGATCGCATTCCCGCCCCTCTCAAGGCGCTCTACGCCACCGCCTTTGAGATCGACCCACGCTGGTTGGTGGAGGCGGCCTCCCGCCGGCAGAAGTGGTTGGATCAGGCCCAGAGCCTCAACCTCTATCTGGCCGAACCCTCCGGGGCGAAGTTGGACAACCTCTATAAGCTCGCCTGGGTGCGCGGTCTCAAGACCACCTACTACCTGCGGACCCTGGCAGCGACCCACCTGGAGAAGGGGGCACAGGTGGCCGCACCTGCGCTATGCGCCCTTGAGGATCCCACTTGTGAGGCGTGCCAATAGGGCAACGGGAGGCAGAACGATGTTATTGAACTGGGATGATCCCCTGGCCACGGCGCGTCAGCACCCCGCAGTGGCTGCTGCACCGGGCGCTGGCGCGCTGGCCGAACCACTCAGCGCCCTGCCACCCGTAGATCCCAGCGACAAGCGGGTGATCAACGGCCGCGCCGACATCAATCAACTGGCGCCGTTTAAATACCCCTGGGCCTGGGAGTTTTTCCTCAACGCCAACCGCAACCACTGGACGCCGTTGGATATCAACATGGCGCAGGACCTCCACGACTACCACCACAAACTCACCCTTGAGGAGCGCCATCTCTATGAGAATGTGCTGGCCTACCTGACCACCTCTGACATCCTCGCCATGCGCAATATCGGCCTGGCGGTGATGGAGAAGATGGGGGCACCGGAGCTACAGATCTATCAGGCCCGTCAGGTCTACGAGGAGGCACTGCACACCTGGACCTATCAGCACTGTATTGAGACCCTGGGGCTCGATCAGGCGGAGATCTACAACCGCTACCGGGTGGTCCCGGCGATCCAGGGCAAGATCCAGCTGGCCAACCGGCGCCTCCACGGGGTACTCCGCAGCGATCTCGATCTCCGTCAACCGGAGGCCATACAGGAGTTTCTGCTGGCCTATATCTTCTTTGCCGCCCTGTTTGAAGGGTGCTGGTTCTACAACGGCTTCAGCCCCATTTTTGCGCTCCAACGGCGCGGCTTGATGCGGGGGAGCGCCGAGCAGTTGCAATACATCATGCGCGATGAGGTGCTGCACGCCGCCTTTGGCATCCGGGTGATCAAACAGCTGATGCAGGAGGAGCAGATCACTCCCGCAGAGCCGGCACTGAACGCCATGTGGCAGGAGGCGTTAGCCGCCGAGCGCGCCTACGCCCACTACTTGCTACCACAACCGATCCTCGGCTACAGCGCAGAGCAGCATATGGCGCAATTTTGCTATATCGCCAACCGCCGCGCCCGCCAACTTGGGGTGACAGAGCCCTTTCCCGGGGCAGAGAACGCCCTGCCTTGGCTCGATGAGCAGGCCAATCTGCGTAAAGAGAAAAACTTCTTTGAGACGCGGGTGACGGAGTATCAGAGCGGTGCTGGCCTGCGTTGGGACTAGCTGGCCTGTGTCGTCGGGTGACAGATGATTTTGGATGAACGACGCCTCATTTTTCACCCGACGACACTCGACTCCTCACTGCGTGGCCAACCAGAAGCCCCCTTGCGGGGCGACTTAACCGGCATCGTCGTGTTCATGCTGACTTAGACATTCACGGAGTGCGTGCCTGGCGGTGTAACTGCCACCGACGACAACGACGCACAGTACGTGCCCGCCTACCGCCGGATACTTGTGAGGGTTGCTCCGTCGGTCTTCAGCTCATAGCTGGTGCTGCGGCCCCTCGACGCTGAGCGTTGCAGCACTCCCCGCTCAAGCAGCGCTTTGATATCTCGCAGCGCGGTATCCGAAGAGCACTTCGCCAGCGCTGCCCATTGACTGGTGGTGAGCTTGCCTTCAAACCCATCTAGCCATTGGTTGAGGACCTTTATCTGGCGTGTGTTTAACGTGGTGCCTTGCTGTCGCTGCCAGAAACGCACCTTTATCAGCACCGCATCCAGCAGGATATGGGCGTGCCTCACTGCCTCATCCAGCATCTGGAAAAACCATAACAGCCACTCAGTGACCTCCAGCGTGCCCTTTTGTGTGCGCGCCAGAATGCCGTAGTAGGCCCTGCGCTTGCGCTGGATCTGCGCTGACAAGCTATAGCACCGCTGTGGGCTCCCCTCCGCACGGGCCAGCAGCAGATCACCGATAGCTCGTGCGATACGGTGGGTCCGACCCGCTGCAATACCGCTGTCAGTGGTAGACGCCGCAGGGGCGAGCGAAATACGCGGCGTTGTGTTTCGCTCGTAGTAAAAAATCATCTGTCGCTCGATGCTTGTGTGATAAGGGACTTTGTGGAGCCCCGACTGCTGTTGCAGGAAGCGGTTAGCCCCACGCCTCCAATATCTCGTTCCCTCCTATATCTATTCGAACTATTTTGGCGGCCTGGCTGGGGGGGAGACGAGGTATCGTCCGGCGGTCCCTGGCTCCTGCTTCCCCGCCACCGAGCGGGGGTTAAACGGTTGCCAGGCGAGGGATGACGGAGAGGCGAAGCGCCGGCCGGCCAGACGATCCCTCGCCATCGCCCCGCGGGCGCCCATCGATGAAAGCGAATAGGCCGCAGGGCAAGGAAAATTAAATATCAATGTTCAAATTAAAGGGGGTAAATAAACTCCATGATTCCTTCACATTCTGGCGTTGACTTAGAGGGGTCGGAAAAACGATCTTAAGCACGCCATTGTTCAATTGAGAGGAAAGGAGTTGCCATGAAATGTCTGCGGTCGATAGTCGCCGTTGCGGCTTTGTATTCAATGGCCCCCTTTTGTTATGCCGGCGGCGCCGATTTGTCGGTGCCATCGGGTGACGCTACGGGGGTTGCCATCTCTACGAATCAGCGTAATGCCCACTATTCATTGACCATCACGGGCGGGCCGGGCGTGGCCATTCGGCGTGAGTTTGACTACGGCGGGACCATTTATATCAAAGACGCCCTGCCCGACGGACAGTATTCCTGGGAGTTGCGGGTCGGTGCCTCGCAAGGGGCCTATCGCAGTGAGCAGCAGGCCACGGCCTCGATGGATGAGTGGATCCCCACCGCCGCCGAGGACGCATCAGATAGCTATGTGCAATGGGGCCATTTCCACGTTGTCAACGGTGCCTATGTGGTGCCCGATAATACTCAAGAATAAATAGGAGCCCTCCATGAAATCTAAATATCTGCTGCCGCTGGCCCTGGGTGTGATGGCGACGACGCCGACGATGGCGGCCCAAGTGATTGCGACGGATTTGATCGTGCAAGGCAGTGAGTGCGTCGGTACGGACTGCACCAGTAGTGAGTCCTTTGGTTATGATACTGTGCGCTTGAAGGAGAATAATACTCGCCTCAAATTTGATGACACCAGCTCTTCCGGGAGTTTCCCGAGCCGCGATTGGCAGCTGGTGGCCAATGACTCTAACAATGGTGGCGCCGAGTATCTTGCCATTGAAGATGTCACTGCCGGGAAGGTGCCCTTCACCGTTGAAGGGGGCGGCAAGAACAACGCCCTTTATATTGATAGCACGGGCAAGATCGGCTTCCGTACCACCACGCCGGTGCTCGATCTCCATGTGGCCACCGGCGACACCCCGGGACTGCGGCTGGAGCAGGACTCCTCCAGCGGCTGGACCGCGCAGACCTGGGACCTGGCGGGTAACGAGACCAACTTCTTCGTCCGCGACGTGACCCATAGCAGCCAGCTGCCGTTCCGTATTCGTCCCGGCGCCCCCACCAGCAGTATCGACGTGAACAGCAGTGGTGATATCGGTGTGGGGACGGATGACCCGGTGAAGGCGGTACACATCTCCCGTACTGGCGACGCCTCGGTACGCCTGGAGGTGACTGACGCCAGCACCAAGTGGGATATGACGGCGGTCTCCGGCTCCTTCTATGTCACCAAGGGGGGCACTGGCGGGGCCGAGCTTATCATCACCGACTCCGGTACGGTGCAGATGGGACCGGGCGGCACCAGTAAGTTCTTCTTGGATGCCTCCGGTAACCTCACCATCGCCGGCGCCTTGAGCCAGGGCTCCGATGTCAACTCCAAGGAGAATATCCGCAACGTGGAGGGGCAATCTATCCTCGATCGGCTCTCCAACCTGCGCATCGCTCGCTGGAACTACAAGTTCGATGCCCCGCAGATCGAGCACATCGGCCCCATGGCCCAGGAGTTCCACTCTGTCTTCGGTCTGGGGGATGACCCAACCCGTATCTCTTCACTGGATGTGGGGGGGATTGCGCTGGCGGGTCTGAAGGAGGTCAATGAGAAGAGCGGCGCCCTGGCAGGGGAAGTGGGCGCGTTGCGCGGTGAGTTGCAGGCCCGCGATCAGCAGGTGGCCGAGCTGAAGGATCGGATCAGTAATCTTGAGGCCCTGGTGCAGCAGCTCGCTCTGGGGCAGCTGGACAACAGCCGCCTCTCCATGCTGGAGCAGGAGTAAGGGATAGGCCGCGCCGCTCCGCCGGAGGCGGGGTGGCGAGGCACTTGCTGTTGGCGCAACGATGTTGTAATTACTTCGTCACGCGCTGGCGGATGGGGCGGGGTAGAGTAGGGTCTGCCCTGCCCCCATCCGCGCCATCGGTATCGGTTGCCGCTGCGCGCAACCCAAATGGAACCCTTCAAAAGGAGTTGAAGCCATGCCAGGAGCTTTGCTGTCGCTACGTGGTCTGCTGGCCATCGCCGCCCTGCTGTTCCCGCTCTGGGGCACCCCGGTGGTTGCCGCCCCCGCCACCAATCCCGCCATTGATATCGATCAGATCCTGGCCGATCTCCCCGATGGGGAGCGCTGGCTGCGCCACCTGAAGGAGGATCTGCTGCCCTTCTGGACCCTGCCCACGGCACGGGGCAGAGATGGCGACTTCCCCACCTATCGCTGCGACGACGGCTCCCTGCCGGATCCGGCCCACCTCTGCCCAGAGCTGGCCCACCCCATCGCCGGCATTGTCTGGCCTGAGCGTGAGTTTGTCCGCGCCAAGGCGCGCCAGGTCTACGCCTATGGGGTTGCCTTCCACCTGACAGGGGATCCACGGCTGCTGGAGTTGGCGCGGGAGGGGGTGGAGTTTCTGCGCCAGCACGCCCTCGACCCGGCGGGCGGTGTCGTCTCCTACTGGAGCTATCCCAACGGTTGGGAGCGCGAGGGGCGCGGTGAGGCGGGGCCGCCCCAGGCGCAGCGGCGCAGCCAGGACCTCGCCTACGCCCTCTCCGGCCTCGGTTTCTACTACTACCTCACCCGCGATGAGGCGGTGCTCAAGGATGTGATCGCCCTGCGCGACTATATCCACACCACCTACTACGACCCGCAGTGGGACCTCATCGCCTGGGTAAAGGCGGAGTCCCCGGATGGCGATCTACCGAGCCAGCGGGAGCTGGTGGCCCAGCTCGATCAGATCTACGGCTACGGCATCTGGCTGGCGCCGATCCTGCCAGATAGCGCCATGCGCAGCGAGTGGGAGCAGGAGCTGACCCGGCTCGCCAGCTCGATGATCAATCAGTTTTACAGCCCGCGGGTCAACTTCTTCTGGGGGGCGGTCAATCGCCCCGACGATAAGCGGCTGGGGCGCCCCCATGTCGATTTTGGCCACAGCATTAAGACCCTCTGGCTCATCTACCAGATCGGCAAGATGACCCGTAACGAGTCGTTTGTCAGCTTTGCCGCTGAACGGGCGGCGCACATCCTGGAGAGCGCCTATCTGCCGGATGGCAGTTGGGGGCGGCGCATCGACGGCCATGGCCAGCTCGATACCGACAAGGAGTGGTGGATCCTGGCGGAGCTGGACCAGACCGCCGCCACCTTGGCGTTGGTCGATCCCGCCTATGCCCGCTATCTCCCCACCACCTACCGCTACTGGCTCGACACCATGGTGGATAAGCGCCACGGCGGGATCTGGCACATGGTCTCCGGCACCACCCACACCCCGGTCTCCGGCTTCCCCAAGCAGCACTCCTGGAAGAATGCCTTCCACAGTTTTGAACATGCGCTGGTCTCCTACATCACCGCCCAGCAGCTGCACGGCGAGCCGGTGGTGCTCCACTTCGCCTTCAGTCAGCGGCCCAGTGACGAGACCATCCGCCCCTATCTGTTTCAGGGGCGCATCGCTGACTACCAAGGGGGCGCGGTGCAGACCGTGACCTTCACCGATATCCGCTGAGGAGGGGGCGTATGGCTGGTTCGCTGGCAGGGAAGAAGGTGGCAGTACTGGTGGAGACCGAATATATCGCCGCCGAGATAGAGGGCTACCGCACCCGCTTTGCCGAGTTGGGGGCGGAGGTCCACTTCATGGCCCACCTCTGGGGTAAGAGTAGTAAGCGGCTGGTGTGCGATATCGACAGCCCCGATAGCCCGGTGGCCGACATCCACACCATGGTGGTGGAGCGGGAGGTGGCACAGGCGCAGGCCGAGGATTATGACATCGTGATCCAGAGCGCCAACTACACCGCCGTGCGGCTGCGGGAGATCCCCCCCATGGGTAGCCTCGGCAGCCCGGAGGAGACCCGCACCGCGCCGGCGGTGCGCTTTTTTGCCGATGCCATGCGCAACCGGCGCATCGTCAAGGGGGCGATGTGCCACGCCCTCTGGATCCTCACCCCCTGCCCGGAGCTACTGAGCGGGCGGCGGGTGATCTGCCACACCGTGGTCCTGGCGGATATCCACAACGCCGGCGGGGTGTATGTGCCGGACCCCAGCGAGGTGGTGGTGGATGAGGACCTGGTGACCGCCCGCTCCTTCGCCAATTTTGACGCCTACTTTGAGACCTTGGTGCAGGTGGCGCTGGCGCGGGGTTGAGGTGGGGCACGGCCCGCTCCTGTGGGCGTGATGGCTCAGAGCACCACCGCAAACTCGACCCCGGACTCAAACGCTAGGGTGGTGCTCTGGATGTGGGGCTGCTGGGCCAGGTAGGTTTGGAAGGGCCGCACCTGCTCTGGGGCGGTGAGCATGTTGTCCGCCAGGATGAGGCTCCCCGGTGCCAACAGCGGCTCAATGGCGCGGTAGATGGCGAGGTAGCCGCTGGCCCAGATATCGATGAATACCAGATCGAACGGGCCTTGCAGTAGCTGCACTGTCTCGAATACATCCCCCTGGCGTAGATCGACATACTCGGCGAGGCCCAGCGCCGCAACATGCTGGCGCAAGGCGGCGCACTTGGCCGGCTCGCGCTCTGTCGCCACCACCTTGCCAGCGCCGCGGGCGCGCAGGGCGGCGGCAAAATAGAGGGTGGAGACGCCATTGGAGCTGCCCAGCTCCAGCACCGATCTCACCCCTTTGGCGAGGCTCAGGGTGTAGAGAAACTCCCCCATCGCCGGCGCGATGGCGAGGGAGAGCGCCGCCTCCTCCAGCACGATAGCGTGCTCCGCCAGCAGCGCCCCGCGTCCAGCCGGGGGCAGCTCGCTGTAGCGTTGGGCGAGGGCGGCAAAGGCCGCATCGGAGCCGGCAAACTGGCGGCGGGCGGCGGCGTAGGTGGCGGCATCGCTCTCGGCGTGGAGACGGGCGAGGTAGGTGCTAACGCGGGGGTCGATCACCCTCTACTCCGATCAGCTGGGTTACCCCGTAGAGTTCAGCTGCGGAGGGGAGTTCAAGTGGGAGTGGCTTGCACTCAACCCAGCTTGCGGTCGCTGAGCCAGGGGAGGAGTTGGGCGGGGGTGGTGAGGCTGCCGTCGGCCCCCCACTGCTCTGGCTGGTCGTCAGCGGCGATATAGCCCCAGCTGGCGATGAGGCTGGCCATCCCGGCCCGGCGACCCGCCTCGATATCCCGCTGGGCGTCACCCAGATAGAGACAGGCCGCGGGTTCGCTGCCCGCCTCCCGGCTGGCCAGCAGCAGCGGGGCCGGATGGGGTTTGCGCTGCGCCAGGGTGTCGCCGCTCACCACGCTGGCGGCCCGCTGGCGGAGCTGGAGCGCTGCCAGCAGCGGCTCGGTGAGGAAGGCCGGCTTGTTGGTGACCACACCCCAGTTGAGGCCCCGCTGCTCGATCTCCTGCAACAGCTCGGCGACCCCGGCAAAGAGCTGGGTCTCACGGGCGATGTTGGCCAGATAGATCGCCAGTAACCGCTGGCGCAGCGGCTCGTAGTCGGCGTGGGGGTGGGTGATGCCAAAGCCGAGCTGGATGAGGGCCGGGCTGCCGTGGGAGGCGACCGGGCGGATCTGGGCCAGCGGCAAGGGGGGGCGCCCCGCCTCGGCCAGCAGGCTGTTGAGGGCAAAGGCGAGGTCGGGGGCGGTATCGGCGAGGGTGCCGTCGAGATCAAATAGGACGGTGCGGATCATGCCGGGAGGACGTGGGCCAGGTAGTTGACGTCGAGGTCGCGCCCCAGGCTATAGCCGCGGGTGAGGGGGTTATAGCTCATGCCAGTCAGCTCCTGGAGGTAGAGATCGGCGGCCCGCAGCCAACTCTCTAGCTCCGAGGGGCGGATGAATTTGGCGTACTGGTGGGTCCCCTTGGGGAGCAGACCGAGCAGGTATTCAGCGCCGATCACCGCAAACAGGTAGGACTTGGGGTTGCGGTTGATGGTGGAGAAGAAGAGGTGGCCCCCTGGCTTCACCAGACGGGCGCAGGCCGCTACCACCGAGGCCGGTTCCGGCACATGCTCCAACATCTCCATGCAGGTCACCACGTCATATTCGCCCGGCCGGGCGGCCGCCAGCTCCTCGGCCGTGGTGAGGCGATACTCCAGCTCTGCCCCCGACTCCAGTTGGTGCAGTTTGGCCACCGAGAGCGCCGCCTCGCCCATGTCGATGCCGGTCACCTCGGCCCCCTTCAGCGCCATGCTCTCGGCCAGGATGCCGCCGCCGCACCCTACATCCACCACCCGTTTGCCGGCCAGACCGCCGGCGCGGCGATCGATGTAGTCGAGCCGCAGTGGGTTGATGTCGTGCAGGGGTTTGAACTCGCTCTCGCGGTCCCACCAGCGGGAGGCCAGTTCGGAAAATTTCTGGATCTCGCTCGGATCGACGTTGGCCATGGCGTCCTCAGGCTTGAAATGCGGTGCGGCATTCTAGCCTAGATTGCCGGTCACCCCCACCCCGCTCTGGGCGGGGTGGGGAGAGTCATCTACGGTGCCGCCTCGGTGGTGAGGGGATAGGCGAGCAGGGGTAGATAGTCGGGGTTGTAGGTCCCCCCCTCGGCGTAGGGTAGGCCCTCATCGACCAGGGTGGGGACGTTGCCGATGCCGTGGTTGAAGCCGGCCCCGAGATCCACCGGGCGATCGGTGATCACCTCGCCGAGCTGATATGGCGTGCCATCCAGGTGGCTGTAACCCTCTGCCGCTGAGCGGTAGTAGCGGAAGTTGTGCGGGGTGGCGGGGAAGACATCCTTGCCCAGGGTGTAGCGCTGACTCACCACCACCTGGCGGTAGCGGCCGGCCCCGGCCAGGGCCGCCGTCTTGGGTGGGTAGAGCAGCGCCCCCTGTAGGTGGCCGTTGCTATCGAGTTGGTCGCCGCGGGCGGTCATCTCTCGCATCAGCTGCTGGCGCTGGCGGTGGCTGTCGGTGTAGCCCTCGGCGCTGCTGCTGTCGATGGCGGGCCAGTCGGCGCTGTAGCCGGCGGTACGGCGGATGGTGGCGGTCATGAACTGCTCCATGGCCGCCGGCATCTCGCCGAATAGGCTGGCCCCCACCACGTTGTCGAGGAAGTGGCGATACTCCCCCTTCTGTTCACCGCGGTTGAAGGGGTCGCCGAGGTTGGCCCAGCCCGGAGTGGCGTCATCGGCGGCGGCGTGGTCGTGGCTATAGCCGAGGTAGTTCATCTCCTGCCAACCCAGCTCGTCCGGGAGCTTACGGGGGAAGGCCCAGGTGCTATCGATGGTGTTGCTGGTGCCGGAGGAGAAGCGGGGCGGGTCGTAGGCGTCGGTGCCGCTGTGGCAGCCGAGGCACTGGAGCATCTCCTCCATCTTCTGGGGCCGCAGTTGGCCGCTGGCATCTTCGATATAGCCGGCGAGGATCCAGCCGGCGCCGTTCCAGACCCAGCCGTCACGGCTGCGCCCTTCGATGGGGGCGCCGCTATCCTTCTCGCCGGGCGGGACGTGCTCCGGCTCGTAGGGCTTCAGTTTGTACATGTAGCGGATCTCCTTCACTCGGCGGCTACGGGTGCCGGGGAAGGGGCTGACGCTGAGGTCGCTACCATCCGCTGCCACATCGACGTAGTGCAGTGGGTGGGCAAATTCGGTGCCGATGGGGTAGAGCCCGCGGCGCAGCTCTTCATCGGCGGCGCCACCGAGGTAGTGGCTCTCGTCTGCCGCGAGGCGGTCCTGGATGGCGTGCTCCAGCAGGGTCAGGTTGGCGCTATAGATGGCCAGGTCGAAGCGACCCTCGGCGCTTTGCATGAAGCGCACCGGCAGCCGGATGTAGATGCCGGAGACGCTGCCGGTCATCGGTGTGAAGATGCCGTAGGGCATGAAGTTGACGGCACGCCAGCCGGTATTCCAGCCGATGCCGTCGTGGAAATCGGCCCCCTGCTCGGTGACGCTGCGGACATAGCCGTCGCTATCGGCGGGGAGATCGGCCGGATTGAGGCCGGGGAAGAGGCGCAACGGGTGGTCGCTGCCGGCATCCCAATCGCGCGGATCGCCGGGGCGCTGGGCGTAGGCGGCGGACCAGTTATCCTCACGGATGTACGGCTCCATCTGCCACCCCTGCGGCTCCTCGCCGAGGGCGGTGACGGCGGCCAACAGGCGCTCGGGGAAGAGGGTGTTCTCCCACTGGTTGACCGTGGCCGGTGTGGTCTGGAGGGTCAGCGGGGCGAAGCTGTAGTCGAGCTGTAGGTTGCCGATGATGGGCTCGAAACCGGCCTGGGGATTGTTGTTGCCGAGGCGCTGCTGATAGGCGGCGTTGCTGTGGCAGAACTGGCAGGCGTTCTGGGTGCCGCCGGCGGTCTCGATGTAACACTGGGCCGGGATGAAGGCGTGGGGGTTGCTGAAGGTGAGGGGGCTCACGTTGTCGCTGACCAGAGGGACTCGACTGCTGCTCGA
>QKFD01000112.1 GCA_003251535.1 Chromatiales bacterium | reverse complement strand
CGCTGCTGTGTTTGAGGGTGTGTGCCGGGGTGGGGATTGTCGGGTTACGCTCCGCTAACCCGACCTACGCAACTCATCGCCGAGGTGGGGCGCTATCCGTTGTAGGTCGGCGTTAGCGCAGCGTAACCCGACAACTCTCCGCAGGAGCACCACCGCATTCCACTGGCGCTGTTGGTGCTGCGTGGTGTGGTTGTTTCGCTGCTGTGTTTGAGGGTGTGTGCCGGGGTGGGGATTGTCAGGTTACGCTGCGCCAACCCGGCCTTGGCAATAAAGTTGTAACAATGTTGTGGTGCGATCCCCTGCGGGATCTATTCACCTGACCCCAATATCGGCAACCCCCTACCAGGGGGAGTGCCGGACGCCTATGGCGATAACAATCGGGGCAGTGATCCCGAGGGCGGGACTACGCAGCATAGCGCTGGGTGGTTCCGCCCTGGGTGGTGCGTTGGCCTCTCTGCATGGCGATCCACGGCGGGGAGGGGCGGACCGGTATCTCTATCTCATCTATCTCTGGAGTCTCCCCAATGCGCCCCCACGTCGTGTCGGTGCTCATCTGCCTATCTGCCCTGCCCCTCGCGCTCCACGCCGCGCCAGCCAGTGGTGGGGCGGATCCCGCCCAACTGATCCCGCTCGATGAGAGCGGCAGCCCCATTACGCTGATCAATGGGCTCCCTAGCGCCACCCCCAGCTGTATCCACGACCAGGTGACCGGCCTCATCTGGGAGGTGAAGCGTGATGACGATCAGCTGCGGGACAAGGATTGGACCTACACCTGGCATAACCCGGAGGCCGCCAACCCGGGGCTGGCCGATGGCAACGGTGGTTGCTTTGGGGGGAGCCGCTGCGATACGGCGAAGTTTGTTGCCGATGTGAATGCGGTGGGGCTCTGCGGTTACCACTCCGGTTGGCGGTTACCGTCCCGCAAGGAGCTGGTGACCATCGGCCATTCGGGGCGCTTCTCTTCACCGCAGATCGATCAGGGCTTCTTCCCCAACACCGTCAACGGTTGGTATTGGAGTCGGGACGACTGGGCCCCCGACAACGGCTATGCCTGGCTGGTGCTGTTTCGGGATGGCTACCCCAATGCCGACCTAAAGAGCAAACCGTTCTATATCCGCCTGGTCCATCAGGCGCCTTGAGGCCCTCGCCGGCTCAGTGGAGCAGCCAGCTACAGGCCACCACCGCGGCGATGATGCCCACTAGATCGGCCGTCAGGGCGGTGGCCAGGGCGTGGCGAATGCGGCGCACCTGGGCGGCGCCGAAGTAGACCGCCAGGACGTAGAAGGTGGTCTCGGTGGAGCCTTGCAGGGTACTGACCAGCATCCCGACATAGCTGTCGGGTCCCACCTGCGGATCGTTGATGATGGAGGCCATTACTGCATAGGCGCCGGAGCCGGAGAGGGGGCGCAGGAGTGCCATGGGGAGCGCCTCGGCTGGCATCCCTAGGGGGGTGGTTAGTGGCCCTATCCAGCCGACGAAGGTGGCCATCGCCCCGCTCGCCCGTAGCATCGCCACCGCCACGAGGATCGCCACCAGGTAGGGGATGATGCGCAGCGCCACCTGGAACCCCTCTTTGGCCCCCTCCACAAACACCTCGTAGATCCGCACCCCGCGCGCTACGCCATAGCCAAGGAAGCCCACCATCAGGCTGGGGAGGATCCAGGGGGCCACCTGTTGGCCGTAGAGCACCATCAGCGGGATGAGCGCCACCACCAGCAGGATGGCGAGCCAGGAGACCCACAGTGGGTAGGCCGTCCCCTCCAAGGCGGGTAACTCCGTTGCCTCAACGGCGGGCGGGGCCGGCTCCTCACTCGGCACCGCTGTGGCCGCGGCCAGCGGGGTGGGGAACAGACGCCGAAAGAGCAGGGCGGCGCCGATGGCGGCGGCGGTGGAGCAGAGGGTGGCGAAGAGGGTGGTGGGGAGGATCGCCGCAGGGTCTGCGGAGCCCGCGGCGGCCCGCAGGGCGATGACACCGGTGGGTAGCAGGGTGACGCTGGAGGTGTTGATGGCCAGGAACAGCACCATGGGATCGGTGGCGGTGCCGGGGTGGGGGTTGAGTCGATTCAGCTCCTGCATGGCGCGGATCCCAAACGGCGTGGCGGCGTTACCGAGACCGAGGGCGTTGGCGGAGAGGTTGAGGATCATCGCCCCCATGGCCGGGTGATCCGCCGGGATCTGAGGGAAGAGGCGGACCATGAGGGGCCGGATCAGGCGGGCGATCACCGTTAACAGCCCCCCCGCCTCCGCCACCTTCATCAACCCTAGGAAGAGGGTCATCACCCCTACCAGGCCGATGGCCAGATCCACCGCACTGCCGGCCGAATCGACCATCGCCTTGGAGAGGAGATCCATCGGTGAGCTGGCATCACCGCTCCAGCCCAGTTGGGCCACGGCGGCGGCAAGGAAGGCGATCAGGACAAAGGCGAAAAAGATGGCATTCATGGGGGCGTGGTCGCGGTTGGGGGGGCGGTCGCCGCTGGCGCCGGGCGGGCAGCGTAAAGCAGCTATGATAGTGGCTCACCGGGGGTGGGTTCCAACGGCGCCCCTCTCGTCCCGGCAGGCCATCAGGACCACCTATTCGCCCCATCCCCATGCGTATCGCTACCTGGAACGTCAACTCTCTGCGGGTTCGCCTCGATCAACTGCTGGCGTGGTTGCCGACCCAACAGCCCGATATCGTTGGTCTACAGGAGACCAAGTTGATCGACGCGCAGAGTCCCGTGGCGGCCATCAGCGCCGCCGGCTACTACCCGCTCCACGCCGGGCAGAAGACCTATAACGGGGTGGCGCTCTACTCGCGCCAACCCCCGGAGGGGGAGCCGGTGATGGAGATCCCGGGCTTCCCCGATCCGCAGCGGCGGGTCTTGGCTGCCACCTACCCCTATGCCGGTGAGGCGCTGCGGGTGATCAACCTCTATGTCCCCAATGGCCAGACGGTGGGCTCCGACAAGTATCTCTACAAACTGGCCTGGCTGGCGGGGTTGACCGATTGGCTGCGGGAGGAGCTGGCGCGCTATCCGCAGCTGGTGGTGATGGGGGACTTCAATATCGCCCCGGAGGCGCGAGACCTCCACGACCCGGCCGCCTGGGAGGGGTCGGTGCTCTGTTCCGCGCCGGAACGGGCCGCCTTTCAGGGGTTATTGGCGCTGGGCTTGCAGGATAGCTTCCGCCTGTTTGACCAGCCGGCGGGGAGCTACAGCTGGTGGGACTACCGCATGGGGGCGTTCCGCCGTAACCACGGTGTGCGTATCGATCACATCCTGGTCAGCGCGCCGTTGGCGAACCGCTGTACCCAGGTGGTGATTGATCGGACCCCTCGGGGTGAGCCGCGCCCCTCCGACCACGCCCCGGTGGTGGCCGAGTTTGACGGCCCGTAGCGGGGTGTGGCGATCTGCCTCGTAGCGGGGACGCCCGCGCTGGGGGTTTGGTATATTCACCCACTTTCGCCCCTGAGCCGGAAAGGATGCGTCTTCCCATGTTCTCTGCCACCCCGCAGCCGCTCTCCAAGGTGCTAGACGATGGCTTCCGCTTAGCCGCCCGCGGTTATCCCAAGGCGGTACTGCTGGGCTTGGTCGGCGCGGTGGGCAATGTCGGTACCACCGTGTTACAGCAGTTCATCATGACCCCGCAGGGACCGGGGGCCGAGTGGGTGGCCCCTCTGGTGATTGGGTATCTCGCCTCCATGGTGCTTGTCATGATCTCGGCCATCGCCATTACGGCCCACTACTACTCCGTCGCCATGGATGAGCCCATCAGCGTCAAGCGGGCCTTGGGGATCGGCCTGCGACGCGCCCCTATCCTCTTGGCGGCCTCCATCATGTTGGGGTTGGCAATCCTGCTGGGGCTGCTGCTGCTCATCGTGCCAGGGGTGATCCTGATGGTGTCGCTCTGGCTCATGGTGGTTGTCCTGGTGGTAGAGCAGCGCGGTCCGCTGGCGTCCCTGCGGCGCAGCCATGCGCTGGTGTGGGGGAACTGGTGGCGCACCATGATGGGGATCTCGGTGGTGGGGATCGTCTACATCGTGGGGGTGTTTTCCATCATGTTGGTGGTGATGGCGGTGGTGATACTCTTTATCTCCGTTGATGGCCCCGATCCGGAGGTGATGATGCTGCTCTCCGCCTTGGCCGAGGGGCCGCTGACCGCCATGCTCTTACCGCTCTTGTATGCCCCTACCCTGGCCATCTACCACGATCTCAAGGTACGCCGGGATGGGGATGACCTCATCGCCCGCGCCAACCGCCTACTTGTGCCGGCCTGATGCGCGCCCCTCTCCTTGCGCTGGCGCTGCTGCTTGGGTCTTCAGCGGGACACTCTGTTCCCCTCTCGGCAGACTGTTTTGGTGATGCCGAGTCGATCGACCCGGCGGCGGAGATCTCCCCGGGGGGTTGTCCGGAGTGGGGGCCGCTGGCCGAGCGGCTGGCCCCCCTGCCGCTACAGCCGCCCCTGGAGGCGCTGCCCAACGTCGATCAACTGCGGGATGCCGCCTATCTGGATGAGGGGCTGGGGCACCCCCTCTCTACCCCGCTATCCCTCGATAGGGCCGCCCTGGCGACGCAGTTGGAATCGACCCGGGCGGCGGCGGCGGAGTCTTGGTGGCAGCAGTTCAAGCGCTGGCTGCGGAGTTGGATGGGGCAGGGGCAGGATGTGTCTGATCCGCTCCTGGTGGAGTGGTTGCAGAAGCTCCGGCTGTCCGATGAGACGGCCGATCTCCTGATCAATCTCATTACCCTGCTGCTGGTGGTACTGGCGCTTGGGGTGGTGGTGAATGAGCTGCGCCAGCTCCGTGTCACCCCGGCCGGTGGTCGGCGGCAGCGGCCGGGGGCGGCCACCCTTCCGCTGCCGGAGGCGGGGGAGGGGCTGGCCGATCCTGCTGCCATTCGCCAGCTGCCCCCCCGCGCCCAGGCCGCCGCCCTCTGGCGTTACGCCATTGCCCTGTTGGCCGCCCGTGGCCAGCTCTCGCCTCGTCGCGGTTGCACCTCCGGCGAGTATCGGCGGGAGTTGGCCCGCGCCCTGCCGCGTCTGGCCACCCCCTTTGGCACCTTGGCCAAGGGGGCTGACAGGGCGCTGTTTGGGCCCGCCGATCTACCGCTTGATCTCGCTGCCCTGCACGCCGCCACTGCCGTCATCGAGGCGGGCGATCAGACGGAGGGACGAGCTTGAAGGAGCGGTTAGTCACCCTGCTGGGCGGTCTGCTGGCGCTGTTTATCGTCTACGTCCTGTTTGGCCCCAAGGCAGAGGTGCCGGTCTCCCGGCCCACCTCCGTGGACGCAGGGGAGTTTGGTTTCTCGGCACTGGCCGAGTGGCTGCGGGGCGGGGGGATCCCGGTGCACTCGCTGCGTATGCCCTATGACGAGCTGCTGTTGCGCTCCGATATCCCGGAGCGGGGCAACCTCGTCATTGTGAGCCTCCCCTCCGGGGAGCTGCCGCTGGAGAGCGAATCCTTCGCCGAGTTCATCGCCCGTGGCAATAGTGTGCTAGTGCTCCACGCCCTCTCGGACTGGCCGGGTTGGGCCAGCCGCTATGGCGATATGGCGAGCGAGTGGCTGCTCTCCGATCTGGGTTATGAGGTGGAGGGGCGGGCCGATTCGGAGGGCTGGGAGCCGCTACAGGGGGAGATAGGCGAGGCGGAGCCGGCGGTTTCGCTGACCGATCAGCTCCTGGATCCCCTGGTAAAACTCTCCCTCACCCCTGCCCTGGAGCACCCGCTGTTGGCTGGGGTGAAGCAGGTTGCCGCCACCTGGTACCGTACCGAGGGGCACTACTGGCGCCTGACTGGGAGCGACCATGAGCGGGCCGTGCTGGTGCTCTTGCGGGAGGGCGAGGAGGAGCCGGCCTTCTGGCTGGCGCGGGTGGGTGAGGGGTCGCTGCTCCTGGCCCGCCATGCCGATCTCTTCTCCAATGGCCATATCCTCGATGCCGACAACGCCCAGCTGATGGCCAACATCGTGGCCTGGAGTCTGGCGGAGGGGGGGGCCGTTATCTTTGATGACTACCACCACGGCCTCTCCGAGCTTTATGACCCCACGGCGTTCTACGCCGATAGTCGCCTCCACCGCACCCTTGGCTTCCTCGGCTTCCTCTGGTTGGTGTGGCTGATCGGTAGCGGGAATCGCCTCCGCTCCGCCTCCCGCCCAGTGGTCGGCATGGGGCTGGTGGACGAGGTGCGCGCCCTAGGGGGGCTACTCGCCCGACGGGTGCGGCGCGAGGCGGTGGCGCAGCGGCTATTCAGCCACTTTTTCAATGCAGTGCGTGGCAACCGGGGGGCAAACCGCAATGGGCAACCCGCCTGGGAGCTGCTGGCCGACGATCCGCGTATCGAACCTGTCGCCATTGAGCGGCTCAAGGCGCTCCATCGCGCCCTGGAGCGGGGGGAGGCGGTGGATCTGATGGAACTCCAAGAATGGCTTTACCGGACCAGGAAGATGCAACAATGAACGACGCCCAGAATCTGGAAGCGCACCTCCAACAGGAGCTTGGCCGGGTGGTGTTTGGCCTGAGTAGCGCCATCCACCAACTCACGGTTGCCTTGATCACCGGCGGCCATGTGCTGGTGCAGGGGGTTCCCGGCCTCGGTAAGACGCTGCTGGCCAAGAGTTTTGCCCTGCTGCGGGGGGGACGCTTTGCCCGCATCCAGGGCACGGCCGACCTCATGCCGGCGGATATCACCGGGATCCACATCTACCGCAGTGAGGAGGGGCGCTTCGAGCTGATCCCCGGGCCGCTGTTTGCCGATGTGGTGCTGTTCGATGAGATCAATCGGGCCGGCCCAAAGACCCAGTCGTCGCTGTTGCAGGCGATGGAGGAGGGGCGGGTGACCATTGACCGCGAGACCTATCAGCTGCCCGCCGATTTCCTGGTGATCGCCTCCCAAAATCCCACCGATTTTGAGGGGACCTTCCCGCTGCCCGAGTCGCAGGTGGACCGTTTTCTGCTGCGCATTGATCTGGACTATCCCGAGCCGGCCGCGGAGCAGCAGGTGCTGGCCGCCTACGACAAGCCCGGTGGGGGTCACGCCGAGGCGCCGGTGTTGGCCACCGCCCCCGCCGAACTGCTGGTGGGGGCGCGGGCGGCGGCGGCGGCGGTCCACGTCTCCGATGCCCTCTATCGCTATGCCCTGGAGCTGGCCGCCGCCAGCCGTCGTCATCCACAGGTGGCGCTCGGCCTCTCCACCCGCGGTGTGCTCAATCTGATGCGCTGCGCCCGGGTTGAGGCGGCGCTGTTGGGGGATGATTTCCTCACCCCGGATCACCTGAAGGCGGTTGCCCCTGCTGTCATCCCCCATCGCCTGGTACTCGCCCCCGATGCCCTGCTGGAGGGGCAGGATCCCCGGGCGTTGACCACGACGCTGTTGGCCCAGGTCCCGGTCCCGCGCGAATGAGCTGGGGGAGGCGTGGGCCAGATCTAGGGGAGGGTAGGCGGCCCCGGGGAGGGGTGGCGTGAACCTGGCCGCCCCGAGCTATCTATTTGCCATCCTCATCACCGGCCTCGGTATTTTGGGCCAGTGGGGGCCGGAGGTGCTTGCTGGACTCTGGCGCTGGGTGGCCGGTGTGTGGGTGCTGCTGCTGCTCTTGGAGGGGGTGGTGGCACGGCACCGTCCCCTCAGTATCGCCCGCCAGCTGCCAGAGCGGTTTCATCTCGGGGTGGTGGAGGGGTATGCGATCACCCTGCACAACCCTAGCCAGCGTCCACTGGTGGCGCTAGGGGCGGAGCGGCCACCGGCGGGACTGGCGCTGCTCACCCACCCCCTGGAGTGGCGAGTGGCCGCACGGGGCGAGGCTACGGTGGCGGTAAGCGTGCGGGCTACCCAGCTGGGCGAGCAGCGCTTCTCCGACCCACTGCTGTTGCGGCTGCGCGGTCATCTCGGTCTTGCCTGGTGGAGTCGTCGCGCCCTGGGCGGGAGCGTCGGCGGATGCCGGGTGGTGCCCAACCGCTTGAGTGCCAACGAGCGGGTGCGGTGTGCCCAGCAGCCGGTGGGGGAGCGTCAGCAGCGGCGTGCTGGTAGTGGTGCAGAGCTGCTCTGGTTACGCGACTACCAGCCTGGCGATGCGGTGCAGAGTATCGACTGGAAGGCCACCGCCCGCGGTAGGCGGCCGGTGGTGCGGGTGATGGCGGAGGAGCAGCACCTGGAGTTGGTGCTGTTGGTGGATGTTGGGCGCGCCAGTGCGATCCAGGCCGGTCCACTCTCCCGCCTCGGCCACTACTGCAATGTGGCTGCCCGGCTGGCGGAAAAGGCCCTGGGGCATGGGGATCGGGTGCATCTGGCGGCCTTTGCCGATCGGGTGCTGGTCAGCGCGGCCGGTATGCGGGGGGCGGCGGGGGTGGTAACGGCCCGCGAGCTGCTGGCCCGGCTGCGGGCCGCTGAGGTGGCCTCCAATCCACTGCCGGCCGTGCTGGAGGTGCGCCGGCTCACCCGGCGGCGGGCGCTGGTGGTGTTGATCACCGATCCCCAAGATGGTGAGGCGGGTCAGGAGCTGGTCAAGGCGACCTCCCTGCTACGTCCTCACCACCAACCCCTGATTGTGGGTATTACCGACCCGGCGGTGACCGCCCTTGCCCAGCAGCCACCCAGCAGTTGGCTCGACCCCTTTCGCAGCCTCGCCGCCCAGGAGACCAGTGAGGGGTGGCGGCGTATCTCGGTGCGCTTGCAGCGCCTCGGGGCCGAGGTGGTGCTGGCCCCGGAGAGCCGCATCGACACCCTGGTGCTGGCGGGGTATGAGCGGCTGCGGGCCCACGGACGGATCTAACACGCGCCACCCTGTCACTCCCAGCCTCACCACCTACGACCCTCGACACCGTTATGGACCACTCTCCTCTCACCGATCCCCACCACTTTACCGATGCCTTTGCCGCGGGTCTGGAGCGGATGTTGGCCGAAGGGGGGCTGGGGGCCTTTATTCTGGTACTGGCCAACGCCTTGACCGAACCCGCACTACAACAGCGGTTGGGAGAGGCGTTGGGGCGCCGTTTTCACCAGCTGGCAGAGGCAGCGGTGGCGACCGGCCAGCCCCCGGCTGGACCGGCTGATGATCAACAGGTGTTTGCCCAGCTACTGGAGCGTGGTCTCGCCTCTCTCCAGGGGGCGGAGCGGCGCGCGGCGGGGCCGTTTGAGGCGCGTTTTAACCCTCTGCGGGCACTGCGTCCCCCCCGCATGACGGCCACCTCGCTGGCGTCTCTACAGGCGCCGTTTGATGCCACAGGGTTCCATTTTAATCGCCCCTTCTTGCTGCCTGAGCGGCTGTGGGCGGGGCAGCTGCTCGGGCGTGCGGCCGACCTGTTCTACAACAAATTCCCCTTTGTGGAGGGGCATCTGTTGCTGGTGCCGGAGCGAGAGGCGGGTCGCCCGCAGTGGTTGATGGAGGCGGACCACCACTGGTTGTGGCAGCTGGCGGAGCGGCTGGGGACCCAGCTGCCGGGCGCCCTGATCGCCTACAACTCCTTTGGTGCCTTCGCCTCGGTCAACCACCTCCACGCCCACCTGATTCGACCCGCCCAGCCCTTGCCGGTGCTGGGGGAGGCGTGGGGCCACTGGGGGGGCCCTACCCCCTATCCCGCGCCGGTCATCCGCCTAACCGACCGCGCCGCTGCCTGGGCGGCGCTTGAGGCCCTCCATGGGCGTCCGCAGCCCTACCATCTGCTCTACCTGCCGGGGCAGATGGTGTTGCTGCCGCGCCGCTTCCAAGGGAGCTATTCGCTCCCGCCGGGTGGGGTGGGTACCACCTGGTATGAGATGGCCGGCGGGGTGGTGGCATTTGAGCGTGGGCACTATGAGCGGTTGGGGGCGACCGACATCGCCGCGGCCATTGCGGTGGCGGCAGGGTAGCCGTCGCCGCGAGCGGCGGCCGTAGCGGGGGAGCGGTGTCTATATATAACTGACCAGCCGGCTCTCGATCTGGGGTGAAGGTGAACCGATGGGGGCGCGTTGCCCCTCTCAGAGGCGGGTGGCATCCCAACCCCCACTATTGGAGGTAAAACCATGCACTCATCCCGCCTGATCAGCGCTGAACTGCGCCTGGATTGGCAGGGGCCACGGGGCCACCATCGGGATCGCTGGAGGCTACCCAAGCTCAATCTCTGGCGCGACTATCTCCCCGGCGATATGGCTGAACGGCTCGCTCAGCTCCCTGTTGGTGGCGAGGTAAGTGCCCACTTCGATCCGGGTGAGCTGGTGGCGCCGTGGGATAGCCGAGCGATCCACAAGGTGCCACGGGCCCGTTTTCCTGTAGAGCTGCGGGGCATTGCCCTGCACCCGCTACCTGGTCGCTTCTTCCCGCGTACCCTGTTGCCTGGGGTGGGGGACACCTTTCAAGGGGATCTCAGGGCGCTGCGGGTAGTGGCCGTGGAGGAGGGGGCGATCACCGTAGACTTTAACCACCCGCTGTGCCGCTACCCCCTCACCCTTACTGCCCGAGTAGCGGAGCTGCTGGCGCAGGAGCCGGAGCGTGGGGGGCGCTGCAACGATATCCCTCAAGTGGTGACGGAGCGGGGGCCTGGGATGCAGGGTGCCCTGCCGGAGGGGGAGGGGGGCTTCCTGTTTGAGGGGGCATTGGAACGGATGGATCCGCGGGACGACTCGCTGTTCTATGCCCAGCCGCGGCTGGTACACCACCTGGATGCCGCCGCTCGCACCGAGCTGACCGCGCTCTACCGCCGCCTACTGCCTCTCGATGGGCGGCTGCTGGATCTGATGGCCAGCTGGGAGTCCCATCTACCGACGGGGGCGAGTGTCATCGGACTTGGGCTCAACGCCGATGAGTTGGCGGCCAATCCCGCCCTGAGTGAACGGGTGGTGCAGGACCTCAATGTCGCTACCGCCCTGCCCTGGCCGGATGGGTGGTTCGCTGGGGTGGTCTGTAGCGCCTCGGTGGAGTATCTGGTGGCGCCACAACAGGTGTTGGCCGAGCTGCATCGGGTGCTGCGGCCCGGCGCGCCGCTGGTGATCACCTTCTCCGATCGCTTCTTTCCCACCAAGGCGATCCGCCTCTGGAGTGAACTCCATCCGTTCGAGCGCATGGGGTTGGTGCTGGAGTGGTTGGCCCAGGCCGGCTTCTCTGAGCTGGCCAGTGAGTCGGTGCGTAATCTCCCCCGTCCGGCCGACGACCCCTATGCCAGCCAGCTCCCCACGGCCGATCCCCTCTTTGCCGTGTGGGGGAGAAAGCCAGGGTGAGTGGTCACTATCTGTTTTTCCCAGCGGTTGGCTGGAGGGGCATGGGCCTGCCCCATGTGACCTCTCAGCCCCCATCGCTCGTTGCGATCAGCTCCGCCACTGTTGGGGTATTGGCGCGGCGCATCGGCTTGCCATCCACGGGGCTGAGAGGGGCCTGGCGTAGGCCGTCGTAGGGGAAGACGGTCAGTTCAACCGGGACGTTGCCGGCGATAAAGCGATAGAGCGGAAACTCCTCGGCCCGCTCCTGTTCATATTTGACCCGCCGGCTATCCAATTCATAGGGGATCTGCTGCTCCTCCAGGAACCAGCCCACCTCTTCGGCGGGATCGGTGAAGAGGTGGAGGGTGATGGGGTAGTGGTTGTCGGCCGTGCCGGTTAGCACGGGGCCCACCAGGCGCGGCTCAAAGCGCCCCAGCAGCTCCATGGCGTTGAGGGCGTGTTCGCGTAGCGATCGCAGGTGTTGGGGCTGGCTATCGGCCCGGAACAGGCGCTGGTACTCCACGAGTGCCCGCTCGATCTCGGTGTTGCTCGGTAGGCTGCGGGTCTGGCCCAGACCCAGCTGCTCCGCCGCCTTGCGTTTGGCGTAGGCAAAATCACGTATGCCATCCTCCGCCATCAGCCGGGCCGCCCCTTGGGCGATGGCCTCCACTTGGCGGGGATCGCGCTCCACCGGTGCGCTACGTCGGGTTCGGCGTGCCATTAGAAGAGCTGTTCTATCACGGTCTGGTTGGGATCGCCGCCACCGATGTCGATGGCCGGGCCGGAGGCGTAGTAGGGGGCCTCCTGCTCCGGTAGGTTCTCTTCGGCGAAGATCTCAAACATGGCGTTGGGATTGTCGGCACTGGTGCGCAGGCCGCTCTCCTTATCTACCCGTACCCGCAGCAGGCCCGGCGGCTCCGCCAGGGTGCTTTCGGGGACGCCATCGAGGGCGACCCCCATGTAGTCGATCCAGATGGGGAGTGCGGCGCGGGCACCGGTCTCTTTACTACCCAAGGTCACCGGGTTGTCAAAGCCGACCCAGACGGTGGTTACCAGATCCCGATTGAAGCCGGAGAACCAGGCATCCTTTTGGTCGTTGGTGGTCCCGGTCTTGCCGGCTAGGTCGCTACGCCCCAGGGATTTGGCGCGCTGGCCGGTACCGTAGGTGATCACGTCCTGCATGATGGAGTTCATCATGTAGATGTTGCGTGCATCCACCACCCGCGGTGCCGGCGGAGGGGCGGGTTTGTCGCCGACGTTGGCTGGCGTGGTCTGGGCGACCGGGAGCGGCTGGGGCTGATCCGTTGGGGTGGCCGGGTCCGTCTCACACGCCTCACATACGGTCAGCGGATGCGCCTCATCGATGTCGTTACCGTCGATGTCGGTGATGCGCTCGATGAAGTAGGGATCGACATGGTAGCCGCCGTTGGCCAGCACGGCGTAGCCCCGCACCAGCTCCAGTGGCGTGACATCGGCGGTACCGAGGGCCAGGGAGAGGTTGGGGGCCAACTTGCTGCGGTCGAAGCCGAATTTGATGACGTGATCGATGGCCGTCTCTACCCCCACCGCCTGTAGCAGGCGGATAGAGACCAGATTGCGCGAATGGGTCAGCGCCTCCCGCAGGCGGGTGGGGCCGTAGAAGCGACCGTTATAGTTCTCCGGCCGCCACGGCTCGGAGCCGGGGATCTCATAGACCACTGGGGCATCGTTGATCAGGCTGGCGGGGGTGAAGCCGTGGGCGAGGGCGGCGGAGTAGATGAAGGGCTTGAAGTTGGATCCCGGCTGGCGTTCGGCCTGGGTCGCCCGGTTGAACTTGCTCTGGTAATAGTCGAAACCACCGACCAGCGCATGGATGGCGCCGTCGTTGGGGTTGAGAGAGACCAGGGCAGAGGAGACCGCCGGGACCTCGGCCAACTTCCAGATATCCTCCTCGCTGCGCGGCGCCTCCAAGCGGATGACATCCCCCACCGCGAGGATGTCCGAGGCCCGTTTGGGGGTCGGGCCGCTACTGAGGGTGTTGATATATTTCCGGGCCCAGGAGAGCCCCTTCCACTCGATCTCCAGCCGCCTATCCCCGGGCAGCAGCGCCTCGATGGCCTGTTCATCGACTCGGGTGACCACCGCGGGCAGCAGCTCACCCACTGTGCCCCGTTTATCGAGGCGCCGCCGCAGCTCTGGCTCATCCAGCTCGGCAAGGTCCCAATGCTCCTCCGGCCCTCGGTAGCCGTGGCGCCGGTCGTAGTCCAGCAATCCCCCGCGGACCGCTCGATTGGCCGCCCGTTGGAGGCGGGGATTGATGGTGGTGTAGACGTTATAGCCGTGGCTGTAGGTCTCGTCGCCAAATCGGCTGAGCATCTCGGCGCGGACCATCTCCGCCACGTAGGGCGCCTCAACCTCGATAGGGGTGTAGTGGACCTGGGTGGCCACTGGGGCCGCGGAGGCGGTCTTGAACTCCTCATCGTTGATGAAGCCCAGCTCGCGCATCCGCCCAAGGACATAGTTGCGGCGGGCCCCGGCTCTATCGGGGTTGACCACCGGATTGATGGTGGAGGGGGCCTTGGGTAGCCCTGCCAGCATGGCGATCTCCGCCAGATCCAGCTCTCCTAGCTCCTTGCCGTAGTAGACGCGGGCCGCCTCTGCCACACCGTAAGCGCGGTTACCGAGATAGATCTTGTTGAGATATAGCTCCAGGATCTCCTGCTTGGAGAGTTCTCGCTCGATCTTGAGCGCGAGCAGTACCTCGATGAGTTTGCGCTTGTAGGTCCGCTCTGAGGTCAGGAAGAAGTTGCGCGCCACCTGCATGGTGATGGTGCTCGCCCCTTGAGAGCGCTCACCGGTACGGATCAAGTTGAGAACCGCTCGCATCATGCCCTGGTAATCGACGCCGGGATGGCTAAAAAAGCGGTCATCCTCAGCGGAGAGCAGCGCCTCTATGAGGCGGGGGGGTACCTGGTCATAGCTGACTGGGGTGCGCTTCATCTCGCCGAACTCGGCCATCAGCAGGCCATCTCGGCTATAGACCCGGAGCGGGACTTGGAGCCGGACATCGCGCAGCACTTCGATAGACGGCAGCTGAGGGGCGAAATAATAATACGCGCCCCCGAGCCCTATGGCTCCGAGCAGCAGCAGGCTCAGAATGGTCGCCGAAACGACTCTTATCAGTAGCAGAAGAGGTCTCATCGGGAGGCGTTGTGAACTGGGTCAACGTTGTCCATTGGGGGATGACAGTATAAGTCTGCCGTACCGCAGATAACCATGCGGCCGCTCACAATCGATGTATTGACGAGGGGTTAAGCATGGTATTTAATGCGTTCCTAAACATCCTTTCCTAACACAGGGTAGCGTAAGGGAAAATGGCTCTACCGGCGTTCTTGCACAGGAAGAAGCCGACCCTTCTCGGCCTAGACATCAGCTCCACTGCGGTGAAGCTGTTGGAGCTGAGCCGTAGCGGGGATCGGTACCGGGTGGAGAGTTATGCGGTTGAGCCGCTCCCACCCAATTCCGTAGTCGAAAAGAACATCTCCGACGTTGAAGCTGTCGGGGATGCCATCAAACGGGCTGTCAAGCGGTCAGGCGCGAAGGTGAAGTACGCCGCCGCTGCAGTCGCCGGCTCCTCGGTGATCACCAAGGTGATCTCGATGCCGGCCAACCTCTCCGATGCGGAGATGGAGGGCCAGATTGAGCTGGAGGCTGACCAGTACATCCCCTACCCCCTTGAGGAGGTGAATCTCGATTTCGAGATCATCGGTCCGGCCGAGGGGCAAGCTGACCGGGTTGAGGTGCTACTCGCCGCCTCCCGTAGTGAAAATGTGGATGTCCGGGTAGAGGCCATTTCGCTGGCCGGCCTGGTGCCCAAGGTGATTGACGTCGAGGCGTATGCGATGGAGAACGCCTTCTCACTTATCGCCGATCAGATGCCTGATCGGGGGGTGGAGAAGACCATTGCCATCGTCGATGTGGGGGCCACCATGACCACCCTCAACGTGCTATTCGACGGCAAGACCATCTACACCCGCGAGCAGGTGTTTGGCGGCAAGCAGCTCACCGAGGAGATCCAGCGTCGCTACGGCCTCTCCTATGAGGAGGCGGGCATGGCCAAGCGGCAAGGCGGGCTGCCGGACAACTACCTCCCCGAGGTGTTGACCCCATTCAAGGAGGCGATGGCCCAGCAGGTGAGCCGCTCGCTCCAGTTTTTCTTCTCCTCCAGTCAGTACAACAGCGTCGATCACATCATTCTGGCGGGTGGTAGCTCTTCCATCCCAGGGGTGGACGAGTTGATAGAGGAGAAGCTGGGGGTGCCCACCAGCGTGGCCAATCCATTCACCAACATGACGTTGGCATCCAAAATCAAGGCACAGGTCCTCGGTAATGACGCCCCCGCCTTGATGATCGCCTGCGGTCTTGCGCTACGGAGCTTCGACTGATGGCACGCATCAATCTTCTTCCCTGGCGCGAGGAGCTACGCAAACAGCGGAAGCAGGAGTTTGCCACTGTAGTTGTCATCGCGGCTGCGGTGATGGGGGTGGTGGTCTTCGCTGTTCACCTGTTCATGGCAGGACAGATTGACGCCCAGGAAGCGCGCAATAGCTACTTGCGCACAGAGATCAAGGCGGTTGAGGCGAAAATTAAGGAGATCGAAGACCTTGAAAAGGAGAAGGCCAGCCTTCTCTCACGCATCAAGGTTATCGAAAGCCTCCAGAGTAACCGGCCGGCAGTCGTTCATCTGCTGGAGGAGCTAGTCAAGGCTGTTCCTGATGGTCTCTACATCACCCGCATGAAGCAGGCTGGCAACGTGGTTGCCATCGAGGGCCGGGCAGAATCGAATGCCCGTGTCTCCGCCTTCATGCGCAATCTGGATGCCTCCCCTTGGTTTACCAATCCCTCGCTCGGGGTGATTAAGACAGAGAAGGATGATGGCCGCTCCTTCAGCCTGACGGTCAACCAGAGTTCCGCACAGGAGGGGAGTTCGTAATGGCCGAGAAGAGAAGTGTGCTCGATGATTTGCGAGGGCTCGATCCTAAGCAGATCGGTGATTGGCCTCCCATCGCCAAGGGTTTGGTCATCGTTGTCCTGTGTGTGGCGCTGCTGGGGGCTGGGTTTGCCCTTGACACCAAGGATCAATGGGAGTCGCTTGAGAAGGCCCAGCGGGCTGAAGGCGATCTGAGAAAAGAGTTCGAAACTAAGCAGGCTAAGGCGGTCAATCTGGATGCCTATAAGGCACAGATGGAGGAGATGAAGGAGACCTTCGGTACGTTGCTGCGACAGCTTCCAGGGCGCACCGAAGTCGCTGATCTCCTCGTGGACGTGACTCAGACCGGTTTGGGCGCGGGCCTAGAATTTAATCTGTTCAAGCCAGAAGGGGAGCAGCGTAAGGAGTTTTACGCAGAGCTCCCTATCTCCCTCCAGGTGATCGGTTCCTACCATGAGCTAGGCCATTTTGTCAGCGGGGTGGCTGCCCTTCCCCGCATCGTGACGTTGCATGACCTAGTCATCAATACGGATAAAGATGGTGTCCTCTCCATGGATGCCAAGGCAAAGACCTATCGCTATCTCGATGATGATGAGATGCAGGCACAGGCCGCCTCAGCCAAGAAGTCTAGTACCGCGGGCGGAAAGAAGGGAGGCCGCAAGTGACTGGGTTGACTTCCAAACACCAGCCCCGGCTGTGGGCACGAGTCTTCGTGCTAACGGGAGTGGCTCTGCTTTCAGGTTGCATCGTTGGTGACATCTCCGAAGTACAAACGTTTATCCAGCAGACAAAAGCAAAGCCTGGTGGACGTATCGAGCCCGTTCCAGAGATCAAAACCTACCCTTCTCACATCTATGATGTAGATAACTTGCGCTCTCCGTTCCAACCTGAAGTGAAGGGAGACGTAGATAACAACACGGGTGGTTCGGGTAAGGCTCCGATTTCAGGCCGCATTAAAGAGGCGTTGGAAGCGTTCCCCTTAGATGGATTGAAGCTTGGGGGACACGTGGAGAAGGATGGTGAAAGTTGGGCGGTGATTACTGCGCCCGATGGTTTGGTCTACCGCGTGCAGGTGGGGAACTACATGGGGCAAAACCATGGCAGGATTCACACCATTACTGAAGATCGGATTGAACTCACTGAACTGGTACCTGGCCCCAATGGTGGCTGGGTAGAGCGCGAGGCAAGCCTCGCCCTCGAAGAATAAGATTGCGGGAGAGAGACATGGGCCTTGGAACGAATACCAAGCAGTGGGTGCGCACCTCACCTGCACCTATAACGATAGGCGGTGGAGTGAAGCGCAAGGTTGTGGCCAATACGCTTGCGTCGTTGCTGTGCCTTGGCCTCGCGCTCCCGGTATGGGCAACCGAACAGCTCCAGCAGATCAGCTATTCGTCCCTCCCGGGAGATAAGGTGGAGGTGCGTTTTACATTGAGCGGACCGGCCCCGGAGCCAGGTAGTTTCACTATCGACAATCCGCCGCGGATTGCGTTGGATCTTCCCGATACCGAGTTGGCGCTGAGTGAAAGAAGTAAGGATATTGGGATCGGTGTGGCCCGTTCCGTGCGCGCCGTCGAGGCAGGTAATCGCACCCGCGTCGTGATCAACTTATCGAAGCTGACCCCCCATGAGGTAAAGACCGAAGGCAATGACGTGGTGGTTGTCATTGCGGGGAGCCTAGGCGACGCGGGAAGCGCGCAAGGCGGTTCATCAGTTGCCATGTCCACGACTGCGGCCAGTAACGGTGCGGGTAGTAGCGCTGGCGATGGTATCTCAATGGTGGATTTCCGCCGGGGTGAGGCGGGCGAAGGGCGTGTCGTTGTTGAACTCAACGATCCCAATATCCCCTTCGATGTGCGCGAGAAAGGCGGTCAGATTATCGTCGATTTCCTGCATACGACCGTCCCTGCCCAGCTGCAACGCAGATTGACAGTGACCGACTTTGCCACGCCGGTGAAGTCCATTGAGACCTTTCCCACCGATGGCAAGGTCCGGATGGTGATTACCCCTATTGGGGACTATACCCACTTGGCGTATCAGACAGGGACCACCTTCACCTTGGAGGTGAAGCCCATTACGCAGGCCGAGAAAGAGAAGAACCAGAAAGAGAAATTTGGCTATACCGGTGAGCGGCTCTCTCTCAACTTCCAGAATATCGAAGTCCGGGCCGTACTCCAGCTATTGGCCGATTTTACCGGGTTCAATCTGGTCACCAGCGATACGGTATCCGGCAATGTCACCTTACGGTTGAAGAATGTACCTTGGGATCAGGCGCTGGATATCATCTTGAAGACTAAGGGGCTTGATATGCGGAAGACGGGCAATGTATTGCTCGTTGCTCCGGCGGAAGAGATCGCTGCCCGCGAAAAGGCTGAACTTCAAGCGCTACAACAACTTCAAGAGCTGGCGCCTCTGCGGAGCGAGAGTATCCAGGTCAACTATGCCAAGGCCTCTGATCTAGCTGAACTCATCAAGAATGAACAGGGCAATCTCATCTCTGAGCGGGGAAGTATCTCGTTGGATGAGCGGACCAACAAGCTGTTGGTTAAGGAGACCCAGGAGAATATCGACCAGATCCGCGCCTTGGTCGAGGAGCTGGACATCCCCGTGCGCCAAGTGCTCATCGAATCTCGTATTGTCATTGCTAACGACGATTACAGCCGGGATTTAGGTGTGCGGTTTGGGGTGACAGGGGTGGCTGCCAATGGTCGTAATGGGATGATATCGACGAGCGGATCTGCGCTCAATAACACCTATCTTGAGCAGCAGGCCGTGACCAACTTGGCGAGTACCGGATCGGCATTCCCCGTCTCTCCCTCGCCCATCTCTCAGTTCAACGAATACAACGTCGATTTGCCCGCTGCATCGACCGCACCCAGTATCGCATTGGCGGTGCTTGGGGCTGACTATTTAGTCGACTTAGAGCTCTCTGCACTACAGTCTGAGGGGCGAGGGGAGGTGGTCTCAAACCCTCGGGTGGTGACAGCCAATCAGAAAAAGGCCCTCATTGAGCAGGGTGTTGAGATTCCCTATCTTGAGGCCTCCTCTAGCGGCGCCGTCTCGGTCAGCTTCAAGAAGGCTGTGTTGAGCTTGGATGTGACACCACAAATAACGCCGGATGAGCGGGTCATTATGGATTTGAATGTTCATAAAGACTCGGTGGGTGAGATGTTTAACGGTGTGCCCTCCATCAATACGCGCGAGGTCAATACTCAAGTCCTCGTCAATAACGGTGAAACCATCGTGCTGGGTGGTATCTATGAACAAACCAAATCCGTTGAGACGGATAAGGTCCCTGTTCTAGGTGATCTGCCGCTTTTGGGGGCCTTGTTCCGTAATACCTTGAATACGGATCAAAAGGCAGAGCTGCTGATCTTCGTTACACCCAAAATCCTACGTGATGGCTTAGCCTCTTCTGTAGCGCCATAACCGGGACAGGATGAGCGGGCTGTTCCACATGAATGAGAACTCAATTTCGATGGAGCTTGTTATGCGTACGTTCATCGGGCGGATATTCGTCTTCCTACTGGCGGTTGGTGTAGCCGGTTGTGGCGGTGGCGGTAGTGGTGGGGGGTTTACATCCCCTAAACCCACAATACGGCTTGAGGCAGATCGCACGGCCCTAGCCCTCAACCCTAATCTCATCGTTCCTGGGGATATCTCAACCCGTACCATCGTGCGGGCATATGTCAAGGACGCAGCTGGCAATGTGGTATCGGGCGAGGATTACAGCGTTCAGTTCACCGCAACCCCCACAGGTATCGCCGCACTATATGACATGGTGTGGGATCTGGATCCGGACGCAGATAATGGGCCAGATGCCTATTGGAGCTATCCCGTCTCGTTAGGTGCAGGGTTGGCTCAAATGCAGCTACAGGCCTATGACCAAGCCGGTACTATGAAGGTAGTTGCCTCGTATACGGATGTGGAGTCGGGGATAACCGTCAGTGATGAAATCACCGTCACCGTGGGTTCCGGTGGTGGATCGATTGGTATGCCTGCGAGCGTCATCCTCAGTGACCTGGCGCCGAGTGTGCTCTATGTGTCTGGGATTGGCTCGACTGATTCCGCGATGATGACTCTGAAGGTTCTTGATGCATTCTCCCAGCCTGTCGCCAATCCTAGCAGTAACAACTTGAAGCTTGAGATTGTTAGCGGTCCAGGGGGAGGTGAGCGGCTTCAAGGACGCGATGTTTCCGGCCAGACAGTGACCGGCCAAACCATCTCTGTCAATACAACATCCGGTGTTGCTCAAGTGGCACTCCAGGCAGGAACGCTCGCTGGCACCGTCACGATTCGAGTTACTGCAGATGGCTCCGACAACGATGTCGATAATGGCATCAGCGCCTCTGTGGTGAACTCTATTGATGTCACCATTACTGACGGTAAGCTGGCTTCCCTGACCTTCGCTGGGTCTTATGCCGAGGCCGTCTTGGCGAACCATCTGTACTACAGCGATGGCACTGATACCGGTTACCAGGACGGTACCTATTCTCGGGTAATCAGCGTAATAGCGACTTCAGCTGATGGTAATCCGGTGCCCGATGGTACCTTGATCCACTTTGGTTTAGTGGATGGGCCTATTAGCAACTATCCGGATCTGGGGGCTGGTACCTTCGATATTCAGGGTGCTGCGGGCAATCCTGAAGAGGGTGGATATAATTTTCATGCGAATGATGGAACATTTGTAACAGATCGCGTAACCCCTCTGCTGGATAGAGTGGTATTGGATGGTAAAGATGATGGGATTCCCAACTCTGCTAACGATATCCATACGGGTGTATGGCGAGTCGCAAGCGTATTGGGGGAGGCCGATTTGACGGTGACCGAACGCTTTAATGGTGGGCAATACGACACCGGCGCCACTGTCCCGTGGATTATTGGGCATGCGATGTACGGCTCGATCATGAGCCCTGTGTATACCGTCGATGGGGTTGCGACTACCGTCCTAACCTATCCGGCAACGCGCATTGGTCAAGCTGCTGTCTTGACTGCACAGGGTCCAAATGGTGTGGGCGCTGTGTTGAATACAGGGGCGGCAACTTACCTTGGTGCACCGGGTTACTTCACCCTGATGGCCTCGAAGACGACGCTCACTGAAACAGGCGAAGATACAGTGACCCTCTGTGCTAGGGACTCTGCAGGAAACCCAGTTCCAGGGTTGGAGTTGTACCATGAGATTGAATGGTTAGATCCAGATGATTCGTTGATCTATGGATCAACTACTAATCTGTATACCCTTCCCCAAGATCCTCCGGTAACGGGTGCAAATGGTTGTGCAACCTTTGATGTCCACATCGATATGGCCTATGGCACACCTGCGTTGCAGGTGGTGTTTTTTAACCCTGCTATTATGGCCGTGGATGAAAAGGGTAATCAGTATGGTGTAGTGAACCTGTATGTGCTTGCTACTACTGCTGCTCTAACTGCATCGATAACGCCAGACTCTGTGGCAACGTGTCCTGTGGATGACACTAACACCCCAGATGTTGATGAGAGCGAGTCTGTTGTGACCAGCGTATACACGGTGACGGCAACGCTACTCACTGTCCTTGGGGAGCCTCTTCCGAATAGTCAGCTTAACGTCGGATCTTCTACAAGCGCGGAGTTGAGTGCCTATATCACCCTTAGCTCGGAACCCCCTGTGACAGATGCAAATGGAGAGCTGGTATTCACGGTTACGGTTACAGGTAAAGGATCCGCTGGTAGTGCTGCGGTGAGTGTGTCCACTCTTGACAGTCTGCTCATAACGGAGCTTAGTTTGCCGGTATGTGTTTTCACTGAATAGTACCGGCTGGCCGCTGTCACGCCACCCGGGGTCCTCCCGGGTGGCGTTTGCACGTTCAGGGGGCGCATCCGGTATACTTCCGCTCCATGACTTCCCGGGGTAATCTCTTTCTCGTGGGTCCGATGGGTGCCGGTAAGACCACCATCGGTCGCCAGCTTGCGGCCGCACTCAATCGGGTCTTTGAGGACTCCGATCATGAGATTGTGCGTCGTACAGGGGCGAGTATCCCTTTGATTTTCGACGTAGAAGGCGAGGAGGGTTTTCGCCGTCGGGAAACCCAGGTGATCGAGGAGCTGACCCGTGGCCGCGAGCTGGTCTTAGCGACTGGCGGAGGGGCCGTCCTCAGTCCACATAACCGTGCAGTACTCGCCGAGCGGGGGTTTGTGGTCTACCTGAATGCCTCCATTGAGCAGCTGTTCAAGCGCACAGCCAGGGATCGTAATCGGCCGCTACTGCAAACGGAGAATCCCCGGGCGCGCATAGAGGAGATCTTGCGGGTGCGAGATCCGCTCTACCGTGAGGTGGCCGATCTCGTCGTGGATACCGACAATCGCTCTGTTCGGAGCGTCGTACAACAGATATTGCGCCAATTTTCCGCCGCTGAAAGCGCTGCTTCTACCTCAGAGGAGGTTGATAGTCGTCGATGAAGACCTTGCGCGTCGACCTGGGCGAACGTGCCTACCCCATCTATATCGGTCCCGATCTCCTCGGGCAGCCTGAGCTGATTGAGCCCTTTGTCGCGGGCTCCCAAGTCCTTATTGTCACCAACGAAACGGTCGCACCACTCTATTTGGAGCGAGTTCGCGCCAGTCTCAGCCACAAGACTGTGCAGCAGGTGGTGTTGCCCGATGGCGAGGAGTTCAAATCCCTCTCCGTGGTCAACACCATTTTTGACGCCCTTTTGGCGCAGCGTTTCGAGCGTAGCTGCACCCTTGTGGCCTTGGGTGGCGGGGTTGTGGGGGACATGACAGGCTTTGCGGCCGCCTGCTACCAGCGAGGGGTACCGTTCATCCAGATCCCCACGACCCTGCTCTCGCAAGTGGACTCATCGGTGGGCGGCAAGACCGGCGTCAATCACCCGCTGGGTAAGAACATGATCGGCGCCTTTCATCAGCCGCGTTGCGTGGTGGCCGACACGCGAACCCTGGATACGCTGGCAGATCGGCAGCTCAAGGCCGGCATGGCGGAGGTGATCAAGTATGGCCTCATCAATGATCTGGCCTTCTTTGAGTGGCTAGAGGCGCACATGGAGGGGTTGCTTGCTCGTGATCAAGCGCTGCTCAGTGACGCTATTGAGCGCTCCTGCCAGATCAAGGCCCAGGTGGTGGGGGCCGATGAGCGGGAGCGTGGGGTGCGGGCGCTACTCAATCTGGGCCACACCTTTGGCCACGCCATTGAGACCGGGATGGGATATGGCGAGTGGCTCCATGGTGAGGCAGTGGCCGCCGGCATGGTAGTGGCGGCCGAGCTGTCCGTGCAGCTTGGTTGGCTGGACGAGGGATCATTGCAGCGAATGCAGCGGCTCTTAGAGCGGGCGGGTTTGCCGGTGCAGGCACCAAAATCGATGGCAGTAGAGCGTTTCTTTGAGCTAATGACCATCGACAAAAAGGTCCAGGATGGCCGAGTGCGTCTAGTCTTGATGCGGGCAATTGGCGACTCCTTGGTGACGGGTGAGGTGGCGCCTGAGCAGATAAAAGGGGCGTTAAAGCGGCATCTGGCCGCTGCGTAGCTCTCCCATGAGCGCCCTTGCCCCGTTTGCTGCGTCACCTGAACGCTCCCGGGGAAGGCGCTATCCCGAGGCCCCGCCGCAATACCGATCCCCCTTCCAGCGGGATCGCGATCGTATTGTCCACTCAGCCGCGTTCCGGCGCCTGGAGTACAAGACCCAGGTGTTTGTGAACCATGAGGGGGACATGTTCCGTACCCGCCTCACCCACTCCATTGAGGTGGCGCAGATTGCGCGGGCAATCGCCCGCGCCCTTGGGCTCAATGAGGACCTTACGGAGGCGGTCAGCCTCGCCCATGACCTGGGCCACACCCCTTTCGGCCATGCCGGCCAAGATACCCTCAACGACTGTATGAAGCCGTTTGGCGGGTTCGAGCACAACCTGCAGTCGCTGCGGGTGGTGGACGAGCTGGAGGAGCGTTACGCCGATTTTCCTGGATTGAATCTGACCTACGAGACCCGCGAAGGGATCTTGAAGCACTGCTCTCGGGCCGATGCTGCCACGCTTGGGGAGGTCGGTCGCCGTTTTCTGGAAGGGGGACAGCCTGGGCTGGAGGCGCAGGTGGCCAATATCGCCGATGCCATCGCCTACAACGACCACGATGTGGATGATGGGATCAGGGCGGGTCTACTGAGTCTCCAACAGCTCCGTGAGGTGACCCTGTTCGATGAGCAATATCAATTGGTTGTTGCCACTTGGCCGGAGCTACCTGAGCGGCGGTTGGTGCATGAGATTGTGCGGCGCATGATCAACCGCCAGGTGGTGGATCTGCTGGAGACCAGCCTGGCCTCGCTCGCTGAGGTGGCACCGCCTGATATCGATGCCGTGCGCGCCTACGCTACCCCGCTCATCCGTTTCAGCCCTGCAATGGGGGCGCTCCACCAGCAGATGAAGAGCTTCCTGATGACCCATCTCTACCGACACTACCGCGTGTTGCGCATGATGGGTAAGTCACAACGGGTGGTGAAAGAGTTATTCGATGCCTTCTTCTCTGAGCCGCGCCTCTTGCCGCCAGAGCACCAGCGGTTGGTCAAGGTGCGCGAGCAGGCACATGGCGAGACCGGCCGGGCCCGGGCCGTGGCGGACTATATCGCGGGCATGACGGACCGCTACGCCCTGCTGGAACATCGTAAGCTCTTCTCGCCTAGCGATCTCACATGATCTCCCCGTCACGCGGAACGGGTCGGTCTGGGTCGGCTGATGCTCTTCGTCAGGGGACAGCGCTACCGTTGTATACATTGTGATGTTTTGCTAACTGAGTTAAAGATCGGCCCACCTCCATCGCCCATCAACGCGGCCTGTCATGCGCATCTATATGCAGACCTCGGTTTCTGACGACCGACCCCCCCGTTTCTACCAACTACTCATCCAGGAGGACCTGCTGGAGGGGTGGACCTTGGTGCGTGAATGGGGCTCCACTGGGGGCGGTGGGCGTACCGCACGGGAACACTTCCCCAGTTTTCAGGCGGCCCAGGAGGCGATGTTGAAACATCGGGATGCCCAGGTGGCGAGGGGTTATAAGGTCATGTTTATCCAGGGACAAGAGCAGCCCCGCTGAGGTGGTAGCGGAGAGCAGGAAAGCGGTCACAGGGGGGCTTCGCACCCCCGTTAGATGGGTAACGGAATTGAACCCTAGGGGGGATGGCCGTATACTGCTTGACCCTTTTTCCGTCCCCCGTCAATGGGGAGCTGTCGGCTCTGATGAAAAATCCGGCCTCGCGCTACCAAAATATTCTGGGATCCGGGCTCTATCGCCCGGAATTTGAACGAGAGAACTGCGGCTTCGGTCTCATCGCCCATATGGACGGTAAGCCGAGCCATTGGGCCGTGGCGACTGCCATCGGCGCTTTGGCACGCCTTACCCATCGTGGCGCCGTCGCGGCCGATGGGAAGACCGGCGATGGCTGCGGCCTGCTGATGAAGAAGCCGGATGGCTTTCTTCGGGCAGTTGCTGCCGAGGCAGGGCTCTCGCTTGATCCGCTCTACGCGGTTGGCATGGTCTTCCTGAATCAGGACCCTGCGCTGGCCGCTACCGCACGCTCTACCTTGGTCGAGGCCCTGGCCCGTCAAGGGCTGGCAGTGGCCGGCTGGCGGGTGGTGCCCACCAATGCCGCTGCCTGTGGCAAAGAGGCGCTGAAGAGCCTGCCGGTTATCGAGCAGATCTTCGTCAATGCACCCGCTGACATGGTGGGGGATGACTTCGAGCGCCAACTCTATATCGCCCGGCGGCGCACCGAAAAGGTGATCGAGAAGGACGATCCTGCCTTCTACATCTCCAGCCTCTCCTCCCGCGTGGTGTCGTACAAGGGCCTGGTGATGCCGGAGAATCTACCGGTGTTCTACCAGGATCTGAACGATCCCCGGCTAGAGTCAGCGCTCTGTGTCTTCCATCAGCGCTTCTCCACCAACACCTGGCCGCAGTGGCGCTTGGCGCAGCCCTTCCGTTATCTCGCCCATAACGGCGAGATCAACACCATCCAAGGCAATCGCAACTGGTCCATCGCCCGTGGCCACAAGCTGGGCACGGCCAAGCTGCCGATGGATGAGGTGCGTCCCCTGGTCTCCATGACGGGCTCTGACTCCAACAGTCTGGACAATATGTTGGAGGCGCTGGTCGCCGGTGGGATGGATGTCTTCCGGGCGATGCGCCTGCTCATCCCACCTGCATGGCAGAACGTGCAGACCATGGATGCGGACCTGCGCGCCTTCTACGAATATAACTCCATGCACATGGAGCCGTGGGATGGCCCGGCCGGCATCGTCTTGACCGATGGCCGATACGCCGCCTGCACCCTGGACCGCAACGGCCTACGGCCTGCCCGCTGGGTTATCACCCGGGGGCCTGATGCGGTAGCGCCTGAGAAGGGTGACTATCGGGGTTGCATCATCACCTTGGCCTCGGAGATCGGGGTCTTTGACTATCTACCGGAGTCGGTGGTAGCAAAGGGGCGCTTGCGCCCAGGGCAGATGCTGGCCGCGGACACCGAGAGCTGTTCGTTGCTCCTCCCAGAGGATGTGGATCTTCACCTCAAGCAGCAGCACCCCTACAAGCAGTGGCTGGATCGTCATGCCCAGCGTCTGGAGAGCGGACTCGACCTCTCACTGGACGGGCAGGCACAGCTGAGTGAGCAGCAGCTGGAGGTCTACCAGAAGCTGTTCATGGTCACCTTTGAAGAGCGTGATCAGGTCCTGCGGGTCCTCGGCGAGGCGGGCCAAGAGGCCATCGGTTCCATGGGGGATGACACCCCGATGGCGGTGTTGTCGCAGCAGATCCGCTCGCTCTACGACTACTTCCGGCAGCAGTTTGCCCAGGTGACCAACCCCCCTATCGACCCGCTGCGCGAGCAGATCGTGATGTCGCTGGAGACCTGCCTGGGGCGTGAGCAGAACCTGTTTGACGAGGTAGAGGGGCACGCCGCTCGGCTCTTGGTAGACTCACCCATCCTCTCGCGCAGCAAGTTTGAGAAGCTCATCGGGCTGGATAGCAGCACCTATGGTTGCGAGCGGATCGACCTCACCTATCCTGCGGATGGTGACCTCAAGGTGGCCATTACGGCGGTCTGCGATCAGGCCGTGGCGGCTGTGAAGAGGGATAAGGTCGTTATCGTCCTCTCCGACCGTGCTATCTCGCCGGAGCGACTGCCTATCCACGCCCTTCTGGCGACAGGGGCGGTCCATCACCGCTTGATCACCGAGGGGCGCCGCTGCGATGCCAACATCGTAGTGGAGACCGCAACGGCGCGGGATCCCCACCAGTGCGCGGCCCTTATCGGCTACGGCGCCACCTGCATCTACCCCTACCTGGCCTATGAGGTGCTGCACGACCTGCTGCGTACCAAGGAGGTCTCTGGGATCGACGGTGAGAAGCTGGTGGAGAACTACCGCAAGGGGATCAACAAGGGGCTATACAAGGTGATCTCCAAGATGGGGATCTCCACTATCGCCTCCTACCGTGGTGCCCAGCTGTTCGAGTCGGTCGGTCTGGCCGATGAGGTGGTGGATCTCTGCTTTAAGGGGACCACTAACCGTCTTCAAGGCACCGGCTTTGAGGAGCTGGCGCTAGATCAGGCGGTGCTCGCCCAGCGTGCCTGGAGCAGCCGCCGCAGCATCGAGCAGGGTGGTCTACTGAAGTTCCAGTTTGGTGGCGAGTATCACGCCTACAACCCAGACGTGGTACAGACCCTGCACAAGGCGGTGCGTAGCGGCGACTATAGCGACTATCTGCGCTATGCCGAGCTGGTCAACCAGCGGCCGCCAGCAGCGCTGCGCGATATGTTCCGTTTCCGCAGCGACCTGACCGCTATCTCCATCGATGAAGTGGAGTCCGAAGAGGCGATTCTGCCGCGCTTCGACTCGGCCGGTATGTCACTCGGGGCCCTCTCCCCGGAGGCCCATGAGGCCCTGGCGGAGGCGATGAACCGCCTCGGCGGGCGCTCCAACTCCGGCGAGGGTGGTGAGGATCCGGCGCGTTATGGCACCGAGCGCCGCTCCAAGATCAAGCAGGTGGCCTCTGGGCGTTTTGGCGTGACCCCGCACTATCTGGTCAACGCCGAGGTGCTCCAGATCAAGATCGCCCAGGGTGCTAAGCCGGGTGAGGGGGGCCAGCTGCCGGGCCATAAGGTCAATGGCCTGATCGCCAAGCTGCGCTACTCCAATCCCGGTGTCGCCCTCATCTCACCGCCGCCGCACCACGATATCTACTCCATCGAGGACCTGGCTCAGCTCATTTTTGATCTGAAGCAGGTCAATCCCGAGGCGTTGGTGTCGGTCAAATTGGTGGCCGAGGCGGGGGTTGGGACCATTGCAGCCGGTGTGGCCAAGGCCTATGCCGACCTCATCACCATCTCTGGTTATGACGGTGGCACCGGTGCGAGTCCGCTCACCTCGGTCAAATACGCCGGCTCTCCCTGGGAGTTGGGATTGGCGGAGACCCACCAGATCCTGGTGGCCAACGAGCTGCGCGATAAGGTTCGGGTACAGACCGATGGTGGTCTAAAGACCGGCCTCGATGTGGTCAAGGCGGCTATTCTGGGGGCCGAGAGCTTCGGTTTCGGTACTGGGCCGATGGTGGCCTTGGGCTGTAAATATCTGCGTATCTGCCACCTCAATAACTGCGCCACTGGCGTTGCCACGCAGGATGAGAAGCTGCGCAAAGATCACTTTATCGGCCTGCCCGAGATGGTGATGCGCTACTTCCAGTTCATCGCCCGTGAGACGCGGGAGTGGATGGCCAAGCTGGGGGTGCGCAAGCTGCAAGATCTCATCGGTCGCACAGATCTGCTAGAGGCGATCGAGGGCTATACACCTAAGCAGCGCCGTCTGGATCTCTCCCCCATCTTGCGGGGTGGGCTGGAGCCGGAGCAGAAGGCGCAGTGGTGTACCGTTGAACGCAATGAGCCGTTTGATCGCGGTGAATTGGCCGATCAGATGGTGGCAGAGTGCCGCTCCGCCATCGTCGAGAAGCGCGGTGGTGAGTTCAGCTATGAGGTGCGTAACACCCATCGCTCCATCGGCGCACGCCTCTCCGGCGAGATCGCCAAGCACTGGGGCAATCAGGGGATGGCAGGCCAACCCCTGGTGGTCAAGCTGCGCGGTACGGCGGGGCAGAGCTTCGGGGTGTGGAATGCCGGGGGTCTCCACCTGCTGCTGGAGGGCGATGCCAACGACTATGTAGGCAAGGGGATGGCCGGGGGGGTGATCGCCATCCGTCCACCGGTGAACTCCGGCTTCATTGCCCGCGATACCGTCATCATCGGCAACACCTGCCTCTACGGCGCGACGGGCGGCAAGCTGTTTGCGGCCGGCCAGGCCGGGGAGCGCTTTGCGGTGCGCAACTCCGGTGTCAACGCCGTGGTGGAGGCGGTGGGTGACCACGGTTGTGAATACATGACCGGTGGCTGTATCACGGTGCTAGGCCCCACTGGCGTCAACTTTGGTGCTGGCATGACCGGAGGCTTTGCCTACATCCTCGATGAGGATGGTGGATTTGCGCGCCGTTACAACCACGAGCTGATCGACGTCCATCCCATCACCGATGAGCGGACAGCGGCCCACCGCGAGCATCTGCGAGGCCTGATCGAGGAGCACGTTGCCCTAACGGGGAGCGTTTGGGGCGCCGAGATCCTGGCGAACTTCTCCGACTTCGTGGATAAGTTCTGGCTGGTCAAGCCCAAGGCATCCGAGATAGGTACCCTGCTCGATACCCTAGAACGCGCGGCGTGAGGTGCGGAGAGAACCATGGGTAACGATTTTCAGTTTCTCCAAGTGCCACGGCTCGACCCGGAGAAGAAACCGGTCGAGGTGCGCATCCATCAGTTCCGGGAGATCTACGATCCCTTCGTCCAGGAGAGCGCCGCTAGCCAGGCGGAGCGCTGCCTCGCCTGCGGTAATCCCTACTGCTCCTGGCGCTGCCCGGTTCACAACTTCATTCCCTACTGGTTGAAGTTGGTTGCCGAGAACAACCTGTTCGAGGCGGCCGAGCTTTCCCACCGCACCAACTCGCTGCCCGAGGTGTGCGGTCGGGTCTGCCCCCAAGACCGGCTGTGCGAGGGGGCCTGTACCCTGAACGATGGCTTTGGTGCCGTCACCATCGGGGCGGTGGAGCGTTACATCACAGACAACGCCTTTGCCCAGGGCTGGCGCCCCGACCTCAGTGAGGTCAAGGCGACAGGCCGCACCGTGGCGGTGGTGGGGGCGGGCCCCGCAGGCCTCGCCTGTGCCGATGTGTTGACCCGTAATGGGGTCAAGGTAGTGGTGTTTGATCGCTACCCCGAGATCGGTGGTCTGCTCACCTTCGGTATCCCCGAGTTCAAACTGGAGAAGGAGGTGATGAAACGCCGCCGCCAGGTGTTCGAGGAGATGGGGGTGGAGTTCCGCCTCGGTGTCGAGGTGGGTAAGGACATCACGTTTGAGGCCATGCTGGGTGAGTACGACGCCGTATTCCTCGGCATGGGGACATACAACTACATGAAGGGTGGCTTCCCGGGTGAAGACCTGCCCGGGGTCTATGCCGCGCTCGATTTCCTGATCTCCAACATCAATCACTGCCACGGCTACGAGAAAGAGGCAGCCGACTACCTCTCGATGCAGGGTGAGCGGGTGGTGGTGTTGGGCGGTGGTGACACCGCTATGGACTGCAACCGCACCTCCATCCGTCAAGGCGCTGCCTCCGTGACCTGCGCCTATCGCCGTGATGAGGCCAACATGCCCGGCTCTAAGCGTGAGGTGGCCAACGCCAAGGAGGAGGGGGTCAAGTTCCTCTGGAATCGGCAGCCGGTGGAGATCATCGGTAACGGCAAGGTGGAGGGGGTCAAGCTGGTGACCACCGAACTGGGGCCTGCGGATGCCCGGGGGCGTAGAACCCCACAGGTGATCCCCGGTTCTGAGGAGATCGTGCCAGCGGATCGCGTGCTCATCGCCTTCGGTTTTCGCCCTAGCCCGCAGCCTTGGTTTGCCGAGCACGGTATCGAGGTGGATGAGCGAGGCCGGGTCAAGGCGCCGGAGGGGGGGGCATTTAAGATGCAGACCACCAACTCCAAGGTGTTTGCTGGCGGGGACATGGTGCGCGGTTCTGACCTAGTGGTGACGGCCATCTGGGAGGGGCGCAAGGCCGCCGAGGGCATTCTCGACTATTTGAACGTCTGAGTGGGTTCCCCAGAGGCCGCTAAGTGCCCATCTGGGGGCCGCCTCGGTAGGGTCACTTCGCCACCCTGCTAGCTATCGCGGCGCCTTTAGTCTCCTAAAGATTGCCGCCGCTACCCGTCCCAAGCGACGTTGGTACGCTTCACGCCGGCAGGCCCAATGGGGAATCCCCCCGTTGGGCCTGCCGCTATCCCTGTCTGCGCCCTGTGCGCCCTGCGGTTGAGTGTCCCCATGGCCGATCTCAAGAACGATAGATTCCTCCGTGCCCTGCTGCGGCAGCCCGTCGATGTCACGCCCGTCTGGATGATGCGTCAGGCTGGGCGCTATCTACCGGAGTATCGGGCGACTAGGGGACGGGCAGGTGACTTCATGAGCCTCTGTAAGAATCCAGAGCTGGCTTGTGAGGTGACCCTCCAGCCGTTGGAGCGCTTCCCGTTAGATGCCGCCATCCTCTTCTCCGATATCCTCACCATCCCCGATGCCATGGGGCTTGGTCTCTACTTTGAGCAGGGTGAGGGCCCCCGCTTCAAGTCTCCGGTGCAGTCAGAGGCCGACGTACTCCAGCTTCCGGTGCCGGATCCAGAGGATGAGCTGCGCTACGTGATGGATGCGGTGCGCACCATTCGCGGTGCCCTGGCTGGTCGGGTACCGCTCATCGGCTTCTCTGGTAGCCCCTGGACCTTGGCGACCTACATGGTAGAGGGGGGAAGCACCAAGGAGTTCTCCAAGGTCAAGGGGATGCTCTTCTCTCGTCCCGATCTAATGCACCAGCTGTTAGATAAGCTGGCGAGGTCGGTCACCCTCTATCTCAATGCCCAGATTGCCGCTGGTGCCCAGGCGGTGATGGTGTTTGATACCTGGGGTGGAGTGCTGACGCCACGGGACTACAAGGCGTTCTCCCTCGACTACATGCAGCAGATTGTGGCTGGCGTGACGCGGGAGGCAGAGGGGCGACGGGTCCCTATCATCCTCTTCACTAAGGGGGGTGGGCAGTGGTTGGAGGCGATGGCCGCCACGGGCTGCGATGCCCTGGGGCTCGACTGGACTACTGATCTAGGAGAGGCGCGGCGTCGAGTGGGGGAGAGGGTGGCCCTCCAGGGCAATATGGATCCCAGCGTACTTTATGCACCGCCAGAGCGCATTCGGGCCGAAGTGGCGGAGATCCTCGCCAGCTTTGGCCATGGTAACGGTCACGTGTTTAACCTGGGGCATGGTATTCACCAAGGGGTGGATCCTGAGCGCGCCCGGGTCTTCATCGATGCGGTGCATGAGTTGAGTGCCAGTTACCACGCGGGTGAGTTCTGAATAGGGGCTAACGGCCTCCTGGGGGCGTCGCGCCAATGGAAAACTACAAGCTAGTCCTCCCCGAGCACCTTAACCACTACAGCTATCTGTTCGGCGGCAACATGCTGAAGTGGGTGGATGAGTACGCCTGGATCGCCGCTAGCCTGGAGTTTCCCGGCTGCCGGTTTGTCACCATCGGGATGGATCGGGTGGAGTTCCGCAAGGCGGTGCGCAATGGCGCCATCCTTCGCTTCTCGGTGGAGCGCTCTCGCTTAGGCAACTCTTCCGTGCAGTACCGGGTGGAGGTCTATGCCGACGATATTGAGAGTGGGCAGGAGGAGATTGTCTTCGCCACGGAGGTGAGCTTCGTCTGCGTGGCGGATGATGGTAGCAAGGTGCCTATTCCACGTCCGCTTCAATAGCCGCAGCCTCTCTCATTGAACGAAAAACCGGCGCCATGGCGCCGGTTTTTCGTTGCAGAGGGGTGACTACTGACTACTGCTACTATCGCTCCCCGTGGTTGGTGCCGGCGGCGGGGCATAGCCCCCCCAATAGGGGGTGTAACCATATCCCCAAGGTTGACCCCAGCCACCGTAGTAGGGGGCGTAAGGGCCACCATAGTAGGGGGCACCATAGCCACTCCAATAGGGGTTACCCCAGCCTCCTCCATAGGGATAGTAGCCATAAGGGCTGCCACCCCAGTCCCACGGACCACCACCCCAGCCATTGCTCCACGGCCACCACCACGCTTGGGCGGGTTGGCTGGCCAGTGCGGAAAGACCGAGAGTGGTCGCCACGGCGACCGCCTTGACCAATGATCTGATCCTCATCGTCCGCTCTCCTTGTTGGATTATCGATGGATCATGGCAAAACAACGGGAGGTTCCGATCCATCGGATGATTGAATAGTCCCTGACCCTTGTGCTGTCAATCTCGTGGGGTGTCTTATGCGAGGCCACTACCTTTTGCGCCGTCGCCGGGCGTCCTGCAAGGTTTGCAGTTGGGCCACCGCCTTGAGCAGCTCGGCGTGCGCCTTGTCGCGGTCAGAGAAGAGCATACTGTTGCGGATGGTCTCTTCGGCCTTGCGCCGCGCCGCTTGGGCCGCCTCTTCGTCTATCTGGTCGGAGCGCAGGGCGGTGTCCGCCAGGATGGTGACGGCAAAGGGCTGCACCTCCATCATGCCACCGGAGACGTAGATGAACTCCTCGTCTCCCTCCGGCATCTGGATCCGCACCTCTCCGGGTTGTAGCAGTGTGAGCAGGGGGGTGTGGCGTGGCAGGATGCCAAGGTCACCGACCACGGAGCGGGCCGAGACCATCCGCACCGGGCCGGAAAAGATCTGCTGGTGGGCGCTGACGATGGTGAGCTGGAGTTGTGGGTTGCGTGGACTCTGGCTCATGGGGCCGCTCCAGGGTGGTGGCTGGCCAGTCCGGTGCGTGCCAAGACATCAATAATCAGACTGGCGATATCATCCCAGCGATCACCAAACTTATCGCTGTTGATCACCAAATCGAAGGTGGTCGCCTCATCTATGTGGTGGCGGAACAGATTCCACAGGTAGTGTTCGCGCTCGCGGTTGACCGCAGCCACCTTCTCTAGTGCCGTCTCAGGATCGATCCCCTCCCGTGTGGCTACCCGGGTAGCGCACTGATACGGCGAGCCCACTACCCGTACCTTGAGCACAGGGCGGGTCGCCAGGATGAGGTGGGCGCCCCGTCCAAGGATCACCGCTCCACTCTCTGCCAAGGCGAGGACGACGTTGACCAAGTGGCGACGGTAGGAGGTGAGGAAGGCGTTCTGCCCGGAGAGCAGGTTATAGAGCCAGGCGTCGTGCCGTTGCTGCACCTTCTCGTCCAGTTGATCCATCAACTCCGGTGCGACCTGGGCATATTGGGCGATGGAGTCGAGGATCCCCCGATCCCAAAGAGGCACGCCCAGTCGCTCGGCCACCCGTTGGGCAATGATGTGCCCCCCAGACCCGAAATCACGGGAGACGGTCACGGTGGGGCGGGAGGGGCGCGGCCGGTTGTCTTGTTCTGTATGGAATAGGTCGGCTTGGATAAGCCCCTGGATGACTGCTTGTGGATCTGTTTGTGGCATGGAGCGGTTCCCACGCGATGGATGGTTGGGTGTCTGCCGACCTCTAGCGGCCGGGGATAGCGCAGCTGTGGGTGGGTCCCCTGAAGCTACCCATTCAACATACCTGCCCGAATGGGTGGCGCTGGCTGAGGTAGGGGCTAGCGGAACCTCTGGCATCTCCCCCTACGCCCGCTACACCGGTTTAGCACCGTCTTATGGTAGGGCCGTATCGGAAGCTTCGCTGCCGGGAGTTCGATTGCAGGACCCTCAGCGCCACACAGGGGATCATCTGTTTTGGCCAGTCGCCTCTTGGTGCTGGGTATTCGCCGCTGTACTCGCCAGATCGTGGTGTGTTGCCGCCCCCTATCGCGCTCTACTTCACGTTAGAGGCCGCGACTCTGCCTAGTGTTCGGGAGCGATTTGGCTTCAGGATACCCAATTGTTTCGTTACTGTCCTCCCTTGGCGCCACTCTCTGTACGGGACAGCATTTGATACACCCAAGGCAGCAACAGATAGGCAGGAAAGGAGAGAAAGAAGGTGAACAAGAAGAAGGGGGCATAGCCCCAGGACTCGGCACCGAAACCGCCTCCCCAACCGGCGAGCGAGCGGCTGAGGGCAAAGAGGGAGGAGAGCAGCGCATACTCGGTCGCCGCTCGCCGCCTATCTACGATGGCCATGAGGAAGGCAAGGAAGGCCCCGGTACCAAGCCCGCCGGTGAAGGATTCGAGACCTGAGGCGCTATAGAGTGCCAGACGCTCAAGATCACCAAGCACCGCACCATCTCCCAATGGCAGCCACCACGCCACCGCAGCATATCCAAGATTGGAGAGCGCCTGGGTCAACCCCAATAGCCACAGGCCGTGAAAGATACCAAGCCGGTCGGTGAGCCAGCCCCCAACCACACCGCCAGCCACTGAAAGCGCCAGACCCACGTTGACGGAGACCAGACCAATCTCGCTGGCCGAGAAGCCCGCATCTACCCAGAACGGTTTGACCATGAAGCCCATGGCCGTATCGCCCAACTTGAAGGTCAGGATGAATAGCGCGACGGGTAACATGGCCGGCCGCCCAAACAGCTCCAACAGCGCGCCAAATAGTGGGCCGCGCACGGCGGCTCTCTGGTGATGCTGCTCTGGTCTCTCGGGGAGTTGGTGCAGCAGGACCAGGAGTGGGGGCAGTGCCCCTAAGGCGATCCCATAGAGCCAGAAATTGGGATAGTGGCGGGAGAAGTGGAGAGAGATATCGGCGAGGGCAACGGCCACTAGAAACAGGCCGATAATGGCCGCCAGTGCTAGAGGGCGACGGAGTAGATCCGCCAGCTCCTCTCTGATCGCCGAGTTGGTTGCTGAGTCGGTGTTTGACGGCGCTGGCTGCTCGCGGGGGGCTTGCAGTACCACCAAGGCGAGTAGACAAGAGAGGGCCGCGGCGCTGGCGTAGGAGCCCGCCCAGCCGAGCCAGTCGCTGAGCATTAACACCGCGCCTGCCGCCAACATACCGACCCGATATAGGCCAATCCGTAGGCCATTGGCGAGCCCCAACTCTTGCCGCTCCAATCGCTCGATGGTGTAACCATCGGTAGCAATATCATTGGTGGCAGAGAGCAGGGTAAACAGTGCCACGGTGACCCACACCCACGGCCCAAAGTCGGCATGGATAGCAAGACTCAGGGCCACTAAACCCATGCCTAGATCCGCTGCTGCCATCCAGCGCCGATGGTGACGGAAGTGATCGATGGCCGGTGCCCAGAGGAATTTGAGTGTCCACGCCAGACCGAGCAGGCTGAGAAAGCCTATCTCGGAGAGATTCACCCCCTGCTGCCGGAAATAGACGGGAAATACGTCATAGAACATACCCATGGGGAAGCCCTGGGCGAAGTAGAGGATCCCCACCCAGAACAGCTTGGATTGCAATATTGGTGGGCGGCTCTCGGGGGACATGGCAGGCGGGGGCAGTGGCAGAAGAGGGGGCATGATAGCCCCTCAGGCCACCAGGGGCTCTATAATCGCACGCTGTTCCGCGCCCAGGCCTTTTCCCTATGCATGAGAGTTCCTACCTCGCCGCCCTGCTCCTTGGACTGTTTGGCGGCGTGCACTGTGCTGCGATGTGCGGGGCGCTGGTGGGGGCGCTCTGCTTTGGGCTGCCTGAGCCCGTGAGGGGTCAGGGAACGCGGCTGTTTCCCTATCTGTTGGCCTACAACAGCGGTCGGCTCCTGAGCTACGCCCTCGCTGGAATGTTAGTGGGTGGTGTCGGTTTGGTGGCGGCTCAGATGACCGCCCAAGCCCATTTTCGCCTTGGGCTCCAGATGCTCTCTGGGCTGTTTATGGTGGTGCTGGGTCTCTACCTTGGCGGCTGGTGGTCCGGACTGGTGCAACTGGAGCGGGTAGGTAAGCCGGTATGGCGTCTGCTAGAGCCGTTGGGGCGGCGCCTGTTGCCGGTCCGCTCGCTGGGTCAGGCCTTTGCTTTCGGCCTGGTATGGGGCTGGCTACCTTGTGGACTGGTCTATACGGTGCTCATTTGGGCCATCACCTCGGCTGGGCCATTGGAAGGGGCGCTACTACTACTCTCGTTTGGGCTTGGCACTCTGCCCAACTTGTTTGCCATGGGGATGTTTGCCGCCCGCCTGGGCCACTTCCTACGCCGGGCGGTGGTGCGTCATGCTGCCGGAGCGCTGGTGATCGCCTTTGGTCTGCTGCAGCTGGCCCGCTCGTTTATCTAACCCTTGCTGAGTAAAGCGGGGTGGGGTGTGCTGCCCCCCCAACGCAACAAGGCCCGCCATTGGCGGGCCTTGTTGCGTTGGGGGG
>QKFD01000125.1 GCA_003251535.1 Chromatiales bacterium | reverse complement strand
GATCGGGAGCACATCGAAGCGCTTCTTGTGAAGCGATTGACAATGCGGGCGGATGTGGGTCTCAATCAGGTCGGTGGCGTGCATCGGCGTTCTCCTCGTTAGGTTGGCGCCTCTAGGAGATCATGTTTTTCCGATGTACGCCACTCCTACCGCATAATTTATTCAACAAGTTAGGTCAAGAATTCGTGGGGATTCCTCAGGGCTCGACCTTGTTGTCATGCATCACGCCCAAGGTAATCAGCAGCGGGATATCCATGCTGCCGGTACGCACATGGGTGTTGTGCCAAAAGTAACGGGTACGCTGCACTGGCACAGCGACGATATTCAAACGGTTGAGTGCTGTGGCGGTACGCTCCTTGGCGCTGGAATTGCGTTTGGCATCCAGCCATGTCTTGACCGCCTGCGACCAGAGCGCGATCGCCTGAATGGCCGTTGTCTTGCCGCAGTTGTTCGGTCCGATCAGCACGGCAGGATGGTCGAGTTCAATGCGTTGCTTGTCGCCAAACCGTTTGAAGTTCTGGATTTCAAGGTAGTGCAGCAGACGCATGGCGTACTCCTCTGTTCGTTTCTTGATTGCGCACACTGATCTTGCCGGTGGTGGCGGCGGTGATCAGGGCGGTGCGGTACTCCTGCAAGCGGGAGATGGCGGCATCGACCTTCTCCACCAGTTTGTCTATCTTGGTAGTTTCGCAGTCGAGGTAGGTAGCGATGGCGGTTTGCTCCGGGAGAGGAGGACAAATTGATCTCAATATTGTGAGTTTGCTGGCCTTCACTCCCTCGGTAGTCGAGCCTGTGGATAGGCTTTTAAGCTGATTTTGGTAATGATCTGACATCATGCCATAGAGTGTGAGCTTGGATTCGAATCTGGCTGCTGTCATCCGGAAGCGAATTATTCGTTGGGCCATCGCAATGTTTTCATTGTCTACAAGCGCAACATTCCCCAATGGTGCTTCTGTTGTAAAGAGAATATCGCCTAACTTTGGCAGGCCTCACTGCATGATTGCATCGTAATCTTCTTCGGCAACGTACTCTTTAGACGTCTCATAATCGATGAAACCCATCTGGACATTTTTCGCCGTCACAAGAAAGATGCCATTATCTGTTTTCTCTGGCATTTTGCCTCGATAGTCCGACTTGTCATTAACAAATTTTGTGAACGGCAGTACCTCCCACCCCTCCGGCACCTGACCAAGCCATTCGATGCCGGAATCCTTGAAGCGGGTGTGGGGTTCGAGGCCGAATTCGCGGGCGGCGTCTGCGGGCAGGCCACAGGTAACGGTGCGGGAGATGCGCGCGGTGCGCTTCTCCTTGAGCAGCGCGATCAGTCGCCGTTTCTTCGCCACCAGCGTATCGATCCGCCCCATCTCCCGGTCGAGAAAGTCGGCGATGGCGGTTTGTTCATCTTCAGAGGGTAATGGGATCGCAATGTCGCCAATCTCTGAAGCATTCACAGCTGGATAGCTGACCCCTGTCGATCGCGCGACAACGCTTTCGACAAAAGAAGACTCTCGTAGCGCATACGCCAGAAAACCTGAGAGCAATTTTCTAGGCTGAATGACCGCAAATCCTGTTGAAACAATAAGGGTTTCGGCGGATTCTAGAATGGGAGCAGTTGCTCGAAGATAAGTTCGGACCGTGGAAACAATCGTATCTCCCGGCGCGACCTTACGCCGTGCCCTTGAAGGAGCATTTTCAAAAGTCATTGTTTCCATGTTCGTGATGTCTTCTACCGGATTCACGCTGCCGATATCGACATAGCTGAACTCAAAGTCTGGGTCAGTCGTTTCCGGCAAGGCTTCATCATTTATCGTGGCTGAGTATTTCAGCCGCTTCACCTCCCAATGCCCCGGCACCTGCCTGAGCCACTGGACGCCGCTCTCTTTGTATTCGGGATACGCCGGATGCCTCATGCCAGTCCCCTTTTCCGTTCGCGGAAGGCACGGAACTCACTGAACCGAGAAACCCCGTCCATGTCTTTCAGTGTTTTCCGTGGGCCCATCGCCGCTCTGGCCCAACTTAGGAAGCCCCTCTCAGTCAAATAACCATCAAATAAACCCCACAGGACTAACCCCTTGTTATTGCGGCAGTTAACGCTGACATACCCCAGCGAGAAGGGGCTATCCATCAAATGACCGTCAAATAAAAGTCGCTTGCTCATCTGGCCCATCCTGGCAGGTATTTCATGTATTTACGCCCGGCCTTTTCGTCATAGGGGACAATCAGACCGGCATCCAGCGCATCCTTGATCAAGCGGGAGGCCACGGCGCTGTTCTTCTCGTCGATCCCGAACCGTTCCCGCAGGGTGGTGTTGGTCATATAGTCCCGTTGCACGTAGCGCAGGCAGGCGTGCAGGTAGCAGGCACGGATACGATCGGCCTTGTCCATCTCCTTCAACTCACGGTGGGCGAAGAGCACGGCACGGGTGTGTTCATCCGTGGTTTCGAAGAGCGGTGCGGGGAGCTGGTAGAGCTCGGTCTGGGAGACGACCTTGTCCACGCCGCTGCCGCGCTCCTCGCAGACGCCAATGCGGCGCATGAAGGAGGCCAGCGCCTCGTTGCGGGAGCGGGGCGGGCTGTCGAGAAAGCGGTCGGTCTGCACCAGCGGCAGGCCGGGGTTGGTGATCTCCATGCGGTCGGCAAAGATCTCCACCATGGGCCCGGTACCGGTGAGGTGGAAATCCTGATGGATGATGGCGTTGGCCACCAGCTCGCGGATGGCCAGTTCCGGGAACATGGGCACCTGCCTGCGCAGGGCCTGGCCGATCACCTCGTTGCTGGGCAGCAGGTTGGTGACGGAGCCGATCAGCCCCTCGAAGCCGGCAGCGTACCCGTTGGCGCCCACTTGCTCGCGAATCGTCTCCACCCGGCCTGCGCCTTTGTACTGCACCACCCGCACCGCCTTGCGCGCAAGCGTACGGAAATCGGCCAGCCGCTTGGCCAACAGCACGGCCCCCAGGTTGGTGATATCCCATTTGCCGCCTTTGCCCGGGGCGATCATGTCGTCGGCCGCCAGGGCGGCCAGAATGCCCTCCCGGCCTTCGGGTAGCGGGAGGGAGAGCAGGTCGAAATAGGCCGGATAGTCGAGCAGCTTGAGCACCTCCTCGGCGGCGACGCTTTCGGCGGCAATCTCCTTTTCAAAGGGGGTGCGGTCGAATACCCGCCAAAGCTCACGCTCCTTTTCCGGGAAATCCTTCAGCCTCTTTTTGTAGGAGCCGATGCGGATGTATTCGGTGCCCTTGAACTGCACCGGGTGGCGGAAGGCCGCGCCGATCTCCAGCAGGACGACCGGTTTGTCCTTGGCCTCAAAGGCATAAAGGCGGAAGTTGATCTTGGGCGAGAGCAGGCGCAGCAACCAGCTTTCCAACTCCTCGTTGCCGACCTTGGTTGATGCCGGGTTGAAGGTGGTGCCGATGATCTCGTGGGTTCCGTTATCCAGGCCCCAGACAAGCCAGGCGCTTACCTTGCCGATCAGGGCGGCGGCGTTGGCCAAGGCGGAGAGGTACTCGCCGATCTCATCCGGCTCGGCATTGTTGTGCTTGAACTCCACCCATTCGGTTTCGCGGGGTAGCTTCCGCAGCTCGTTCAAGATGCCGGGGAGCGCGCTTTCCGGCCGGTCGATGCTCACGCCGTCACCTCTCTCAGCAGCTCCAGAATCTCCCCCTCCAACCCCTTGATCTCGGCCTCGATCTCCTCCAGCTCGCGCGGCGGATCGTAGCGGTAGAAGTGGCGGTTGAGGGGGATCTCGTAGCCGACCTTGGTCTTGGCGTGGTCGATCCAGGCGTCGGGCACGTGGGGCAGCACCTCGCGCCGAAAGTACTCCTCGTTCTCCTCCTTGAGCGGCACGGTTTCGGTGTCGCGCAGGTCGCTGTCCGGCTCCGGCTCGCCCCGCTTGTCGCGACAGATCTCGGCGCTCTCGTCGCGTTCGCCCAGGGCCACCAGCACCGCCTTCAGCTCGGGGGTGGAGAGTTTGACGTTTCTTGCCCGATCCACCTCGCGCAGGGTCAGCTTGTAGAAGCGGTGGCCGGTAATCTGCTGCAACCGTGCCTGCTGGACACGCTCGGGCTTGGTCTTCAGCGACGGGAACGCTTCAAGGGCGGCCTGGCGAGTCGGCTCCAGCAGGCACTCGAAGCGGCGCAGGACCGTCAGCGGCAGGATGACCTTGCGGTATTCGTTGCGCTTGTAGGGGCCGCGCAGCAGGTTGCAGATGGACCAGATAAAGTGGGCCAGTTGGCTGTGGGTTTCACCGTTCATTGCTTCTTGTCCTTATTGTCAGCTCCGACATTTCCGGTCGCGTGCGCCTTCATCCACTGATCGATCTCCTCCCGGTCGAAACGCCACTGGGTGCCGATCTTCGAGGCAGGAACCTCGCCGCGCTGGGCCATGCCGTAGAGCTTGGTCCGGCTCATCTTGATGTAGCCCGCCAGTTCATCAATGGTCAGCCATTTGTCGATTTTATCCATGACCTCACCGTTCGGAAGAGATTTGTAGTGAAAAATTGATGAAAAGAGATAACCCTGGCCACCTATAAAAACAAGAAGAAAACAGGGGATCTGGCCAGTTGCTGGATTTTTCCGACACGTCCCAGCGCCCCCCGGTAAGTAAGCCCCAGGAGGTCAACACGAAAAAATTTCAGCCACCACCCGACACTTTCTCCGTCTCTCCAATAAGTAAGCGGGGAAGCAGTCAGAATTCACAACGAGGAGCGACCATCCATGGATATCAACGATCTGTTTGACGGAATCATGAAAAGTATCAACCCGTTTGCCGAAGGCCGCTCTCGCACGTCCTGTGCTTCGCGGCATTCGAACATCCCTGTTCATCAGATCGCCGAACAGCGGTTGCAGGAAAAAAATACAAGCGTCTGGACGAGGTCCGGAGAAGGGGGGTAACAATGCGGAGAATTTGGAGCCGAAAGAGAAGCCGGGTGTGATGGATTTCCCGAAAAGGGAGTGATCGGGGTGGCTGCGCCGACCGCCTGAAAGCGACGCAACTCGCTGACAATACGCAGAAAAACAAAACCCGTCCACCAACCGGACGCGGTTAGTAGACGGGTTTGTCTTTAAATATAAATGGTGGAGGCGGCGGGAATCGAACCCGCGTCCGTAAGCCCTCCGCCCTCGGCTCTACATGCTTAGCCCGGTCGATTGATTTAACCGGCTGCTACCCGACGGGCAGGGAAGACAGACGGCGAGCCCGTTGGTTTTAGCTGGGCATTCCCGGGCCAGGAACCCCCTCGCGATCCTGTATGAGATGACCCCCGATGCCCCTTGCGGGGCTCCGGGCGTACAGGCACACCCGGGCGAAGGCTCACGCCTTAAGCGGCGAGAGAGTAGACGTCGTCGTTGGCGTCTGTAAGTTTGCAGCGTGTTTAACGAGGGCACCGCACCTCGGCATGCACCTTAGGTTTTGCGACCCACGTCGAAGCCATGTCGCCCCCAAGTGTAGAGCTGGTTAGTGTAACGGTGGTGGTTGTTCCCTGTCACTCGTTGTTTGTGTCCACCGCCGCTGTTAGGGGCGGTTCAGCTCTGGTCCCAGTATGAAATCGACGGGATGGATGCCGTGGTCTTCCAGGGTTTGGGCCAGCTGCTCCCAACTCCAGTCGGGGTTCTCCTGCTGCACGGTGGCGATGAGGGCGGTGAGGTGGCGCACGGCGTCACGTTCGCTGAAGTCGGCGGGGACGGCCACCAGCCGGATCTGTTGGAAGTCGTGGGCCGGTAGGAGGACTAGGGTCTCTTGGTCGTTGCTGGACATAGGCTTGGCTCTCGGGTGGGGTGGGCACCGCCCCACAGGGTAGTCCGCAATGACCTACTCTGCGGGCGGGATTGGGCTTATGGGTTGGCCGGTTTACGCCGCTGCCACGGTAGGGGCGGCCAGAGGCCGCCCAGGGTGTAGCTCTCCCAGCCCCAGCGTAGCCAACGGATGAGGGCAAAGGCGAGCCAGAGCGCCCAACCCAGCATCAGCAGCCGGAATACCCAGAGTGGCAGGGTGATGGCGGTGGCGGTGGGGAGCTGGCTGGTGAAGCGGTCTTGGTACCAGGCGAGCCAGTGGCCGCTGGAGCCATTGCCGCTCACCAGCATGTCGGGGTAGGCGAGTAGTCCGTGCTGGATGGCGTAGAGCAGGGCCAGCAGGGCGCCGATGGTGAGCAGGGGGAGCAGTAGTTGCAATAGGGCGAGGCGCCACGGGGCGCTGCCGTCGGCCAGCCGTCGGCGGAGGGCCAGGGTCGCCAACCAGAGTAGTACTGGTAGCAGGGTGAGCGGGGCGGCCTGGAGTAGCCCGGCCCCGAGCAGTAGCCAGTGGCCATAGTGGAGGGGCAGGGCGCGCCAGCGGCTGGCCAGCAGGGCGGCAACGGCGGTGAGGAGCAGGGTGCCCCAGAAGAGTACCACTGGCCCTAGTAGGGGGCCGCTGGTCCAGATGAGCCAACGCCCCTCCGGCAGGGTGAGCTGGAGGCGGGCGTTGGCCCCGGCGGCGCCGAGATCGACCTCACTGGTCGTAAAGTGCCCCTCCATGCCGCGCGCCTCGCGCCAGTCGAGGCTGAGTGTCTGGGTGGCCGGCCGGAGGGGCAGGGTCACCTCATGGCCGGTGGGGATTGGCTGGGGCTCTCCATCCAGGGTGATCCCCTGGAGGGTGGCCCCTGCGGGTAGGCGAAGGGTGTGGTGGCCGCCGCGGCTACTGCGCAGGCTGGCGCTGAGGTGGCCGTGGGTGGTGTCGGCGCCGGGGGTGAGGGCCAACTCAACCTGCTCTACGGTGACGGTGGGGCCCACCTGGGCTGCGGGGCGGTCGATGGTGAGGTGGAGGCTCTCGCCTGGCCACGGCTGCCACTCGGGGAGGGCCGCAGGGTCGGCACGCTTGCTGGGGGGTAGGCCGCTGGCTGTCCAGTGCCAGATGGGGCTCACCTCAATCCGCCACACCTCGCTCCAGTCGTGGTGTTGGGAGGCGGTGAGGGTGAGTTGATCGACGCGGTTGAGGGTTGACTGCCAGCTGAGTTGGCGCTGACCGATGCCGAGTTGGATCAGCGCCGTGCCCGCCTCGCTGCGCACGTTGTCATCCACCACCGACTCCCCGGGTAGCAGTGGGACCCGTAAGGCGATGCCACTGTCGGCCGGGGAGAGGCGGCTGATCCGGTTCTCTACCCGCCACTCCAGGCCGAGGCGCAGGGTGCGTTCTACCCGCAGGAAGGGGGGAATGGGGGTCGGCTCCAGCGCTTGCGCGGCGCCGCTGCTGCCGCGTTCGGCGCGCAGCAGTAGCTGCCCCTCGGCGCTGCCATCCGGGCGTACCCCCTCCACGCTGTAGTGCTCGGCATCCACCTCTACCCGGGCCGGCGGGAGGGGGAGGGGGAGGCTGAACTCTGGACGGGCGGGGGGAGGACCACTGAGGTGGAGGCGATGGATCCCGGGGGGCAGTGCCACCCAGAGGCCGCCGTCGGCATTGCGGGCGAGCGCCCTGGCTGGCTCGCCATCGACGGAGATGGTGGTGGGTAGCCACTCGGCCGGGTGGAGGGGTAGCGGGATGGCGAGGAGGGCGTCGTTGTGGATCTCCAGCTCCAGGGTGATGGCGTTGGGGCTGGCACTGAGCCGCAGTTGGGCGAGGGCGACACACTCCGGTAGGCACTCCGGTGGGCGGGTGAGGCGCGTCTCCAGCTGGTCGAGTAGCTCTGCTGGGGGGAACTCGGCGGCCACTGCTGGTTGCGGTCCCTGCGGCCCCCCGGTCAATAGTAGGAGGCCTAGGAGTAACGGCATGGCGCCAGTGGTGCGCGGCCGCCACGGTGGCAGCTCCGCCAGGCGTGCCCCGAGGGCGAGCACCAGCAACAGTTGGAGTAGGGCCAGTAGGCGGTTGACCCAGGGGGGGAGCAGTTGCAGGGTCAGGGTTGCCGCCTGGTTGACCGGACTGGGGATGGCGAGGTCGTAGCTATGCCACTGCCATTGCGGTAGACCGGGGCCGGTCTGGATCTGCGCCTCAGGGTCGTAGGTGGCCAGCTTGCGCGGTGGCGGGGGGACTGGGGCGGGACTCTGGGGCAGGGAGGAGTCGATGCTGTCGGCGCTCGGCGGCATGGTCATGGCGTTAAGGCGGCCAGGGATGGAGGCACGCTTCTCCATCAGCGGCTCAGGCGCGGCCTCGGCCGGGAGGGCACGGGCGGCTATGGGGGGCGCTAGTGGGCTGTAGTTGTTGGTCATGGTGGTGAGTTCGGGCAGCTGCGGGTAGAGCGCCTGCCGCATCTGGGCGAGGGTAAACAGCAGCAGCCAGCCGGCGAGGAGCAGTAGCCCGGCCCCCCGCAATAGCCCCAGCAAGCGCTGTAGCCGACCGGCTGGCAGGGCTCGGCGCAGGGCAATGGTTGCCAGTAGATAGAGCCAGAGCCAGTGGGGGACGAAGGGGGTGTACCAGCTCAGGCCGAGGGCGGCGAGGGCCAACAGGCCGGCCGACCAGTGCCAGAGGCGGGCGGTGGCGATGGCGATCACCAGGGTTAGGAAGAGATCGAGCAGGGTCCAGCGGTCGTACCAGTGGGCGCTGAAGGTGTTGGGTCCGGTGGCGGCCAGTAGCGACCAGCCGGGGGGTAGCTCCAGGTGGAGCGTCACCTGGTCGAAGTCGCGGTTCCAGCCGGTTAGCGGCAGGGTGGTGGGGCGCTGTTCGATGCGTCCGGTCCCCTCCAGGGCGAGGGGGCCGGGACGGGCCTCGATTCCTGCACCGTTGGGGCCGCGGGTTACCAGCTGCGCCTCCCCATCAACGCTGACCCTCCCCAGGTGGGCGGGGGGGAGTAGGTCGAGCCGATCGGCGCGGTGGAGGGTGCCGTGGATGCGGTCGTGGAGGGTGAAGCCCGCGCCATCAAAGTCCAGCAGCAGGCTCCGCTCTAGGGTGAGGCGATCGGCCTCCGGTTGCGGGTCGCCGCGCTCCTGCTCGTTGAGGGTGAGGGCCGCGCCGGGGGGGAGTAGGTAGCTCGGCAGCTCGCGCCACTCTGCGGGTAGGCGAGTGAGATTGGGATCGATAGTTGGGGCGCCGCTCACCTCTACCCGGCGCAGGCTCGGTTGAGCACTGAATACCCACACCTCCTCCTGTGGCCAGGGGGGTGGGGCGGCGGGACGGGTGATCTGCTGGGCCGGGCCAGGGTGGCGGGCTACGGCGCGGATCTGCCAGCTACCGGGGCGTACCTGGAGCCGCAGGCGGCCGTCTGGTTCTAGTCGTGCGGGTAGGGGGCTGCTGAGGTCGAGGGGGATGAAGGGGGCCGCGAAGAGCGGTCCCAATACCACCTCCCGCGGTTGACCGGAGATCTCCAGACGCAGCAGGGTGGTGAGGCGCAGGGGGATGTCGTCATCGATATGGCGGAATACCTGGAGTTCCAACCGCTCCGGTGCCCCACTCTCTTGCTCGCGGGGGCGCAGCCAGAGGCGACCGTCCGGCTCGATCCGGGGCTGGGCCACGGGGCTACCGGCTAAGGTGAGGTCGATAAGGGCACTCTCTGGTGGCAGGCTGAGCAGCTCCGGCAGCCGCGCCCAGCGGAACTGACCGGCTACCTGGTGTTGACCCGGAGGGAGTTGCACTGTCGGCCGCCCCTGGCGGGCTACCACCGGCCGCCCTACGCCATCCACCGTCACCGCCTGTGGCCACTGACCGCGGCCGCCCGGGAGCGGCAGGTAGCCCTCTTCATAGATCTGCCACTGCTGGCTGAAGTGTCCCCCCTGCTCATCCAGGGTGAGCTGGAGCCGGCTGGGCCAGGCGCAGTGGCGCTCCTCGCCCTGGTCATAACGGGCGGGGCAGTGGAGTTCAGGGTGCTCCTCCAGTACCCACTGGCGCCAGGGTTCGAGCGGGGCGGGCAGCGGGTCACTGGCGGTGGCGCGGGCGGGTCCAGTGAGCAGCAGGGGGGCGAGCAAGAGGACCAATAGTAGTGTGCGGTACATGGGCGACAGGCTCCTAGGCCGGGGCGCACCTATTACGCCTGTCCGGGGCGTCTGCTGGCAACCCGGCCGAATGTACCTGCTGCACTGTTATGCTGGCGCCTGGGTAGGGCGCTGCCGGCGGTGGCGGTCTGTTGGTTAAACCACTTGGGAGAGGGCGCGGGTGTGCTGGCATTTGTAGAGTTGGCCATTTTGGTGGCATTGGTGGCGGTGGTGGTGTGGGCGATCCGCTCGGGTCCAGGGCGCTGATCGGGTGCGCTGCCGCGGGGGCGCGCCTGGCTGCCGAGGGGGGCGCTGGTGTATGCTTGCCGGCTTTCTTTTGCCTCTGACACCCCAAGCCCATGCTAGAACTTAACGCCATTTTCCGTCGCATTGACGATATGCAAGGGCGCCTTGACGCCCTGAGGGGGTATCTTTGACTTCGAGACCCGTAGCGAACGGCTGACTGAGGTCGAACGCGAACTCGAAGATCCAAAGATCTGGGATAACCCCGAGAAGGCCCAGACGCTCGGCCGTGAGCGCGCCCAGTTGGTGCTGGTGGTGGATACCATCCGCAAACTGTTGGGGGCCCTCAAGGATAGCCATGAGCTGCTGGAGATGGCCGAGGCCGACCAGGACGCCGGCACCGCCCAGGCGGTGGAGGCGGATCTGGATCGGCTGGAGAAGCAGCTGGGTGAGCTGGAGTTCCGCCGCATGTTCTCCGGCGAGATGGATGGCAGCCCCGCCTTCCTCGATATCCAAGCCGGTTCCGGTGGGACCGAGGCACAAGATTGGGCCTCGATGCTGCTGCGTATGTATCTGCGCTGGGGTGAGCGGCGCGGCTTTAAGACCGAGTTGATGGAGCTTTCCGAGGGTGAGGTGGCCGGCATCAAGGGGGCCACTATCCGCTTTGAAGGGGAGTATGCCTATGGTTGGTTGCGCACCGAGACCGGTGTCCACCGCCTGGTGCGCAAATCGCCATTCGACTCTGGCAATCGGCGCCACACCTCTTTTGCCTCGGTCTTTGTCTCGCCCGAGGTGGACGAGAATATCGCTATTGAGATCAACCCGGCCGATCTGCGCATCGATGTCTACCGCGCCTCCGGTGCCGGTGGCCAGCACGTCAACCGTACCGAGTCAGCGGTGCGTATCACCCATAACCCCTCCGGGATTGCGGTGGCCTGTCAGACCGAGCGCTCCCAGCACCAGAACAAAGATCGCGCGATGAAACAGTTGCGTGCCAAGCTCTACGAGATGGAGCTGCTCAAACGCAATACCGAGAAACAGGCGCTGGAGGACTCCAAGGCCGATATCGGTTGGGGGAGTCAGATCCGCTCCTATGTGCTCGATCAATCGCGTATCAAAGATCTGCGCACCGGGATCGAAGAGGGTAATACCCAGAAGGTGCTGGATGGCGATATCGACGAGTTTATTGAGGCGAGCTTGAAGAGCGGGCTGTAGTCCCCCTCTGCCCACTGCAACACGCCCCACAACCCTGGGTGCCATCTCCTGAGCGCGGTAGTCCGCGGTCGGTCGGTGGCGCCCCTTGGTCAATCTGGATTTCCGTTATGAGCGACAACGAACAGACCCTGGACGATAACAAGCTGATCGCCGAGCGGCGTACCAAGTTGGCGGCACTGCGTGAGCGGGGCGTCGCCTTCCCCAATGATTTCCGCCGCAATGTGGTGGCGGGCGAGCTGCACGCCAAATATGGCGAGACGCCGGCCGAGGCGCTGGAGGCAGAGCCGGTGCGGGTGGCGGTGGCGGGACGCATGATGCTGCGCCGCATTATGGGTAAGGCGGCGTTCGCCAAGATCAAAGATATGTCCGACTCCATCCAGCTCTTTCTACAGGCGCAGAACCTGCCGGAAGGGGTCTACGACGAGTTTAAGCGGCTCGATATCGGCGATATCGTCGGTGCCGAGGGGGTGCTGTTCCGCACCAAGACCGGCGAGTTGTCGGTGAAGGTGGATAGCCTGCGTCTGCTCACCAAGGCTCTGCGACCGCTGCCAGAGAAGTGGCACGGCCTCTCCGATCAGGAGACCCGCTATCGCCAGCGCTATGTCGATCTCATCATCAACGATGTCACCCGCAATACCTTCCGGGTGCGCTCCGCCATCATCCAGCAGATCCGCGAGTTTATGGTGGCGCGCGGCTATCTGGAGGTGGAGACGCCGATGATGCAGGCGATCCCGGGAGGGGCCACGGCGCGGCCGTTTGTCACCTTCCACAACGCCCTGGATATGGAACTCTATCTGCGCATTGCGCCGGAGCTTTATCTCAAGCGGTTGGTGGTGGGCGGGTTCGAGAAGGTGTTTGAGATCAATCGTAACTTCCGCAACGAGGGGCTCTCCACCCGCCACAACCCCGAGTTCACCATGATGGAGTTCTATCAGGCCTATGCGGACTACCATGACCTGATGGACCTCACCGAACAGATGCTGCGCGAGGTGGCGCAGGCGGTGCTTGGCACCACCACCATCGGCTATCAGGGGGAGGAGTATCACTTTGGCGAGCCGTTCCGGCGCATGACGGTGGTGGAGTCCATTCTCCACTTCAACCCCGAACTCAGCGCCGATGACCTCGCCACCCTGGAGCGCGCTACCGCTGTGGCGCAGCGGCTGGCGATCCCGCTCAAGCCGAGCTATGGCCTTGGCAAGGTGCAGATTGAGATCTTCGAGAAGACGGTGGAGCATCGCCTGAAGGAGCCCACCTTCATTACCGAGTATCCCACTGAGGTGTCACCGCTGGCCCGCCGCAGTGATCACAACCCATTGGTGACCGACCGCTTTGAGTTCTTCGTGGGTGGGCGGGAGATCGCCAATGGCTTCTCCGAGCTGAATGACCCGGAGGATCAGGCGGAGCGGTTCCGCAAGCAGGTGGAGGAGAAGGCGGCGGGCGATCTAGAGGCGATGCACTTCGATGCCGATTACATCGTCGCCCTGGAGCATGGGCTGCCGCCTACGGCGGGGGAGGGGATCGGTATCGATCGTCTGGTGATGCTCTTCACCGACTCTCCCTCTATCCGCGATGTGTTGCTGTTCCCCCACATGCGGCCAAGCGGTAGTTGATTCGGTGGTCTCTGTGGCGGGGCGACTGCCCCGCCACGTTGGATCAGCACAGCATCCGCTTTGCTTCGGCGATATCCTCCGCCGTCTCCTCCATCTCGATGACGCTCACCTCTGGCGAGAGACCGAGTTTGGCGAAGGCGGGGACGGCACTCCAATCGACACTCCCAAGCGGGTGGGACTGTCCCACATGGCTCTGGAGGTTGGCGACGATCACCACGTCAACATAATCCACCTCAGGGCTGTCGCGGTAGAGGTTTTCGTGCTCAGCTGCTACCCGCACCAGCTCCGGCGGGAAGTTCCAGGCGGTCAGGATCGCCTCGCCCACCTTGGGGTGGAGATCCTTCAGCACTTTGTCTAACACCGCCTCGTTCTCCAACACCTCGGGGTGATCCTCGGCCTTGGTGAGGATGGGGAGCATCCCGATGTCATGCACCAGACCGGCCAGCATCGCCTGTTCAGGGCGGAGTTTGGTGAACTGGGCGGCAAGCACATGGGCGATGGCGGCGACTTCGGTGTGGTGCTCCCACACCTGGCGCAGTTTGCGGTCGGTCAGGTCATTGGTGGCTTGGAACATCTGTTCCATCACCATACTGGTGGCGAGGTCTCGCACCAGTTTCATTCCCATACGAGTGACCGCCGATTCGAGGGTCTCCACCGGCCGGGTGGCGCGCATCAGCGGGCTATTGGCCACCTGAATCAGGCGGGCAGAGAGGGCGGCATCACTGGAGATGATCTTGACGATATCACCGATGGAGGCCTCTTCATCCTCCACCGCGTCGCGCACCCGCAGCGCGACCTCCGGCAGGGTGGGGAGTACCAGGCGTTTGTTTTCGAGATCCAGTAGGACCTCGGAGAGGAATGCATCGGCAATGGGACTCACAGGTGGCTCCTGTGGTGGTGGGCAATGGGATCAGGCATCGACAGGGAAAGGATAGGGTAAGGTTTGTAAAAACAACTTTGGACCGTTGTCATTGTACAAGCGGATCTCCGCATTTGCATCGACGGCACTCCGCTCGATGACTGCGAGGAGATCGTATCCCCCGGCCATGGCTGGTTGCGCCTCCACCACGTTGCCGGGACCTTGACCACTCTCCGATCCGGCCACAAACAGCTCAGCGCCTGGTGGGGGTGGGGTGTCGCTGTCGATGTGGGCCAGATACATGCGACGCTTAAGTTTCCCCAGATATTGCATTCGAGCGACGATCTCCTGACCGGTGTAACAACCTTTTTGAAAACTCACCCCTTCCACCAGTTGCAGGTTGATCATCTGCGGGACAAATAGCTCGCTGGTCGCGGGGTAGACCTGGGGGAGTCCCGCGTGCAGCTCCTGCCACTGCCACACCGGTGTTCCCACCGCCGTGACACCCTCTGGGCGCGCCGACCAAAGCTCGCCGATCGCCTGCTGTGGCCCGTAGATCTCATAGCGGGGTGTCTCACCCGGCACCCGGATCACGGTGAATTCGCCGCAGCTGCTGCTGGCGTTGCTCTCCTCCGGCAGTGTGCCGAGACGCTGGGCCAACCAGGCGGCGGCACCCGTCCCCGCGACGCCGAGGCCGAAGAGATCATCGGCAAGGGTGAGGCTGACGCGGGAGCGCAGCACAAACATGGCGAGCCGTTTGGCGGTGCGCTCCGCCAGCTCTGCCGGCAGGCGCAGGTAGAGATCGGCGTCGCGCTGGAAGACCCGGAATGAGACCTGGACCCGCCCCTTGGGGCTGCAATAGGCGGAGAGCTGGCTCAAGCTGGGAGAGACACGACGCACATCGTTGGTCACCTGTCCTTGTAGGAAGGTGACGGCATCTTCGCCACTCAGGCGCAGCAGGGCCAGGTGGACCAGCGGGGTGATGGTATCTCCCTCGGCGGCTGCCCGCTCCGCGCTGGCGGAACCAAAGTGGGCGATGGTACCGTGCTCGAAGAGTGCACCCGACGGTTGCAGAAGTTGCTGCCAATCATCGATCATGGTGAAACGCCCTCACTAATTTCAGCTGATGCCGGATGATATCCAAATAGGGTGGGGTTGGTAATACTGGACTCAATTTCTAGGATGGTTACCTCCATGTCTGCACCCGCTAGACGTCCCGTATTTCTTGAACTCCGTCACATTACTTTCCCTGCTGGTGCCATCGTCTCCCTGCTCCATCGCCTCTCAGGGGTGGTGCTGTTTCTGATGCTGCCGGCGGCCATTTGGCTGTTGGAGCATTCACTGATGGGGGCTGCCGGTTTTGCCGAGGCGGCCCATCTGTTGGCGACACCCCTCGGCAAAGGGGCCATTGTGCTGGTGGCCTGGGCCCTGGGTCACCACCTCCTGGCAGGTATACGGTTGCTGCTGGCCGATGTAGAGATAGGTCTCGATCGGCGCAGTGCCAAGGGGGGAGCCAGTGCGGTCATTGCCGGTGGTGTGGTCATTGCGTTGCTGACCTTGGGGGTGATCTGGTGAGCCCGCTGATGAGCGGTACCCGCGCCTTTGTGGTGCAGCGGGTGAGCGCCCTCTACATGACCCTGTTCATTCCGCTGTTTTTACTGCTGGTGTGGTTCCTTCCACCGGCCGACTATGCCGCTTGGCGTCATCTCTTCGCCACCCCGGCCATGGCGCTGGCGGTAGCGCTGTTTTTCTTTGTGCTGCTGCTACATGCCTGGGTGGGGATGCGGGATGTGATCCTCGACTATGTTGCGTGGCACGTTGGGGTGCGCTTTACCTTGCTGGCGCTGTTGGCCCTGGGCTTGGTGGGCGAGGGGTTGTGGTTATTAAGGGCATTGGTGCCGGTGGTGCTGTTATGAGCGGATTGGAGCGTCGTCGTTTTGATGCCTTGGTGATCGGGGCCGGCGGGGCCGGTCTGCGGGCTGCCCTCTCCCTGGCGCGGGCCGATGCCCACGTGGCAGTGGTCTCTAAAGTCTTTCCTACCCGCTCCCACACCGTGGCCGCCCAGGGGGGGATCAACGCCGCCCTGGCCAATGTCACCGCCGATAACTGGCATTGGCATATGTACGATACGGTCAAGGGGAGCGATTTCCTGGGTGACCAGGACGCCATCGAGTATATGTGCCGCGCCGCCGCCCATCTGGTGGTGGAGCTGGAGCACGCCGGGATCCCCTTCTCCCGTCTGCCGGATGGGCGGATCTACCAACGCCCGTTTGGCGGTCAGAGCCAAAACTTCGGCGGTGCCCAGGCGGCCCGTACCTGCGCCGCCGCTGATCGCACCGGCCACGCCCTGTTGCACACCCTCTACCAGCAGAACCTGCGGGCCCGCACCCACTTCTTCGATGAGTACTTTGCTATCGATCTCCTGCGGGACGAGCAGGGCTACATCTTGGGGGCGCTGGTGCTGGAGATCGAGACCGGCGAACTCCTGGTCATCGAGGCGAAGAGTACCCTCATCGCCACCGGGGGGGCCGGCCAGCTATTCCGCACCAACACCAACGCCCATATCAATACCGGCGATGGCCTGGCGATGGTGCTGCGCGCCGGTATCCCGCTGGAGGATATGGAGTTCTTCCAGTTTCACCCGACAGGGATTGCCGGCAAAGGGATGTTGATCAGTGAGGGGGTGCGGGGCGAGGGGGGCTATCTGGTCAATGGCGCCGGCGAGCGGTTTATGGAGCGCTACGCCCCCAAGGCGCATGACCTCGCCAGCCGTGATGTAGTGAGCCGTGCCATCTATCAGGAGGTGGCGGAGGGGCGCGGTTGTGGCGCGCAGCGGGATCACGTCCTGCTCAAATTGGAGCACCTGGGGGAGGAGGTGATCGCCAAGCGGCTGCCTGGGATCCGCGAGATGGTACAGACCTTTCTCCATGTCGATCCGCTGCACCACCCCATCCCGGTCTACCCCACTGCCCACTACACCATGGGTGGGATCCCCACCAACCGTCACGGCCAGGTGGTGGTGCCGTTGGGGGCAGGGGAGGAGACCATCCCGGGGCTTTACGCCATCGGCGAGTGCGCCTGTGTCTCGGTCCACGGCGCCAATCGGCTGGGGGGTAACTCGCTGCTGGATATCGTAGTGTTTGGCCGTGCGGCCGGTAACCACATCATCGAGTTCCTAAAAGAGCAGCGCACCCACCGGCCGTTGCCGCCCGAGAGCCTGGAGCGGGCGTTGGAGCGGTTGCAGCGTTGGGATCGGCGCGGTGAAGGGGAGTCAGTGGATGGCCTGCGGCGGGCACTACAGGAGACGATGGAGCGCCACTGTGGGGTCTTCCGCAGTGAGGCGGTGTTGCTGGAGGGGTTGAGCAAGGTGCGGGAGATCCGTGACCGGCTGGCCCATGCCATCTTGAAGGACCACTCGCGCATCTTCAACACCGCCCGCATTGAGGCGCTGGAGCTGGAGAACCTGGTGGAGTTGGGGATCGCCACCTTGGTCTCCGCCTTGGGGCGGACCGAGAGCCGTGGTGCCCACAGCCGCATCGACTATCCCGAGCGGGATGACCGCCACTGGCTCAAACATAGCCTCTACTACCTTGAAGGTGAGCGGCTGGAGTTTAAGCCGGTGCGCCTCAAACCCATCAGTGTTGACACCATCCCCCCGGCGGAGCGGGTCTACTGACATGCGCTTTCTCATCTATCGTTATGACCCTGAAAGCGGCGCCAAGCCCCATATGCAGCCGTTTGAGCTGGAGCCAAGCCCCGGCATGATGTTGCGGGAGGCGCTGTTGCGTCTCAAGGCGGAACAGGATGAGGGGCTCACCTTTCGCCACTCCTGTGGCGAGGGGGTGTGCGGTTCAGATGCCCTCAATATCAATGGCACCAACGGCCTCGCCTGCATTACTCCGGTGGCCACACTGCGGCAACCCGTCGAGGTGCGTCCCCTGCCCGGGCTGCCGGTGATCCGCGATCTAGTGGTGGATATGACCCAGTTCTATGGCCACTATCGGGCAGTCAAGCCTTGGCTCCAGGTGGAGGGGCCGGAGCCGGAGGTGGAGTATCGCCAGTCGCCGGAGGAGCGGGATCGGCTCGATGGGCTCTATGAGTGCATCCTCTGCGGCTGCTGCTCCACCGCCTGCCCGTCGTTCTGGTGGAACCCGGACCGCTTCCGCGGCCCGGCAGCGCTGCTCCAGGCCTATCGCTTCCTCATCGATAGCCGCGATGGGGCGCAGGAGCAGCGGTTGGCGGAGCTGGAGGGGCCCTACCGCCTGTTTCGCTGTCACTCCATCATGAACTGCACCGTTGTCTGTCCCAAGGGGCTCAATCCGGCTCGTGCCGTGGGGCTGATCAAACGCATGATGGTGGAGCGGCAGTTATGATGCCGGTCGGCCCACTCGCTGGAGGGGTGGGATGAGCCACCCGGATACGGCGGCCGACAGTGAGCTGGCCCGTCTGCGTTGGCGCTGTCGGCGCGGGATGCTGGAGCTGGATCTGCTGCTACTCCCCTTCGTCGAGCGCGGTTGGGCCGGGCTTGACCCGACTGCCAAAGAGGCCTTTTGGCGGCTACTCGATCTCCCCGATCCCACCCTGCTGGAGCTACTGCTGGGGCTTGCGCCGCCACCGGATCCGCTGAGCGATGTGGTTGCCGCCATTCGCGCCACTGCGGCTTGAGCCGCGTCCATCGCGCCGCCTAGCGCGGCTGCTGATCCTGTTCCACGGCGCGGCTGCCGGCGCGATCTGGTCCCTGCCACTCCCCATGGCGCCGCTGCTCCTCCTCGATCTGGTGATCCTCCTCAGCTACCTGCGCAGTCGCCGCGCCGTCTTGGCACCCGCCTTCAGTTGGGGGGGCGATGGGCGTTGGCGAGACCTACAGGGGGGCGAGTGGGCGCTGCACGGGGAGTCTTTTGTCACCCCATGGCTGGTGATCCTCCAACTCCGTAACGCTAGTGGTCGGCGCCTCACCCTAGTGCTGCCGGACGATACCCTTGCGGCCGATCTCCATCGGCGGTTACGGGTGCGGTTGCGCTTTAGCCGCTCGCCGGCGGAGTTGGAGTTGGAGTTGGCGGATGGAGGTGGGGTATGAGTCGGCCTCTCCGGCGGCGTCTGCTACTTCTGCTGCTACTGTTGATGCTGGCCTCGCTGGGGGGGGCCTGGTATCGGCTGCCGCAGCTGCTCTCCGGGATCATTGGGACAGAGCTGACTCGTCTGGGTCTGGTGGCGGAGGTGTTGGAGCTGGAACGGCCCCGCTTTCGCTCGGCCCGGATCTCGCGCCTGGTGGTGCGTGACCCGACCACCGGTTGGGTGCTGGAGCTACACGATATCGCCCTCGACTACCGCTGGCGGCGCTTGGTGGCCGGTCAGATCGATAGCGTCCAGATCGGCGGGGGGCGGCTCTCACTGGCGGCCCCTCCAGGCGGGGCCCAAACGAGCGCGGCGCTTCCCCTGCCGCCACTCCCCTCCCAGTGGCTGCCGGGGGTGCCGTTTGCCGATCTGCTCTTGCAGCCGCTGACGGTGGAGGTGGCGCGGGCCGAGGGTCCGCCGTTACTGCTGCTGCTGGCGGGGCGTATCGAGGTGCACCATGGCGCTAACGCCAAGTTGGATATGAGCGTGGCGTTGCATGACCAGCCGCTATGGCGGTTAAAGGGGACGGCCGATGAGGTGGGTGATCGGCTCTGGTTGAGCCTGGCGAGTACAGGGGCGGAGCTGGCGCTACAGGGACGGCTGAGCGCGGCGGATGGTCTGACGGCAAGTGGGCAGGTGCAGCTGGATCTGGCCAGCTTGCAACCGTGGCTGGCCCTCTCCGAGGTGGCGGGGATCTCCCTGCCCGCCGGGTCACTGAATAGCCAATGGCAGGTCGGAATCACCCCTGATCGGCTGCATCTCGCGCTGCTGCCGGGGGCGGAGCTGCGGCTGGCGGCGCCAGTTTTGGGTCCGCTACGGGCTACGGCGCTGGTGGCCACCCTCCGTGATGGCGGGCAACTCCAGTGGACGACCTCTGACCCGCTGGAGCTAACGGTGGCGGGGCTTGAACTGCATGGCGAGGGGCTTGAGCTGCAAGCGGAGGCGGCGGTGGCGCTGCGGGGCCAGGCGCTGAGCCTCTCCGTCCCAGATCCGCTGCACTACACCTATACGCCAGAGGCGGGAGGGGCGCTCACCGCGGGAGGCTGGGAGCTGCATGGCCGTGGCTTGGTGCTGCCGGCTAAGGTGGCCGCGGAGTCGCTACAGGCAGACGCCCTCGATCTCAGCATGACGGCGCCGCTCCAGATCACCATGGCGCCAACGGCCGGGCGGTGGAGTAGTGGCGGGGGGCGATTGACGCTGACCTCTGGCCAGGGGCGAGGGGTGCTCCTCCCAGAGGCGGCACTCGACATGGCCTCTCCACTCTCCCTCAGTTGGGGGGAGCAGTGGCAGCTGGAGGCAGCGCTAGAGTCAAAGGTGCAGCTGCCACAAGGGGGTGAGTTGGCGGGCGTCGCGTTGGCCCCCCTCCAGGGTGAGTTGCGCCTCAGTCAGTTGCAGGGCGAGGGGGAGGGGATCCGTCTGAAGGGGCGGGTGGTAGCCCAGGAGGTTGCGGTTGATCTCGCGGCCGGTCGCAGCCGACCGCTGCGGATCGAGACCGGGATTGCACTCAGCGGGGATAAGTTGATTCTGGATCCGGTGGTCACTGCACCGGGTAGCGCCCTGCGGCTCAAGGGGCAGTTGGAGCAGGGGCTTGCCGCTGGCAGTGGCAGCGGACGCTTGACGCTGGCCTCGCTCCCCTTAAGTGAATTGGGTGATCTCATGCAGCCCTTTCACCTCCCTACTGCGTTGGCGCTCACTGCCGGCCGTGTCACGGGGGGGGCTCGGCTGCGTTGGGGCGCTGCGCCGCGTCTGGATCTCGATCTCCAGATCGATGAGGGGGCGGCACGCTGGGGGGAGGGCGAGCAGCCGAGCCGCATTGAGGGGGTGACGCTGGCCCCGCAGTTGCGCTTGGAGTCGGCGGCCTGGCGTACCCGCAGCCCGGTAACCGTTACCGCCCGTCAACTGGATGTTGGCCTCCCCATCACGGCCATTGAGCTGACGGCAACGGCACAGGGGGGATGGGACGGGATGCCGCAGTTGAGTGTTGCGCGCAGTACGGCGCAGCTGCTGGGGGGGACCGTGAGTACTGAGGCGTTTGACTATCAGCCCCAGCGCCCTCGCAACCCCTTGGCCGTGGTGATGGAGGGGATCGATCTGGCAGAGCTGTTGGCCCTGGAGCAGCAGCAGGGGGTGAGTGGGAGTGGCACCCTCGATGGTCGGCTGCCAATGTGGGTAGGGAGCGAGGGGGTGGCGGTGGCCGAGGGGGTGGTCGCGGCCCGGCGGGAGGGTGGGGTGATCCGCTATCAGCCCAATGAGGCGGCCCTCTCGCTGGCGGCCAGCAATCCAGGGATCGACTTTGCCCTACGGGCCCTCGCCGACTATCGCTATGAGTATCTACGCTCCCTCATCGACTACCACCCCGATGGCCGTCTGCTGCTCGGACTCTATATCCGCGGTCGTAACCCAGAGGCGGCGCCACAGCCCATCGAACTCAATGTCAATCTGGAGGAGAACGTGCCGGCCCTGCTGCGCAGTCTGCGGATTGGTGATGACCTGGGGCGCGAGATCGACCGCCGGGTGCAGGAGCGGATGCGGCGTTGAGGCGTGGTTGGGCGTGAGTTCGGTCCCGCCCACCGGCCAGATCGGTGTGATAAGCTGCCGGCGGTCCGAAAGGAGAACCATGGCGATGAAGGGTGTCTATCTGGTCCTGATCCTGGGGGTCTTTGGCCTTGCAGGGTGCACGCCCACCGTCCAGGTGGCGGTGCCGGACAAACCGATCACGATCAACCTGAATGTAAAAATCGAACACGAGATCCGTGTCAAGGTGGAGAAAGAGCTGGATGAGCTGCTCTCCAAAGACAGCGGGCTGTTTTAAGAGGAGAGGCGGGATGAAAGCAAAGGCAATCCTTAGCGCCCTTCTGTTGAGTCTCCTCGCCCTGCCGGTCTGGGCCTTGGATCTGGCTGCGGCCAAGAGTCAGGGGCTGGTGGGTGAGACCCCCTCCGGTTATCTGGCAGCGGTCAAAGGCGGGGGTGAGGCGAAGCAGCTGGTGGATGGGATCAACGCCCAGCGGCGGGCCAAATACCAGGATATCGCTCGGCAGAACAAGATCGAGCTGTCGGCCGTGGAGCAGCTGGCGGGCAAGAAGGCGATCGAAAAGACCCCGCCAGGGGAGTTTGTGCAGCTCCCCTCTGGGAAGTGGATCAAAAAGTAGTCGTGCAGGCCGGCGCCCACGGCGCCGGCACTATGCCGTTAACCCCCTGAGCGGGGCGCTTGACGGTAGTTGGGTGGCACCAAGATGGTGTCCTGCGGCTGGCGACTGGCGTCGGGCTCGGGGTAGTCGAGGGTGTAGTGGAGGCCGCGGCTCTCTTTCCGCTGCATCGCCGAGCGGATGATGAGATCGGCGACCAGGGTCAGGTTGCGCAGCTCCAGCAGGTCGTTGGTGACGCGGAAGTTGCCGTAGTATTCGGCGATCTCACCGAGCAGTAGATTGGCGCGCCGTTTGGCCCGTTGGAGGCGCTTGTCGGTGCGGACAATACCCACGTAGTCCCACATAAAGTGGCGCAGCTCCTCCCAGTTGTGGGAGACCACCACCTCCTCATCCGAATCGGTCACCCGGCTCTCGTCCCACTGTGGCAGGCCCTGGGGGGCGGCTATCTGCTCCAGCTGGGCGCGGATCTGCTCCGCCGCCGCTTGCCCGAACACCAGACACTCCAACAGCGAGTTACTCGCCATCCGGTTGGCTCCATGGAGGCCGGTGAAGGCGGTCTCGCCCACCGCATAGAGCCCCGGGAGATCGGTGGCGCCGTTGAGATCCGTCATCACCCCGCCACAGGTGTAGTGGGCTGCCGGTACCACCGGGATCGGCTCGCGGCTGAGATCAAAGCCAAACTCCAGGCACTTGGCATAGATGGTGGGGAAGTGGCTCTGGATGAACTCAGCCGGCTTGTGGCTGATGTCGAGATAGACGCACTCGGCCCCCAGGCGCTTCATCTCATGGTCGATGGCGCGGGCGACGATATCACGCGGCGCCAGCTCTGCCCGGGGATCGAAGCGTGGCATGAATCGGCTGCCATCGGGCAGCCGTAGCACCGCCCCCTCGCCCCGTAGCGCCTCGGTGACCAGGAAGCTCTTGGCCTTAGGGTGGTAGAGGCAGGTGGGGTGGAACTGGTTGAACTCCATGTTGGCCACCCGACAGCCGGCGCGCCAACCCATGGCGATGCCATCACCGGTAGAGAGGTCTGGATTGCTGGTGTAGAGATAGACCTTGCTGGCACCGCCGGTGGCCAGTACCGTAAAGCGGGCGGCGAAGGTCTTGACCATCCCATGTTCGCGGTCGAGCACATAGGCGCCGAGACAGCGCGGTTCGCTCCGCCCCAGCTTGGCGGCGGTGATGAGATCCACGGCGATGTGGCGCTCATGGACGTCGATGTTGGGGTGGCGGTGCACCAGCTCTGCCAGAGTGGTCTCGATGGCGCGGCCGGTGGAGTCAGCGGCGTGGATAATGCGCCGGTGGCTGTGGCCCCCTTCGCGGGTCAGGTGGAGGGAGTGGGTCGTCTCGTCGTGGGTGAAGGGAACTCCTGCCGCCACCAGCCGCTCTATAGCGGCACGGCTATGTTCGACGGTGAAGCGTACCGCATCGAGATGGCACAATCCCGCACCCGCCTCCAGGGTATCCTGGACGTGGGAGTCGATGGAGTCCTGCTCATCGAAGACGGCAGCAACACCACCCTGGGCATAAAGGGTAGAACTCTCCAACAGGGCCGATTTGGCCAGCACCGTAACGCGGACATGGGGGGCCAGCTGCAAGGCCAGGGTGAGTCCGGCGGCACCGGCACCGACGATGAGAACATCGCAGTCGCGGTGGCGGGCTTGAGGGGGGTGTTCCATGGGGACGGTGGTCGCGTTTGACAAGGGCGGGATGACTCGAAAAAACAGCCAATTACAGCGGCCGTCATCTGGTTCGGCCGACGCCGGTTATTTTAAGATAGGCTCGATGTTACGGGAGCCACCGCGACCGGGTGAACTACCTGTAAGAGGTATTGTCTCACGATTTGTAGGCATTAAGGTCTGACCCTTATGCCTGAAAGGGGAGCCCTGTGGGCAACAGCGTCGATCAGGAACTGGTGGAGCGTGTCCAGAAGGGGGACAAACGCGCCTTCGACCTCCTGGTCCTCAAGTACCAAAACAAGATCATCAAATTGATCTCGCGGTATGTTCGTGATCATGCCGAGGTGCTCGATGTGGCACAGGAGACGTTTATCAAGGCGTACCGGGCCGTCGGACGATTCCGGGGCGAGAGCGCGTTTTACACCTGGCTCTACCGGATCGCTATCAACACGGCTAAAAACTATCTCGTCTCGCAGGGGCGACGCCCGCCCGATACCGATATCGACGCCGAGGATGCGGCACAGTTCGATGGCGAGTCAGCGCTCAAGGTGGGTGATTCACCGGAGCACATTGCGCTGACTGATGAGATAGAACAGGTCATTTTTCAGGCGATCGAGGCACTGCCTGAGGAGTTACGGACGGCCATTACCCTGCGCGAATTGGAGGGACTCTCCTATGAGGAGATCGCGCAGACTATGGAGTGTCCTATCGGAACGGTGCGTTCACGTATTTTTCGTGCCCGCGAGGCCATTGATAAGAAACTTCGGCCACTCCTTGAGTGACAAAGGGAACAACACGTCGTCATTCTGCGACCTCTGCGAATGGGTATGACTATGGCTACTGATGAAGAACGGCTTTCGGCATTGGTGGACGGCGAGCTGGATCCCTGGGATGCGGGTCGCCTGATCTCTCGCCTTCACGACGCCCCAGAACTGCGTGCGCAGTGGGGGCGTTATCACCTCATGGGCGACGTGCTGCGCAAGAATGTCACCGGCGGCGTGCCGGTGGATCTTGCGGCGCGGGTCTCCGCCGCCCTCGAACAGGAGCCGACGGTGCTGGCACCTCCCCGCTCGCGCAGGGCCCATGAGTTGGGTAAGCGAGCTATCGGCTTTGCCCTGGCCGCCTCGGTTAGTGCGGTGGCCATCCTCGCCATTCAGCATCCGGGTGGGGAGGAGCTGCCGCTGGTCACGCCGCTGGCGGAGGCGCCCGCGCCGGTTGCGCCCGTGGTGCCGTTCCGAGTGGGCACTGTGGTAGCCGATTCGGAGGAGTCTCGTCCCGATCCGCGGCTTGGCCCTTACATCGTCAACCACAACGAGTACTCCGCTGCCTCCGGAATGCACGGCATGATCCCCTACGCCCGCCTGGTCAGTCAGGAGAGTGGCCGCTGAGAGTCGAACCGATGTCCGTTCAACCGAAGTCTGCCCGTGCAGCACTGTGGTTCTGTTGTGCTCTGTTACTCCCCGCCGCGGCCCAAGGCGATGAGGTGGATGAGGCGCGTCAGTGGCTCGACCGAATGGCAACCGCGGCCCACACCCTCGATTATGAGGGTACCTTCGTCTACCAGCACAGCGGCCAGCTCCAGGCCGTGCGCCTGCTCCACAGTGCCGCTGATGGGGTTGAGCGGGAGCGGATGGTGACCCTGAGTGGCCCTTCGCGGGAGGTGGTCCGCGATGCCGGCAGCGTTACCTGCATCATCCCTGACAGCAACTCCATGGCGGTGGATCACGCCGGTCCAGAACGGCCGCTGCCCCTCGCCATCGCCCCCAATGTTGATCGCATCGCCGGTAACTACTCCCTCTCCCTAGGCGGGATAGACCGCGTGGCTGACCGCGAGGCGATCGAACTCCTGGTTCAGCCCCACGACAAATTGCGCTATGGATTGGAGTTATGGGTGGATACCCAATCGGGGCTGATGCTGAAGTCGCGGCTGATCGATCCCTCCTCTGAGGTGGTGGAACAGGTGCTATTTACCGAACTCACGGTGGAGGATCGCCTCCCACCGGAGCGGTTGAAGCCCCAAACCAGTGGCCGCGGACTCACCTGGCAGACCGCCAGTGAGGATGGTCAAAGGCCCGCCTATGAGGCGCAGTGGGAGGCCACCCAGCTACCGCAAGGGTTCACGCTGGATGTGCGTCGGCGTCACAACATGCCTGGGGTCGGGCCGGCGGTGGAGCACATGGTTTTCTCTGACGGCCTCGCCTCTGTCTCCGCCTTCATTGAGCCCCACCGGGTGGGGAGCAACCCTTTCCTTGGTTCCACCCGCATGGGGGCGGTCAACGCCTATGCACGGATAGTGGGTGACCACCGGGTGACGGTGGTGGGGGAGGTCCCGGTAGCGACGGTGGAACTGATTGGTCGCGGGATTCGTCCCCTCCTTGGAAACCACGCCCCCGCGCAGGGCGAGGGTGGGGAAAAATAGCGGCATTTATGGTGCGCGGGTGGGAACTGCCATCTGCGCTATCCATCGAAGTCTGATAAATGCAGTGCAACTCCCACCCCCCCTTGCGGGGCCGGTGGGGCAAGAGCGCTTCACACCGCTGCTAGCGGCCGCACGAGGACCCAGGAATGATCGAGCAGTCGGGTCGAATTACCCACCTAGAGGGCCGTTTCGCCTGGGTCGAGACCCAGCGCCAAAGCGCCTGTAGCTCCTGCCACTCTGGCAGCTGCGGTACCGGTACCCTGACCCGCTTCTTTGCCGCTCGCCCCCATCGGGTGCGGGCTGAAAATGGGATCGACGCCCAAGTGGGTGATACGGTCGTGATCGGCGTAGAGGAGGGGACGATGTTGCGCGGCTCCTTCCTGGTCTACCTGGTCCCGCTGTTCGCCATGTTGGGGGGCGGTCTGCTGTTTGAGGCGCTGGCCCCGCAATGGGGGAACGTCAGTAGTGATGGCGCCGCCGCCTTGGGCGGGTTGTTGGGTCTCGGCGCCGGTTTCACATGGCTATTCTGGCTTAGCCATCGCATCGCCGGGGATCCCCGTTGGCATGCCCGCATCCTGCGCCATGCCGGTGGTCCCTCTGTCCACAAAGTTGATTTCGTCACGTCCGATTAAGGCACACCTTCAGGAGTCTACCCATGTCTACTCCCCGCACGTGGCGGGCGCTCTCTTGCGCTGCCGCCCTACTGCTATCTGGGTCTGTTGCCGCCCGGGAACTGCCTGAGTTTACCGAGCTGGCAGCCAACAATGGCCCCTCTGTGGTCAATATCAGCACCAAAACCAAGGCCGATACCGGTGGTGGTATGCCCCATCTACCAAAGGGGATCCCGATGCCGGATCTCCCCGATGGGGGTCGTTGGGAGGACCTCTTCCGCCACTTCTTTGATGGCGAACAGGGGGAGGCGCCCGATATCGAGTCCCGTTCGCTCGGCTCTGGCTTCGTGATCGATAGTGATGGTTATATCCTCACCAACAACCACGTGGTCGAAGGGGCGGAAGAGGTGGTGGTGCGGCTCTCCGACCGGCGTGAATTGACCGCTGAGGTGGTGGGGACCGATCCCCGCTCTGACCTCGCCCTCCTGCGGGTCAACGCCCATGACCTGCCGGCGGTGAAGATCGGCAGCTCCCACAATCTCCAGGTAGGTGAGTGGGTGATGGCCATCGGCTCACCGTTTGGGTTTGACCACTCGGTTTCAGTGGGGGTGGTGAGTGCCGTAGGCCGTGCCCTGCCCAGCGAGAGCTACGTGCCGTTCATCCAGACCGACGTGGCCATCAACCCGGGTAACTCCGGTGGGCCGCTGTTCAACCTGGATGGCGAGGTGGTGGGTATCAACTCCCAGATCTACAGCCGCACGGGGGGCTATATGGGGCTCTCCTTCGCCATCCCTATTGATATGGCGATGGATGTGGTGTCCCAGCTGCGCGACCAGGGTTACGTCTCCCGCGGTTGGTTGGGGGTGCTGATCCAAGATGTAACCCGAGACTTGGCCGAATCGTTTGGTATGACTACCCCCTCCGGTGCCCTGGTGGCCAAGGTGGTGGCAGATGGCCCAGCCGCCAAGGCTGGCCTCAAAGTGGGTGACGTGATCATCGAATTTAATGGCCAAAAGGTGGATCTCTCCTCGGATCTGCCCCCTCTGGTGGGGCGTACCCCAGTGGGGAGCGAGGCCCATCTGAAGGTGATTCGAGAGGGGCGCACCGAAGAGATCTCCCTCAAACTGGAGGAGCTGCCGGCAGAGGAGAAGTTGGCTGAGGCCCCGGCCAGCTCATCAAGCAAGGCGAGCGATAGCAAGCTGGGCTTGGTGGTGGAGGAGTTGACGGCCGAGCAGCGCCAGCAGATGGAGCTGGGGGACAAAGGGGTGGTGGTGAAGGATATCGAGCCCGGTCCGGCCTATGAGGCTGGGGTCCGTTCCGGCGATATCCTGCTCAAAATGAACGGGGTGGATATCACCTCTCCAGCCCAATTCCGGCAGTTGGTACGGGATCTCAATGCAGGTAAGTCGGTGCCTCTGCTGGTACAGCGCCGTTCCGGCCCGCTGTTCTTGGCGCTCAAGGTTCCGGAGTAGGTGGAGCGACTGACGCTCTATACCCGGTTGGGTTGCGGTCTATGCGAGGCCATGGAGGAGGAGCTACGCCCCTTGGCCAGTGGACCGCAACCCTTCCAGATCGATGAGATAGATGTCGATAGTGACCCCGAACTGAGGCAGCGTTACGGCCATTGGGTGCCAGTGCTGATGGGGGAGCGAGGGGAGATCTGCCACTACTTCCTTGATCCCGATGCCCTGGAGCGCTATTTCGCAGGCGGCTGAGTTCCTATAGAATCCCGCGGTTGCAAGCCCCCTTTGATATCAGGGGGCACCACGCATCCTGCGGCGGCGGTCAAGCTACCGCCCTAACCCCAAGTCGACGCCCCTGACCCGTGACGGACCTCAAGCGAATTCGCAACTTTTCTATCATTGCCCACATCGACCATGGCAAATCGACCCTGGCCGATCGCTTCATTCAGTATTGTGGCGGGCTGACCGACCGGGAGATGTCGGAGCAGGTGCTCGACTCCATGGATCTGGAGAAGGAGCGCGGCATCACCATTAAGGCGCAGAGCGTCACACTGACCTATACGGCGCCGGAAGGCGACTCGTATCAGCTGAATTTCATCGATACCCCCGGCCACGTTGACTTCTCCTATGAGGTCTCCCGCTCGCTCTCCGCCTGTGAAGGGGCGCTGCTGGTGGTGGACTCCTCCCAGGGCGTTGAGGCGCAATCGGTGGCCAACTGCTATACCGCCATCGACCAAGGGCTGGAGGTGGTACCGGTACTGAATAAGATCGATCTCCCTGCCGCGGATCCCGATCGGGTCATCGACGAGATCGAGGAGATCATCGGTATTGAGGCCCATGAGGCGGTGCGGGTAAGCGCCAAGACGGGGATCGGTATCCCCGATCTCCTGGCGGACCTGGTGAAGCGCATCCCTCCTCCCGAGGGGGACCCGCAGGCGCCACTACAGGCGCTCATCATCGACTCTTGGTTTGACAACTACCTAGGGGTGGTCTCCTTGGTGCGGGTCAAGCAGGGGACCTTACGCCGCAAAGAGAAGATGTTGGTGATGTCTTCCGGCCGCACCTACCAGGTGGATCGGCTGGGGATCTTCACCCCCAAGATGCAAGATACGGAGCTGTTGGCAGCTGGCGCTGTTGGTTTCGTCATCTCCAGTATCAAGGAGATCGATGGCGCGCCGGTGGGTGATACCATCACCCACGCCGATCGACCGGCCCCCAAGGCGTTGCCAGGTTTCCAGCAGGTCCAGCCGCGGGTCTTTGCCGGCCTCTTCCCCATCAATGCGGAGAACTATGAAGACCTGCGGGAGGCGCTCGGCAAGTTGCGGCTCAACGATGCCGCGCTCTTTTACGAGCCGGAGACCTCCCAGGCACTCGGCTTTGGTTTCCGTTGCGGCTTCCTGGGGATGCTGCATATGGAGATCGTGCAGGAGCGGCTGGAGCGGGAGTATGACCTCGACCTGATCTCCACCGCCCCCACCGTGGTGTATGAGGTGGAGACCACCAAGGGGGAGCTGGTGCGGGTGGATAACCCCTCCAACCTGCCGCCGGTGAACCAGATCGCCGAGATCCGGGAACCCATTATCAGTGCCAACATCTTGTTGCCCCAGGAGTATGTGGGTAACGTCATTACCCTCTGCGTGGAGAAGCGTGGGGTGCAGAAGGGGATGCAGTACATGGGGCGGCAGGTGCAGCTCACCTATGAACTGCCGCTGAATGAGGTGGTGCTCGACTTCTTTGATCGCCTAAAGTCAGTGAGTCGCGGCTACGCCTCCCTGGAGTACTCTTTCAAGCGCTTCCAAGCGGCGGAGCTGGTGAGGCTCGATATCCTGGTCAACAGTGAGAAGGTGGACGCCCTCTCCATCATTGTGCACCGTGACCAGTCACAGACGCGGGGACGGGAGTTGGCGGACAAGATGCGGGAGTTGATCCCGCGGCAGATGTTCGATGTGGCGATCCAGGCGGCCATCGGCTCCCACATCATCGCCCGCACCAACATCAAGGCACTGCGCAAAAATGTGCTGGCCAAGTGTTATGGTGGGGACGTGAGCCGCAAGCGTAAATTGTTAGAGAAGCAAAAAGCGGGTAAAAAACGTATGAAACAGGTGGGGGCCGTTGAGATCCCCCAGGATGCGTTTTTTGCCGTGCTCCATGTCGGAAAGGATAAATAGTGGATTTTCCAACCCTCTTAGTCATTCTCACCTTTATTACCGGGGGCGTGTGGGGGCTCGATCTGCTGTGGTGGGCGCGCAAACGGCGAGCCGAGATCGCTACCCTTAAAGCGGCCGGTAGCCCCCCTGAGGCGGTGGAGCGGGCCGCCAAAGAGCCACTGATGGTGGAGTATGCCCGCGCCTTTTTCCCCATTATTCTCATCGTCCTGGTAATTCGCTCCTTCCTGGCGGAGCCGTTTCGGATCCCCTCCGGGTCGATGATGCCGACCCTGCTCACCGGGGATTTTATTCTGGTGAACAAGTTTGCCTATGGCCTGCGCCTGCCGGTGATCAACTCCAAGGTGCTGTCGCTAGGGGACCCCCAGCGGGGCGATATTATCGTCTTCCGCTATCCGGAAGACCCCTCTTTGGACTATATCAAGCGGGTCATTGGCGTCCCGGGTGATAGCATCTCTTACCGCAACAAGACACTCCTCATCAACGGCCAGCGGATCCCCCAGACCCTAGTGGGTACCTATACCGGAGAGGGGTCCAGTGCGTCCATGAATGGCGCCAATGTACGGCATGAGAAGATTGAGGACGAGGAGTTCAATATCCTGATCATGACCAGCCGGTTTGACCGAGATTTTGACGTCAAGGTGCCGGAGGGGCAGTACTTTGTAATGGGTGACAATCGTGACAATAGCCGCGATAGTCGTTTTTGGGGCTTTGTCCCCGATCGCAATCTAGTCGGCAAGGCATTCATGATCTGGATGAGCTGGGACTCCGCCGCAGGTGGTGTGGCCTGGCGACGGATCGGAACGATTCTCAACTGAGGAGGATGGGGCGATGCAGCGTGTGATTAAGGGAGCTGCTAGACAGCGGGGATTAACTGCTATCAGTCTGGTATTGATCGTCGGAGTTGCCGCCTTGATCCTGACGGCGGCGCTGAAACTCTTCACCCCCTATCTGGATTATATGACCGTGAGTTCGTCGCTCACCTCGCTCTCTGATCAAGGGGGCAGTAGCACGCCTGCTGAGATCCGCTCAAAGTTCACTAAGCTCCTGGATATCAACGGCGTTCGTGACCTGAATGCCAGTATTATCACCATCGAGCGCAATGGACCCAATTACGACGTGACGGCGGACTATGAGGTGCGAGTTCCCTATATGGGGAATATCGATTTCGTCGTTAAATTCAATAAAGTTGTGCAGGTGCCCGCCAGTTGATCGACGCTGCGCAGGCGATCGCCCGCACCCTCCGCTATCGCTTTAATGACTCGCAACTGTTGCAGGCGGCGCTGACCCACCGCAGTGCGGGTAGCAACAACAATGAGCGGTTGGAGTTTTTGGGGGATGCCATCCTCAATTTTGTTATTTCAGCGGAGCTGTTTGGTCGCTTTCCCTATGCCGATGAGGGGAGCCTGAGTCGGCTGCGGGCCACCTTGGTGAGGGGCGATACCCTGGCCGAGTTGGCTCGCCAGATAGGATTGGGGGATCTCCTCCACCTTGGCTCTGGTGAGCTGAAGAGTGGTGGCTATCGGCGTGACTCCATCTTGGCTGATGCCATGGAGGCGGTGATCGGCGCTGTCTATCTCGATGCCGGGATTGAGGCCGTGCGGGAGCTTATCCTCCACATGATGGGGCAACGTCTGGTCGATGCTTCGCCTGGCAAGGCGGTCAAAGACCCTAAGACGCGGCTCCAAGAATATCTTCAGTCAAGGCGCCTGCCCCTCCCACTCTATAGCGTGCTTGCGGTGCAGGGTGAGGCCCATGCCCAGCTATTTGAGGTGGAGTGCCGGATAGAGCAGTTGGCTGAACCTATCCGGGGCGTTGGTAGTAGTCGCCGGCGGGCCGAGCAGGAGGCGGCGGCCAAGGCCCTGGAGCTACTCACCCCGTGAGTGCCGAGGCAATCCCCTCGCATACCCCTATTTCGGCCCCCCTTCGGCGAAGAGTGTCCGCCCACGGGGGCCGAGCCCCTTCCGCTCCAAGCACCGAGCATCGCACCTGTTATGTCTGAATTCCGCTGCGGTTATGTCGCTATCGTTGGCCGTCCTAATGTCGGCAAGTCGACGCTCATGAACTACCTCATTGGGCAGAAGGTGAGCATCACCTCTCCCAAACCGCAGACCACCCGTCACCGCATCATTGGTATCAAGAGCGAAACGGACTACCAGATCGTCTTCGTCGATACCCCGGGGATCCATCAGGGGGGGCGGAAGGCGATCAACCGCTATATGAATCGCGCCGCCACCGGCACCTTAGAAGGGGTGGATCTGGTGTTGTTCTTAGTGGTGGCTGGGCAGTGGGGCAGCGAGGATCAGGCGGTGGCCGACCGTCTGCGGGAGTTCGAGGGTCCTATTCTCTTGGTGGTCAACAAAGTGGACCAGGTCAAAGAGAAGGCGCGGTTGCTGCCATTTCTACAGCAGGTGAGCGGACAACTGAACGCCCAGGAGGTGGTGCCGGTATCCGCCCTCAAAGGTGACAACCTCAAGCGCCTGGAGCAGCTCATCGTGGCGCGCTTGCCCCTCTCTGAGCCCATCTACCCAGAAGATCAGATCACCGATCGCAGTGAGCGTTTTCTCGCGGCAGAGGTGATCCGGGAGAAGCTGATGCGGCGCCTCTCCCAGGAGCTGCCCTACGCCCTTACCGTGGAGATCGAACTCTTCAAGGAGGAGGGTGGGTTGGCCCGGATCGCCGCAGTGGTCTGGGTGGAGCGAGAGACGCAGAAAGGGATTGTGATCGGTAAAGGGGGCGAGGGGCTGCGTGAAGTGGGCCGTCAGGCGCGCGAAGAGTTGGAGCGGATGTTTGAACGCAAGGTGTTCCTGGAGCTGTGGGTCAAGGTGCGCGAGGGGTGGTCCGACGATGAGCGCGCCCTAGGCTCCCTAGGCTATACCGACGAGTAACGTGGCATGGGGCACGCGGACGATCCGCTGCTGCCTGGATTTGTCCTCCACCGCACCCCCTTCCGGGAGAGCAGCCTGCTACTGGAGGTGTTTACCCCCAGTGGCCGCCTTGGCCTGGTGGCCCGAGGGGGACGCGGTAAACGCAGCCGCATCGCCGCCATCGTGCAGCCATTTGTGCCACTCTGGCTCTCCTGGACAGGGCAGGGCGATCTGGCCACCCTTGCCCATGTAGAGCTGCGCCCACCACCTCTGTCACTGACCGGGCGCGCGCTGTTTACCGCGTTCTATGTCAATGAGCTGCTTCTGCGCCTGACCTCGCGTCATGATCCACAGCCGGAGCTGTTTGAACACTACCAGTGGTTGCTCTGGCAACTGGTGGCAGGTGCAGAGGAGTGGACCCTACGGCGGTTCGAGGTGGTCCTATTGGCGGAGTTGGGGTACGGGCTGTTACTCCACTGCGATGGTGATGGTCGGCCGCTGCGGCCTGACAGCCGCTACTGCTACCATCTAGAGCGTGGCCCGCTCCCCCTGCAAGGGGAGGCCCCCTGCCCGCTTACCATTAGTGGGGAGACGCTGTTGGCCCTAGATGGCCACTCACCGCCGCAGCTGGGGGCGGAGCGGGAGGCCAAGCGGCTGCTGCGGGCGGTGATACACCACCACCTAGGAGGGCGTCCCCTCCGCAGCCGTGAGCTGTTTCGCCAGATGTTCGTTCGCCACACCGACCAAGGGGAGTGAAGCAAAGGCAATGAGAGCGCAAGAGATCCTGCTCGGCGTCAATATCGATCATGTGGCCACCCTGCGTCAGGCGCGAGGCACCCGTTATCCCGATCCGGTACAGGCCGCTGGGGTGGCGGAGCAGGCGGGGGCCGATAGTATTACCATCCATCTGCGCGAGGACCGTCGTCACATCCAGGAGCGAGACGTCCTGCTGTTGGCGGAGGTGCTTGAGACCCGCATGAACCTGGAGATGGCGGTGACGGAGCCCATGCTGGCCTTTGCCGAGCGCGTGCGGCCAAGCGACTGTTGCCTGGTGCCAGAGCGCCGTGAAGAGCTAACAACGGAAGGTGGCCTGGATGTGGCCGGCCAGCCAGCGCGCATAGGGGAGGCGTGTCAGCGCCTGGCCGAGGCGGGGGTGCGGGCATCGCTATTTATCGATCCCGATCCGGTCCAATTGGAGGCCGCCGCTGCGGTGGGGGCGCGGGTAGTGGAGATCCATACGGGCCGCTATGCCGATGCCGAGGGGCGCTATGCCCGCGCCGAGGAGCTACAGCGCATCGTCGAGGCGATGGTGTTGGGAGAGTCGCTGGGGCTGGAGGTCAATGCGGGTCATGGACTCCACTACCACAACGTCACTGCTATCGCCCGGCTGCCCCAGGTGCGTGAACTCAATATCGGCCACGCCATCATCGCCCGGGCGCTGTTCAGCGGATTGGCTGAAGCCGTACGGGAGATGAAGCGGCTCATGCTGGAGGCGCGACGCAGTTGATCTTCGGGATCGGCACCGACATCGTGGCCGTGCCGCGGATGGCGCGTAGTCTGGAGCGGTATGGTCGCCGCTTCGCCGAACGCATCCTGGCCCCCAACGAGTTGCTGGCATTCGATAACCACCCCCTACCGGCCCACTTTTTAGCCAAGCGTTTTGCCGCCAAGGAGGCGGCGGCCAAGGCGCTGGGAACCGGTTTTGCCGACGGTTTGACCCTGCGAGATATCGCCGTCGGTCACGATCCGCGCGGTCGTCCGCTGCTCAATTTCAGCGACCGTGCCATGCGCCTAGCCGAGCGGCTAGGCGCGGGTGAGGCCTTTCTCAGCCTCTCCGACGAAAAGCGATATGCGGTCGCCTTCGTCACCCTACTGCGCCGCGAAGGCGCACTAAAAACCACTTAAAATCCTATCCACTGCCGGGAGAGATCATGCTCAACTACATCTTCTTTGACGCCAGCCTGCGGGACCGCTTTGCCGATTTTGTCCGTGAGCGCAGCGCTGAGGTCGTTATCTCCGATGAAGACGGATTTGTCGCCTCCATCTCCGAGGACCTGGACGACGATCTATCCGCGGAGATCGACCACTGTTACGAGAAGCTGCTGCAAGAGAATGCCGCCATGTTGGAGGGGACCGATGCCGCGTTAGAGAAGAACGTCGCCGGGGTACAGGTCACCTTGGATGACGGTAGCCCTTGCATGATCCGCCTCAATCCCGATCTGTTGGCGCGGATGCTGGGCTGCATCAGCCTAGAGGAGCTGCACGACCTGGTGCAGAGCGTCGCTAGCGCGGTGCAGAATCCCGACAACCGCCCCCTCTGCCACACCTGAGTCCCCGCACCCCGCATCCATCGGAGGAGAGACCCATGAGCCGCATCACCATCGTCGGCGCCGGCTTCGGCGGCCTGACCGCCGCCCGCGAGTGCCGCCGTCTGGATCCCGCCAGCACCATCACCTTGGTGGCGCCCCGGCCCGAGTTTGTGTTCCTGCCTAGTCTCATTTGGATCCCCTCCGGGATGCGCCAACCCGACGACCTACGGGTGCCGTTGGAGCCGTTCCTGCGCCGTCATCGGATCCAGTTCCATCAAGGGGAGGCCACTGGCCTGCTGGAGGGGGGCCGCAAGCTGGTGACCACCACGGGCGAGCTGGAGAACGATGGTCTTATCATTGCCAGCGGTGGCCGATTCATCAAAAAGCTCCCCGGCATCGAGCACTCCATTGCCCCCTGCGAGGGGATCGAGGCCACGGTCGCCCTGCGGGATCGGTTGGCCCAGATGAAGTCGGGCAGTATCGCCGTCGGTTTTGCCGGTAACCCCAACGAGCCGCAGGCTATGCGAGGGGGACCGATGTTCGAGTTCCTCTTTGGCATCGATACCCTATTGCGGCGGGATGGGCGGCGCGATCAGTTCAAGCTCACCTTCTTCAGTCCTGCCCCGCAGCCCGGCAATCGACTCGGACCCAAGGCCTTCGAAGGGCTGATGCGAGAGATGCGCGAGCGCGACATCGAGACCCACTTGGGGCATAAGTTGAAGGGTTTCACCACGGAAAAAGTGATGACCGAGGGGGGCGAATTCCCTGTCGATCTGATCCTCTTCCTCCCCGGCATGACCGGTAACGCCTGGTTTGACAACACCGAACTACCACGCAGCCCGGGTGGTCTGCTCAAGGCCGATAGCCACTGCAAGGTGGAGGGCTTCGAAAAGGTGTATGTGGCGGGTGACGCCGGTAGCTTCCCCAGCCCAGAGTGGATGCCCAAACAGGCCCATATGGCCGATCTCCAGGCCGCCGCTGCCGCCAGCAACCTGGTCGCCAGCTTAGCCGGCCGCCCAGCCGACGCCACCTTCAAGATGGAGTTGGCCTGCATCGTCGATAGCCTCGATAAAGGGATGCTAGTCACCCGCTCCGAGCGACGCAGCCTGATGCTACCGCCGCTACGGCTCGGTCACTGGTCAAAGCGGATCTTTGAGCAGTGGTATCTGCGTAAGTTGCGCTGACACGGAGTGCAGCGGCGGGGCGCTGTGGTGGGACCTCGGGGCCAGTGCTTTGAGGGGAAAGTGCTTCAAGGTCGGTAGGCCGTCGAGCCATCGGGGACGCGCCCCCTCCAGGCTGACGGGCTTCGTTCTTGGCTTTAGCAAGGTCCCCGGCCACTATAAAATTGAAGTTTTATATGGGCTTGCAGATACGCACTATTTTGGCAAGTGCGTTGAATGAGGGGCTGAGTAGTCCTCGTGGTGTGCAATAGAATCAAATATGAATTGACTGTTTGTCTGTAGTGAAAATCGATTGCGCAGCCCAACGGCTGAAGCAGTGTTTTCACACTATGAAGGTGTCAATGCCATTGGGTGTGGGACAAACAAAGACGCAGAGCGACCAATCAGTGGAGATCTCATTGAATGGGCGGATATCATTTTTGTGATGGAAAACCATCACAGAAACAGGGTGACAAAGAAGTTTACGCACGACCAGGTGGTAGTGGTTGGACATCACGGCATAGGCGCAGAGATCGAGAGCAAACAGGGTGGCCAGTTCGAGTAGCCGCTCCTGTGTCCAGCCGCGACGATGCTCAAAACTCCGGCCACTTTCGGCATCCTCACCACAGCCCGCGTAGGGACGCCTCAAGCTGACGAAGCGAGGACCGAGCGTGGTCCGCAAATACATCTACTTTGCAGTGCTTCGCCTCATCTACAAGGATCCGGATGTTCAGCGCTGGTACCAAGCCAAAATTGCCCGTGATGGAGTCAAAGGAAG
>QKFD01000069.1 GCA_003251535.1 Chromatiales bacterium | reverse complement strand
ACCTCTGCATCCATGGTCTCCGGGGAGGCACCGGGGTACTCGCCCCGCACCGTGACGATGGGGCGATCGACATCCGGCAGTTCACGCACCTCCACGCCGCTGATGGCCGCCAACCCGGCCAGCGCCAGGAGTAGGTTGAGCACCAGCACCAGGGTGGGCCGGCGGATGCTCAGGGAGGGGAGGTCGTCGTCGCGATCGAGGGTGTTCATGGTTGGTCTGCCGGCGCTTGGTAGCGGACACTCAAACCCTCGCGCATCCGCTGTACCCCCTCGCGTACCACCTTGTCGCCCGCCTTGAGGGGGGCGCTGACCAGCACCCGCCCCTCACGCCGCTGGACGATGGTGATGGGGAGGCGGTGGGCCTGCTCTGCCACTACCTGCCAGATGTAGGCGCCATCGCCACCCCACTGGACCGCCACCTCCGGTACCACCGGGTAGGCGGGTCCACTGATCACCAGCTCCACCCGGAAGCCCATACCGGGGCGCAGGCGATCGGCTGGATTAGGCAGCTCTGCCCGCACGGTGAAGGTGCGACTGATGGGATCGATACGGCTACCGACATCGACGATATGCCCCTGCTCCCGCTCACCGCTACTCCAGGGGCTGAGGGTGACCGGGAAGCTGCGCTCTAGGCGGCCGAGCAGCGCCTCCGGCACCTCAAAGGTGACCAGTAGGGCGGTGCGATCGTCCAGCGGGGCGATGGCGGTGTCGGGGGTGATGCGTTGGCCGGCGTCGATATCGGTCACCCCGATGACGCCGCTAAAGGGGGCCTCCACCCGCCGCTCTTCCAGCGCCACCTCGGCCCGCTTGAGTTCGATACGGGCCGCCTCCACGGCGCTGCGGGCGGAGTCGAGGTCCGATTCGGTCACCGCACCCGCCGCTCGGGAGTTGAGATAGCGACGCAGGAGGCGCTCCGCCTCGGCCAGTTGCACCTGCCCCAGCTCCAGCGCCAGCTGTTCGTCGCGGTTATCCAGTTGCAGTAGCAGCTGGCCACTCGCCACCTGCTGGCCGGCGCTGAAGTGGACCGCCGTCACCTCGCCCGAGGCGACGGCGTGGAGTTCAATGGAGCGCAGGGCACGGGAGGTGCCAACCGCCTCTAGCCGGATCTGCTCGGTCTCCAGCACGACCGGCTGAACGATGACCGGGGTGGCACGGGGGGGCGTCGCCCCTTGGCTGGCGGGGGGCGAGTCACTTTGCGAGCAGCCGCTAAGGGCGAGTAGCAGCGCCAGGGGGAGCCAGGCGGTGACGGCTGGGGTGGGCAAGATCGCTCTCCTCGATACGAAACGCGACCCAGTTTCGTTGGCTCCCTGCGTGGATGCAAGGGCAGAGGAGGGGGCCGCTGGACGCTCACCACCAGGGTGGACGGTCTAGGGCGGGGCGTCTGGCACTGTTGCGGTGGACAATAGCCCTGGAGAAAGGAGGAGGGCAGCGGGGCAAAAAAAGACCCGTGCCGCAGGGCGGCACGGGTTGGAGACGGTCGACGTTCCTGTCGAAATTCAGTTCCCTTACACGGCGCTTAGTTTACGCAGCGGCCGGAGAGGGGGGAACGCAACCGTTGTAGGATAATGCTGATTCGCATGTAGGAAAGCCCGGAATTTTCTGTAGGGATCCCCTATTGGCTCCCCAGCACCCGCTCTAGGCGATCAAGGGCATCGCCCAAGATATCGAGGCTGGTGGCAAACGAGAGCCGCATACACCCCTCGGCACCGAAGGCGGAGCCTGGTACCAGCGCCACCCCCACTTCGTTAAGCAGCCACTCGGCCATCTCCACGTCGTTGGCCAGGCCCCGGGCGGTGATCGCCTCCTGCATATCCGGGAAGGAGTAGAAGGCGCCTTGGGAGGGGAGACAGTGGACGCCGCGGATGCGGTTGAGCCGCTCCACTACGAAGTCGTGCCGCTCTTTAAAGGCCGCTAGCATGGTCTGAATACAGCCCTGGTCCCCCTCCAGTGCCGCCTGTGCCGCCACCTGGGAGATGGAGGTGGGGTTGGAGGTGCTTTGGGACTGGATCTTCTTCATTGCCCGTACCAGTGCCACCGGTCCGGCGGCATAGCCGATGCGCCAGCCGGTCATGGAGTAGGCCTTGGAGACGCCATTCAGCACCATGGTCCGCGCGTAGAGATCCGGCGCCACGTTGAGGATATTGGCGAACGGCTCTGGGGCCCAGAGGATATGTTCGTACATATCGTCCGAGGCGATGATGATCTGCGGGTGGCGCCGCAGCACCTCCGCCAACGCCGCCAGTTCGGCCCGGCTGTAGGTGACGCCCGTCGGGTTAGAGGGGCTGTTCAACACCAGGAGCCGGGTCCGCGGCGTAATGGCCGCCTCCAGCTGCTCGGGGGTGATCTTGAAGCCCTGGGCGAGGCCGGTCTCTAGGATGACCGGGCGCCCCTCCGCCAGCAGCACCATATCGGGATAGGAGACCCAATAGGGGGCGGGGATGATCACCTCGTCACCGCTATCGAGCAGCGCCTGGGCCAGGTTGTAGAAGCTCTGTTTGCCGCCACAAGAGACCAGGATCTGATCCGGCTCGTAGCTGAGGCCGTTCTCCCGCTGGAACTTACCGATGATGGCCCGCTTCAGCTCGGCAGTGCCATCGACGGCGGTATATTTGGTGAAACCGCGGTTGATCGCTTCGATAGCCGCCTGTTTGATATGGGACGGGGTATCGAAATCAGGCTCACCGGCGCCCAAACCGATGATGTCCTTCCCCTGAGCCTTCAGCTCTTTCGCCCGTGCGGTAACGGCGAGGGTGGGGGAGGGCTTGACACTATTAACACGCTTGGACAGTTGGATTTCCACAGACTCCTCTCGGTGACAGACGATCAACCTGGCAAATTGTTCAAGTATACTAAAAAGTTTCCCCCGCCTATAGTCCCTCAATGAACCGACTTTTCCGCATGAAGGCGACCTACGCCCCTGCCGGGGACCAACCCGAGGCCATCCGCCGTCTGGTGGAGGGGCTGGGTGCCGGCGAGGCGGGTCAGACCCTGCTCGGTGTCACCGGCTCCGGCAAGACCTTCACCATCGCCAATGTCATTGAGGTGGTGCAGCGCCCCACCTTGATCCTGGCCCACAACAAGACCCTCGCGGCCCAGCTCTACAGCGAGATGAAGGGGTTCTTTCCAGAAAACGCGGTGGAGTACTTCGTCTCCTATTACGACTACTACCAACCGGAGGCCTATGTCCCCGCCTCCGATACCTATATCGAGAAAGACGCCTCCATCAATGAGCACATCGAGCAGATGCGGCTCTCCGCCACCAAGGCGTTGTTGGAGCGGCCCGATGTGGTAATTGTTGCCACCGTCTCCGCCATCTATGGTCTCGGTGATCCCAGCTCCTACCTCGGCATGGTGCTCCACCTAGTGCGGGGGGAGCGCATCGATCAGCGCCAGGTGCTGCGGCGGCTGGCGGAGCTGCAATACACCCGCAACGACGTGGAGTTGCGTCGCGGTACCTATCGGTTGCGGGGCGAGGTGCTAGATATCTACCCGGCGGATTCGGAGAGCGAGGCGGTCCGGGTGGAGCTGTTCGACGATGAGATCGAGGCGCTCAGCTACTTCGATCCCCTGACCGGCGAGGTGCTGCGGCGGGTACCGCGGCTCACCATCTACCCCAAGACCCACTATGTCACCCCGCGGGAGACTGTGCTGGCGGCGGTGGAGCAGATCAAGGTGGAGCTGAAGGAGCGGCTGGATGAACTCTACGCCGCCCAGAAGCTGGTGGAGGCGCAGCGTCTGGAGCAGCGTACCCGCTACGACATTGAGATGCTGGTCGAGCTGGGCTACTGCAATGGCATCGAGAACTACTCCCGCCTGCTCTCCGGCCGGCAGCCAGGGGAGCCGCCACCGACCCTATTCGACTACCTACCGGACAACGCCCTGTTGGTGGTGGATGAGAGCCACGTCACCATCTCCCAGATCGGGGCCATGTTCCGCGGCGACCGTTCCCGCAAGGAGAATCTGGTCAACTACGGTTTTCGCCTCCCTTCGGCCCTAGACAACCGGCCGCTCAAGTTTGAGGAGTTCGAGCGGTTGGCGCCCCAGACCATCTATGTCAGCGCCACCCCGGCCAAGTATGAGCTGGAGCACTCCGGCGAGGTGGTGGAGCAGGTGGTACGCCCCACTGGGTTGGTGGATCCCGAGGTGGAGGTGCGGCCTGCCACCACCCAGGTGGATGACCTGCTCTCAGAGATCCACCGCCGGGCCAAGGCCGGGGAGCGGGTGTTGGTCACCACCTTGACCAAGAAGATGGCCGAGGATCTGACGGAGTACCTGGCGGAGCATGGGGTCAAGGTGCGCTACATGCACTCCGACATCGACACCGTGGAGCGGGTCGAGATCATCCGCGATCTGCGCCTCGGGCAGTTTGATGTGCTGGTGGGGATCAACCTGCTGCGGGAGGGGTTGGATATGCCCGAGGTGTCGCTGGTGGCGATACTGGACGCCGACAAGGAGGGGTTTCTCCGCTCAGAGACCTCCCTCATCCAGACCATCGGCCGCGCCGCCCGCAACCTCCATGGCTACGCCATCCTCTATGCCGATCGGATCACCGGTTCCATGCGCCGAGCCATGGATGAGACCGAGCGGCGCCGGGCCAGACAGATGGCCTACAACCAGGCCCATGGCATCACCCCCAAAGGGATCGAGAAGGCGGTGCGGGACCTCATCGAGACCGGCTATCCCGGCTCCCCAGGTAGCCCGCAGCGCTACGCCAAGGTGGCGGAGGAGGTGGCGCAATATAGCGGCATGAGCGTGGAGCAGGTGAAGCGGCGCATCACTCAGCTGGAGGAACAGATGTACCGGCACGCCCGCGATCTGGAGTTTGAGCAGGCGGCCCAGGTGCGCGACCAGATCCGCCATCTGCGGGAGGAGCACCTAGGGATTGCCGATCCACTCTAGCCGCACCGCCCGGCCCACCCTCAGGCGGGCCGGGCGTCAGCTCAATGACCGCGCAGGGCGGCGATCCGCTCCTCCAGCGGCGGGTGAGAGAGGAACAGCCGGCTGAGCCCCGCGGCTGCCCCGCTGCGGATGCCAAAGGCGGCCATCTCATTGGGGAGCGGGGCGGGGGTATGGGCCGCCCGCAACCGCTCCAGGGCGGCAATCATCTTCTCCCGACTGGCCAGGGCGGCACCACCGGCGTCGGCCCGATACTCGCGCTGTCGGCTGAACCAGAGCACTACGGCGCTGGCCAGGAAGCCGAGCAGGATCTCGGCGATGATGCTGGTAATCCAGTAGGCGATACCCGGACCCTGGTACTCCTCGTCACTCCCCCCCTGGAGGGCGCGATCGACTAGATAACCCACCCCCTTGGCCAGGAAGATGACAAAAGTGTTCACCACCCCCTGGATCAGGGTCATGGTCACCATGTCACCATTGGCGATATGGCTGACCTCGTGGGCCAGTACCGCCTCCACCTCCTCCCGTTCCATCCCCCGTAGCAGGCCGCTGCTCACGGCCACCAAGGCATTATTGCGGCTTGGTCCAGTGGCAAAGGCGTTGGCCTCCTGGGCCTCAAAGATGGCCACCTCCGGCATGGCGATCCCCGCCCGTTGGGCCTGGGCGGCAACGGTCTCCAACAGCCACACCTCGGTGGTATTGGTCGGTTGGCTGATCACTTGAGCCCCAGTGGAGAACTTGGCGACCCACTTGGAGATGGCCAGGGAAAAGAAGGCCCCCCCCATGCCGAACAGCGCGGCAAAGCCGAGCAGGGCGCCGAGATCGATCCCCTGGGGACCGATGAAGCGGTGGACCCCCAGCAGGCTGGCAGTGGTACCCAGCACCACGAGGATGGCCAGATTGGTGGCTATGAACAGGACAACACGTTTCATCAAATAGGCTCCTGACACTCATGGGATGCCGCCACTGGCAGGCAAATCCCGCCGCCAGGGCTGAGCGGGGATACTTTACGGGTTGTCTATAATCAGAGATATTCGAATATTATTGGTTCTCTCTTCGATTATTTCGAACTCAGACGATGCGCGGACTCAACTATAACCACCTCTACTACTTCTGGGTTGTCGCCCGAGAGGGGAGTATTGCCCGCGCTGGCGAGCTGCTCCACTTAACGCCCCAGACTATCAGCAGTCAGCTGCGGGCACTGGAGGAGAGCCTAGGGGGCCAACTCTTCTCCCGCGCCGGGCGGCGGTTGGTGTTGACCGAGGTGGGGAGCATCGCCCTGCACTACGCCGAGGAGATCTTCCGCCTGGGTTCGGAGCTGGGGGAGGTACTGGAGGGACAGGTGGATGGTCTGCCCCTGGTCTTCAATGTCGGCATTGTCGATGTGGTACCAAAGGCCATCGCCTATCGGCTGCTGGAGCCGGCGCTACGTATCAGCAGCCCGGTACAGATCATCTGTCGGGAGGGGAAGTTAGAGGCCCTGTTGGCCGATGTGGCGGTCCATAAGTTGGATATGGTCTTGGCCGACTCGCCGATGGCGACCACTGCCTTGGTGCGCGCCTTCAACCATCTGCTAGGGGAGTGCGGGATCTCCTTCTTCGCCACCCCCAAGTTGGCGGAGCTTTATGGCACTGACTTCCCCAACTCGTTGCGGGCAGCGCCGCTGCTCATCCCCACCGTCCACACCGTTCTGCGCGGGGCGCTGATGCAGTGGTTCGACCAACTCGATCTCCAGCCCCGCATCGCTGGAGAGTTTGAGGATCGGGCGCAGATGAAGGCGTTTGGACGTGCCGGAGTGGGGGTGTTTACCGCCCCCAGCGTCATTGAGCAGGAGGTGATGCAGCAGTATCAGGTGGTGGTGATTGGTCGGACCAATCAGGTGCGGGAGCGCTTTTACGCCATCTCCGCCGAGCGGCGCCTCCGCCACCCGGCCGTGGTGGCGGTGAGCAAGGCGGCCCGTTTTGACATCTTTGGGGGGCGTCGCACCGAGCACCCCACACCACAGGCAGGGGAGTAGAGGTACGGGGATTCGGGCCAGCGACCACTGGCCCTGCCCAATCTGGCAAGGCCTAGGGGCTGAGCCGTGCGATCAGCTCTTCCAAGAACTTGACCCGTGCGGGGGCGTCGGCGAAGCTCTTCACGATCTTCAGCCGCTCGTTGCCCTCCAGTTTGTAGATTGCCGGTGCCTTCTGGATCAGCTGGATGATCCTCATCGGATCGATATCGGGCTTTTCGACAAAGATGATGCGCCCACCCGCGGCCCCCAACTCCACTTTGCGGATCCCAAGGGGGGCTGCCTTCAGCTTCAACTCGGTGATGCGAAACAGGTTTTTGACCTGATCCGGCAGTAGGCCAAAGCGATCGATCATCTCTACCTGTAACTCCCGCAGCTCCTCCTCGCCCTGGGCACTGGCGATGCGTTTATAGATCACCAAACGGGAGTGGACATCAGGCAGGTAGTCATCGGGGATGAGTGCCGGGGCCTGGAGATCGATCTCGGCGCCGTGGTAGAGCGGTTTATCCAGCTCCGGCTCCTTACCGGCCCGCAGGGCCGAGACGGCCCGCTCCAGTAGCTCCGAGTAGAGGGTGAAACCGATCTCCTGCATCTGGCCACTCTGCTCTTCGCCCAACAGCTCGCCGGCGCCCCGGATCTCCAGGTCGTGGGTGGCGAGGGTGAAGCCGGTACCCAGCTCCTCGATCGCCTCGATCGCCTCCAACCGCTTGACCGCATCGGGGGTCATCACCTTTTTGGGTGGCACTAGCAGATAGGCGTAGGCCCGGTGGTGGGAGCGCCCCACACGGCCTCGCAGCTGGTAGAGCTGGGCCAGGCCCAGGTGATCGGCCCGGTGGATGAGGATGGTGTTAGCGGTGGGGATGTCGATACCGGTCTCGATGATGGTGGTACACACCAGCAAATTGAAGCGCTGGTGGTAGAAGTCGGACATCACCTGTTCCAGCTCCCGTTCCCGCATCTGGCCATGGGCATAGTGGATACTGGCCTCTGGCACTAACTTCTCTAGATCGCGGGCGGTGCGCTCGATGGTCTCCACGTCGTTGTGGACAAAGTAGACCTGGCCACCACGCCGGATCTCACGCAGACACGCCTCGCGGATGATGCCGGGGTTCCACTCGGTCACAAAGGTCTTTACCGCCAGCCGGCGGGCCGGTGGGCTGGCAATCACCGAGAGATCGCGGATCCCCGAGAGCGACATATTGAGGGTGCGCGGGATGGGGGTGGCGGTCAGGGTGAGCACATCCACTTCGGTCCGTAGCGCCTTGAAGCGGTCCTTCTGGCGGACCCCAAAGCGGTGCTCCTCGTCGATGATCACCAGCCCCAGCCGCTTATATTGGATGTTCTCTGCCAGCAGCTTATGGGTGCCGATGATGATGTCCACGGTTCCCTCTTCCAACCCTTTGAGCGCCTTGTCCTGCTCCTTCTTTGAGCGGAAGCGGGACATGGTTTCAATGCGCACCGGCCAGTCGGCAAAGCGATCACGGAAGTTCTCAAAGTGCTGTTGGGCGAGGAGGGTAGTGGGGACCAGCATCGCCACCTGCCGCTCCCCCATCACCGCCATGAAGGCGGCCCGCATCGCCACCTCCGTCTTGCCAAAACCGACATCACCGCAGATGAGGCGGTCCATTGGCTTGGCCACCCGCATATCCTCCAGCACCGCATCAATGGCGTCCTGCTGATCGGGGGTAGTCTCAAACGGGAAACCGGCGGCAAAGGCGGCGTACTGGTTACGTTCAAAGGGGTAGGCATGGCCCTGGCGGGCGGCGCGGCGGGCATAGAGGTCTAGTAGCTCCGCTGCCACATCTCGGACCCGCTCGCTGGCGCGCTTTTTGGCCTTCTCCCACTGCCCTGAGCCGAGTTTGTGGAGCGGGGTCTTCTCTGGCGAGAGGCCGGTATAGCGGCTGATCAGGTGGAGCGAGGCGACCGGCACATAGAGCTTGGCCCCCTCGGCATATTCGAGATGGAGAAACTCCTGCTCGATCCCCCCCACCTCCAGCGTCACCAACCCCAGGTAGCGGCCAATGCCGTGGTCCTCGTGTACCACTGGGGCCCCTGGCTGGAGTTCCGCCAGGTTCTTCACTATGGCGTCGGCATCCCGGCTGCGGGCACGCCGGCGGCGGCGGCGCTGCATCACCTGCTCGCCATAGAGTTGGGGCTCGGCGATCACCGCTAGTGGCGGATCCGTGGCGAGTAGGCCCTGCTCCAGCGGGGCGATGACGATGGCGATCTGCTGATCGCCCCCGGCAAAGCGGGACCAGCTCTCCACCGCCTCCGGCTGGATCTGCACCGCTTTTAGCGTCTCTAGCAGCGCCTCCCGCCGCCCGGGTGACTCGGCGCAGAACAGTACCCGGCCCTGGAACTGTTCGAGAAACTTCAAGAGGGCCGTGGCCGGCTGCTCGGCCCGTACGTCCAAGGTGAGGCGCGGGGGGGCCTCGGTGGCGAAGTTGGCCTCTCCCTCACGGCAGTCGGGGAGTTCAAAGGGTTGGATACGGGTGCGGGCAAAGCCCTTAAAGCGGCCATTGACCTCGGCGATATCGAGGAAGACCCGTTGGGGAGGGAGTAGCGGCCGCTCGGGGTTGAGCCGGCCTACCTCGTAGCGCTCGGTGGCCTCCTTCCAGAAGGCTTCAGCCTGTGCCTCCATCGCCTCGGTGGTGAAGAGCACCGTCTGATCCGGCAGATAGTCGAATAGGCTGGCGGTCTCGTCGAAGAAGAGGGGGAGGTAGTACTCCAGCCCAGGGGCGGCACTGCCGTTGCTCACCTCGCGGTAGATGATGCTCTGCTTGGGATCGCCTTCAAAGGTGGCGCGGTAGGTCTCGCGGAAGCGCTTGACCGCCTGCTCGTGGAGGGGGAACTCGCGCGCCGGCAGCAGCTGCACCCGCTCCATCTTCTCCTGTGAACGCTGGCTCTCCGGATCAAACGAGCGGATCGACTCCACCTCGTCATCGAACAGCTCCACTCGATAGGGTTGCTGGCTCCCCATGGGGAAGAGATCCAGTAGAGAACCGCGCACCGCGAACTCACCGTGGGCCACCACTTGGGAGACACACTGATATCCGCTGCGCTCCAGGCGGGCCCGCATCGACTCCAGCTCGAAGCGCTGTCCTGTCTCCAAAATAAAGACCGATCCCTCGATGAAGCTACGCGGTGGCAGCCGGTGCATCAGGGTGGCGATGGGGACCACTAAGATGCCGCGTTGCAGCGAGGGCAGACGGTAGAGGGTGGCGAGTCGCTCGGAGATGATGTCTTGATGGGGAGAGAAGGCGTCGTAGGGGAGGGTCTCCCAGTCCGGAAAGGCGAGCACTGGCCGTGCGGGATCGTTTCCGGTAAAGAAACGTAGCTCATACTCTAAGCGGCTGGCGGTGGGGGCATCTTGAGTCACCACCAGTACGACCCCTTTATGCTCCCCCGCGGCACTGGCTAGGGTGAGGCCGAGGCTACTGCCATAGAGACGCCCCCAGCGGCCACGGTGGCCGGAGCGGGTGATGAGCGGAGGATTGAGTGGCGAGCGGTAGTTATCAGTCATCGTTTTACAAGCGCTTGGGGGGCGCGGAAAAGCTGGGTAGTTTAGGGGCTCGCCGACCATCGGGCAAAGCCGCACCCCAGACCGGCGTGCAATGCGTCACACTATGGGGGACCCTGGTCCGATCCGAACCGGCCTGTTGTGCCGTCGGACCGCGGTCTAGGACCATGATTTTGGCACTATGATTGCAATACCGTTGCGGCAATAAATTGTCCCGTCCCCGTAAACCAATAACGACCCACGGGGGCGTTGTCCCATCCCTAACCCCAAGGAGGAGCATCCCATGGCACACGTCGTCGTCATCGGCGCAAGCACCGGCGGTCTGCCCGCTGCCTATGATGTCCGCGCCGCCCTCGGCCGCGGTCATGAAGTGACTGTCATCACCAACAATCCCGAATTCAGCTTTGTGCCCTCCAATCCCTGGGTGGCTGTGGGTTGGCGTACCCGTAAGGACACCAGCTTCCCGCTGGAGCCCTACCTGGCCAAGAAGGACATCAAGCTCATCGTCAAGACGGTCACCGAGCTGGCGCCGGACGAGAACCGGGTGGTGTTGGAGGATGGCGAGGTGGTGCAGTACGACTTCCTCATCATCGCTACCGGTCCTAAGTTGGCCTTTGATGAAGTGGCGGGCCTCGGCCCCCACGGCGGCTTCACCCAGTCGGTCTGCACCGTTGCCCATGCCGAGACGGCCTGGGACGGGTGGCAGAAATTCGTGGAAGATCCGGGTCCTATCGTCGTCGGTGCGGTGCAGGGCGCCTCCTGCTTCGGGCCTGCCTACGAGTTTGCCTTCATCATGGATACCGATCTGCGGCGGCGGAAGATCCGTGACAAGGTGAAGATGACCTTCGTTACCGCCGAGCCCTACATCGGCCATCTCGGCCTGGGTGGCGTGGGTGACTCCAAGGGGATGTTGGAGTCTGAACTGCGTCAGCACCATGTCACCTGGATCTGCAATGCCAAGGTGACCAAGGTTGAGGATGGCAAGATGTTCATCGATGAGATGGACGAGAGCGGCAACCTCAAGAAACAGCACGAATTACCCTTTAAATACAGCATGATGCTGCCCGCCTTCAAGGGGGTCGATGCCGTCGCCAAGGTGGGCGAGGACCTGGTGAACCCGCGTGGTTTCGTCAAGGTGGACCAGTTCCAGCGCAACCCCAAGTGGAAGAACATCTACTCGGTCGGGGTCTGTATCGCTATTCCGCCGGTGGAGGCCACCCCGGTGGCCACCGGTACCCCCAAAACCGGCTACATGATTGAGTCGATGGTCACCGCTACCGTCCACAACATCAAGAATGTAGTTGACGGCAAGGAGCCGGATCAGCAGGGCACCTGGCACGCCATCTGTCTGGCCGATCTCGGCGATACCGGCGTTGCCTTTGTTGCCATGCCGCAGATCCCGCCGCGTAACGTGGCGTGGATGAAGAAGGGCAAGTGGGTCCACATGGCGAAGATCGCGTTTGAGAAGTATTTCATCAATAAGATGAAAAAGGGTTCCAACGACCCGCTGTATGAGAAGTACATCCTGAAGGCGATGGGTATCGATAAGCTGAAGTAAGTCGAACCCCCTGCTCGCTGTGTAACTAACGGCCTCCGGCATATGCCGGGGGCCGTTGTTGTATCCGCCGCTCGCCTCGCCGCCCTCCTTCGCCTCTCCTTGCCCCTGCGATAAATACCCCAAATTGGTTCATCGGGCCGCGCCCTCAAACCGCCTCGTACTACCTGGGTGAGGGAAAATAGCCCTGCCAACCGCTTTGAGTCCCCCTGTCAGCGTGGCAGAATGACAGGTTCTGTCATGTCACTAACTGTCAGGTGGCCATAATGTCGGTGGGTAAGCCCTCCTGTGAGCAGATTATTAACATCCTGCCGGAGCCGTTCGTTGTTATTGATCGGCAGTTTCGCATCATGGCCGCCAATGGCCAGTATCTGCGCCACTACGGTCTAAATCGGAGTGATGAGGTGGTCGGCCGTTTCTGTTACGAGGTCTCCCACCATTCAGAGGTGCCCTGTAGCCAGAATGGTGAACACTGCCCTTTGGAGACCGTGTTTCGCACTGGTCAGACCACTCAGGTGATGCATCTCCACTTCGACAAGGAGGGGCGGGAGGAGCATGTACAGATCCAGGCCACGCCACTCTTTGGCGAAGAGGGGGAGGTGATCTACGCCGGTGAGTATGTCTATCCAGTGAGCCAACGGGAGAGCGATACCCTGCTTATTGGCCGCTCTCGGCCCCTGTTACGTATGGCCAGTCTGCTCCAACGGGTCGCCCCCACCCAAACCACCGTGCTGCTGTTGGGTGAGAGTGGGGTGGGCAAGGAGTGCGCGGCGCAGTATGTCCACCGCTTCTCCAATCGGGCGCAGCTCCCTTTTGTCATTGTTGACTGCGGTACCTTGGGGGAGAGCCTGATCGAGAGCGAGCTATTTGGCCACGAGAAAGGGGCCTTTACCGGTGCCATAGGGCGCAAAAAAGGGCTGTTTGAAGCGGCCCATGGCGGCACGCTATTCATTGATGAGTTGGCAGAACTGCCGTTACCGCTACAGACCAAACTCCTACGGGTGCTGGAGACCGGTACTATCCGCCGCCTGGGGGGAACGCAATACATCAAGGTGGATGTCCGGGTGATTGCTGCCACCAACCGTGATCTGCAACGGATGGTGGAGGAGGGGCGTTTCCGCGAGGACCTCTACTATCGCCTCTCCGCCTTCCCCGTGGGGATCCCTCCGCTCCGCGAGCGCCCTGACGATATCCCCGCCTTGGCAGAGCACTTCCTGGGACAGTTGGAAGATGGCGACAGGCTGCTCCCCCTCGCCCCGGAGGTGATCGAAGTGCTGCTGACCTACGACTATCCCGGCAATGTCCGTGAGTTGCGCAATATCATCGAGCGGGCGGCGATCCTCGCTTACGGCGAGAGCCATCTAAGCGCTGACCATATCGTGGTCGAGGGGCCACGCAGTCGCGGTTTGGGGAGCTGTAGTAGCCGTGCAGGAGGGGGGACGCTGGTGGATCGGCGCCATGGTCGCCTGACCGAGCAGGAGGTGATGGCGGCGTTGGTTGCCTGTAACGGGCATCGAGGGGAGGCGGCCCGTCGGCTCGGTGTCAGTGAACGCACCCTCTACCGGTACGTCAGTCGCCTGCGGAGCCTAGAGGAGCCAGAGCCGCTGGAGTAGTTTGCCTGTTACCGAACCTCTTCAAAAATAACAGGTACTGTGTCACAAAATCTTCATCATGCTGTGATGTGCGTGCCGTATAACTATGCTCAAGCCCCGAGGCAAAGTGCCTTGGTAGCGGGTCAAGAGATAGAGAGCACTGCAATGGGAGGAGGCCGCCATGAGACACAAAAGCGAGGTGACCGAGGAGCATGAGGTCGTTACTGCTCCAGAAGAGGTGGCACCGGTATTAGCGGAGCCGGTATTAGAGGCTGAGGTGGCGGAGGTCACAGAGATGAAGGCAGAGGTATCCACCCAACCGGCAGCAGCCGAGCATGGGTTCCGTGAAGGGATTGTTTCAGGCTTACACGGTGCTAATGAGGTTGAAGGCGAGGTGATCGCCTTGGTGCGGGATACCGCATCTAATCTACTGCGGGCTGGCGGAGCCCTCTCTGGTGAAGCGGTGAATCTCACCCGTGAGCTGGCCGGCAACGCGGTAAGTGCCACGGCCGAGGTTGGTAGCTCTGTCACCGGCGGCGCCGCTCGGGTGGCCCGTGGGGCCATCGGCGGAGTGGTCGAGGTAGGGAGTGATCTCGGTCATGCCGCCAGCGATCTGGTGCGGGGAACGGTCCAAGGTGTGGTCAGCATCGGTGGTGAGGTGGGTGCCCTGGCGGATCGCGCCGTTAACGGTACCTTGGCCACGGCCAACGTCTTGGCTCGCGGCACTATCGTCACTGTGCGGGACACCGCAACAACGGCCATCGACGCGGTGGGTACCGTTGGCAAAGGCGTCGTCACCACGGCCACAGGGTTGCTGGTAGGTTTGGTGGGTGGCGCGAAGGAGGTGCTGAATAGTGCGCTCCCCACTCGTCACGTAGATCAACCGTAGTCAGCCGAGCCGGGGGGGCCACCGCTGCTTTCCCGGCTCACGCGGCGGTACCTTATATATAGGTGTCCCCTCCCTAAAATACCGCCCGGCCCCACCTCACCTGACCCGACACTTTCCTGTAGCCCCCCCTAGGCGGCGAGACCCTTTGCCAGGTCGGGTACCACCTCTCGCAGATGGGCCACCAACGCGGCCACGTGGGTTGCACGGATACTCTCAGGCAGCCAATGGGCCTCAAAACTGACCTGCGCCTGCTTACCGTCAGTCAGCGTAATAGGGTAGGCACTGCTATTGGCGGGTGAGAGTTTAGAGCGCGGAAGGATCCCTGAACCTATCCCCAACCCAGCCCAGTCCTCGACGACTTGATAGCTAAGCGCTTGACCGGGATAGATGGGGAGGCGAATCCCCTCCTGTTTATAGAGTTCCGTGATCACGTCAGAGAGGCCACAGCCGCGGGTGAGGATCATCCGCTCCTCGGCATACTGCTGGAGCCGACAGCTAGCGGCCGGGGGGGGCACTATGGCGTCATCCTGGCGGGGTAGGAAGAACAGGGGTTCAGAGTAGAGCACACAGCGTTCACGACCCACCCGGGGGAGGGTGCGCGGTACGATGGCTATCTCCACGGTACCGCTCTCAATGCGCTCATCCATGTCATCAAGGAAGCACTGCTTAAAGAAGATCTCCACCTCTGGATGCTTGGCCGCAAACGGGGCCAGCAGCTGATCCAGTAGACGCACATCGACTAAAGGGGAGAGTCCGATACGGATCAGGCGGTGGGTCGGCTCATAAAACGCCTTGGCGCCACTCAGTAACTCACTCTGGGCCGTCAGGACCGCCTCGATAAGCGGTAAGACATGGCGTCCGAAGGGGGTAATGGAGACGTTACGGGTGGTTCGGCGAAAAATGCGGTCCCCTAACTCCTCCTCCAACTGGCTGATGGCGTTGGATAGGGTGGGTTGGGTAACGAAACAGATCTCCGCCGCACGACTGAAGGAACCGTTCTCCGCCACGGCCTTGGTGAAGCGTAGCTGGTTCAGATTCATCCTTATGCCTCCCTTGAGGTGGATAGCGCTGGTATGCGATTTCCCCCACCAATAGTGCCTGTACGAAGCCTCCAATGGGGGTCAAAGTAGCGTTTTTCTTCCATTAAAACAAGGGCATTGCACCCATAAACCAACCCTCGTTAGGTCACCCTGGTGAGGGGCTGGATCCCTGCCGGTAGCCGATGAAGAGAGGCTATACCCACACTGGATGTGGTAGATAGGATGGAGTATGCCACCTTGGGGGCGCCAATCAATTAATAGGGCGCTTCTATAAGTTAGATGGAAAAATGCAATTTCACCGGTTTGAAACAGCTCACTAACCTTACATTTAATCCGTATACCTGAACGCTGGAAACGGTGGAGCCACGCCCTGGATTGTCACATCGGAGGTAGCAAATGAGCGCCCAGCGCATGTTGTTTCTCACAGTCGCAGCCCTACTTGGGGCCGGGATTTGGTTGAGTGGATGGCAGCAGGTTCACTGGCTGCTCTACATCCCGACAGCACTCTTGGTATTTGCCGGTGTCACTGGCATCTGCCCAGGGCTGACCGTCTACCGCAAACTCGGATTCAAGTAGGAGGGACAGCATGATTGCCGCAGATATCCTCGTTTTTGGGGCCGGCGCCGTTGGTGTCGGTGTGCTGGTTATGGGGGCTGTCCTGTTTGAACTGAAACAACGTGCCGTCAATGCCCCTAAGATGATGGCCGTGGGGCTGGGGATGGGGATCTTCGCCTTCGGCGCCAAATTGGCGCTCATCGTCGGCTACGGCTTATATGGTGATCGCTACCTGGCCGCTACCCTACCGCACAACCTCAAAGCCGAAGAGGTGATGACGAAACATCTGGCTACTACCCTCACCGAGGCCACACTCGCTGAGCAAGAGGGCCACATGTGGTCAGCCCTGCCGCGTGTGGCCCCTGCGCCCCACGACAATCCCACGACCCCAGAGAAGGTAGAACTGGGGAAGCGGCTATTCAATGACCCGCGTCTCTCCGCCGATGGCACCGTAGCCTGCGCCTCCTGCCACGATATCAAAGCCGGTGGTGGAGATGGTCTGGCCGTCTCTAAAGGTATTATGGGCCAGCATGGCAATCGCAACGCCCCCACGGTGCTCAATGCCGCCTATCAGTCAGTCCTCTTCTGGGATGGCCGTGCCGCCTCCTTGGAGGAGCAGGCCAAAGGGCCGCTCATCAATCCCGTGGAGATGGGGATGCCCAATCATGACAGCGTCGTGGAGCGAGTCAAAAATGACGCTGGTTACCGCCAAGAGTTTGCCAACATCTTCGGTGGGGAAGACCCGGTCAATATCGACAACATTGCTCGCGCCATCGCCTCCTTTGAACGGACCCTGATCACCCCTGATGCCCCCTATGATCGCTTCGTGCGGGGTGACGCCACTGCCCTCACATCCCAGCAGCAGCGCGGTATGGCGCTGTTTGCGGAGTTTGGCTGCGTCATGTGCCACTCGGGTCCCAACTTTAGCGATGCCTCCATGTTGAGTAACGCCATGCCCTACCGCGCCTTCCCTGCGGTGCGGGGTACCGAGTATGAAGCCCGCTACCGGCTTACTGACGACATTGGTATGGCTGCCAATAGTGAGCAGGAGGGGGGCGGCGGCGTTTGGCGAGTTCCCTCGCTGCGCAATGTGACCCGGACGGCACCGTACTTCCACAATGGATCGGTGAAGGATATTAAGGAAGCCGTGCGGATCATGGCACGGGTACAGCTTGATAAGCCCAACAGTAACCAGACAGCGGATGACTGGAAGATCTCCTGGTCACCTCAAACCCACACAACGGATGTACGTCCCAACGCGGTGATCAGCGATTCGGAGATCGAGGATATCGTGGCCTTCTTGCACTCCCTGGAGGGGGATGTTGTTACCCAGGACAGCAGCATGTTGGCTGCATCTCATTGAACTGAATAGATAAAATTTGCTTTTCCGCCAGCGGGGCGCAGGTGACTGTGCCCCGCTTATTTTTTGCCCGTCTCTTGCGGTTCACTAGCCAAGATGGCCCTCGGCTTTCAGGGAGCTGTTGCTCACTACCTCACTGTGTCGAAGTAGTGTGACTCTGGTCCCGATTTGAGGGCGGTGCAATAGGGGAGGGCTTTGCAAAAAGATAGCGACGGGGCAAACTGCGCTCCGCCTGTTTTCTTAAGAGCCCCGCCATGGATCGCCTGACGCTCATCGCCCTATGTGCACTTTTTACGCTCTTCTCCTCCCCGCTATTGGCCAGTTGCGACGCTGTAGATGGGGAGAGCTGGAATCAGCTAGTCAAGCAGACACGGGCAGCGCTCCCACCCCCTCCAGAGGGTTGGGTGATACTGGATACGAAACTAGAGCTGGTGGCTGATTGCGACGGTGAACTGCGCCTTCGGACCCTCTATCAACGGATAGAGGGGATGGCTGAGCGAACAGAGGCGCTGCGCCACGCCTTTGCCCCTACAGCAGAGGAGCGAGCGCAGATTGCTACCCAACAGGCGGAGCAGAACCGCCTGACCCAGCGCCTGCTATCCCTGAGTACAGTGGATAATGCCGAAGAGTTACGGCAGATTGAGCAGGAGCTTGCCGCTCTAGTGGCCGCCGGCAAGGCACTAAATAGCGACATCTCTCGGCGTGGCGAGGCCATATCGGCCAAGGCGACAGCAGATATCGAAGCTGAAGTGACCTTAGTGCTGCACGCTACCCAGTTAGAGTTGGTCAACGTGCGCTCTAGCACTGTTACTGCGGGCGCCACGGCCGCCTTCCGCAGCACTAAAAAGGCGGGCATGGTGGAGCAGTGGCTTCTATGGGGTCGGTGGTCGATCACCCTGTCAGAAGATGGGGCCCGCGCCCGCCTGCCAGAGGGGGAGGCAGCATCCTCAACGGCCAACATTGCCCTGCTTATTCGCGCCGATAGCAGTCGGATCGATGCCTTTAGCACTGGGCTAGATAGCGCGGCCTTAAAACAGTTGGGTCATTAGCCAAGCCCTTGAGGGCCCCCATGGCCCTGGGGTTCAAGAGACTAGCTGGTTCAGCTCAAAGATGGGCAGCAAGATCGCCAGTACAATGACCAGCACCACGGCCCCCATGGCCAGAATCAGCAACGGCTCGAACAGCCCCATGGCCGCCGCGATAAATCCCTCCAGCTCTCGCTCTTGATTAGCGGCTGCCCGCTCCAACATCGCCTCCAACTTGCCGCTGGATTCACCACTGGCGATGAGGTGCACCATCATGGGCGGAAACAGCCCCGTCTTATTGAGCGCACCGCTGATGGAGGCCCCCTCCCGCACCCGATCGGCACTATGGGCCACCGCTTCGCGCATCGGCAGGTTGCTCATCACCTGGGCGGAGATCCGCATCGCCTCCAACACCGGTACACCACTGGCGGCGAGGATACTAAAGGTGCGGGCAAAGCGGGCGCTGTTCAGACCACGAATGAGGCGGGCCACCACAGGGAGCTTGAGCTGAAAGCGGTGCCAACGCTCTTTGATGTGGGGTTTTTTGAGGGCCCAACGCACACCACTACCCACAGCGACCAGCAATAACGCCATGGGGATCCCCCAAGCCCGTAAAAAATCGCTGACGGCGATGAGGGCCCGAGTGAGAAAAGGAAGCTCCTGGCCGGTATTGGCAAACACCTGCACCACTTGTGGTACCACATAGGCCAACAGGGCGAGCACTACAGTGATAGCGACTAGGGTGAGAAGGGCAGGGTAGAAGGTGGCCAACAGGATCTTCTGGCGCATCTGTTGACGCGCCTCGGTGTAGTCGGCGAGCCGCTCCAGCACCACATCCAGATGGCCCGACTGCTCTCCAGCTGAGACCGTTGCACGGTAGAGTTCTGGAAAGACGTTGGGAAAATCCCCTAGGCCGGTGGCTAAGGTGTGCCCCTCCAATACCCGGGCTCGTACCGCCAGCAGCATACTTTGCACCCGGGGGCGCTCGCTTTGGCGCGCCACCGTCTGGAGGGTCTCCTCCAAGGGGGTGCCAGAGTGCATTAAGGTGGCGAGCTGGCGGGTGGCCAAAGCGAGATCAGAGGCGCTCACGGAGGTGCGATTAAAGCGGCGTTGGCCGCTGGAGCGCTCCCGTTGTACCACCTCTTCCACGTTGAGGGGGGTCAGCCCCTGATCTCGCAGCTGTTGGCGTACCTGCCGCGGAGTATCGCCCTCGATCACCCCTTTCTTCTGTTTGCCTCGCGTATCGAGGGCTACGTACTCGAATGCGCCCATGGGAGAGAGTCTTTATACCTGGCAGGGGAAGTGGCGATCGTAGGAGGCCCCTCGGTAGAGGGCCTCAGGTAGAGGATTCGGCGCGCGAGACCCGCAAAACCTCCTCCAGGGAGGTCTGGCCCGCCAGCACGCGACGCACTCCATCTTGGCGAATACTGGGTGATAGGGTGCGGGCATAGGACTCCATCTCATGCTCGCCCGCCCCATCATGGATGAGGTTGCGCAGCCGATCATCCACGGGTACCAGCTCGTAGATACCTGAGCGGCCCCGGTAGCCGGAGTGGCCGCAGCTAGGGCAACCTTTGGGGTGGTAGAGCGTGGGCGGGGAGGCCTCTTCCGGGAGTCCCAACAGCTTGCAGTCCACCGCATTGGCCTGACGCGGCTCCTTGCAGTGGGGGCAGAGTAGACGGACCAGCCGCTGGGCCAGTACCCCAATGAGAGTGGAGGAGAGCAGGAAGGGCTCTACCCCCATATCCCGCAGGCGGGTCACGGCACCTACCGCAGTGTTGGTGTGGAGGGTAGAGAGCACGAGGTGGCCCGTGAGCGATGCCTGAATGGCGATCTGGACCGTCTCCAGATCGCGGATCTCACCCACCATCACCACATCCGGGTCTTGGCGCAGGATGGCGCGCAGACCACGGGCAAAGCTCATATCTACCTTCTGATTCACCTGGGTCTGGCCGATCCCGTCGAGGAAGTACTCGATGGGGTCCTCCACCGTCATGATATTGCGGCTCTTATCATTGAGGCGCCCCAGGGCGGCATAGAGGGTGGTGGTCTTACCCGAGCCAGTTGGGCCGGTGACCAGGATGATGCCATGGGGTTGATGGATGAGGCGGTCAATATCGGCCAACGGCTCTGCGGCCATGCCGAGTTGGGCGAGATCGAGGCGCCCCGCCTGCTTATCCAAGAGACGCAACACCACACGCTCCCCGTGGCCAGAGGGGAGGGTGGAGACGCGCACATCAACAGGGCGCCCCGCCACCTTGAGGGAGATCCGCCCATCCTGTGGTAGGCGCTTCTCGGCGATGTCGAGCTTGGCCATTACCTTGATACGTGACACCAGCAGCGGCGCAAGGGCGCGCTGGGGCTTGAGTACCTCCCGTAGCACCCCATCCACCCGAAAGCGGACCAACAGGTCATTCTCGAACGGCTCGACATGGATATCCGATGCCCCCTCCTTGACCGCCTCTGTCAGCAGGGCGTTTATCAGCCGGATGATAGGGGCATCATCCTCGCTCTCCAGCAGATCCTCCGGCTCGGTGATGGACTGGGCCACCAGATTGAGATCCAGGTCCTCCCCAATCTCTCCCATCATCTGCATGGCAGAGTCGGAGCTGGATTGGTAGGCCTGCTGTAGCAGGCTATCGAAACGCTCTGCCTCTACCGCCTCCAACTGAAATGGGCGGCCTAGAAAACGGCGTACCTCAGCGAAGGCGTCGAGGCCAACTCCAGGGCGGTAGAGCACCGTTGGCCGCGCCTCTTGACCATCAACCAAGAGCACACCATGCCGTTTGGCGAAGGTAAAGGGGAGGCGATCAGGGCGGGCCTCAGGGGATACCGATGCAATCTCTGCCATGATCGACTCAGCGCGGCGGGGGCGGGGGTAGGTCCGTGAGCGGGGCGGGTGTTGCCGACGCCTCGGGAGAGTGTTCGTCAAACGGCGGTGGCAGCTCCAAGAATTTATCCCACTCGGGGAGGAGAGGTGTGCTCTCGCCTGGCATCATCTTGATGCCTTCCGCCTGTCGGGCTATCTGTTCGGTCCGCATGATGTTGTACTTTTCCCCGGAGATGGCCGCACTTTGGCTGGCATCACGCAGGATCACCGGGTGGAGGAAGACCATGAGATTGCGCTTGGTCTTGCTGGAGGTTTGGTAGCCAAACAGGTTGCCAAGGATTGGAATATCCCCCAGGACTGGCACCTTGTCCTCACCCTGGGTCAACTCCTCCTGCATCAGGCCGCCGAGTACCACGGCCTGGCCGTTATCCACCATCACCACCGTCTTGATGGAGCGCTTGTTGGTAACGATGTCCGCGGTTCCCAACTGATCGCGGGTGGCCTGGAGTACCAGGCTGGAGACCTCCTGCACGATCTCCAATTTGACCGCATCCCCTTCATTGATCTGCGGTTTGATGCGCAGGGTGATACCTACGTCTTCGCGCTCAATGGTCTGGAACGGGTTGGTGGAGGTGGAGGTGGAGCCAGTGCTGGTGTAAGAGCCGGTAATGAAGGGGACGTTCTGACCGACGACAATCTCCGCCTCTTCGTTATCCAGGGTGACGAGGGTAGGGGTAGAGAGAATGTTAGCATCGGCGTCGGAGGCGAGGGCGCGAACAAAGGCGCCAAACTGCGAGCCGCCTTGGGTATCGCCTACCACCAGATTAAGACCATTGCCCAATGCACTAGCGGCATCGCTAACGCTATCGGTAGCCAAACCGCTGACTAATCCTAAGAGTCCGTTAGAACCATTGAAATTCACCAGACCCACCGGCTCGTTGCTGCTAGAGCCGTTGTAACCCCACTGCACCCCAAACTCTTTCGCCTTGTCGTAGGAGATCTCGGCTATGACCGCCTCCACTAGCACCTGGGCCCGTCGTACATCGAGCTGCCGTACCACTGCCCGCAGTGAGTTGAGGATATCGGGGGGGGCGGTAATGACCAGGGCATTGGTGGCTGGTTCCGGCTGGATGCTCACCTTCTCCCCCAGGGCAGAACCCCCACCGGCACTTGCCTGCCCCTCCTGGCTCCCCTCCTTGGCGGCAACGACTGTTTCACTGACCCCACTTAATACCTTGGCCAGGGTCTCCGCCTCGGCATAACGTAGGTAGATCACCTCCGTATTGCCGGTCTGCTGCATCGGGGTATCCAGGTGGGTGATGAGGGCCTTGAGACGTAACCGTTCGGGTCCGGAGCCGCTGATGAGAACCGTGTTAGTGCGAGAGTCGGCTGCGAGGGTGGTATTGGCGCTCCCCCCACCTTGGGCACCGGCGGCCCCTCCGCCACTTCCCTGGCGTAGCGATTGCACCACCCGCACTACCTCAGTGGCAGAGGCGTGGAGTAGCGGGATCGCCTCGATGCCATCCTGTTCACCGGAATCGATCCTTTTCACCAGGTCAGTGATGCGCTGGACATTGGCCGCATCGGCGGCGATGACCAACATGTTGGCCTCTTGCACCGCGGCTAGATGTCCCTGCTGCGCGACCAGAGGGCGCAAGATAGGAACCAGCTGGGCGGCATTCACGTTATTCACACCAATGACTTGGGTAACGTACTGGTCATCGGGTAGCGGTACGTTAGGGGTCAGGCTAGGGAGGCTCCCGGACTGTTTGGCACTGACCTCCGGGACGATCTTGATGGCCGTGCCGGTAGGTACCGCGGCGTAACCATGGACCGAAAGGATAGAGAGAAAGATGCTATATATCTGATCCGTCTCCAGCGGTTGGGAGGAGACGACGGTCACCTTCCCCTTGACCCGCGGATCGACGATGAAATTCTTACCGGTCATCTCTGCAACGGTGGCAATGACCGCGGAGAGATCGGCATCTTTGAGATTGAGCGTCATCGGTTGTGACGCCACCTGGCCACTCAGAAGGAGAAGAGCCGCCGCCGTTCCAACTGCCAAGGCCCGGATCTTTCTCCCACGCCCGCGACGGGCATTCATGTCTCGCTCTGGGAACACGCAGCTACCTGCTAGTATCGAGTGGTCGTGGATTACTGCTGGCCTAAGTCGATGGTGACCTGCTCCTCCCGACCGGCCCGCTCCACCGTGAGGTTTAAGCGGTCGGCGGAGGAGACCTGGCTCAGCACCTGGCTCATCATGCTCGCATCATTCAACGGAATCCCATTGATAGTGGTAACTATATCACCGGGTTGGAGGCCAGCATGTTCGAATAGGTCCCGTTCCGCCCCCGGCGAGACGCGATAACCCTTCACATTGCCCTCTTCAAAGACGGGTGACATGTGGATCAGGCGTGTCAGCTCGGTCGGATCCTGCATCATCCGCTCCCGTAGCTGGGCCATACGCGCCCCCTGGGCGCTTCCACCGCTCTCCGCTGGAGGGGGGGCGCTCTCTCCCGCAGGGGCGATATCTATGGCGGCAAAGTCCGCCCGATCCCGCGTGAGACGTAGGGTTTCAAACCGCCCCGCACGCTCTAAGATGACCCTATCGGGACGTATCTCCGCCAATGTGGCGCCCCCAGGCAGGGTGCTATGGAGTCGATAGAACGCCTCCTCTCCCTTGGCATCCGAGATGATGGCGTAACCTTCAGTACCATCCCGGGAGGACCAGAGACCCCGCAGGGTGAGTGCCAGATGGGTATCCGGGGCATCGGCCGGAGGGATACGCGCCTTCTGCACAGCGGCCTCACCAAATAGATGCATGGAGGCCACTTGAAGTAGGTTGGTGCCGGCTGAGACCCCCAGTGAACCTGCGGCGAGGGGGGAGGGTAGTGGGCCACTCCCCACCTCGCCGCGGGTGGGTACCAGGCGCCAAGTGAGCTGGGCCAGCGTCACCCCGAGCAGTACCACCAGCAGCAGGTTGATGGTCCGAATCACCAGGGTAGTGCTCATGGGAACCTCCAATAGGAGGCGGATGGTGGGCAGGGGAGTCTCATGGGGGAGCAAGTGTACCTGATGCCAACTACACACGGTGTGACACAAAGCGCCCCACCTGCCAGGAAGTAGGCGCCTTTTCTTGGCCAACTACCCACGATGTAGCGCAAAGAGCCCCATCCACCGCAGAGTGTGCTGCGTTCGCTTTGCGGCGAAGGGAGGGGTTGGTCATAATGCGCCCCCCTTTCGACCGGAGCGCACCCATGTGGTTCAGAAACCTGCGGCTCTACCGGTTCACCGAACCCTTTGATCTCTCTCCAGAGGCCCTGGAGTCACGCTTGACTCAACTGGCCTTCCGGCCCTGTAGCCGACTAGAGCCGATGAGCTATGGCTTTGTGCCTCCTGTGGGAGATAACGGTCCCGCATTGGTCCATGTCACCGATGGCCGCATCATGATTCGAGCGCGCAAGGAGGAGAAGATCGTCCCGGGCGGTGTCATTAAGCAGATGGTGGCAGAGCGTGCTCGGGAGATAGAGGTGCGAGAGGGCCGACAAGTACGCCGTAAGGAGCGAGAGACCTTACGGGAGGAGCTGATGTTGGAGCTGCTACCCAAGGCCCTGGCCCGCCGCCAGGAGGTAGCTGCCTACATTGATCCCGATGCTGGTTGGCTAGTGGTGGATGCGGCTAGTGGAAAAAAGGCCGACGAACTGACCAGTGCCCTGCGCCGCTGCCTGGAGCGGCTGCCGATCCGTGCCCTCATGGTGGCCGACTCCCCCTCCGCGGTGATGACCAGTTGGCTGGCTGAGGGGGAGATCCCCTCCGATGTGCTATCTGGCGAGGAGTGCGAACTGCGTGACCCCAGTGAGGAGGGGGCGGTGGTGCGAGTGAAGAAACAGGATCTCGCTGCTGAAGAGGTGTTAGGCCACTTTAAAGCAGGCAAGCGGGTCACCCGCCTTGCCATCACTTGGGATGGACGCATCGAATGTCTGCTGGCAGAGGATATGGCCGTGCGCCGGCTGCGCTTTACCGATGTGGTAAAAGAGGCGCTGGAAGATCTCCCTATTGAAGATGAGATCATGGCTTTCGATGCCGACTTTGCCATTCTCGGTGCTGAATTGGGGCGCTTTCTCCCGCGTCTAGTGGAGCTGTTTGGTGGTGAGAGCGGTGAGGTAGCCGCCCCTTGAGAGGCTGGTAGCGATGAAGTTCTTCCTCCGCACCCTCGGTTGCAAAATGAACTGGCTGGATGGTGCCCAAATCACTGCCCGTTTGCAGTTGGCGGGACACACCTTGGTCGCAGAGGAGGGGGAGGCCGAGCTGGTGCTGGTCAATACCTGCACCGTGACAGGCGAGGCGGATCGAAAATCGCGTCAGCAGGCCACTGCCGCCGCCCGGGAGCAGCGCCCGGTGGCGGTATTTGGCTGTGGGCCGAAGGTGGAGGCGGGGCGCTGGCGAGAGCGGCTACCGGCCAATGCCCAGGTCTTCGATAGCGAGCAGGGCCTATTGGAGTTTCTCGGGCTTGACCCCGATGATGAGGCGCTCAATCTCCCTGTTGCCAGCCGCACACGACTACCGGTGGCGATCCAGACCGGTTGCGATAACCGCTGTAGCTTCTGCATCACCCGGGTTGCCAGGGGTCCGCACCGCAGCCTGGAGGCGGCGGCCATCGTAAGGCAGATAGCGCAGGCGGCCGAGGCCGGGGTAGGGGAGGTGGTACTCACCGGCATCAACCTGGGGGCCTGGGGGGCAGAGGACTCCACGCGGGCGGATAGCAGCCGGTTACCCGCTCTACTAGAGCGTATCCTGCGCGAGACGGCCATTCCCCGTATCCGTATCTCATCGCTCGGGCCACAGTACCTGAGCGCGGGATTTTATGACCTGTTGGCAGACGCGCGCCTCTGCGACCACCTCCACCTCTCGGTACAGAGTGGTTCACCCGCGGTATTGACCGCCATGGACCGCGGCCATGGGCGGGAGGAGGTGCTGGACTGCGCCGAACGGGCTCGCCGGGTGAGGCCCCATATTGCGCTGACCGCCGATCTCATCACCGGCTTTCCTGGCGAAGGGGAGCGGGAGTTTGAGGAGACGCTACAGCTGGCGCAAGCGGCGAGGCTTACCCAACTTCACGTCTTTCCCTTCTCTCCCCGCGAGGGGACTCCCGCCGCAACGCTGTTCCAGCAGGTCCCGCCGGAGCTTAGTCGCCAGCGGGCGGCACGGCTGCGGGCGGAGAGCCGCTCACTCCACGCCCAGTTTGTTGCAACGCAGATGGGCCGTGAGCTGGAGGTGCTGGCTGAGCTAGGGGGGAGCGGACTGACCAGCAATTACCTTCGCCTCGACACCAGCGGTGCCGAACGGGGCAGCTGGGTCAAAGTGACCGTTACCCCCACCAGCCTAGTGGGTGGTGACTAGCGAAACTCAGCAATTCGTCCCTGCCACTCCCGTGCCTTGGCCACCAACTCCGTCTCATCAAGGGTGGTGAGGCGACGCTGATTGAGCAGGTGGCGACCAGCCACCCAGACATCGCTCACCTGATGGCGACCCGTGCAGTAGACCAGTTGGGAGATAGGGTGGTAGAGCGGTTGGGTCTCCAGGGCACCGAGATGGACGCAAGCGATATCCGCCGCCTTACCTGGCAAAAGAGAGCCGGTAAGCTGTTCTAAACCAAAGGCGCGGGCCCCATCCAGCGTTGCCATACGTAGTACCTGAGCGGCTGGCAGGACACTGGCATCCCCCGCCACCCCCTTGGCCAACAGCGCCGCTGTGCGCATCTCGCCAAAGAGATCGAGGTCATTGTTGCTGGCGGTGCCATCGGTACCGAGGGCGAGGTTGACGCCTGCAGCGGCCAACCGTGCGGTGGGGCAGAAGCCGCTGGCCAGCTTGAGGTTAGATTCGGGGCAGTGCAATACATGGACCCCAGCCTCCGCCACTCGCGTGATCTCTGCATCCGTCAGTTGTGTCATATGCACCGCAGCCAAGCGCGGCCCCAATAGGCCCAGGGCATCAAGACGAGCCAAGGGACGCTGCCCCGTCTTCTCTACCCCCTGGGTCACCTCATCTGCCGTCTCATGGATGTGCATGTGGATAGGCAGATCCAGCTCCTCGGCATACATCGCCATCTTGGCCAGCGGGGCGTCAGAGCAGGTGTAAGGGGCGTGAGGCGAAAAGGCTGTGGAAATCAGGGGATCACCGCGCAGGGACTCCTGTAGTGCTAGCCCCTTGCTCAGGTACTCATCCGCACTGTTGGCCCACGCGGTGGGAAAATCGATAAGAATCAGGCCGACCACCGCCCGAATCCCGGCCTCACGGGCGGCCCGGGCTGTCTCATCGGCAAAAAAGTACATATCAGCAAAACAGGTAGTCCCTCCCCGCAACATCTCGGCAATGGCCAAACGACTACCATCACGCACAAACTCTGGACTGACAAAACGGCCCTCCGCCGGCCAGATATGCTCGCCAAGCCAAGTCATTAGGGGCAGATCATCGGCCAGTCCCCGCATCAGGTTCATGGCGGCATGGGTATGGGCGTTGATTAGACCGGGGATGAGCGCATGTTCCGGGCGTTCGACCACATGGCGCGCCTCATAGGTATGGCGGGCCTCAGCACTTGGTAGCAGGGCCACCACACGCCCCTGATCGATGGCGACAGCATGGCGTTCCAACACCAATCCCTCTGGCTCCACAGGAATGATATAGGCGGCGTGGATCAGGGTATCGACACTCTGCATGGGATCCTCCGGGTCAAGTCGGTGCCATGGTAGCTTGGAATGGCAGAGAGGCTGAAGCAGATGGGTGATAGTGGATGTCGTTGAGAGCGGTTCGGTCTGTGTAGCACAATTGCGTATAATGTATATTATGTAAAGTAGCGCATCTAAGCCATTTAGGTGGTTTTACCCATATCCCCCGTCCTGCAAAATCCATGGGAAACCTATCACACCCGCAGCTTCGTCCATCGGGTTTCTCCTCTCTCGTGATGCTTAGCGGCTCACGATCGGAGTTTCCCGATGGACTCCCGAAAACGTCCAACGGCTACTGCCACCCCGGCTTAGCTGTCCGCTGCTTTGAGTAACTGTTCAAGCCGCTCACACGTAGCAGCGAGTCGATGGCACTCCTCTGTCAAACGTCGATTTTCCGCGAGCGCCTGTTTTCCCTCTGTACGACAATCGACTAGCGCCGCTGCGCTATCGGTCCGCTCTTTGTCGCTGACGGCCAACTGCAGTTCACACCCTTGAGCTCGTTGTGAGAGCCCCTGTAGGGTGCCTTCTAGTTCGGTTTGGCGTCGGTTCAGTAGGCCTAGCTCTCCCTCTCTCTGCGCCAACTGATGCCTGGCATTGGTGACTACCTCCGCCAACTCTGCCTCCCGTTGAGTTGCTGCGGCCAACGCTACCTCCAGATGGCTATGGGCCGTCTGCAACTTGGCCTGACTGATTAGGAGTTCACGCTGCTCGGCCTGGAGGGCCAGCAGCTCCGTTCGTGTCCGCCGCGCCTGTTCCTCGAAGGCAAGCCGCTGTCGCTCGGTATCGGCGCGTTCCTCCTCTCGTTGCGCACGTACTGACTCCCGGTAGTGCTCCAGATTCTCCTGCGACCGTGCCAGCTGCTCCCGCAACTCCGCATAGGCCCGTCCTCGCTCCTCCAACTGACCTCTTTGCGCCTCCAACTGGAGCTGCTGTACAGCGCGTTCTTGCTGAAGCCCAGCAAGCGTTGCTACCAACTGTCGATTCTCCTCCGCCAGTGCATCCCGTGTGGCGCTGCATCCCTCTAGTTCAATGGCGATGAGACGTCGCGCCTCCTCTGCCAGCTGCGCAGCCTCCTTGGCGTGTCCTATCTCTGTTTCCGCCTCCGTCTGGATCCGCTGGATCTCTGCCTCGGCACGCTCCTGCATCCCCTGATAGAGCCCTGTTACCGCACTGAGAAGCTCTCCAGGGAGCCCGGTTGGCGCTTGCACCTTCTCATCATGTTCCTGCTTCCAGCGCCGGAGCATGGGGGTGATGGTGCCTTTACTGCCTGTGCCTAGTAGGGCCCGTACCGCATCGACTGTTGGACCTTTACCCGCAGCGACCAACTGCGCTGCGGCATCTGCGACCGCTTGATAAGTGATGCCATTTCTAGCCATAACCGAGGTCTTTTTAGGATATGTACCGTAATTACGTAATACGTAATATAACGTAATTGGTGTCACTATTCAGCCGGGGTTGATTCCATCAATAACTATCGATAATGTTGATTATCGATAGTTATACCCACTTTTCCCCCTGAGCTAGCCGTAACGGTCGGTACAGAGCCCATGAGCAAGCAGAAACCCCAACAGGCCTTGAAGGTGCCCCCCCGCACCAAGCAACTAGCGCCTCAGGCGGCAGAAACTACGGCCCAGCGCTATCTGGAGGCCGCCACTGCCCCCAATACCCGGCGGGCCTACCAAGGGGCAATCCGCCACTTTGAGCGCTGGGGAGGTCGGCTGCCGGCCACGGAGGCGGAGATCCGTGCCTATCTCCTCCACTATGCGGAGCAGCTCAACCCACGCACCCTCGCCTTACGCCTAACGGCGCTCCGCCACTGGCATCGCTATCAAGGTTTTGCCGATCCCACGGACGCCGCCACTATTCGCAAGACCCTGCAAGGAATTAGTCGCGTCCACGGGAGACCGAAGCGTCAGGCCCGTGCACTGCGCCAAGAACATCTGGAGAGGATGGCGCTGGCGCTGGCCAAGCGCGCTGAACTAAAGGCGGTGCGCGATCTCGCCTTACTACTGGTGGGATTCTTTGGGGCGTTTCGCCGGAGCGAGCTGGTGGCCATCCAGATGGGGGATCTGAGCTGGGAGCCAGAGGGGGTCGTGATTCAGTTACCGCGCTCAAAGACGGATCCCCATGGTGAGGGGATCTCTAAGGCCCTGCCCTACGGCGAGGGTCCACTCTGTCCGGTCACGGCGCTCCGCCGCTGGCTTGAGCAAGCGGCGCTCACCCAGGGGCCGGTATTTCGCAAAGTGAACCGCTGGGGCGAGCTGGCAGATTCAGCCCTACAAGCCGCTAGTGTTAGTTTGATTCTCAGGGGGATTGCTGAACTGGCGGGCCTTGAAGGGCAAATGGATCTCAGTGCCCACAGCCTCCGTCGTGGCCTAGCCACCGGGGCCCATCTAGCAGGTGCCTCGTTTGCGGCCATTAAACGGCAGGGGGGATGGCGACACGACGGCACGGTATGGGGCTATATCGAGGAGGCGGAGCGGTTCCGTGACAACGCGGCATCGGCCTTACTGGCAAAGAGACGGGAGGAGAAGGAGAAGAAGGGGTGATCCCACCCATTGCAGAGTGGGATCATGCCATGGGCCACCTGCCGAGCTGCCACGGTAGCCACTGACTACTCAGGCATTCAAGACCATCAGGATGTCAGCCGGCCACTGCAATGCCCGGCGATGGAGACCATCCCAGGCCGCAATCATGCGGCGGTACTTGGGTACCGTTGGCGTCCGCCACTCAAATCGATTGGTGCTGGCGGCATAGCGTAGCTGCTCCGCAAAGTTGCCTTGGGTCTCAATGAGAAAACGGGCAAAGGCGACATACTCTGGCTCGCTGAGGCCATCGAAACCACGAAACCGCCCCCACTCATGCTCTGCTACCTGCTGGTCAGTGGGATTGTCCCGCTTATAGAACTCGATCATGGAGTAGATATCGAGGATCTCCAGGACCAACGTGCACTCCTTGCGGTTCATGCCATCACTGACATATTCACTTACCTTGGGATAGAAGATCTCGTAACCAAAGGTCAGGATGTCGATCAGCTCTTCATAGCGCACCCGGTTCTCGGGATCGAGGCGTTTGAGGATCTGAAATTGGTTGACGAGCACCACACGATCTTTCTTCGATAGCTCCATCGCAGCTTCCCTCCCCCTAAGGAAATCTTTTAAGGCTACCGTAATCCTTACCTGGCACCGCTAACTCGATCCCATTTTCTGCTTTGCCCCCCTTTATAGTGGGAGCCTCAATTGCCCCCCCCAGCGGCAGGATGGGGCTTGCTTCTGGGAGTATAGGGTGATATTGATCTCCATGCCATATCAAAAAGAAATAAAATGGAGTTGCCATGCAAAGGATGCCTCTTCTGTTCGCTCTATTGGCCATCGCCATGACGCCAGCAGCCATTGCCGAATCGGCCTCAGAAAGCACCATCTACCGTTGGCTCGATGCCCAGGGGCAGCTTCACTTCGGTAACCCAGAACAGCCACCTCCCGGGGCCGAGCCGGTGGCGGTGGAGGCCGGCACCGTGATTCAGCCTCCACCCAAACTCCCTCCTACGAACAAGGGTACTCGACACCGCCGGCGAGGGGTTGATCGCCAGGCGGCGCAACGTGCCAAGGAGCAGCAGCGCCGTCAGAAACAGTGTGAGGATTACCAAGAGAAGCTTGCTGGTGTACGCTCGCGGATGCGGGCAGGTTACAAAGCCTCCCAGTACAACAAACTCATGGAGCAACAGCGTCGCTACAAGAAAAAGGTGTTGGAACTGTGTTGACCGATCAGCAGTTGCGGACCGAGTTTCCCCTGGAAGAGGGGCTGGTATACCTCAACCATGCGGCGGTCTCCCCCTGGCCCCGCCGGGCGGCCGAGGCGGTTAGCCGCTTTGCCCAGGAGAACCTGCACCAAGGGGCACGGGCCTACCCTACCTGGCTGGAGATGGAGACCCGCTTGCGGCAGCGCCTCGCCCGCCTGATCAATGCCCCCAATGTTGATGATATCGCCCTAGTTAAAAACACCTCTGAGGCGCTCTCCTTCGTCGCCCATGGCCTCCCATGGCAACCCGGTGACAATGTGGTCATCACCGATGAGGAGTTCCCCTCCAATCGCCTGGTGTGGGAGTCCCTTAGGCGCTACGGTGTCGAGGTGCGAGAGGCCAAACTACATAGCGAGGCCGGACCGGAGGCGGCCATCATTGCCCAATTGGATGAGCGCACTCGCCTCCTCTCTGTCAGCTCCGTGCAGTTTGCCAGTGGATTACGGCTCGATTTGCCCACGCTGGGCCGGGCCTGTCGAGAGCGCGCCACTCTCTTTTGTGTTGATGCCATCCAGAGCCTGGGGGCTATCGGCTTCGATGTCGCCGAGGCCGGTGCCGATTTTGTGGCCGCCGATGGCCACAAATGGATGCTGGGTGCCGAAGGGCTGGCCCTGTTCTACTGCCGAGCAGAACTCAGGGAACGCCTTACGCTGCATGAGTTTGGTTGGCATATGGTGGAGCGGATGGGGGAGTTTGAGCATCGTGCCTGGCAACCGGCCGCCTCCGCCCGTCGATTTGAGTGTGGTAGCCCCAATCTACTTGGTGGCTGCGTCCTAGAGGCCAGTTTGGCACTGCTGGAAGAGGTGGGGAGCACGGAGATTGAGCGCCGTTTACTCCGTCGTGTGGAGCATCTGGCCGCCCTCCTCCGCACTCTGCCCGGCTGTGAGTTGATTACCGACCTGACACCAGGCCGCTATGCCGGTATCCTCACCTTTCGCCATATGGGTGTATCCCCACAACAGCTCTATGAAGCGTTGATGGCCGCGGGTGTGGTATGCGCTGCCCGAGGTGGTGGGGTTCGGTTTAGCCCCCACTTCTATACCCGCGAAGAAGATCTGGTTATGGCAGTAGAAAGGGTGGAACGGATCACCAATTAGGCAAAATTTCGAAAAACTGACCGTCATGCCACGATGGTGACGGTTCAGGCAAGGTGTCTCGTGCTTTATAATCGAGGCTATTCGGTACCACCTGAACCCGCCAATGCGCTCATGGCGAAGTTCGGGAGACGACGATTCCCGGCAGCGCGTGGGGGCTAAGAGTCTGCCTGTGAGTAAAATGACATCGTTTTGGTCTCCAAAGCAGACCGTGGATGGGAAGAGCATCATCGACCCAGAGACGCTGCGCCAGTTCGTGCCCCTTTCCGAGCTGACCCCGGAGAACCTCCGTGAGCTAGCCTCTAAGACGCCGATAGATGAGATACCGGCGGGCAAGGCGCTGTTCACCCGAGGCAGCACCGACAACAAATCCTACTATCTCCTCTCCGGTGACATGGAGTTGGAGACCAATGGGGATGTCAAGGTGATCACCGGGGGCACCCCTAAGGCCAAGTTTCCACTTGATCACCATCGGCCGCGTCAGGCAACCGCCAAGGCCAAGAGCGCTGTCCGCTACATCGCCATAGACAACGACTACCTCGATATCCTCCTCACCTGGGGCCAGAATGCCGGCTACATGGTGACCGAGATCGCAGTGGCCGAAGAGACGGAGGTGGATAGCGGCGACTGGATGACCGATCTCCTCCGCTCTAGCCTGTTCCACCGCATCCCCGCCGGTAACATCCAGAAGATGTTCATCAAAATGGAGGAGTTACGGGTGGGTTCCGGGCAGACGGTGATCCGCCAAGGGGATGAGGGAGACTACTACTACTACATCAAAGAGGGGCGCTGCGTCGTTACCCGCGATACCAAGGATGGCAAGGTGATTAAGCTGGCGGAGCTGGAGTCCGGCAGCAGCTTTGGCGAGGAGGCGTTGATCTCCGGTGCCGCTCGCAACGCCAATGTCACCATGTTGGTGGATGGCGTGTTGATGCGGCTGAAAAAAGAGGATTTCGATGCGCTATTGAAGGAGCCGGTACTCCACAGCGTGACCATCGATCAGGCCCAAGAGATGGTGACCAAGGGTAACGCCCGCTTCCTCGACGTGCGTCTGGAGAGCGAGTACAAAAACTACGCCATCCCGGGTGCTATCAATATCCCGCTATTCCTGCTCCGCATCAAGATGCAGGCCCTCAACCGCGATCTGACCTATATCGTCTACTGTGATACCGGTCGCCGCAGTTCATCGGCAACCTACCTCTTGAACGAAAAGGGTATTGAGGCCGTGGTCTTGAAAGGGGGCCTCATGGCACTCCGCCAGGATCAAAAACCCAGCAGCTAACCCTAACCCCTCCCCAAAGGGGCCCTAACCAGGGCCCACTTGCGGTCGTTGCGCCAGAGGAAAGAGGCGGTAGAAGTTCTCCGTGGTCGCCTGGGCTAACTCTTCAGGCGCCATTCCCCGCTCCCGAGCAACACGCTCTGCCACAAAGTGAACATAGGCAGGTTGGTTCGGTTTCCCTCGGTGTGGCGCGGGGGTGAGGTACGGGGCATCGGTCTCCACCAGCAGCCGATCGAGGGGGACGCGGGTTGCGACATCCCGCACCTGGGCGGCGTTGTTGAAGGTCACAATGCCGGAAATGGAGATATAGAAACCCAGCTCCAGCGCGGCCTGAGCCGTCTCCCAATCATCCACAAAACAGTGCATCACCCCCCCCACCTCGGCGGCCCTCTCCTCCTGCATCAGCCGCAAGGTCTCTGACGCGGCCTCCCGTGAGTGGATAATGAGAGGTTTACCTACCTGACGTGCCGCTGCGATGTGACGGCGAAAACGCTCCAGTTGCCACGCCTCACCTGCTGTTGTGCGATAGAAGTCGAGCCCGGTCTCGCCCACTGCCACCACCTCAGGATGCCCTGCCATGGTGATCAGATCGGCCAGTGATGGCTCATCAACCTCCTCCTCATTAGGATGGATCCCTGCCGAGGCGTAGACTTCGGGGTGGCGCTCCGCCAGTTCGACGACTGCCCCATAGTTCTCTCGATTGATGCAGACACAGAGGAAGGCCCCTACCCCGTTGCCGTGAGCGAACTCCAGGACTCCTTCCAGCGAGGTTTGGGAGAGATCTAGGCGATCGAGATGACAGTGGGAATCGACCAGCATGGCGGGATAGATAGAGGTTTTAGTAGTGCGTTACATGGTGTGGGTTTGGCGATCAGATTTCAGGGCTCCCGCCAGATAGGTCTCTATCTTATTACGCGCAGCCCCCTCATCCTGCTCACTAAACTGCACACCAATCCCGGCAGCCCGGTTACCCTGGGCCCCTTTAGGGGTGATCCAGACGATTTTCCCAGCCACCGGCAGCTTCTCTTTCTCATCCATCAAGGTGAGCAACATGAACACCTCATCCCCCAACTGATAATCCTTATTGGTGGGGATAAAGAGGCCGCCATTCTTGATGAAGGGCATATAGGCGGCGTAGAGGGCACTCTTATCCTTGATGGTGAGGGACAAGATACCCTGGCGCGGCATCGGTTTATTATCCATAGCGCTAGGAGTCTATTCGGGTTGATGATGAGCGGCGGGTGGGCGCCCACGGGAGCAGGATCTCTTCCAGCAGGAGCTGGGTATTGAATGGTGCAGAGACCTCTCGCAACCCCCGCTGTACCCCATCCAGCCGGCTGAAAATCTCGCTAAAGTCTACTCGCTCCAGCATATCGTGCAAACCATCGGCCAATGTGGGATCCCGTAGGGAAAGTTGGCTCTTGCTCCGCACCAGATCGCCGATCCAGTGGTAGAGCCAAGCCAGCCGCAACCCCGCCCCCTCATTAGCCCAGCGCCCCGCCACTTCCACTGGGTCTTCACGTCCCAGGGTGATGGCCACCCACTCCCGGAAGGCCTGTTGGCGCTGCGCCATGGAATCCCCATTAGCCAGGGCCAACGCCGCCAGTGGCGCCCCTCCCGCAATCGCCAACATCCGCACCGGTTCCGCCACCCCTTGGGCCACCAACCAGTTGACCGCTTCGGCTTCAGCAGTAGGGGGGAAGGTGATGCGCTGGCAGCGACTGCGGAGGGTCGGCAGCAGTGACTGCGGGCGAGGGCTTACCAGCAGCAGAGTGGTCTCCGCAGTGGGCTCCTCCAAGGTCTTGAGCAGGGCGTTAGCGGCATTGATATTCATCGCCTCCGCCGGTGCTATCACAACGACCTTATTGCGATAGAGCGCCTTTAGCCCCTGAAAACGCTCCAGCTCCCGGATCTGATCGACCAGGATCGCCTTCCCCTCCTCCGCCGGTTGAATCTCTTGGAGATCCGGATGAGATCCGGCAGCCAGGAGCTGGCAGCTCTTACAACTACCGCAGGCAATGCCGGAAGCACTAGGGGCTTGGCAGAGCAGGGCTGCCGCCAAGAGTGAGGCAAAGCGGGATTTCCCCACACCGACCGGTCCCACCAGTAGCAGGGCGTGGGCCAAGCGGCCTGTCTGCTGGCCCAAAAGCAGCTGTTGCCACTGCCGTTGCTGCCAGGGATAGGGGGCCTCAGGCTGGGGTTGCACGGGTCATCTCAGCGACAATCGCATCGATCTGGGCCTGCACTTCAGGGAGCGGCAAGGTGGCATCGACAATGCGGAAGCGGGCCGGTTCGGCCTCCGCCCGTGCCAAATAGCCCGCCCGGACCCGCTCGAAAAAGGCGACCTGCTCCCGCTCAAAGCGGTCCTGCCCGCCCCGCCGGTTGACCCGTGCCATGCCGATATTCACTGGTAGGTCCAGCAGGATGGTCACATCGGGACGCAGCTCTCGCTGTACCCACTGCTCCAGTTCGGCGATGCGCGTGGTATCAATGCCACGACCCGCCCCCTGGTAGGCAAAGGTGGCATCGGTAAAGCGGTCACACACCACCCAGCGCCCCTGCTCTAGGGCCGGGCGGATACGCTGGGCCAGGTGTTGAGCCCGGGCGGCAAACATCAGCAGCAGCTCCGTGTCACTGCTCATATCGGTGTGGTGATAGTCGAGCAGTAGCCGGCGGATCTCCTCACCCAACGACGTCCCCCCCGGCTCCCGGGTCTGCTCTACCTCAATACCGCTCTGCTGTAGACGTTGGCAGAGGTAGGGTAGGTTGGTGCTCTTGCCGCCCCCCTCGCCCCCCTCCAGGGTGATAAATAGACCGCGCATGGGACTCTCTGAACCGTTAAACCGGGGCGGAATATTACCATTGACCACCCCTATCCCCTACGGCCGCCCATCAGGTGGCCCCCTCCTCCGGCGGCGATTGCTGCGCCAAGAGGTCATCGATGGTACGCCGTAACTGCTTAAGGAGTGCCGGTGCCTCGACCTCAGCCACCTGCTCAATCACCCATTTGTTGTTCCCGCCCAGTACGCCATCGACACAGGTACCAAAGTAACGTAGCAGCGGGAAACTCGGCTCATCATCCACATAGGCGAAGTCGGCATAGGCCTCCAGCCGCTCATTGATGATGGCCACCGCCGCAGGGCGATACTCTCCCGCGCCCAACTCCTCGACCTGATTGTCCACCAGGGTGGCGATGAGTTGACTGGCCAAGGGGCGTACAAAACGCTGCCGCGCCTCCTCATCTAGCCGACGGTGGGCCATGCGATCAGCGGCCTGAATGAGAAAGGCCACAAACTCGCGCACGGTCTCTAGTAACTGCTGTTTAGATTGAAAGTTGAAGCCCTCGCTGAACATCCGGTTGACGGTGGTATGGGCCATCTTCCAGGCATTAAACGCCACCACCCCAGCCAGCTCTTCGATCGACTTCTCTCTGCCTTTGTTGTGCCACTTGGTGCGAATACGCAAGGTCTACCCCCAATGCCGAGTCTCACCATCTTGCGATGGTCCGAAGCTAATGTTTAGTATTTTACTGAGTCTTGTTCCCCTACAACAAGCGACGGTGGTGCGTCCCCCCGTTCCCGACAATCTTGGTGGGCGGTCACGACAACCGTCCAACCAGCGCCGGGAGGCATATGATGATGGACTTGGTTCCCAACTTGACTTCGCAGGTGCAACGCAACTGCGACATCTCCGATGCCCACTTCGCCGGCGACTACACCCTCTGC
>QKFD01000012.1 GCA_003251535.1 Chromatiales bacterium | reverse complement strand
GGGCTCGTCTTTGCTGTCCCGTTGCGCCGCTAACGCATGGAGTTTTAGGCCCAAGGAAGCGAGAAAAAGGGCATCGTCGGAGGTCGGGTTAGCGGAGCGTAACCCGACAATCCCCACCCCGGCACACACCTCCACAAACGCGGCAGCGGAACAACCACACCGAGCCGCACCCATAGGGCCAGTGGAATGCGGTTGCGCTCCTGCGGAGGGTTGTCGGGTTACGCTGCGCTAACGCCGACCTACAGGTGGCCGGGCTCGTCTTTGCTGTCCCGTTGCGCCGCTAACGCATGGAGTTTGAGGCCCAAGGAAGCAAGAAAGAGGGCATCGTCGGTAGGTCGGGTTAGCGGAGCGTCACCCGACAATCCCCACCCCGGCACACTTTTCTCCTTGTCATCCCTCCTATGGCGGGCAACTACACCCCACCGCCACGATGCACCAGCTGGTAGTAGAGCTTCTCCAGCTCCAGCTTGTGCTTGGTCTCCTCTGAGGCGAGGTAGTGGAAGAGATCGCAGATGGGGCCGGGTGGGGTGGTTTCTGCTAGTTCGCCGTAGTGGACCATGGCGGTGTGTTCCCGCCCCATGGCGTATTGCAGCACCTCTTGATCATCCGGTGCCTCGCCTAGGTGGGGTAGATGGAGGCAGTCGGAGAACTGGCTGTCGCTGGCGGGGGTGTCGATCTCCTGCTGAATCTGCTCGTGCAGGTCCGTCCGCTGGGCGAGGTCATTAAACAGGTCGAAGTGGCGCTGCTCCTCGGCCGCCAGCTCCTCCACCAGGTAGCGGATCCGCTTGCTCACCTTAGGGGCGAGGTCGGTGTAGAAGTCGCGGGCGCTCGCCTCGAAGGAGGTGGCGACCTCTAGGATCTCCCGTAGGGTGGTCTTGTCCCGCAGCCGAGCGATGCCGTGGACGGTGCCTTCATGCTGAGTCATGGGTTCTGCTCCTTGGCCGCACTGAGGGCGGCGTGGATACTGGCGGCGACCCGGTGGCCGTCGGCCACGGCGCTGACCACATCGGGGCCTCGCACCATGTCACCCGCGGCCCAGAGCCATGCCTCGCTGGTGCGGCCGTCGCTATCCACCTGGAGCCGACCGCGGTTCCAGGCGAGCCGCTCGGTCAACTCATCGCCCAGCAGGCCGGTGTCGCTCATCTGGCCAATCGCCTCTACCACCATCTCGGCTGTATGGATCTGGGCGTCCTCCTGGTCGTAGGTGGGGGAGAAGCGGCCCTGTTCGTCGAAGATGGAGGTGACCCGCCAGGTGGCGAGCCCCACTAGATTACCGTCCTCCACCACCACCTCCCGCGGCCCGCGGGCTGGCAGGATGGTGATCCCCTCCTCGTGGGCCTCTTTGATCTCCACCGGATCGGCCAGGAAGTGGGATAGCTCCTCCAGCGCTGTGATGGTCACCTGAGCGGTACCGAAGCGCTGACGTTGCAGGCGGGCCAGGGTACGGGCGATATCCATGGCGACGTTGCCGCCGCCGATCACTACGGCGCTCTGCGGGGTGCCAAACTCCTCGCCGGCGGTGGCCTGGCGTAGGAGATCCACCGCCCGCCGGACCTGTGGGTGGTCACTCCCGGGGATGCGGGTCCCGCGGCCCATCTGTAGGCCGAGGGCGATGAGCACGGCATCGTACTGTTGATGCAGCTCCTCCAGCGTGATGTCGCTGCCGATCCGGGTGTTGCAGCGGATCTCTACCCCCAGGGATTGGATGACATCGATGTCACGGTCGATCCGGTCATAGGGGAGGCGGTACTCCGGGATCCCCCAGCGGGTCATACCACCCGGTTGGGATAGCGCCTCAAAGACGGTGACGGCGTGGCCCTGCTTGGCCAGATCGAAGGCGCAGGTGAGCCCGGCGGGGCCGGCACCGACGATGGCCACCCGCTGCCCGCTCGGGGTCTCGCAGCGGCCGGCGGCGGCGATCTGCTTCACCCGCTCGTGGGGGATGGCATCCATGGCGTAGCGCTTCAGCCAGCGGATGGCGATGGGTTCACCGCGGTGGCCGATGGAGCAGGCGGTCTCGCAGCGGCGGGTGCAGACCCGGCCGCAGATGTGGGCGAAGGGGTTGGTCTGGTAGATCCAGCCCACCGCCTCCTCCAGCTTGCCCTCCCAGATGGCGCGGATGTACTGGGGGGCGTGCATGTGGGTGGGGCAGGCGTCGTGGCACATGCCGCACTGTACACAGCGCGACGCCTCCAGCAGCGCCTGCTGGGGGTCATAGCCGCCGACGATCTCGTCAAAGTTCTCGATCCGCTGCTCCGGCTCCAGCTCCGGCATCGGCTCCCGCAGCAGGCTGATGAGGTCGGCGTCGGCGGTCTTGGCCCACCCTTTTTCGTAGGGCTGGCCGTGGATGCCGTGGCTATCGGGCAGGATGAAGTAGCTGGAGAGGTCGGCATCGACGCAGGTGTGGACATACTCCCGCGAGAGGGCGAGGGCCCCGGTGGGGCAGATGTCTACGCAGAGCCCGCACCAGCAGCAGCGGCCGTAGTCGATGGCGGGCCGCTCCGGTCGCACCCCCTTGGCCGGATCGGCAGGTAGGTCGGGGATGTGGACCATGGAGATGGCGGCGTTGTCGCACACCTTCTGGCAGGTGCCACAGCCGACACACTTCTCCCAGTCGTTGAGGTGGAAGCCGCGGTAGTTGATAGAGGCGGGGCGCGGTTCCAGCGGCTGGGTGACCGGCGGCCGGCCAAAGAAGCCCAGGCTGCGCAGCGGGTTGAGCAGGCTGCCGCGCTGTTTATAGTCGATATCGCTCATTAGCGGTCGACCTCCGGAGGACAGGCGTCGAGGGAGAACATGATCTGCGCCACATCTTCGATGCGCGCCCCGGTGACCAGGTGCTCCAGCACCTGCACCGCGTGCATGGCCGACGGGCCGCGGACATGCACGCGCCACGGCTTGTCACCGCCGTTGGAGACCACGTAGTAGGCCAGCTCCCCCTTGGAGGACTCCACCCGGGTGTAGACGTCGCCCAGGGGTAGGTTCCAGGCCAAGGGGTTGGGGATGGGGGCGCGGATGGGGCCGTCGATCTCCGGCAGCCGCGCCACCACCTGGCGCAAGATGCGCAAGCTCTGCTTCAGCTCGGCCCGACGGACCAAGGTGCGGGCCCAGGCGTCGCCCGCCTCCTCCACGGGGACATCAAACTCCAGCTGGTCGTAGATCAGGTAGGGGTCGTCGCGGCGCACATCAAAGGGGAGGCCGGTGGCGCGCAGGTTGGGGCCGGTGACCCCCCAGTCCAGCGCCTGCTCCTGGGTCATAATGCCGACGCCAGTGGCGCGGCGGACAAATACCTGGTTGGTGAACATCAGGTTGTCGTAGTCCGGCAGGCGTGACTCGATATAGTCGAGGGTGTCGCTGACCCGCTTGAGATAGCCCTCCGGCAGGTCGCGCCGCACCCCACCAGGGATGTTGTAGATGTGGTAGACGCGACCCCCGGACAGCTCCTCAAACAGGTCGAGGATGAGGTCACGATCGGCGATGCCCCAGAACATCGGCGTATACATGCCGGTGGTGGCGGCGTTCCCGCCAAAGGTGAAGAGGTGGGCGGCGATGCGCGACAGCTCCAGCTGCATCACTCGGATCCACTGCGCCCGCTCCGGGACCTCCAGCCCCCCCAGCGCCTCGATGGCGAGGGAGTAGCACACCTCCATCGGCACCGGATCGGGGACGCAGATACGGGGTACGAGGGCGATGTTCTGGATCCAGAGCCGCCCCTCCATCAGCTTCTCGAAGCCGCGGTGGAGATAGCCGCCGTCGGCCCGGGCCGCCGTCACCTCATCGCCATGTAGCCGCACCTTGAGGGCGTAGTTACCCTCGATGCCCGGGTGGTTGGGGCCGAAAAAGACCTCATACTCGTGGCTCGGCGGATGGCTGACCGCCTGATAATTTTCCGGTCTCATGCTGTGCCATCCTCACCCTTGTCGCCGCGCAGCTGCTCCGGGCGCTTGCTGATCCCACCCCCCTTGGCCTCGATCTCCGTCAGCCACTCGGGGCGGTACTCTTGCCAACCAAACTGCTCCATCACCCACGCCTCGCCGTCAAACTCTTTACGCATGGGCGGTGGCCCCTCCCACTCGGTGAGGATGAACTTGCCCATATCCGGGCTGCCCTCAAACCAGAGGCCGAACATCTCGTGGATATCGCGCTCGAAGAAGGCCGCCGGGCGGTAGAGGTCATAGATGGAGAGGTAGACCCCCGGGTCACGGGGGATGCGGATGTGGGCCATCACCAGCACATTCAGCTCATAGGACCAGGTGTGGTAGACCAGCTCGAACTGGCCATCGTCCGGCCAGTCAACGCAGCTGATGGCAGAGAGGTGGACATAACCGGCCCGCCCCTTCAGGAGTTCCAGCAGGGCAGGCAGGGTCTCCGCAGGGAGATCGACCCGCAGGCGGCGGGGGGCCACCCAGCGGGTACGTAACCCATCCACCTCCTGGAGCAGGAAGTCGAGGGTGGTGGTGACATCGTGTCCCGGCGCGTCTGTCGGCGTCATGATGAGCTGCCTTTGTCTTGTTTGAGGCCGAGGCGCATCTCAAATGGCTGGAGCGGGGTTTGATGCTGCTCTAGCAGCGCGGTGTGTTCGCCCAGGGTCTCGGGGCCAAACAGGCCGTAGTGGCGCGCCTCTGCAATGACATCGGTGGGGGTCTGCCAGTTCTCGCCGAACAGCCGCTGCTGGTTGCCGAGGTAGTGATCATAGCGGCGGTAGTAGTCACGCCAGTAATCGGACCGGCCAGCGCGGATATTGGCGATCAGCTCCCGCAGGCCGCTGATCACCGCCTCGGGGCGCGGCATACAGCCGGCGATATACATATCCACCGGCAGATAGTCGTTGAGCTTCTTGGCGGTGGCGTAACTCTGCCAATACATGCCGCCATTGACGGTGCAGGAGCAGATGCCGATCACATATTTGGGCGAGTTCATCTGCTCATAGGTGAGGATGATGCGCTTCAGGGTCTTGGTGGAGACATAGCCGGTCACCAGCAGGATATCGGCCTGGCGCGGGGTGACCATCGGCTGGATCCCCAGCCGCTCCATATCGAAGCGCGAGGTCATCGCCGGCGGCAGCTCAACGGCACCACAGCCGGTGCAGTAGTGGAGCATGAACAGCGACCGCGAGCGGCAGAAGGCGGTGAGTTCGTCGAACACCCGCGCGAGTAGGTTGCCCTGGCCGCCGGAGGGACGCTCCTCGCCAGCAGCCACCACGGGGATAGTGCGGAGATCTGTCATAGGTCGATCACCTCAATGCATCACCAGCCAGACACCCGCCAACCCCAAGATCACCGGCCAGCGCCAGACCGCCGCCAGCACATCTTCGGTGCGGTAGCGGGGGAACAGGAAGGCGAGGCTCATGGGGATGGCGATGATGAAAAACAGCTTGGCAATAAAGAAGGGCCAGTTCTCACCGCCGCCAAGGAAGAGCGAGACGTAGATGGCGCTGGCGGTAAAGAGCTGGAAGCACTGCATCACAAACAGCCCGCCGAGGAATTTGCCCCCCATCTCCACCATCGGTCCGGTGGCGATCTCGGCCGGGGCAACGTAGATCTCAAACGGCTGCTTACCGAGCATGGCGTAGAGCGAGAACAGGCCGGCGATGGCCAGGATCGGCATCTGCATCACGCCCCAGGTGGCGATCCCGCCGGCCTGCTGGGCGGCCACCACCTCCACCAGGTTGTTGGAGCCGTAGAACCAAGCGGTGCCAAAGATGATGATGACGAACGGCACATCGTAGGCGAGCATCGCCGTGAGGGCGCGGGAGATACCGATGGAGCCGTTGGGGTTGGCGCACTGGCCAACCCCGAGGGCGAGCCCCAGGGAGGGGATCATGGTGACGTAGGCCAGGGTGAGCAGCCCCGCCTTGTCGGCGATGCCGTGCATCCCGGGCACCGGCACCATGGTCTCGGCGGCGATATAGCCACCCACCGCCATGACGATACCGATGTCGTGTAGCAGGCCGTGGGAGGTCTGGGTCTGCTTGCTGTAGAGCTTGATGATGTCATACAGCGGCTGGAGCAGCGGCGGGCCGACGCGGCGCTGAATCTTGGCCGCGATCTTGCGCATCATCAACACCATGAACAGGCCGATGGTGAAGGCCACCAGCGGCATCAGGGTCAGTTCGATCAAGATTCCAGCGAAGCTCATTGGAGCACCATCCATCCCAGGCCCGCGGTGGCGGCAACCAGTAGTGTCAACATCGGTACCCGCTGCCGATACCACGCCTGCATCAGTGCGGCCAGGGTGTCGTTGGCGGAGGCGACGGCCTCTTCAAGCCGGGTGAAGCTACCCCGATAGAGGGGGCCGATGCGGTGCATCAGGCCGGCGTAGAAGTGGTCGCTGTAGTGGTAGCGCACATCGGCGGAGAGGAAGTGGCCACCGGCGTAGTTGTCCAGCTGGTGGATCCGTTTGGAGCGGTTGCCCACCCCGTAGAAGAGCAGGGCACCGATACCAAAGCCGGCGAATAGCACCCCCACCACCCAGAGCATATCGAGCCCGCCCTGGGAGGACTCCACGCCGCCGAGGGTGTGGGGCAACACCGGCAGCCCGAGGGCGGCCTGGGCATCATTGACCCACTGGAGCGGCAGGCCGGGGGCGACGCCGGTGACGAAGCCGATTCCTACCAGCACCAGCATCGGTATGGTCATGCTCCAGGGCGCCTCGCGGATCCCCTCGTGCTCCAGCCGCAGCTGGCCCAGGAAGGTGTTGTGAATCAGTTTATAGACGCTGAGGATGGTGCCGAGGGTGCCGATGACCGTCATCAAGAACAGCAGTGGCCGCCCCTCTATCATCAGTGAGCGGTAGACCAGCCACTTGGAGACGAAGCCGTTCATCGGCGGCAGGCCGGCGAGGCCGATGATCCCCATCAACATGACCAGGAAGGTGAGCGGCATCCGCGTCACTAGCCCGCCGAGGGAGTTGAGATCAGCGGTGCCGGTGCGGTGCAGCACGGCGAAGACGGAGAGCACCAGGGCGGCCTGGTAGGTGGCGTAGTTGAAGACATGCAGCAGGCCACCGGCACTGCCGGTGGCGTCGCCGATGACGATGCCGAGCAGCATGTAACCCCCCTGACCGATGCCGTGCCAGGCGAGCAGGTAGCGGGCATCGTTCTGCTTGAGGGCGGTAAAGGTGGGCAGGACGATGGTGAAGGCGGCGACCCAGGCGATGAGGTCGCGGGCGTCAAACAGCCCGCTGACAAATTCGAGGTCCGCCAGGCGCGTGAGGGAGACAAACTTCACCAGCAGCAGCGCCAGGGCAAACAGCCCCATGCGTGCCGAGATGGCCCCTAGGAAGGAGGTGCCGGCCCCGGCCGCCTCGGCGTAGGCGGGCGCCTGCCAGAGGTGGAACGGCAGCAGCCCCATCTTGATGGAGAAGCCCACCCCGAAGAGGGTGACCATCAGCGCCAACTGCCAGTTCTCCAGCTGCGGCACCCGCTGCGCCAACTCGGTGAACTGGAGGGTGCCGGTGAAGGCGTGGGTTAGCACAATCCCGCCCAGCACCGCCATGGCGGCCCCCATGGCGTAGGGGACGTAACGCAGGGCAGCCCGCAGCGCCCGCTCCCCCCCTTGGGCCATGAGCAGGAAGCTGGCCCAGCTGGTCAGCTCCCAGCCGATGAAAAGGGCGATGAGGTCATTACCGGCGAGCAGCAGCAGCATCGCCAGCACATTGATGGCGAGGGCGCCGTGCAGCCAGACCAGGCTGTGGCCGGCCTGGCGGTAGCGCTCGCCCCACTCACCCCCCATGTAGGCGGTGGCGGCGGCCGCGGCCCCCACGGTGATGATGGCAAAGAAGCGGCCGAAGCCGTCCATCTGCCACCCCACCAGCTGGCCAAACAGCGTAAAGCCGGCGTGGCTGGCGCTGGGGAGATCGAGGCCGGTCAGCTGGATCAGCTGGGCGATGTAGAAGGCGCCGGTGAGCCAGGCGATATCGCGCCAGCGGCCGAGGGCGAAGGCCCCTGCCACGGTGGCGGCGGCGGTGAACAGCAGGAGATCGAGCGGGGTGGTCATGGCGCCGTCCCGGAGCGTTGAGGAGCGGTGATAGTGGCGGAGATCACCTGCGCCACGTAACCGTCGGTGTCGGCCAACTGGGTGGCCATCTTCTGGAGTGGTGCCGCCAGCAGCGGGGCGCTGAGGGCAGTACCGACGAGCAGCAAGGCAAAGATGCCACTGCCGGTGGTTGCGGTCCGGCTCTGCATTACACTGCCCTGCTGGTGGCCATAGAGGGTGCCGATGATGCGGAACAGGTAGACCGCCTCAACCACCGTGGTGGTCAGCACCACCAGACCCGCCAACCACCAGAGACCGGCCGGTTCGCCAGCCAGGCCGGAGAGCAGCAGGTACTTGGCCCAGAAGCCGGGCAGTGGCGGTACCCCGATGAGGGAGAGGGCGAATAGCACAAACAGCGCGGCCGCGATGGGGGAGTTGCGGGCCGCCCCCGCCAACTGCGCCAGATTACCGCCCCAGCGCTCCGCCAGCAGGAATAGTGCCGGCTTCACCATCAAGTGGTGGAGGGCGACGGCAATGCCGGCCATCAGGCCGGCCGGACCGGGGATGGCGAAGGCGACAAAGGCGGCCCCCAGCTGGCCGATGGAGGACCAGGCGAGGAGGCGGCGGAAGTCGCGGGCGCGATAGGCGGCCAGTTCGCCGGTGAGGATCCCGAGCATCCCCAGCACCAGCAGCAGCTGGCTCGCCTCGGGGACGGGGAAGACCAGCACCAGCAGCCGCACCACCGCCAGCAGCGCCAGCTTGGAGATGAGACCGGCCAGTAGGGCAGAGACCCGGCTCTCGGCGGTGGCGTAGACCTCCGGCGCCCAGCTGTTGACCAAGAACAGCTCTGACTTCACCCCAAAACCCAGCAGGATGAGCAGGAAGCCGGCCAGTCCCAGCGGGTCGTGCAGGGTACTGGGGGCCAGCTCCGCCAGGTGGGCCAGATTGAGGCTGCCGGCACGGAAGTAGATAAGGGTGATGCCGATGAGCGCCAGCAGTGAGCCGAGGCTCCCCAAGAGGGTGAAGCGGAAGGTGGCTACCTGGGCCGCCGGGGTGCGGCTCCCGGCGGCCAGTCCGTAACCGGCCACCGCTGCCAGCTCATAGAAGACATAGATGTTGAACAGGTCTCCCGAGAGCGCCAGGGCACAACTCGCCGCCGCCATGAGCAGGGTGAGGGAGTGCTTGCGGGTGATCTGGGGATCCGGCTGCCCATTGGGTGTGGCGCAGGGCCAGAGCAGCAGGGTGACCACGGCGATGGCGAAGACAAACAGGCCGGCCACCCCATCGGCGTAGAAGACGATGCCGAGGGGGGGGCGGAAGTCACCTATTGCCACCACGCTGGGGGCGTCCAGGGCGTTGCCCGCAAGACAGAGACCAAAGGCGGCCACCGCCAACAGCACCAAGGGGCCGAGAAACTGGCGCGCCAGGGCTGGTAGGAGCGGCAGCAGGAAGGCGGCGAGTAGCGGTAGGGCGACAGTCAGGGCGATCATGATGACGGCTCCTCAGCCGCGATACGAGCCGGGCTCGGCAGGGGCGGGGGGAGCGGACGAGCGCCGCTGGGGGCCTCCTGACTGGTGGTCGGGGCGGTGCCGGCGGCGGCGATGATATCGGCCTCCATGCGGGCGCGTAGCTGGTCCATATCCAAGCTGCCGTAGGCCTCACGGGCCCGCACGGCGAGGGCCAGGGCGAGGGCCTGCACCCCCACACCGATGACGATGGCAGTAAGCACCATCGCCTGCGGGATGGGGTCAACCATGGCAACTTGGTGGAGGGTGCTGCCCCCTTCAATGATGGGGGCGCTGGCCCCCTGGCGGAAACCGGCCAGTACCAGTAGCAGATTGGCCCCCGCTTCGGCGACGGCCAGGGCCAGCACCAAGCGGAATAGGTTGCGGGCGAGTACCAGGCCAGCGATGCCGATGGCGATCAGGCCGAGGGCCCCCACCAGCAGGGCGACGAGTCCAAATTCACTCATGCGGCAGGGCCCTCCTCGGCCAGGCGCAGCAGCAGCTTGGCCAGCTCCGCTCCCACCTTGAGACCCACGGCGAGGTAGAGCAGCGGCAGGGTGCCGGCAGAGAAGAGATCGCCCAGCTGACCCGCGCCCAAGAGCGGGGTCAGGAAGGCATGGTCATAGGCAAGGGCGGCGAGTCCGGTGGCGATGAAGGCCGCCCCGGCCAACCCCTCGACCCAGGCGAGGGCCGCCGGCGAGGGGCTCTCCTCAGGGCGGGCCAGCACGGGTAGCACGAGGGCAGCGGCCAGTACCACCCCCCCCTGGAAACCGCCACCAGGCGTCAGGTGGCCGTGCAAGATGATGTAGAACCCCACCACCAGCAGCAGCGGGAAGAGCAGGTCAACCCCCGTTTGCAGGATGAATCCCCCCGCCCCATCTTCCTTACTGGGGCGTGGCGCCCGCGCTTGGCCACCTAGTACCAGACCTACGGCGGTGGCGGCGGCGAATAGGATCGACAGCTCACCTAGGGTGTCGATACCGCGGTAGGCCAACACCACCGAGGTGACGATATTGGCCGCCCCGACACTGTTGGCCGCCTCATTGAGGATGGCCTGACCGGCGAGGGTGGGGGGCTCGCCCATGGGTAGGGCGATGAATAGGCTGAAGAGCAGAAAGGCAAAACCAGTGGCGAACAGCAGCGATCCGTAGCGGGTTAGCACTGACGCTCCTCCTCTGACTGCTGCACCTCGATGCGCCACAGGCCGAGCCGACGGGCGGCCAGGGCCAACAGCAGGCCGCTCAGCCCCGCCCCCACCGCCGCTTCGGTCAGGGCGACATCAGGCGCCCGCAGGATGACAAAAAAGACCGACACCCCAAGGGAGACCAGGGCAGTGGCAACCGCGGCACCCAACAGATTGCGTAGCAGCATTGCTGCTAGGGCACCGGTGATGAGCAGCGCCACCAGGGCCAGAATGACCAGATCTAATGCGGTCATGGGGTGCCCCTTTTATCCGCCTCTGGGCGGTGCCACGGATCCACACCGGCCCGGAGCAGGGCGCGGGCGATGACCGAGGAGCCGATGGGGTTGGTAATTAGCAGTAGACCACCGATGGCCAACAGTTTGGGCCACCAACCCGGTTGGATCAGCGCCACCCCAAGCAGGGTGGTGAGGGTGCCGAGGGTGACCGCCTTGGTGCCGGCCTGGATACGGTTATAGACATCGGGCATACGCCACAGCCCGAGTGCGCCGAGAAAACAGAACAGCGCCCCCACCACCAGGAGCAGACTGCCGAGCAGGTTCATCGCACCCCTCCAGTTTCAATGATGCGGGCCAGGGCGACCACGCCGACGAAGGCGAGCACGCCGTAGACCAGGGCGACGTCCAGATAGAGGGCGCTACCGAGGCGTGGGGCGAGGGCCGCCAGCAGGGCGGTGGCGATCACCGTTAGGGTGTCGGCCGCCACGAGGCGATCAGGGGTGGCTGGGCCGCGCACCAGGCGCAGGAGGCCGAGCAGGATGGCCGCTGCAAATAGGGTCAGGGCCACCAGTTGTAACAGTTCCGCCAGAGTCACCGCACAAACCCTCGCAAGTAGCGCTCGAAGTCGGCACAGATGGCGCGGGTGGCGGCATCGATGTCGGTATCGGGCGGCACGTCAATCCAGTGAATGGTGAGCAGCGCATCCTCCACCTCCACCGTTAAGGTGCCGGGGGTGAGGGTGATGCTGTTGGCTAGCAGTAGACGGCCGAGGGGTGAGGTGAGTTCAGTGCGTACCTGCACCAGGGCCGGCCGGATGGGGAGCGCGGGCGAGAGGATGCGCCGTGCCATATCGAGGTTGGCGTGCACCAGGGCGCGGAGGAAGTAGCCGAGGTAGAGCAGCACTGCCCCAGGCAACTGGCTAGACCAGATGATGCCGTCAAACAGGGCGCTGCGGCGGCGTGCCAGCAGCACGGTAACCACCGCCACCAGCAGGCCGATGAACAGCTCTTGGCCGTCGAGGCTGCCGGTGAGTAGTAGCCATAACAGCAGGGCTACCAAGAGGGCGGTGAGGGTGGTTGCGGTCGTCGGTGCGGCGGAGTGAGAGTGCGGAGTCATGCGCAAGATTCTAGTTACCGAACGCTGCCGGATTGTGTCGGTCTGGCAATGACCGACGGCCCATGGGGTGGGGCGGTGGCTCGTGGTGCTATGCCACCCGTTCCGCCCACTGCGAAGGTCGCCATCCTAGCCCGCGGCCTGCGCCGCGTCACCCCCCTTAGCGACAGTTCCGTCGCGCATCTACTCACGATAGTCGTTTCGTCATCTGCGATCCGCAAGATGTTTGTTTCCGTCCCGCACTGATGTGTCGTCGTGAGGGGATCAACGGTAGCCCCCGTTACTCCAATGTGTCGCGGAGTCGGTGGCTCGGCAGACGAGGCGAGCGCATTCGTGGAGCTATTCGACAACAGTCAGTGGGGCGCCCTATTCGCCATCATTGGTATCAACATTGTGTTATCGGGCGACAACGCCATCGTCATCGCCCTAGCCTGTCGTGACCTGCCGGTCAAGGAGCGGCGGCGGGCGGCGTGGCTCGGCTCGTTTGCTGCCATCGGTTTACGGGTGCTGCTCACCGCCGGGGCGGCGGGCTTGTTGTCACTGCCTTTTTTGCGCCTGGCTGGCGGCGCGCTGCTCACCTACGTGGCGGTCAAGTTATTGCTGCCGTCGGAGGGCGAGGAGGGGAGTACGGGGAGTGCGATGACCCTCGCGGCGGCCGTGCGGGTCATTGTGGTGGCAGACTTTGTGATGAGCCTGGACAACGTACTGGGGGTGGCGGCAGCGGCGCGCGGCGATCTCCTGCTCATGGTGGTAGGTCTGCTCATCAGTATGCCGGTGATCGTCTTCGGCAGTGGCTTGATCATGCACCTCACTGCCCGCTTCCCGGTGATTGTCCCCGCGGGGGCGGCACTGCTCGGCTATGTGGCGGGGGAGATGGTGGTCTCAGAGCCGCTGTTGACACAGTGGATAGACACCAGTGCCCACTGGTTACACGATACGGTGCCAGTGGTCTTGGCGGTGGTGGTGGTGGCGGTAGGGCGCGGGATGGCGCGGCGGCGGCCGGTGCCCCACCTGGATGTGGCCTCGGTGCCCCATCCTGCCCAGCTGCACCCGCTGGCCAACCCCAAGAGTCACTAACCCCAAGCCCAAGGAGCTGCCATGGCGACCCTCCCCAATCCTCTCAAAGTACTGGTGCCGGTGGACGGCTCCGACAACTCGCTGCGAGCCGTCGAACACGCCATCGGCTTTGTGCAGAACAGCCGCGTTGAGGTGGAGCTACACCTCCTCAATGTGCGGCGCAACATTACCTATGGCGAGGTGCGCAAATTTGCCAGTGCCGAGGCGATCAGCGCCTTTTACCAAGATGAGGGCAACGCCGCCCTGGCAGGGGCCATCGCCCGCTTGGAGCAGGCCGGTATCCCTTGCGGTCACCATGTGCGGGTAGCCGGCCACGTGGCGGAGGGGATTGCCGATTTTGCCCGTGATAACGGTTTTCACCAGATCATCATTGGGACCCGTGGCCTCGGTACCATCTCTGGGCTGCTGCTGGGGTCTAAGGCAACCAAGGTGATCTACCTGACAACTGTGCCCATCACCTTGGTGAAGTAGCCGGGCAGCCAAGGCCCCGCCTTGGGCGGTCAATTCCTAAAATTCCTAATGTTTGTTATCCTCTGCCGCCTTCGCCCCCGTAGCTCAGCTGGATAGAGCAGCCCCCTCCTAAGGGGCAGGTCGGACGTTCAAATCGTCTCGGGGGCGCCACCTCCCTGTGGCTTAGCGGCTGTCGAAGCCGCCGCGCCCGTCGCTGGTAGCGGAACGGCCGTACTCGTGGCCGCTGCCGCGGTAACCGCCCCGCCCATCCCCTTCCCAGTTGGAACCGTAGTTGTCGCCGGTGCCACGGAAGCCGCCGCGGCCATCGGCACTCCACCCTTGACCATAGTTCTTGCCGCTACCGCGATAGCCACCGCGGCCATCCGCCTCCCACCTGGCGCCATAGTTCTTGCCGGTGCCGCGATAACCACCGCGACCATCCGCTTCCCACCCTTGGCCATAATTCTCCCCAGTACCGCGGAAACCGCCGCGCCCATCCGACTCCCAACCACCGCCAAAGTCACCACCGGTCCACGGTAGATCCGCTGCCAGAAACGACATTGGGGTGGCGAGTAGTACGAGCAGCAGGGGGATGGATCTTGGGATGCCCATGGCCGTCTTTGTCGCCTCCAGCGCTAGTGATGGGGTGGTGCCATCATCCGCACTTTCTAGCGTTGTTGCCAACTGTCATCACCTCATCGAGTCGCATCGAGTGGGTGTCCACGAGGACTCGGAAAGGTTGCTGAGGTGGGTGTCCAAGTAGGCGGAGATGGGTGTCTACGAGATGGCTGCTGAGGTGGGTGTCTGGGTAGGCATCCGCGATTTCTTGGGCGCTAGGTGGATATCCAGGGAGATTGCTTTCCTCTGATGGGTGTCCGAATAGGTTGCGGGATGGGCGTCCAAGGAGATTCCGTCTCCAAGGAGATTCCCAAGGAGATTCCACGGGACGATTGCTTGGGAGATTGGGATGGGTGTCCGAGTAAGCATCGGATGGGTGTCCGAGTAAGCAGAGTAAGCACTACCTTCCCTTTTGGCTGTTAGCCTGTATTCTCTTGCGCTCCGTCATCAACCTCCTGTTCCGTCATGTTTGGACTCTTCAGAAAGGCTACTCCGGTGATCGATGAGGCCACGGCGACGTGGTTGTTTGATCTCTTTGCCTGGGCCATTCAGCACCTGGATGGTGGGATCTTTCTCCGCGATACCCGGCTCATTGAGCCGACCCCGGAGTTTTTCCCTGGCCGTGCTGAGAGTGTGCATGGGATGGCGCAGCTGATGTTTGAGCGGGTGCGGCACTATAGCGGTTTGGACCACTGGCCTATGGAGTTGGTACCCCCACTGGGGTTTAACCCCTATGCCGCGCAGCAGTGGGTGGTGCCGGAGCGGTTGCGTCTCGCGCCCTCCGCTAGCGGTCAATTGGTGGTGAGCGGTCCGTCGTTGAAGATCAGTTATGACCCGCAGCTGATCGATCATCCCGAGGCGATGATCGCCGCCTTTGCCCACACCCTGGCCCTCTATCTGGCCGCTGCGGCACCGCAGCCGCCGCCGGGGGGAGAGGAGAATCGACCCCACGCCGCGGAGGTGATCGCGCTATTTCTGGGGTTTGGGGTGATGCTGGTCAACACCGCCTTCACCACCCAGGTGCGTAGTTGCGGATCGTGCGCAGCGCCGGCCCAGCGGCAGAGTTTTTTGTCGCAATATGATATGAGTTACGCCCTGGCGCTGTTCGTGGCGCTTAAACCAGAGAGCGAGCGGGGCGCACGCAGACATCTCAAATCATCTTTGCGCCCCTACTTCAAACAGGCGATCCGGGCGATACGCGGCCAGCGGGAGCTGTTGGAGCAGCTCACCCGCCTGGCGCAGACCTGAGCCATCGACAGAATAACGGGGAGCGTTTAATGAGCGCCGTTTGGCTGCCACTCCATATTGCATTTGCTGGACTTTGGCTGGGTTGTGTATTGACCGAGGCGCTGTTCGAGCGGGCGCTGTTGGGTCAGGGGCGGGACCAAGAGCGGATCTTGGTGAGGCTGCACCGGCGGGTTGATCTATTAATTGAGATCCCGGCGTTCACCCTGGTGCTGTTGACTGGGGGCATGTTGTTGATGCAGGCGGGGATCCTCACCCCTCTGCTCCAGGTCAAGGTGGCCTTTGGTGTGCTGGCCGTGGCGGTGAACATCTACTGCGTCTGGCTGGTGCTGCGGCGGGCAGCTGCGGTGGAGCGGGGGCAGTGGGAGGAGTTTGCCCGTCTCGATCACCTCCAGCATATCTACGGTGCTGTGGTGCTGCTGGCCCTGGTGGTGGCGCTGGCCATCGGTGTCTACCGTTTCAGTGGTGGTTGAGGGTTGCGCTTAAAGGCAAAGAGGGGGAAGAGGGCGAGGGCACTCATGGCGCCGTAGAGGTGGGCGCGTACCACCACGGGTCCCACCCAAGCCGTGCTCATGGCGCCGGACCACCCCTCCCAAGCCAGCTTGGCCAGTACGAGCGCCAGCAGCGCCCCCGACTCCAGTGGTTCCTGGCGTAGACCCGCTAGGGCGCCGAGCACCAGCACACCGTGGAGTACCCCAGAGAGCCCCACATACCACGCGATCTCCGGTGAGAAGAGCCACAACCCAAGCCCCACCCCGAGGGCCAGCAGGGGGAGGGCTAGGAGCCAGCGCCGGGGGGAGAGGCGTCGGCCCACCAGGGCCCAGCTGAGGGCCAGACCCAGCAGATTGAGCAGCAGATGAGTGGGGTTGAGGTGGGTGAGGTGGGCACTCAGCAGTCGCCACCACGCCCCTGCCGAGATCGCCTCCCGTTGGTACTGAAGTAGCTCCCGATCCCAGCCGGCGGCGGCCAGCGCCGCCAGACCCACCAGCAGTGGCGGCAGCAGCCAGCGCCGATCAGCCATCAAAGGCGACCGGCAAAGCGCAGGCGGTAGCGCCCCTGCGGATCGGGTCGGCCGATAAATTTGAGGGCGTCATACAACTCCCGTGGCGCCCCCTCTCGGGCACTCAAAAGGGCGTTGATGTGCCAGGCACCACTCGCCTCCACGGTGATATCGCCCTCTGCCTTGAGGGGGCCTCCGCCATCACTCAGTTTCCCCTGGACCCCGCCCTGTGGTCCTAGGGTTAGATCGACGACCAGATCGCCGAAATCGATCTTTTGGGGGGCGGTTAGGCCCGCCTGGCGCCAGAGTAGCCGACCGCTGATGGCGGTGAGCTGCTCCCCCTCCCAGCCGATCTCTGCCAGGTTGACCGACAACATCCCGCTGGCCGCCATCGGCAGGGGTGAGAGGTAGCTGAGGAGGGCCGCATCAAAGCTCATCTCTGCCCCCTCAGCGTGGCCCCCTTGGCGATCCAGCGTCAGGTTGGCGCTGGCACTGCCGCCAGGGAGGCGGGCGGTGAGATCGACACCGAGCCGGCCGCTGAGCAGGGGCAGTAGGGAGGTGCGCCAGGTGAGGTCATCGATCCGTATCCCGGCCACCGCCACGGCGGCGGCGCGCCCCTGCCAGAGGGTCCCCTCAATACCGCGGGCGGTGAGATTCACCCCTTGGGCGGCGAGCAGCGGTTCGGCCCGGTTGAGGGCAAATTCGGCCGGTACCAGCACCACTAAGCCGATGGCGAAGGCGATGGCACCAAGCAGCAGCTGGGCGAGTAGGCGCCTCATGGCTGTGGTCCCGCCAAGATGGCGCGCACATCCACCTGGCCGGGGGTGGCGCTACGCTCCAGGGCGAGGCCGGTGATGCTGACGCCGTGCTGTTGGCTCACTAGATTCAACCAGCGCAATACGGTGTCGAACGACGCCTGCTCCAGCCACACCCGTACCGCCTCGCCCTCGGGCTGGACCCGTTTTAGGCTGGTGCCTAGCCCTTGGGAGCGGGCAGTGGAGTCAACGATGGTGAGCAGGGACTGCCGGCCGCCGCGGGGGGCGCTATGGGTCTGGCTCCCTTGCAGCCGCTTCGCCTCCTGGGCCGCCTGCTCCATCCAGGCCAGCAGCTCGCGCTGCTCGGTCACCGAGCTGCGCAGCCGGTGCAACTCTTTAGTAAAGGGGTACCAGACAAAGGCCCACAGCAACATCACAGTGAGTAGGAGACCGCCACCACCGAGGAGCTGACGCTCGCGCGCTTGCAACCCCCCCCACCAGCTCTTTAGGGCGTTCATGATCTTCCACTCCGGCGCAGCACTAGGCGCGCCTCCACGGTGCTATCGGCGGCGTTGGCATTCTGGATCTCGGCACTGAGGCCCGCCTCGCCTCCCAGGGCCGCCTTGAGGCGATCGAGTCCCGCCAGCTCGGCCAGGCGGATCTCCAGCTCCAGCTCCCCTTCGCGGTAGCGCAAGGCTTGTAGCTCCAGACCTTGGGTGGCGGCGAGGATCGGGGCGGCGCGGGTGAGCAGATCGGCAAACTCCTGCTGTCCGGCGCCCCCCCGCAGCAGTGTCAGCTGCTGCTCCATCTGCACCCGCGCATCGACAATGCGCTTGGAGTCGGGGAAGGCCTCCCGGTAGACCGCTTCAATGCGTTCTGTGAGCTGCTGATCGGTACGGGCGAGCTGAAGATATTCGCTGAATAGCATCCCTCCCTCCAGTAGTAGCAGGGCGGCCAGCAGGGCGGCGGTGGGGATCCAGGGTCGCCACCGCTTGCCGGCCTGCTCCCGGCGGCTGAAGGGGCCCTGAAGCAGATCGATGGCCCCCTCGATGGGGCCACTGGCCAGTAGTTGGAAGGCGCCAAGACGGCAGTCGCGCCGTACCAACCCCACCTCTGCGGCGCCACAGGCCAGCTCCAGGCTAGGGTCGGGCGGTGCCGCGGGGCGACAGTCATGGACCACCATCTGGCGCGGCCGCTCCTCCCGCGCCAAGGCGTGGGGGAGGGCGGCGGCGAGGAGATCCGGTTCAAAGGCGTAGCCTTGCGCCTCACCGGTGCGCAGGATGGCCGCCTCCTCCTCCAGTAGCAGCGTCCAGCTGTCGGGTTCCCATGGCAGGGCCAAGATGTCGGGTAGCAGCAGGTGGGGCGCAAGACCGGCGGCGGTCAACTGCTCCAGCCAGCGCTCCATGTAGGCACTGGCCACCACCGCCACCGGCACCTGGCCGTCACTGTTGCGGCGGCCGACGGCGAAGTGGAGCGCCTCCACCTCGTCGGCCAGCTGCTCCTCCAGCACGTAGGGGACCGCTTGTAGCATCCGCTGGCGCGAGGTGGCCGGCAGATCGGCATGGGTGAGCAGCACCTCACTGCCGGGTACCAGGGCGATCACCCGCTGGGCACCGAGACCGGCGGCGGCCGGCAGGGAGCTGCCGCTGCGGGCGATGGTGCCGGGTTCTAGGGCCAGCCAGCTGGTGGTGGCAGTGGGATCGGCGGGAAGCCGCAGATAGAGGGTGATGGGCATGGCTTCAGTCGATGCTCTGGCTGCGCTGCAAGATGCGGATCTCACCCTGATCGCCACGGACCAGGAGTGAGTGCCAGCGCTGGCTGCTGCGTCCAATCTGGACGATGGAGGTTACCATGAAATAGCGGCTGCTCACCGAGAGCCCCTCGCGGCTGCTCTGGTGGCCGGCGAAGCGCTCGTTGGCCAGGAATTTTTCTACATTCTCGTAGCCTTTGGTGCCGCGTTCATCGGCAATCTCCTGCCCCTCACTGGCACTGATCCCATCTACTAGGGCTGCCAAGACCGGCCCCGGCGCGGTGTTGACATTGATGGCGGTGGGCTCCGGCAGGGCACTGACCAGCGGGGCCAGCTTCTCGAATGTCTCTTTGGTCACCCCGGCGACCAGCCGTAGCTCTGAGACCGAGCTGAGGCGGCGGTTGGCGGTGCGGTAGGCGGGATCGAGGGTGAGATAGAGGCCATCCTCAGCCCCCCCTCCCTCTGGGGCGGGGTCCTCGTTCTCATCGATGAAATCCACTAGGGCGGTGGCGATGGCGGGATCGAGATCCAGGGCCGTGAGGAGGCGCTGGAAGCGGGCAACCGCCAGTGGATCGGCGCTATTGTCCTCCCGCACCAGCGAGTTGAGGTTGAAGCGGCCCTGGAGATCGATCGCCTCGCCAGCTATCTCCCCCCCCTCCACCGGGATGGGGGGGAGGCGTTGGGCCCACGACTCGCTCAAGTCGTCGCTATCGTTGTCCTCTCGGTCCCGTGCCAACAGCTGGCCGGCCCACCCCTCCACCCCCAGCACATAGAGCAGGACCTGATCCCCCTGGATCAGGTTGGCCGTGCGGCGTACATCAATCTGTTGGCGGGAGGCCATGGCGACAGCGGCCACGGTGGCGAGCGCCACCACCAGCATGGCGGTGACGAGGGCCACGCCACCCTGTTGAAGGGGGGCAGCAGGGGCTCCGCGGCGGTGGGGGCTGGCTGGATTCAAGCGGCGCACTCCGGCTCAGTTGCTACTGCTTTGGGTATCGGTTTGAGACGAACTACCGCCCGTCTCCGTTGTATCCTCCCCTTCCTGAGAGGCCGCCTCAAACTGATCCGGCAGCGGAAAGATCCGTTCAATCGCCCCTAGGTCCATCAGCTCCAAGGTGACCGCCACCGCACGCGGTAACGGCGGCGGTTGGCTGGGGTCATCACTGGCCGGGGGCCAATCCTCACTCCACTCGCTCTCCTCGTCCACGGCGAGGAAGCGCACCTTGAGCTTATCCACTTGATCGAGCAGCGTTGCTTCGATCGTTTCGCTCCCCTGGGTGCGGTCCAGTACCGACCAGCTCTGGCGCACCAGGTGGCCCTCGCTATCCACCCGCCAGCCAACCCGTTGCAGGGTGCTGCGGAGCTGCTCCGCCGGATTACTCCAGCCGCCGCGGGTGAACTCCAGGGGTGGCTCGTAGAGCCCGCCCCCTTGGATGGCCGGGAGGCGATCCCCTAGCTCATCGCGGATCGGTCGGTCCACCAGTTGAACGAGGTCCCGTTCCAACAGGGTGAAGGTGCTCTGGAGATCTCTGAGGCGGGTCGCCTGGCGCTCGGTCTCGCTACGGGCATCGAGTACCGTGCGCAGCCCACCGTAGGCCATCACCGAGAAGAGGGCAAAGATGGCCAGGGCGATGAGCAGCTCCAGGAGGGTGAAACCGCGGCCGCTAGCCACCGCTGGAGGGGGGCTCATGAGCTGTTGGCCTGTTTGCGCTGGCGAGGTTTGGGTAGGAAGGCGGTGAGGTGATCGAGCACGGCGTCTGGTCGCTGGCTGAGGGCGACAGTGAGTTCTAGCTTCCGCACCCGGTCATCGGAGGTGGCGCTGATCTCGGCCTGCCAGCGCCACTCCCGGTGCGCCAACTCCACGTCGCCGTGGCGCTTCCCCGGCGCCGGCCAGCTCTGCGCCAGTTGCAGCTCGGCAACCTGATTCATGGCGACGAAGTGGGCCAGGGTACGGTCTCGCAGCCAGCCGGCGGTGGCGGCGTTGTCACTGGCCCCCTTGATGATGGCCCCCAGGGCGATGGCCACCACCGCCAGTGCCACCATCACCTCTAGCAGGGTAAAGCCGCCGCTGCCTCTCCTGACCATAGCCACTCTCACAATCTCCCCTCTTGAGGGGCCAGCTCTAGCCGTCCCACCGGCCCCCCCCAGACCCGCCAGAGGGCGGTGCCGCCTTGGGCCTGACCAACCCGTAACTCAAAGGCGGTCCGCTCTCCACTGGAGAGTAGCAGGAGCTGGGGTTTGATCTCTTTGCGTGGGTATTTGGTGGGGAGATCCACATGGCGCCCCTCTATGGCCAGGGCCAGGGCCAGATCGGCCGGCAGCTCCCGCGGTCGCAGCAGATCATCCTCTGCCAGCCCCCAGCTCCCGCGGGAGCGCACCAAAAAGCGGTAGCCGGTCTCATTGAGTTGCAGACCATACTGCCGTCCATCCAGGATCGCCTCATCCCCCACCAGCTCCAATAGGGCGGCCAGGCGGCGCGCCTCCTGGGCGATCTGGTCACCCCGTCCGCCATCGCCGATGGAGAGGGTGGCAAAGGTGAGGATGATGCCGATGAGCACCAAGCTGACCAGCAGCTCAAGCAGGGTGAAACCGCCCTCACCCCGCCCCTGGGTGAGGTATCGGCTGGCACTGGCGTGGCCGGAGGCGCGGGGCATGGGGGCTCCGGGGGCCGCAACGGCCCGCTGTAGACCTACTCGTGGAGATTCCAGCTACCGATATCGGCATTGACCCCCTCACCCCCGGCCCGGCCATCGGCCCCGTAGGTGAAGAGATCGATCTCTCCCTTGGCGCCTGGGCTCAGGTACTGGTAGTCAAATCCCCAGGGGTCCTTAGGTACCTGATCCAGATAGCCGCCGGTCTTCCAATTACGGGCCTCGGGGTTGCCGGTCGGCTTCTTTACCAACGCCTCCAGCCCTTGATCGGTGGAGGGGTAGTTGTAGTTGTCCAGCTTGTAGAGCTGGAGGGCGCTCTGGAGGGCGCGGATATCCTGCTTGGCCTTGGTGACGCGGGCGGCATCCGGTCTATCCATGATTCTAGGGACCACGATGGCGGCCAGGATCCCGAGGATGACCACCACCACCATCACTTCGATCAGCGTAAAGCCACCTTGGGCGTGCGCCCGATTGCGTCGATTGTGCATAGCTTCAACTTTCCAATGGGTCCCAAAAAGCGGGCGGATGATACCAGAGAGTATGCCGTTTTCTGCTATTGCTGCTGAGAAGTGCCTCATCCTCTACCCCCTCGCGCGCCAAGGGCGGAGGCTGAGCAGTAACGCCAGGGCGAAGAGGGGATGGAACAGGCCACCGCCACCGCCGCCGCCGCCTTGCGTCACGCTGATGGTGAGTGCTTGGCTATCGGTGAGGGCGGCGTTGTCCCGGTCGGTGGCGGTCAGGGTGATGGTGTAGCTCCCTGCCTGCTCGGCACTGGGGGTCCAGTTGAAGCTGGCGCTGCCGTCGCCATTGTCAACAAAGCTGGCCCCGCTGGGGAGGTCGCTGGCACTCAGTAGCGGCGGGCCATTGTCTGCATCGCTGGCACTCACCTGGAAGCTGAGTGGTTGTCCCACCTTGACCTGCTGGGCGGGTACCTCGGTCAGGACCGGCGCCGCGGCGGTGACGGTGATGGTCACCCCAACGCTGGCGCTGCTGCTCAACCCCAGGTTATCGGTGGCGATGAGGGTGAAGGCGAGGGTGGTGCCGTTGGGGATGCCGCTGGGGAGTTGGGCGGTGGCAGTGGCCTGCTGGGCACCGGAGAGGGTGGCGGTGTAGCCGCTGCTGTCGCTCTGCTGCCACTGGAGGTGGCTGACGCTGCCGTCATCGCTCACCGTAGCGGAGAGGGGGATGGTGATCCCTGGGGTCGCCTCTATGGCGGCGGCGGCTAGGGTGATGGTCGGGGGTGTGGTCACCGCCGCCACTGCCCCGGCGGCATCCAGCAGGCCGCTACCGCAGGTGGCAGTGGTGCAGTTACTGGTCTCGGCGAAGGGGCGGGTGGTGGCTACCAGGAGCTGCTCTGCGGTGCTGGCGTTGAGGCGGGCGCCGGTCAGTTCGTAGTAGGCCGATAGCATGAGCGACAGCACCCCACTGACATGGGGCGTGGCCATGCTGGTCCCTTGATAGAAGCCGTAGACCTCGTCGCCTATGGGGGAGGTGGTACCTGAATCGAGCAGTGAGAGGATGCCATTGGGGTTGAGGGGCGTGGATCCGCCGGGGGCCGCCAGATCGACCACGGCACCGTAGCTACTGTAGCTGGGCCGCATCCCCTCTCGACCCACGGCTGCCACCGTCACCACGCCGTCGCAAGAGGCTGGAAAACCGGGGGTCTCGTCCAGATTGCTGCCGCTGTTACCGGCGGCCACCACCACCGAGGCGCCTGCTGCCCGGGCGCTGTCGATGGCCGACTGCATGGTCTGACTACAGTAGCCCGTCGCCCCCAGGCTCATATTGATCACCTGGGCCGGGTGGCTGTTGGCGGGGACGCCAGAGACGCTGCCGCCAGCCGCCCAGCGGATGGCATCGGCCAGATCGGACTCATAGCCGCCACACTTGCCCATCACCCGCACCGGCAGTAGCGGTGAGTTCCAGTTGATGCCGGCAACGCCAATCCCGTTGTCAGCGGCGGCGCCGATGATGCCGGCGACATGGGTGCCGTGCCAGGAGGAGTTCTGTTGCGGACAGCCCTGCAACACCCCGGCACTGGCCTCGGCGGCGGTGACCCAATCACCGGGATCAGAGGGATCGGGGTCACGGTCGTCACCGTCGTTGGCGGTGACAAAGGTACTCGGGCCGTCGGCAGAGACGAAATCGTAGCCGTAGGGGTAGCTCTGCCCCTCCACCGTCAGGGTGCGTCCCGCCAAATCAGTGTGGGGCAGGATACCGGTGTCGATCACCGCCACCACCACCCCAGTGGAGCCAGTGGAGCGCTCCCAGGCCGAGGGTAGGGAGGCGGCGGCCGCCTGTTCAGCGCTGCTTTGCAGCCCCCACTGCTGGGCATAGTAGGGATCGTTGGGCTGACGCAGGGGGAATATGCGTCGGTCCGGCTCCGCAAAGGCGACCGCCGGGTCCTGGGCGATCAGCGCCGCCAGGCGGGTGACCTCAGAGAGCGATTGGGGCTGATCCAGGGCGACGATGCTGGTCCCTGCCCCCTCCCGCAGCTGGGTGAGGGGTAGGCCGATCCCGCTGGCGATGCGACTCAGCCGATCCTGCCCCAGGTCGCCGGAGGTGGCACTCCGCCAGTGGACGATGAGGCGATCAGTCAATGGCTCCGCGGCGGCAGGGGTGGCGAGGAGGGCGGCGAGCAGCAGGGACAGCGATCTCATGGTGAACTCTCTCCGTGACGGTGGGGGGCGGGCGCCCACACGGGTACCTCTGACAGCGGGGCTGTCTGGTTGCGCATTGAATCGGTATCCGCCCTATTTGCCAAGGGGCAGGGGCAATAAACATCGCTTGGAGTGTCGCACGAGGGATAAGTTGCAGGAGGGCAACCACTGGCCGCCGGCGCAGAACATCACTGCGCCGGCGGTTTACACTCTCCTCCATGAAGCCACTCAACCTTGTCATCCTGCTGTTCAGCTTGGGCTTCCTACTGGCTGTGGTGCAGGTAGGCGCCTTGACCATCGCTTTCGATAAGCTGGGACTGTCGCCACAGTCGGCGGTGCTACTGCTGCTCGCCTCGGTCGGGGGTAGCCTCATCAACCTGCCTCTATTCCAGCTTCGCGCCGATCCCCCACGCCCCGAGGAGATGCCACCGATGGGGCGCTTCTTCCAGTTCCCGGCACTGGAGTGGGCGGGTAAGACCGTGGTGGCGGTGAACGTCGGGGGCGGTCTAGTCCCCTTACTCTTTAGCCTCTACCTGATGCGCCAATACCCGCTCCCCCTCGGCAAGGTGCTGTTGGCCATCGGCTTGATGTCGCTCCTCTGCTATACCGTCTCTCGTCCCATCCCGCGCCTGGGGATCGGGATGCCGATCCTGGTGGCGCCGGTCTCTGCGGCGCTCTTGGCGATCATTCTGGACCCCACCTTCTCGGCCCCCCTGGCCTATATCTGCGGCACCTTGGGGGTGCTCATCGGCGCTGATCTGCTGCGGTTAGGGGATATCCGCAAGATCGGCGCCCCGGTCGCCTCCATCGGTGGTGCCGGCACCTTTGATGGCATCTTTCTCACCGGTCTGGTGGCGGTGTTACTGGCCTGAGAGGTCCGCGGTTCGCCATCGACCTGTGGTATTACTAGCGCCCCTTTCATTCCTCCCGGCCGCTCTTGCTGGTCGGCATCCAGCCCCTCGGAGTCCCCTATGGCGCCACGCTCTATCCTGATCACCGGCTGCTCCTCCGGGATCGGCCTCACCTGCGCCGAAGGGTTGGCGCGCCGCGGCTGGCGGGTCTTCGCCACCGTCCGCAAGGCAGAGGATGTGGCGCCATTGGCGGCGCAGGGCTTGGAGGCGTTGGTGCTCGATCTGCGGGACCCCAACAGCATTAGCCAGGCCGTGCAGACGGTGCTGGAGCGCACGGGGGGGACCTTGGATGCCCTGTTCAACAATGGTGCCTATGGCCAGCCGGGGGCGGTGGAGGACCTGACGCGGGAGGTGCTGCGGGAGCAGTTTGAGACCAACCTGTTTGGCACCCATGAGCTGACCTGTCAGGTGATCCCGGTGATGCGGCGCCAGGGCCATGGGCGCATTGTGCAGAATAGCTCCCTGCTCGGGTTGGTGGGCCTGCCTTACCGCGGGGCCTATGTCGCCAGCAAGTATGCCCTTGAAGGGTTGACCGATACCCTGCGCCTGGAGCTGACAGGGAGCGGCATTGAGGTGGCCTTGATCGAACCCGGCCCCATTACCAGCCGTTTTCGCGCCAACGCCATGGCCATGTTTCGCCAGCATATCGAGGTGGCCAACAGCCCCCACCGCGAGGTCTATCAGCGGGTCCAGGCGCGGCTAGAGAAGCTGGGACCGGCGGCCCCCTTCACCCTGCCGCCGGAGGCGGTATTGACCAAGTTGATCCACGCCTTGGAGAGTCGGCGGCCCCAGGCGCGTTACTACGTCACCTTCCCCACCTATCTATTTGCCACGTTGCGGCGGCTATTGACCCACCGAATGCTCGATGGGGTGCTGTTGCGGGTCTCGCGGGGAGAGAATCGCTAGGGCAGTGGCGAGATTGAGCGCTCGGTTGCAACTTTGAAACGAATATTTCGTGCCAGATTGAATTAGTAGGGCTTGTTTGGCATAAGTCTAAATCTTGTTGGGACGGCTCCACCCCCTCGGGTGGCCAAAAAACATCAAGGAGAATGAGAACTTATGTCAACACCACGCCTTCTAGTGATCGCCAGCTGTGCCGGTAGTCTGTTGTTGGGGAGCGTCGCCTTTGCCGCCGCTGGCGGTGGTGGCGGCGCCACGCTTGATGCTGCCGAGCAGACCCACCTGACCTTCATGCGCGAGGAGGAGAAGCTGGCCCGGGATGTCTACCTGACCCTCGCCAGCTGGTACCCCGCGCAGCCGGTCTTCAACACCATCGGCACCCAGTCGGAGCAGACCCACACCGACACCATGCGCGATAAGTTGGCGCAGTTTAATCTGCCGGACCCCAACCCCACCGCCAATGACCTCCCCACTAGCATCGGGGTCTTCACCGGCACGGACTACGGTGCTTATTTCAACGAGAAGTTCCAGCAGCTCACCGAGCGTGGTGCCATCAGTGAGCTGGAGGCGCTCTATGTCGGCGCCTTCATCGAAGAGCTGGATATGCACGATATCGTCCTCTGCCCGCAGGCCATCGTGGCGCTGAAGGGGCTGGCCGAGGATGGCTGTGGCCTCACCTATACCGATGCCAACGCCCTTATCAACTCCTACAGCTCCCTGGTGGATGGATCCGAGAACCACCTGCGCTCCTTCGTCGGACAGATAGAGGCGGTGATCGGGACGGGTAACTACCAGGCGCAGTACCTCTCCCAGGCGGAGGTGGACACCATCCTCGGTCGTTGATGAGTGGTGGTTAAGCGGGGGCGGCGGTTTGCGCCGCCCCCATCCCCTCCGGTCCCTCTCGAAATGCCTGCCCGATGCTACGTTCCCTCGCACTGACCCTGTTACTGAGCACCTCTCTACCGCTCACCGCTGCCCCGATGGCCGACGCCGATCACGATGGGGTCGCCGATGAGCAGGACCGCTGCCCCGCCACGGCCCAACTCCGTAAGGTAGCGCCGAACGACCCCTTTGCCGCCGTCTACCGCCAGGAACGGCTGCGTCCCGGGCCCCAGGCCTGGCCAGTGGATGAGAGCGGCTGCGAACTGGATAGCGACCATGATGGGGTGGTGGATAGCGCCGACTACTGTCCCCACGACCTACCAGAGGCACTAGTGGCCGGAGTGGCCGCCAACGGCTGTCCCCGCCATAGCGATGGTGATGGCACCCCAGACTACCGCGATCGCTGCCCCAACACGCCGCCAGGGGTGGCGACTGATCGCAACGGCTGCCCCCGTTGAGGGGCCGGGTGGCTCATCATAAGTGCGCGCTGCCCCTGGAGCGGGGCCGCGCCTAGTACGGTGAAATCCACTGGTTGAAGGGTGCATCAGCCAGCCCCTCCGGTGGGGAGAGGGCGACCCCCCTCGCAGTGAAGCTTCCCCCCGCCAGAAAATTTTTAGTGCCAGATTGAACCCTCCCCCGCTCACTGGCTAGGGTAGAGGCCCCTTCCCCCGAGCGTGCCGTGGCAGAGGCCATCTGGCGGCGCGCCCCAGCCGTGGTCTCTACCCGATGCGCCTGCGTTACTTTGGGTTGTTCCTGCTGTTGTGGCTCTCCACCGCCTCCGCGACCCCGCGAGAGTTGTGGGTCCTGCTGGATATTGGCAATACCCCGCAGAGCGGGTGCTCGGTGGCCACTGCCGAGGGGATATTCTCCGGTGCAGAGCAGCGGCTCTCGGTACGCATTGAGCAGGCCAGCGAGGGACCGCAGGTGGTCGCGGTGGAGCGCCAGCTCTGTGCGGGGAGCGAGTTTGGCGCCGCTGAAGCGCTGACGACAGCGCCCTACGCCATCGGCGTGGGTGAGGCGGCCTACGCTGGCGATGTAGTGGAGGCGCGACTGCCGCGCACGGCCCAGCTGGCTGGCCCGCTGCGGCTCGGCTTTGCCTCTCGGGCGGGGGAGCAGGGGGACGCCCTGCTACAGGATGATCTGGTGGTGGTCGTTGGTAGTGCCATCCCGCTCCTCTCTTCACCCCTCATGCCACTACTGGCAGCCCTGCTGCTCGCTGCCTGGATTGGGCTCCGAGGTGGCACCATGCGGCGCCATGGTCTGCTGCTGACGCTGCTATTGGTGGCCGGCTGGGGGCTGGTCCAGGCAGCCCTTACCGACTGGGAGGGGGTGGCGCCACTGGCCGAGGATGAGCTGGCGGACGCCCCCGCCGGGCTTGATCTCATGGCGGTCTACCTCCACCCCGAGATGGGGCAGGCCCTCACCTTCCGCTTTGACCTCAACCTGGATGAGGCGGCCCCCACGTTGGAGATCGCCAGCCCTGCTGCCGGTAGCATCCTGGGTGATGGGCGCCCCTCCATCCTCCTCCAATACGCCGACGATCGCGCCGGTGTGGAACACAGCTCCCTCGCCCTCACCGCCAACGGCGCCCCTCTGGAGGTGACCTGTAGTGACGGCGATAGCTCTGCCCGCTGTACCCCGCTCACCCCCCTGGCCAGCGGAGCGGTGACGCTGGGGGCCACATTAAGTGATCGGCTGGGCAAAACCACTAGCGCCGGCCCCATCACCTTGACTGTGGACACCCTGCCGCCGCAACTGGCCATCACTGCTCCAGGAGAGGGGGCACTGCTGGACAGCGCCAGCCCCACGCTCCAGCTCAGCTTCAGCGATCTCGGGGCCGGCGTCGATCCGGACTCGCTACAGGTGGTTGCCGAGGGCGGAGCCGAACCATTCATCTGCACCCTGGCCAGTGACAGCGCCAACTGCCTCCCCGCCACCCCCTTGACCGAAGGGAGCCACCACATCACCGCTACCCTGCGCGACCGTGCCGGCCATCCGGCGACGGCAGCGGTGACGATCCAGGTGGATACCCTCGCCCCGACCCTGACCATCACCTCCCACCAAAGCGGTGAGACGCTGGCGGAGGCTGCCATCACCCTCGCCGGTGAGGTGAGCGAGCCGGTGACCCTGACGCTGAACGGCGACCCAGTAGGGGTAGACGAGAGCGGCCACTTCAGCGCCCCCCTCACCCTGAGCGAGGGGGGCAATCTGTTGCAACTGAGCGCCACCGATGCCGTCGGCCACACCACTACCCTCAACCTCGAACTGATCCTGGACACCCTGCCCCCTACCTACCTCCATGCTGAACGGGTCGCTGCCGGCCTGCTCCAGGCGGGCCAGGTGCCGGTGACCGGCAGCGCTGGGGCGGCCACGCCGGCGGCGGCGATCACCCTGCGTAATCTGAGGAGCGGCGCGCAGGTCACCACCACCGTTGAGCCCAACGGGAGCTTCTTCCTGCTGCCAGCTGCCGAGGTGGATGACCAGCTCTCCCTAGTGGCGAGTGGCCCCGGTGGGGTGAGTGGACCGGTGGTGCTCACAGTGGTGGATCTGCCGCCCGATCCGGCAGTGGTCGGCCCCGCCATCGATCCCACCGTCCATACCACCCTCGATGACTCCACCCGCTTCCTCTATAGCGGTGAGAACCCGATCCAGATCGGTGTGGTCGCCGGCACCATCGAGCCGGCGCGGGCCGCGGTGATCCGCGGGCGGGTGGTGGACCGCACTGGCACACCGGTGGCTGGACTGCGGGTGAGCCTGCTTGACCATCCAGAGTATGGCTACACCCGCAGTCGGCTCGATGGCGAGTTTGATCTAGCCGTCAACGGCGGCGGATATCTAGTGGTGGCCATCGAAGGGCAGCCGTGGCTACCGCTGCAACGCAAGGTAAAAGTGGCGTGGCAGCAGTTCACCCTGCTGGACGAGGTGGTAGTCATCGAGGCCGATAGCCAGGCCACCCCCATCGATCTCAGCCTCCCAGGTCCCCAGCTGGCCACCGCCTCCCGCGTGGCCGATAGCGATGGCGAGCGCCAGGCCACACTCTTTCTCCCCAGTGGTACCCAAGCCAGCCTGACAGAGGCCGACGGCACTACCACCCCGCTCACCCAATTCACCCTCCGCATGACCGAATACACCGTGGGCGAGCGTGGCCCCGCCGCCATGCCGGCCCAGCTCCCCCCCACCTCCGCCTACACCTACGCGGTGGAGATGGGGGTGGATGAAGCGGGGGTGGCCGACGCCGAGCTGCACTTCGACCGGCCGGTGGCGTTCTATGTGGAGAACTTCCTCGGCTTTGCGACTGGCGCCGTTGTTCCAGTGGGGTGGTATGACCGGACGCGGGCGGTGTGGGTGCCGGCAGATAACGGCCGGGTCATCACGCTGCTAGCCGTGGATGGGGGCCGCGCCCAACTCGACCTGGACGGTAGCGGCAGCGTCGCCAGTGCCACCGCATTGGCAGCCCTTGGGATCAGCGATGAGGAGCAGATCGCCATCGCCAGTCGCTTCGCCGTGGGGGGCAGCTTCTGGCGGGTCACCATGGAGCACTTCTCGCCTTGGGACTGTAACTGGCCCTATGGTCCGCCGGGGGATGCGCAGGCGCCCCCCAGCCCGGATCAAGAGGAGGATGAAGAGGAGTTCTGCGAGGTACAAGGCTCTATTATCGAGTGTGAGAATCAAAATTTGGGTGAACGAGTGCCGCTCACCGGCACCGGGCTGGCGTTGAACTACCGCAGCAATCGTGCCGGTCGTACACGGCTCACCTTCCCTGTGTCCAGTGAGCAGGTGCCAGAGACGCTAGCACGTATTGAAGTGGAGGTTTGGATTGCAGGTAAATCGGTCACCCAAACCCTCCCTGCACAGCCAGACCAATCATTTACCTACGACTGGGATGGCTTAGATGTCTACGGAAGGAAGACCCAAGGCACCCAATGGGCACAGGTGAAGGTGGGTTACGTATATGCCGCACAATATTATGAAACTCGTGACTTCGAACAGGCATTCGCTTCGGTAGGAAGTGGTGTGACGGGTGTGCGTGCTCGCCAAGAAATCATCTTGTGGAAACAGAGTGAGCTTCCTCTGGGTCGTTTTGATGCTGCTGGACTCGGATTGGGCGGCTGGACAGTAGATGGTTATGACTTTGCGGGTGGAGGAAAAATTTGGCAGGGCAATGGGCAGGTGCGAACTGCCAGCAACTTGGGCACCATTATCGAGACCATCGGCGGTGGTTCAATCGGCCTGGAGGATAAACTCCCAGTCACCGGTCGGCCCGCGCGGGAAACGGCATTCAGAAATCCGCAGGGTATTGCCGTCGCCCCTGATGGCACGCTCTATGTGGCGGATATCTACTACGACCGCATCTCTCGTATCACCCCCGATGGCATGGCCTACCCCGTCGCAGGTCACACCTACCTGGTCGATGGAACGACGCCAATGAAAACCAAGCTCACCAATCCCACTCAGATGGTGATGGCCGATGAGGGAAGCCTCTATTTTGTTGAAAACTGGAGCCGTGTCTGGCGCCTTACCCCCGCAGGAGAATTAGTATTGGTGGCGGGCGGCGGCACGCTGACGGGCGCTCAATTAGAAGGGGCTGAGGCGACGGCTGCAAAGTTGGACCGATATATATATGGGATCGCGCTGAGTCCTGGCGGTGAGCTGTATATCAGCGCTGCCGGCATCTATCGGGTCGATCCCAATGGACATATCTGGTCTGTATCAAAGGATTCTGCCTTGTGGTTTTCAGGCAAGATTGCCTTCACCCCTGCTGGGGAACTGTTGATTGCTAATATTGGCAAGAGTGACCTTCTTAAGTTGAAGATAGATGGCCATCTGGAAACCCTTGCAGGCATTGCGGGCAGCGCCGGTTTTAGTGGTGACGGACGTCCCGCTACTGACGCTCAACTAGCCGGCCCCTATGCCGTTGCGCCAGGACCTCAAGGAGAGCTGTATATCGCCGACACCTCTAATGGTCGAATTCGGGTGGTGCGCCCAGATGGCACCATCCGTACACTGGCGGGCAATGGACAGCTCGGCTACAGCGGTGATGGCGGACCGCCAACCGTCGCTCAACTCTACTATCCCTACGATGTCACCACCGGATATAACAATGAGATCTACATTGCCGATGGTGGTCATGGCTCCATTCGTCGTATCCGCTCTATCTGGCCCAATCGCGCTCTCGGCGAAGCCTCCTATCTCTCATCAGCGGGTCAACATATGATCCATATGGATGCCGCTGGTCGTCATAGTGAAACGGTAGATGCTCGGACTGGAAAAGCCATTCGCACCTTTGAACATGACGCCGCCGGCCGCTTAACGGCCATTCAAGATCCTTACGGTAACCGAGTCACGTTGCAACGCGATCCAGCAGGGCAAGTCAGTGCAATCATGGGTCCCGATGGCCAGACCACACGCCTAGAGATAAATGGCGAAGGGGTGTTGACAGCACTGCGCCACCCTGATGGAAGTCAACATCAAATGCAGTACCACAGCCAAGGTCGTTTGACTGATTTCACCAATCCCAGGGGAGACACCTCCCATTTTAGCTACGCTGAGGATGGGCGTCTTGTCCAAGATGCCGGTGCAAATGGGAGTCGCTGGGATAGCACCCGTACAGAGATACCCGGTGGTCATCGGATAGATATGGTAACCGCTGAAGGTCAGAGCAAGAGTTACTCCATCGTAGAGGATGGTTTTGGTAATAAAATTCGTACCACCATTTACAGCGCGGGTCACTCTCATGAGCGAGTGCGTACCCCAGAGGGGCATCTCAGCGCCGTTTTACCCGATGGTACCTCTATTCAGGCCAGTCAAACGGGTGATCCCCGCTTCGGGTGGGAGGTCCCCCGCCTAGAGTCGGTCACACTGACCACACCATCCGGCCGAGCAACACATCTCTCTATTACAAAAAATGACTCCCTACAGAACGAGAGCGATCCGCTATCACTCGCAGTAGAAGAGGTGACGGTGACGCGCAATGGAAAATCTCAAGTGCGTCGCTATGACGCTGCGAACAGCACCCTGACGTTGACTTCAGCAGCGGGGAGGGAGCAAAAAATAGTATTGGATGACTTTGGCCAAACAGTACAAATACAAACGGTTGGTATCGCCCCCAAGTCAAATGTCTATGACGATCGGGGCCGGTTGATCTCTGTTATCCAGGGTGAAGGGGCCTCGGCACGGCATTATGGAATCACCTATGATGAATATGGGTATGTCAAGACAGTAATAGATCCGCTGGGTCGAGCGACCTCAATGCAAAGAGATACGATGGGGCGGGTCACGCTAGAAACCCTGCCGGGGGGGCGTTCAATCAAGTATGAATATAATTCAATGGGTCAAATTACTGCCATCTCTCCTCCTGGACGAACCGCTCATCGCTTCAGCTATGAGGTGGGTGATCAACCACTGAGTGCCTATGATCCCCCCGATGTATCGACCTCAAGCGACATTACCCACTACCGCTATAATCGGGATAAACAGCTGACTCGTCTCTTACGACCCAGCGGAGAGACAGTTGATCTCTCTTATGATCTATCGGGTCATCTAAGACAAGTCGATTTTTCGGGGGGGTATGTGAAGTATGAATATGCTCCTGCTGCGTCGACACTTGCTGCGGTATCGACCAGCACAGGTGAGCGAATCGACTATCTGTGGGATGGGTTCTTGCTAACAGAAGAGCGTATTCAAGGCACTGTAGAGGGGAATGTCAGGCGGCATTATAATAGCGATTTTCTATTAGATGAACTCCGCCTGGGTGAGTGGTCAGTGAGTTATGAATATGACCATGATGGCCTGCTGACGCAAGTCGGCGATTTGCACATTGATAGATATCCAGATAACGGCTGGATATCTGGCACCACGCTTCAGAACGTAATCACAGAGAGTGAGCATAATGAATTTGGCGATATCGTTCATGAGCGCGTGCTATTTGCCAATCAACCGCTTTATATAGCCGATTATGTCAGGGATGGAGCGGGACGTATTGTGGAAGTGGCCGAAATGATAGAGGGCCAAACATATCGTGTACGATATGACTATGATGTTGCAGGACGATTGAGTGCTGTCGAGCGTGATGGAAATGCTACGACCACCTATCGTTATGACATGAATGGCAACCTAGAGCAGGTGAATGGCGTCGGTGTGGCCCTCTATGATAGCCAAGATCGCCAGCTGCAATACAACGACACCATGTTTGAATATACAGCAAATGGCGAACTCTACCAGCAAATAGCGGGAGCTGCTATAACACATTACGCTTACGATAGCTTTAATAATTTGAAGCAGGTCGTTCTGCCCACGGGCACCGCTATCGATTACCTCGTCGATGGGCAAAATCGGCGCATAGGTAAGCAAGTGGATGGCCAGTTAGTTCAGCGATGGATCTATTCGGGACAACTGAGCCCTCTGGCTGAAGTAGATGGGGCGGGGGAGATAGTGGCCTACTTTGTCTACGGAGAGCAGGTAAATGTGCCCTCATATGTCATTAAAAATAACACGGCTTATCGCGTCATTACCAATCACCTTGGGAGTCCTGTATTAATTATAAATTCGGCTACCGGAGCGGTTGTACAGCGTATTCACTATGACGAATGGGGCCGACCGACCTTTGCTAATCAGATGGAGTGGACTCTTTGGGGGTTCGCTGGAGGACTTTATGACTCCGACACTGGGTTGGTGCGTTTTGGTGTGAGAGATTACAATCCCGTTGTGGGTCGTTGGCTGTCAAAGGACCCTGTGGGATTCTCGGGAGGGAGTAACTATTATGTATATGCCAACAACGACCCAGTGAATGAGCTGGACATCGATGGCCTGCGGCCATTGAGCGACTGCGAGAAGCAGCTGCTTAAAGATTTTTTCCCTGGTTTTGATTTGGATCGCATTGATATTACCCAAAATGATTATGAGTTTCCTAGTTTTTTTGGGGAGGATGTTAAGGCCACTACTGCTGGTTCCTCATGGCAGGTATTCCTGCGAGAATATGTGAATTTACAAACAGGGGAAGGGATTGCTGTTTTGGGGCATGAGATATTACATAATAAACAATCTTTCGATGAAGGGCAGGTGGGGTTTTTGTCAAATTATTTGAATGAGTATAATGCAAACTTGGCGAAAGGTATGAGTGAGAGTGATTCGTATGAAAACATATCGTATGAGCAAGCGGCGTATAAGTTGCAAAATGAGATTGCAGACAAAATTGGAGGTGGTTTATGTTGCCAAAAATGATCGTATTTTTTGGAGTGGTAGTGCAAGTGATAGGTTGTTTTGGGTGTACAATAAATAACATAAAATATCCGGAATACTGTGGTGTATTGTTTGGGCGTAGGCTGCCGCCAACTATAGAGTGGATGAGTAAGTATAATTTAAAAGAGCAGCTTGAAATTTCAGGATGCGGGCTCATTTATTCTCATCCAAGAGATGCTCAACCCATAGGTGTGATGATTAGGTATGTTGATGTGGATGTTTTGATGTTAAATGATATTTTATCTTATACTACAGAGGATACTGTTGTTTATTCGGCTGCCTATTTTATCTCTCGCAAAATTAAGAAGGGGGATGATGGTTTCCAAGACCCAGAGCTGCTGTCTGCATTGCGTGCCTCTATTTATAGAATGAATTCTCCGTTTTCCAGGGCGGAGGTGGAAGAGTTTACTTCGTTCTTATGGCATGGAGAGCGCTAGTTTGATAGAAGGGGTAATGCTCTGGTGGTCTCTTTGGATTCCCTTATATAAGTGTTTTCCAGTTTTTTTGAGGGGTTGTGTTGTTTGGGATGAATGCAATTATATTGGCGGTTGTATTTCTTACAAACCGTTCTAGATGTATGTGGCATCGCGCACGGCTGGCACCTCTATTAATGCGCTTTTTGCTTAGCCTTCTTCCATCAACTCCCGCCCATCCTATAACGCCTAGGGGGTAGTGGCACTGTCTTTGCCACCTAGCTACTCGCTTTGAGGGCTGCTCTGGCAAGGGGTTGGTTGGCGCCGCCCATCCCCTTAAAGCTGCCTTATCAGGCTCTTGACTATCGCCGAATGCTATCTCAACAGGGCAGACATCCTGCAACCAAAGAAGCAGGTTTTCTTGTAGATGACTTGTAGATTAGTGAGTTAATCTAGGTCAACTCTCTGGCGGCAACGCTTACCTCTTACCTTAATCATGTAATATGGGTAATTGTTGTGAATGCTGCGATATTGTATGTTGTGGCGTTGGGTTTGTTAGGCCAGTTGGTTAGTACAGATGTGGATGGTGCGTTTGAGTCCCACGCACCTCCTAATGTGGGTAGTCAATTTTGGTACTGTGAAAATCATGCCAAGTTCGTTTGGAAGGTGCCCAAGGAAAATCTGTATTCTGAATCATATGAGAATATAGACAATTATCCTGCTTTTCCATTGGAGAATATGGTTCGTTCCCCAGGCACGTGGTGGCCGTTAGTAATGGATTTCTAGTCGGTTACAGTTGTGGTGAATGGGGTGGGCACTGTTTTGGTTTAGTAAAGATGCAAAATATCACTATAAGATGGCAGGCGTGCAGGTCGAACAGTTTATTAAAATGGGAGATGGGATTTGTGCTGCTGAAGGGTTGGCTCACTTGTCCAACGCACGAGGAAGTGTCATCTGTATATATGAATTTGAGCAGGAGTGGAAGGATAAATTACTCGTTCAGCTTCCGGGTGCCCCTAGGACCTATTTTGCAGATTCAGATCGCTCTATTGTATTGATTGCAGGCAAGAGGCTGGTTCGCGTATGGCTAACAGGAAAAGTAGATGTTCTGCACAAGTCAATAGTTGGTTTTGGGTGTTCGGATTCTATTGCAATTGACGTGAATGGAAATATTTATGTGGGGGCTGGAGCTACCATTGTTCAACTTGCGCCAAATCATTTTGGTTATGAAGAGCGGTGGCTAATTAGATGCCAAGATTTTGATAGTTGTCAGCGTGGTGAGTGATGATGCGTTACTGCAACGAGACGTCTACGTGGGAGAACGTAAGCGTACAATGACAACCCCCCTTTATTCGCTAAGGTATTTCATCAGTGTCTTGGCCCATTACTTACTGAGGAGCGCTGCAATGGCTCAGCACAAATCAAAGGTATTTTGGAAGTGGCATGTATCTGCGTTACCGAAGCTCAACTAGCCGGCCCCTATGCCATTGTTCTAGGAACTCACGAAGAGCTGTTGTCGCCGATACCTCTAGTGGTCGAATTCGGGGGGGGCGCCCGGATGGCACTATCCGTACACTGGTGGGCAATGGACCGCTCGGCTACAGCGGTGATGGCGGACCACCAACCGTCGCTCAACTCGACTATCCCTACGAAGATGCCTGCAAGCTGGAAGGCGAGATTCTTAATAAGATAGGGGATGGTTTATGTTGTCCAAAATGAATTGGATTGCCTTTGCATTTTTTTGTGTGGCCTGTTGCTCAAGTTGCTTGGTGATAGATATAGAATACCCGGAGTATTGTAGTGTTTTGTTTGGGCAAAAGCGTCCTGTCACCGCATCGTGGATGAATCAGTATGGGCTAGAACAGCAGCTACAGATTTCAGGTTGTGGGTTGGTGTATTCTCGCCCAAGAAACTTTCAACCTATATATATTTTAATTGCTGATCCCAAGATAGAAGTGGAGATGATGCTGTCTATCATAAATAGGACGTCGGACGGGGCAATTATTTATGCGGCTACATATATGATTTATAAGAAAGTAGAGAGAGGAGATGTGGTATTTGGAAGTCATGAGGTTTTGATGCAGTTGCAGACGGCTATTGAGAGGTCGGAGCCTCAGTTTCTTAGAAAGAAAATATATGAAGAGTCATCTCCTCTGTGGGAATAGTTACTAGTTAATAACCAAGAGACTGGGTGCTTTTGGATATGATTCTAGATGGTTCTAATCTGGTGTTGCATATCGTTCGGTCTTTTTGTCGATTTGTTTCTCCATCCACTCAAAGTAGTTGCATCCAGATGTATCCTAAGAAGTGCCCTAAGAAGTGCCTGGACACTCAAGCATCCCCTCATTTTTCTCCTTAAAAATCCATCAGTTAGGGGTCGTGTAGCGACGTCATTAACAATTTTGTGGCGAGGCGCGCTCAAAATTCCTCGGGAAATGAGCACCTGTTCAGAGCGAAAAATATCCTTGCCGCGAACGCGATGCGAACTGCGCGTAAAATGAG
>QKFD01000019.1 GCA_003251535.1 Chromatiales bacterium | reverse complement strand
TAACCCGGCAAAAGGCCTACCAGCGTATCCGTCGGCGGCCAATCTACCCCCCACAAGCGGTGGATTTATCTAGCAAAAACCACCGGTTACTCCCCCATCCCGCGCCAGCGGTGTCCAGGTGCGGCGGGTCCAGCCGGTCTCCTTCTCCCCCGCTGATGGCAGGAATGACACCCGCTTTACGCCGTCCTGCCCCAGTGGGATGCGGTGGTTGCGGCCATGGGTCCTGAATCAGCGAGCGCTCCATACCGCGCTCCGCTGAAGCAGAGTCTCAACCGAGCAGACGGCTGATCCGGACCCAATAAAATGTCTATTGGTTATGACCGGCAGCCTGTTTTTGGCGCCTGACGGTGCTGCTCTGCGCCGCTCCAGTCTATCTACTGCCTAGCAGCGGATGATCATCGAGGCGGTCAAGGCAGGAGTGCTCACCGATGACGAGCGATCTGGCTTCCACGATCTCAAGCGTGCCGGGGTCACCCGCACAGTCGGTACCCAGGTGGACAAGATGGATGCATCGGGACCTCGGTCGCCTGCCATGCTGGACGTGTACGACCAAAGCCGCCCGCGGGTCAGGCCCACCGAAGATTGACAGTGTTCCTGTGCGGAGTTTTACGCCTAATTTTACACAGGCCACAAAAACAAATGGCCCACCACATGGCAGGCCATTGATTTGATTGGTGGGCCGTGTGCGACTCGAACGCACGACCACCTGATTAAAAGTCAGATGCTCTACCGACTGAGCTAACGGCCCTAAAAAGAAGAGGCGACATACTACCTAACTTGGGAAAAATCACAACCCCTAAAACAGAAAAAGTTCGGCTGTCGCCCCTTTTTGCTGAGGGTCTTACACCGCCTCCAGCTTGCGCAACGCCCCTGGCAGCAGCCGCATATCCACCAGCGCGGTGATGAGTGCCTTGCTGAAGGTGGCCTCCTCTTCGTAGACCATCTTGTAGTAGCTCACCTTCATGGTGAGGGCGCAGCCAAAGACGATGGCAGCGAAGGTCAGGAGCGAGCCGACGGCGAGGGTGGAGACGCCGGTGATGGCTTGACCGATGGTACAGCCCATCGCCAGCACCCCCCCTATCCCCATCAGCACGGCGCCAATGGCGTGGTTGAAAAAGTCACCGGCGTTGACGAACCACTCGATACGGAACGAGCGGGAGAGGAGCGACCAGAGGAGCGAGCCGCAGATCACCCCGGCCACTGCCAGCAGGCCGAAGTTGAGCATGGCGCTCTCAAAGCCGCTGGCCAGGTAACCTACGGTCTGGCCCATGGGGTTGATAAAGGTGAACGACTGGGGACCGTAGGTACCGGCACCGGCTGGCTTGCCTTCGCTGGAGTCGGCTAGGAAATCCCACTGGGAGATGTAGTTGCCGAGACTCATGAGATCGCCATCTGCATCCACCTTGATGGCGCTGCTCACATACCACCCCCCGATGATGCAGAGCCCCACCACCAGGCCACCGACGATGTTGTTGCCACTGCGGCGGAACTCGGCTGACTTGAAGACGATGACCAGCAGGGCCAATGCCAACGCCCCGCCGATGACCATACGGCCGCTCCCAGCGCCCTCCGCGCCGAATAGCAGCGCCCCCAGGTCTTGATGGCCGCTCAGCTCAACAGCCGCGGGCCGCAGCCAGGGGTAGAACAGGAGCGAGAAGAGGGTCTGATCGCTGCCAGGGAAGGGGTTGATCATGAACCAGGCGATCACCCCGATGATGGCCAGCACTACGATGGATTTCAGGTTCCCCCCACCGATGCGCACCAGGGTCTTATTGCCGCAGCCGGAGGCGAGGGTCATGCCAATGCCGAAGAGGAAACCACCCAGCAGATTCTCTGCCCACACCAGCTGGTTGGCGCGGTAGGGAGGGAAGGCGCTATTGGCATCGACGATGCCCAGCTTCTCTAGCACCACCACCCCAATGACGGCCACGGCGATGGCCAACAGCCAGGCGCGCATCCGGCCGGTATCGCCCATATTGACCCAATCGGAGACGGCACCCATGGTGCAAAAGTTGGTTTTGTTAACCACGGCGCCCATCACTAGGGCGATGCCAAAGGTGCTCCAGAGCAGGAACGATTGGGCCTCGGCGAAACTCTCGAATGCCATTAAGGGATCTCCTCGATAGGTATGGCGGGCCGCCCGCCGGCGGCCACCATGAAGCGTGATGGCGGGGGCCTGCCCTAGCGGATGGCCCCGCGCTCGATACCTGCCACTGCTGCCTTGGGTCTAAGGTGGGCGGTGTTGGTGACTGCCCACCCGAGCCACCCACCACTAGGCAGCTCCACTCTGCCCGCAGGGCTTAGAGGGGTAAGCGCGGGGAGGATAAAAGCCACTGACCATGGCGTCATCCTGTCCCGATGGGGTAGGGAATTTCCCGGGGTTAACCCCGGGTTTTCAAGGATATGGCCCCTATTTAGCGGCCGATCTGCTCGCCCCAGAGGAACTTGTGCAGCTGGATTTGAAAGCGCACGGCGAGGCGATCAGCGATGATCCACTCGGCGAGATCGTGCGGCGCCAGCTGGCCGGCGACCGGAGAGAAGAGCACCTCACAGCGCTCAGGGAGGGAGTAACGCTCTAGGATTGCCCGCGCCCAGTCGTAGTCATCCCGTTGGCTTAGCACCAACTTGACCTGGTCGTGGGGAGTCAGCAGATCGATATTGGCCCAGCGGTTTTTGGCCGCCTCACCGGAGCCGGGGGTTTTGATATCCACCACCCGACTAACGCGGGGATCGATCCCAGAGATATCGAGGGCGCCGCTGGTCTCTAGTGACACCTCATAGCCCCGTTCACAGAGGGTGGCGAGGAGCGGCAGCACCGCACGCTGCGCCAGCGGCTCACCGCCAGTGACGCAGACGTGGCGCACCCCGTAGCGCTCCACCTCGGCCACCACCGCCGCTGGCGTCCACGGACTGCCACCACTAAAGGCGTAGCGGGTATCGCAGTAGAGGCAGCGCAGGGGGCAGCCGGTGAGGCGCACGAAGACCGTGGGCCAACCGACACTCCGCGCCTCCCCCTGGAGTGAGAGGAAGATCTCCGTGATGCGGAGCTGCCCCCCGCCGTCATCTCCTACCGTCACCGCAGCTTCATCAACAGATTGCGCGCCTGGTTCGCCTCGGTGCTATCGGGGAAGCGGCGGATCAGATCATCCAGCACCTTGCGAGCAGCGGCGTTGTCCCCCAACTCGCGGTTGCTGTAGCCGATCTTGAGCATCGCCTCGGCACTCCTGGGACTCTGCGGGAAGCGATCCAGCAGCCGCTGATACTCCTCCCGTGACTGCTTGAAGTTGCCTTGGGTGTAGTAGGCCTCACCGAGCCAATATTGCGCCAAATGGGCATTGGCCCCCTGGGGATAGAGGGTCAGGTAGTTGCGAAACGCCTCAATGGCCGGGCCGTAGTGCAGCTGCCGTAGCTGGTCAAAGGCCTGCTGGTAGGCCTCGGGCTCACTCAGCGCCGTGCTGCTACTGGGCGGTGGCGTGGTGGTGGGGGGAGGTGTGCCCATACCGGTAGGCGGGGGGGCGACACCGGGATCATTAGCCAAGGGGGGTGGGGGGGCGCTGGTGATGCGGTTCAGGCGCTGATCCAGATCACGGTAGAGGGTCTTCTGCCGATCCTCCATCTCCTGAAGTTGGCGCGCTTGCAGCTCCAGCTGGCCGCGCAGTGAGCGCACCTCACGCTGAAGGTCATCTATCCGCACCGTCATATCCACCAGGGTCTGGCTATCGAGCAACCGCTCCAGCCGACCCACCCTCGTCTCCAGGTCCTCCCGAGCGAGGGCGACCGGGCTCCCAAGGAGCCCAGCCGTCACCGCAGCGGCAAGAACGGCCTGGGTAATGCGCGTACCTGCCGCCCCCATCTTACCGCCCCGGATACTTGATCTCGGCGCGACGGTTCAGCGACCAGCACGACTCATCATGACACTCGGAAGCGGGACGCTCCTCACCGTAGCTCACTACGTCCACCTGATCACGGCCAGCCCCTTGCAGCTGGAGCAGGTTCTCCACTGACTTGGCGCGACGCTCGCCCAGGGCCAGGTTGTACTCGCGGGTACCACGCTCATCGGCATGGCCCTCAACGGTGACAACGGTGGCCGGATTCTGCGACAGATAGTGGGCGTGGGCCCCAATGGTGTCGCGGTCCGAGGGGGAGAGGTCGGATTTATCGAAATCGAAGTAGAACACCCGCTTGGAGAGCGGGTTGCTCGGATCCTCAAACGGGCTGAGAGAGCTGCTGGATGCGCCACTAGTGGAGGTGGAGGTCTCACGATCCACCACCTGGGCACCGCTACCCTCGTCAGCCGTAGGGGTGCTGGAGCAGCCGGCCATACCGGCAGCGGCCAGCGCCAAGGTCAATAGAGCCACCTGCGTTTTCATGTACGTCACTCCTGAGTGAGATGATAAGTGGGTTGTTAGTTAGAGAACGGCGACCATGCGGGCTCCCGCACAGCGCCACGGCTCAGGCCTAGGCGTTGGTGGGCGCGACCGTCCACCGACACCGCTTCCAGGACTCCGCGCCCGCTCCGTTCGGTGGCATAGATGATCATGCTGCCGTTGGGGGCAAAGCTCGGGGATTCGTCAAGGCGGGAGTCGGTCAACTCCCGCACGCTACCTGTGGCGAGGTCCTGCACCACCACCCTGAAGGCGCCGTTGATGCGGCTGATGTAGGTGATGCGCTTGCCATCCGGCGAGTAGGAGCCACGGGCGTTGTAGTTACTGTCACCAAAGGTGAGCCGCTGCGGCTCGCTCACGGCCCCGCTGGAGGTGACGTTGACCTGGTAGATCTGGGGGCCGCCCCCCCGATCCGAGGTAAATAGCAGGCGGTTACCATCCTTGGACCAGTTGGGCTCGGTGTCGATGGCGGTGTTACGGGTCACACGGGTCAAGCGGTTGCTGAGGAGATCGAGGATGTAGATCTCCGAGTTACCGTCCCGGGTCAGGTGCAGCGCCAGCCGATTCCCATCGGGGGAGAAGGCGGGGGCGCTATTGATACCGTCATAACCCGCCACCATCCGGCGCCGGCCGGTAGAGACCTCTTGCACATAGACCACCGGGCGCCCCTTCTCAAAGGAGACATAGGCGATGCGATCGGCCCCTGGCGACCAGGCCGGTGACATCAACGGCTGCTCGGAGGTGAGGATCACCTGCTCGTTGTAACCATCGGCGTCGGCCACGGCCAAGCGGTAGGTCTTGCGTGTCCCCCCCTCCACCGTCACGTAGGCCACCATGGTGTCAAACGCCCCCCGCTCACCGATGATCTTCTCGTAGATGATATCGGCGATCTGGTGGGCCGCCGTGCGCAAGCGGGTGGCCGGCACATTGTAGGAGGCCAACTGGGTGCCGCGCACGGCGTCCAAGAGCCAGAAGCGGATGGAGTAGTGGCCATCGGCGGTCAGCTCCACAGAGCCGACGGAGATGAACTCTACCCCGGTACTGTTGCGCCAACCGGCATAGTCCACCGCCATCGGCTCCCGCGGCAGGCCATACATCCGCTGCACGCTGAGGGTGCTGAACTTACCGGAACGTTGCAGATCGGCCGCGATGATGGCCGAGACATTCTCCGGCAGGTTATCCCCCCCGCCAAACGGCACAACGGCGATGGCGATAGGACGCTCCTCCCCCTGTAACACCTCGATGGTCAGGGCGTGAACGCCCCCACTGACCAGCAGGAGGAGGAGTGAGATCCACAGACGTTTGAACATATGCATAGTCATGGCCTAAAGATGAAATCCAGTTCTCTCTCAAAGATTGCCTGATTCGGCGCCTTGGGCAGCGGAGATGCCTTGCGCACCGCCGCCTCTACCGAGCGGTCGAGGGCGTCGTTACCACAGCTCGATACGACGCGCACCTCTTCAACATCCCCCGCAGGGTTCTGAAATACATGGACCTGGCAGCTGAACTGCTCATTGCTGCCGATGGGTCGGCTCCAGTTGCGCCGCACCTTATCACCGATCAGCGCCGCCCACTCGTTGCGCGCCCCCTCCAGGGCCCGACTCTGCTCCGCCAACTGCCGCTGCTGCTCTTCAGCGGCCAGTTTTCTCTGCAATTCGCTCTCGGCGGCTTGGCGCGTCTCCTCCGCCTTGCGCTGCTCAGCGGCGCGGCGGGCGGCGGCCTCCTCCTTGCGCTTCTTCTCGGCGGCCACCTTTTTATCTTCTGCCGCCTTCTTCTCCTCTGCCGCCCTCTTCTCGGCATCGAGCTTACGCTGGCGCTCCTCTTCAGCCCGCTGCCGCTTCAACTGCTCTAACTGCTTCGCTTCCTCTTCCTTCTGTTTCTTGAGCTTCTCCGCCTCGGCCAGGATCCGCTTGCGCTCCTCCGCCTCCTGGACGCGCCGCTGCTTCTCCTGCTCCGCGGCTTGCTGCTTCAGCTCCTTGACGCGCCGCTCCTCCGCCTCACGCTCCGCCTTGGCCTTGCGCGCCGCCTCGGCCGCCTGCTTCTGCTCCGCCGTCCGTGCCGCCTCCGCCTGGCGGACGCGCTCCACCTCCTTTGCCACCTCCGCGCGGTTCACTGCCACCGCCGCGATGGGCACCCCAGCCGGGGCGGAGGGCGCCGCAGCGAACTGGGTCGGGGTGAGATTGAAGCTCACCAGCAGCACGACCAACAGCAGCAGATGGAGGCCAATAGTGGCGACCAGGGGGACCAGCCGGTTACGCTTTGCCATCACAGACGCTTCTTACTTTCACCTTCCGGGGGATCGGTCAACAGGCCAACCCCCTCGACACCCGCCCTCTGCAACGCCACCAGCGCCGCAACAATCCACTCATAGCGCGCCCCGGCGTCCCCCTCGACATAGACGGGACTCTCCGGCTTATCCCGCTTGATCTCCGCCACCACCTCGGAGATTAGCTCCAACGGCTTCTGCTCCGCCTTGCCGGTCCCGATCTGGAGGAAGAAGGTCCCCTCCTGATCAACCGTGACGGTCATGGGATCGATCCCCTCTTTCGGGGGTACCGGCTTGGCGTCGGCCTTCGGCAGCGCCACATCCACCCCTTGGGTGAGCATGGGCGCGGTCACCATAAAGATAACCAGCAACACCAGCATGACATCGATGTAGGGGACCACATTGATCTCCCCCATCGGTTTGCGCTTTAAACGCTTAGGGCGATAACTCACCATCCGTCAACGACTCCCCCGTCAGGCGGCGTGGGCATTGGCCGGCAGCGGCAGGTGGGCACGCCGCTGCAAGAGGGCGGTGAACTCCTCGATAAAGACGTCATAGCGGTTGGCCAAGCGCTCTACCTCAGTGCCATAACGGTTATAGGCGATGACGGCCGGGATGGCGGCAAATAGGCCCACCGCCGTCGCCACCAGCGCCTCGGCGATCCCTGGTGCCACCATGCTGAGGGTGGCCTGCTGCGCCCCCCCCAGGGCCCGGAAGGAGTTCATGATGCCCCACACCGTCCCGAACAGCCCGACATAGGGGCTGGTGGAACCGACGGTGGCCAGGAACGGCAGATTTAGCTCCAGCGCATCCACTTCGCGGCTGGCGGCCACCCGCATGGCGCGGTGGGAGGCCTCCACCAACAGCTCCGGCTCGACACTCCCCTGGGCATGGAGCCGGGCAAACTCGCCAAAGCCGGCCTCAAACAGTACCGCCACGCCGTGCAGTTCGCTGCGACGCCGGTTCACTTGTTTATACAGCTCCACCAGATCGACCCCTGACCAGAAACGCCCCTCGAAGGCGTTGGCCTCCTCGCGTGCCGCCTTGATATCCCGCCCCTTCTGGACGATGAAGAACCAAGAGGTCATGGACGCGAGCAACAGCAGTAGCATCACCGCCTTGACCACGATGGAGGCGTGGAGAAAGAGGCTGATGATCGACATGTCCGGGGTCACGACAACTGGGCTCCTATCAAGGCTTTGAGCGGCCGGGGGATCGGTTTGGGGCGCAGGCTATCCGCATCGAGCAGCGCCAGTTTGATCTCGGCGCTGCACAGCGTCTCACCGTCGCGCCGTACCTCTTGCAAAAAGTCGATACTGGCACCGCCTAACCGCACGACACGGGCGGTGATCAGCAGTGCGTCGTTAAAGCGGGCGGGGCTGAGGAAACGCACCAGCACCGACCGCACAACAAACAGGCACTGCTCCTCGCGGCGCAGTCGATCCTGTTCAAACCCGAGCGCACGCAGCCATTCGGTCCGGGCGCGCTCCATAAAATTCAAATAATTGGCGTGGTACACCACCCCTGCTGCATCGGTGTCTTCGTAATAGACCCGCGCCGGCCAGAGGAACTCGGCGGGCTCGGTCACGCCCCGCTCCCCAGGTCCAATGGCCGCTGCCGCCCTCGCCCCTCCGGGGTGACAAGACCGAAGTGGAGATAGGCACTGGAGGTGGCCACTCGACCCCGTGGGGTACGCATCATGAAACCCTGCTGGATCAAAAACGGCTCCAGCACATCCTCAATGGTGTCCCGCTCTTCACCGATGGCGGCGGCGAGACTATCGACCCCTACCGGGCCCCCATCGAACTTCTCGATGATGGCCAGCAGCAGCTTGCGGTCCATGGTGTCGAACCCCTGCTGGTCAACATCCAGCATATCCAGCGCCTTGGCCGCGACCACGGCGCTCACCCGACCGTCGGCCTTCACCTCGGCATAGTCCCGCACCCGCCGCAACAACCGGTTGGCGATGCGAGGGGTACCGCGGGAGCGGCGCGCCACCTCCACCGCCCCACTCGCCTCCAGCTGCACCCCCAGGATGCGGGCGGAGCGGGTCACGATGGAGGTGAGGGCCTCGGTGTCATAGAACTCCAGCCGCTGGACGATGCCAAAGCGATCCCGCAGCGGCGAGGTGAGCAGGCCGGCGCGGGTGGTGGCCCCCACCAAGGTGAAGGGGGGGAGGTCGAGCTTCACTGAGCGCGCCGCCGGCCCCTCACCGATCATGATATCGAGCTGGAAGTCCTCCATGGCCGGATAGAGCACCTCCTCCACCACGGGACTCAAGCGGTGGATCTCATCCACAAACAGCACATCCTTTGGCTCCAGATTGGTGAGCAGGGCAGCGAGATCCCCCGGCCGTTCCAGCACCGGCCCCGAGGTCTGGCGCAGGTTGACGCCAAGTTCGTAGGCGAGAATGTGGGAGAGGGTGGTCTTGCCCAGACCAGGCGGGCCAAACAGTAGTACGTGATCGAGCGCCTCGCCCCTGCCTTTGGCGGCCTGGATGAATATGGAGAGCTGCTCCCGCACCGACGCCTGGCCGATGTAGTCATCCAGCCGCTTGGGGCGGATGGCCCGGTCGAGCGGGTCCTCCTCGCGGCGCGGCGCGGCGCTGATCAGACGATCGCTCTCAATCATGGGTGGGACCGAACGTCCGAGGCGGCGGATTCTAGCAAGACGCTCATATAAATAGCGTAAAAGTCAAGGTCTGTGGCGGGCCGCGGGGCGTCCGAATGGTTGGATGGGGCGAGCCCCAACAGCGAGCCCGGCCTACTTTAGCAAGTAACAGACCGACCGGCGACACGCAGATCCTCACAGCTTGTGTCGATTACTTCACTGCCCCCTTGAGTGCTGCCCGGATGAGCGTCTCACTACTGGCCCCCTCGCTCTCGACCCGGTTCACCATGCGACTCGCCTCCGGTGGTTTGTAGCCGAGGGCGATCAGCGCAGCCACCGCATCCCGTACCGGATCCGGCCCCTCATCGAGGGAGGGGGCCATCACCGGCAGCTCGCCCGGCTGTACCCCACCGAGCCGATCGCGCATCTCCACAATGAGGCGTTCCGCCGTCTTTTTGCCGATCCCCGGCAGCCGGGTCAGGCTGGCGGTATCACCGTGCTGGATGCAGCGGGCAAACTCTTCCGGGTTCATGCCCGACAGCACCGCCAACGCCATGCGGGCACCCACCCCATTCACCTTGATGAGATCGCGGAACAAGGAGCGCTCACGGTCGGTGAAAAAGCCGAATAACAGGTGGGCGTCTTCCCGCACGATGAGGTGGGTAAACAGCTCTACCGCCTGGCCGGTGGCGGGTAGTTGGTAGAAGGTGCTCATGGGCGCCTCCACCTCGTAACCCACCCCCCCGACATCGAGGAGCAGGAGCGGTGGCTGCTTCAATGCCAGGGTACCGCGCAGCCGCCCGATCACCGCCGCCTCCGCCACACTTGGCCAGCGCCGGCCGCGGCCAGGCGGGCCCGGGTCTCACCGACATGGTGGTGGGTCAGCGCCACGGCCAGGGCGTCGGCGGCGTCTGCCTGGGGGGTACCGGGGAGTTCGAGAAGGGCCTGAATCATGTGCTGGATCTGCTCCTTGGTGGCCTGACCGCGACCGACGATGGCCTGTTTGATCTCGGCAGGGGTGTACTCGTGGATCAACAGCCCCTCCGCCAAGGCGGCGCAGAGGGCGGCCCCCCGCGCTTGGCCCAGCTTGAGGGCCGAATCAGGATTGCGGTGCATGAAGACCCGTTCAATGGCCAGCTCCTGCGGCGCATAGATGCGGATGAGGTCCCGCACCCCATCGAAGATCACCTTGAGGCGTGGGACAAACTCCCCCTCCCCCGCCCGGATACAGCCGCTGTCGATATAGTTCACCCGCAACCCATGGCGCTCCAAGACGCCAAAGCCGGTGATCCGCGAGCCGGGGTCAATACCCAGGATGCGGGGGGCGATCCCGCTACTCACCACGGCCCCTCCCCGCAGCACCCAAGGCCGCGGGACGCCTGGGGAGGCGGCTCAGGCGGAAGTCGTAAAGGTGCCATGTTGTAGAAAGGCGATTACCTGGCGTGCCACCAGCGGTGAGAAGAGCATGGAGGTGTGGCTGACCGGGAGCGCCAGATGGGCCTGGGCACCCACCGGCTCCGTCTCCATCAGCCGCACGGTGCCATCATGGGGTTGAGGCAGCCCCGGTGCCAGCAGGCGACCCACCCCCACCGGCACCCGTCCAGCGATGCTCCCCAGGGCCCGCACCCCACGCCAGGGACCGAGCCCCTGCCCCAATAAGGCACGCGACTGCCCCAACAGCAAGCGCCCCGGCAGATGGCTGGCAAGGCTACGGGCGACGTAGGAGCCGCGGTGGGGGGTCCCCAGGGTCACGATGCGCCCCGGTGGGAGCTGCGCCTCGGCCACCGCAAGGCGGCAGATAAGTCCCCCCATGCTATGGGCCACCAGGTGGACCACCGGGCTCCCCAATTCGGTCATACACTCCCGCAACCGGGCCGCCGCCCGCTGGGGATGAGCGGTCACGCTGCGATAGTGGAATAGGCGGGTACGATAGCCCGCCCGCCGCAGGCGCCACGCCAGCAGCAGTAGTTCGACCCCCGGCATCCAGAGCCCATGGACCAGCACCACCCCCTCCTCCATCGTGCGTTACCGGCGGTGGCCTTGGACCATAGCGGACCCCTTCAGGGTGACACCTCCAGCATCCGCTCCAGGGCCAGGCGGGCCGACGCCGCCTCCTCCGCTGGCACCACGATGCGATTCACCACCTGCCCAGCCACTAGGTTCTCCAGGGTCCAGGCGAGGTGCTGTGGGTCGATGCGAAACATGGTGGAGCACATACAGACGGTGGGTGACATGAAGTGGACCTGTTTCCCCTCATGCTTGAACTGCTGGTGCAGCCGGTTGACTAGATTAAGCTCCGTACCCACCAACCAGCGGCTGCCGGGGGCCGAGTCGCGCACCGTATTGATGATGTACTCGGTGGAGCCGACGTGATCGGACTTGCGGCACACCTCGAAGGGTGACTCTGGATGGGAGATCACCTGCGCCTCGGGAAACTTCTCCTTGAAGCGATCGATATGCTCCGCCTGGAACATCTGGTGTACCGAGCAGAACCCCTTCCAGAGGATCACCTTGGCGGCACGGATCTGCTCCGCGCTGAGCCCCCCCAAGGGCAGATCGAAGTCCCACACCACCATCTCCTCCAGCGGGATCCCCATGGTGTAGCCGGTGTTGCGACCCAGGTGCTGATCGGGGAAGAAGAGCACCTTCTCCCGCTGGGCAAAGGACCACTCCAACACCTTCCGGGCATTGGAAGAGGTGCAGACGATGCCGCCGTGACGGCCACAGAACGCCTTGAGATCGGCCGCGGAGTTGATGTAGGTGACAGGGGTCACCTGCTCATCGGGATCGAGCACCTGCGCCAGCTCCCGCCACGCCTGTTCGACGCTGGCGAGGTTGGCCATATCGGCCATGGAGCAGCCGGCGGAGAGGTCCGGCAGGATGGAGATCTGCTCAGGGCGGGAGAGGATATCGGCCACCTCCGCCATGAAATGGACCCCGCAGAAGACGATGAACTCCGCCTTGGAGGTGGCGGCCTGACGGGAGAGCTTGAGGGAGTCGCCGGTGAAGTCGGCGTAGTGAAACACCTCCTCCCGTTGGTAGTGGTGACCCAAGATCACCAAGCGCTCGCCCAGCCGCTCCTTGGCCGCCAGGATCCGCTGCGCACACTCGGCGTCGTCGAGCTGGGCGTAGTGCTGGATGGGAATGGCTGAACTGCTCATCGACTACCTCGCCCCGGTGGTCTCACCGGCCATGCGGCCCGCGGCCGCCCGTGACGCGGAGGGTGGGGGCCACCCCCCGCCAAATCGGTCCGCCACGGCCTGCGGCCGTGGCGGACCCCACTGTGCAGCTACTCCTTTGCCGCCTTCGCCTCACCCTTAGGTTGGGTGGCGACCCGTACCCCCAGCTCCATCAACTGCTTTAAATCGACATTGGAGGGGGCGCCGGTCAGCATACAGGCGGCGGATTGGGTCTTGGGGAAGGCCATGACATCGCGGATCGATTTGGCACCGCTCATCAGCATCACCAGCCGGTCCAGGCCAAAGGCGAGACCGCCATGGGGCGGGCAGCCAAATTTGAGGGCATCGAGCAGGAAGCCGAACTTCTCCTGCGCCTCCAGCTCATCGATGCCGAGCTGGTGGAACACCTCCTGCTGCACCTCCTTGCGATAGATACGCATGGAGCCGCCGCCCAGCTCAGTGCCGTTCAGCACCATGTCGTAGGCGCGGGAGAGGCAGGCGCCGGGATCGCTGCTTAGCAGCTCCAGATGCTCCTCTTTGGGGGAGGTGAAGGGGTGGTGCAGGGCGACAAAGCGGCTCTCCTTGTCGTCATACTCAAACATCGGGAAGTCCACCACCCAGAGCGGACGCCAGCCGTGCTCCACCAGGTTGAGGTCATGCCCCAGCTTGAGCCGCAGGGCACCGAGTGACTCGTTGACCACCTTGGCCTTATCGGCACCGAAGAAGATGAGATCGCCATCCTCTGCCGCTGTGCGCTCCAGCACGGCGGCCACCACCTCATCCGGCAGGAACTTGAGGATGGGGGACTGCAACCCGTCACGCCCCTTCGCCCGCTCGTTGACCTTGATGTAGGCCAACCCCTTGGCGCCGTAGATAGCGACGAACTTGGTGTAGTCATCGATCTGCGAACGGGTCAACTCGCCCCCTTTCGGGAGCCGCAGGGCGGCGATGCGCCCTTTGGGGTCGTTGGCAGGGCCGGAGAAGACCTTGAACTCCACCCCAGCCATGAGATCGCCGAGATCCACCAGCTCCAGCGGGATCCGCAGGTCCGGCTTGTCAGAGGCGAAGCGGCGCATCGCCTCGGCGTAGGTGAGGCGCGGGAATGGGCTGGGCAGCGCCACCTCCAACACCTGGGCAAAGAGCTGGCGGATCATCTCCTCCATCATGCCCATCACCGCCTCCTCGTCCATAAACGAGGTCTCGATGTCGAGCTGGGTGAACTCCGGCTGGCGGTCGGCCCGCAGGTCCTCGTCACGGAAGCAGCGGACGATCTGGTAGTAGCGATCGAGCCCGGAGACCATCAGCAGCTGTTTGAACAGCTGGGGTGACTGCGGCAGGGCAAAAAAACTACCGGGGTGGGTGCGGCTCGGCACCAGGTAGTCGCGTGCCCCCTCGGGGGTCGCCTTGGTCAGCATCGGGGTCTCGATGTCCATGAAGCCCTGACCATCGAGATAGTTGCGCAGCACCGCCGCCACCCGTGAGCGGAGCTTGAGCCGCTCCAGCATCTGCGGTCGCCGCAGGTCGAGGTAGCGATACTTGAGTCGCAGCTCCTCGGAGACATCCTCGTCCTCGGCATCGATCATGAACGGCGGGGTCTCAGCGCGATTCAAGATGGTGACCGACTGGACGGCCAACTCCACCTTACCGGAGGGGAGATGGGGATTTTCAGTGCCGGCGGGCCGGTGGCGGATCTGACCGGCCACCTTCAGCACGTACTCGCTACGCACCGTCTCGGCAATGTGGAAGGTCTCGCGGCTGTCTGGATCGAACACTACCTGAAGCAGCCCCTCGCGGTCGCGCAGATCGATGAAAATGACGCCGCCATGGTCGCGCCGACGATGAACCCAGCCGGCGATCTCCACCACCTGGCCGATATGGGACTCGTTGAGAGAACCGCAATAGTGACTGCGCATGGGGATCCTGAATTGAAGTGACGAAATGAAAACGGGGAATCTTACGGTTGCGCCGGGGGTTAGGCAACCGTGGCGGGATCCCTCCCTCCCCCGAGTGGCTGCCTAGGCCCCCACTCGGGTGGGGCCAGGGGCTATTCGCTCGACGGTTTCAACGCTACCCCGTCCAGCTCGGGGTGGGGCCCCTGCTTCGGCACCACCACCCCCATCGAGATGATCATCTTTAGCCCCTCATCGACACTCATGGAGAGCTCTACCACCTCCTCCCGCGGGAAGATCATGAAATACCCGCCCGTGGGATTGGGGGTGGTGGGGACATAGACGCTCACCACCTCGCGCCCGAGCCGACTACTCACCTCCCCGGCCGAGGTGGCGGTAAGAAAGCCCATCGTCCACGCCCCGGCCCGCGGCCAAGGCACCAGCACCACCTTGCGGAACGACTGCCCCGCACCGGTGAACATGGTCTCCGCCACCTGTTTCACCCCACCGTAGACGGAGTTGACCAGGGGGATGCGGGCCACAATCGCCTCCCACAACGCCACCAGTTTGTGGCCGGCGAAGTGGGCCACCGCAATGCCGGTGAGCAGGACGATGAGGAGAGAGAGCAGCAGCCCGAGGCCGGGGATGGAGAATCCCAGTAGCGCCTCGGGCCGATAGTGCTGCGGGATCAGGACCAGGGTCCGATCCATGATATCGACCAGCAGCTTGACCACCAGCAGGGTCACCCCGAGAGGGACCCAAAGCAGGAGACCTGCGATCAGATACCGCCGCAAGAAGGCCACCAACGGGCGTCAGTCTCCGCCTGCGGCACAGGTGCCGCCGCACCCACCCGCCGCGCAGGCAGGTGCCGCGGACTCGGCGACATTGCGCTTGCTGCCATTCTTGAAGTCGGTCTCATACCAGCCGCCCCCTTTCAGGCGAAAACCGGCGGCGGAGATGAGTTTGACCAGCTCGGGCTTACCACAAGCGGGACAGTCGGTGAGCGGGGCGTCGCTCATCTTCTGCAGGGCCTCGAAGGTGTGCTTGCAGGCCTGGCAGGAATATTCGTAAATCGGCATATTCGAATACCTCGAAGGGATCGGCGAACCGCTGATAAATAAGGGTTACGCGGCGGAAAATCAAGCGCCCCCCCACAGGAGGGCCGTCACACCGCTATCAGGTGAGACCAAAGGAGGAGTCATCCCCCCCCTTATTACGGGCAATGACGTGGCGCGCCTCCTCGACCGCCCGTTGCAGGGCGATGTGATCCTGGGCAGAGAGACCGAAGTGGATATAGTGCTCCGCCGTCTCCAACACCCGCTCCAGATAGCGCATCCGGTAGTTGAGGCTCAGCAGCGCCTTGGCCACATGGCAGGGATCCTCCCCCTTCTCCCGCATCCGGCCCGCCTCGGCAAGCGCCTCCTTCAACTCTTCTGTAGTTGGCATTCCCATGATTTCTTCCCCCTTTTTGGGTCCTCTTTCGGCGGCAGTATAACGCCCCTATGTAATGGCTAGGGATGCCCCATCCCGTATACTGCCCCCATTTCCGACTATTACACACAGCCATCCATGCACATCCGCTACACCGAGCTGCCCTCCGGCCAGCGCAACGACCTCAAGACGTTGCGCTCACTCCTCCCCTACCTCAAGGCCTACCGTGGTCGGGCCCTGGCCGCCCTCGGTTTTCTGCTGCTGGCCAAATTGGCCAATGTTGGGATACCCGTGGTGCTCAAGGAGGTGGTTGACCACCTCAACACCCAGGTCCATCAGCAGATCGCCCTCCCCCTGGTACTGTTGGTGGCCTATGGCGTACTGCGCCTCGCCAGCTCTGCCTTCAACGAACTGCGGGATGTGGTCTTCGCCCGGGTGCGCCATGGGGTGATGCGGCGGATGTCGGTACAGGTGCTAGAGCATCTCCACGCCCTTGGGCTGCGCTACCACCTGGAGCGCAAGACGGGGGCGGTCTCCCGCGACCTGGAGCGGGGAACCCGCTCAGCCGCCTCCCTGCTCAACTACCTGCTCTTCTCCATCCTGCCCACCCTGGTGGAGGTGGGGCTCATCGCCACCTTCCTCTTGGTCAACTACAGCCCCTGGTTTGCCGTAGTCACCTTCATCACCGTGGCGGTCTACATCGCCTTTACCTTTGCCATCACCGAATGGCGGATGCAGTTCCGCCACAAGATGAACGCCTACGACTCCCAGGCCAACTCCCAGGCGGTGGACTCACTACTCAACTACGAGACCGTCAAATATTTCAACAACGAGTCGTTTGAGCATCGTCGCTACGGCGAATCCCTGCTGAAGTGGGAGGAGATGGCGGTCAAGACCCAGACCTCCATGTCCAGCCTCAATATCGGTCAAGGGGTCATCATCGCCATGGGGGTCACCGCCATCATGCTGATGGCGGCCAACGGCGTGGTGGCCGGCAGCATGACCCTGGGCGATCTGGTCCTGGTCAACGCCTTCATGTTGCAGATGTTCATCCCGCTCAACTTCCTAGGCGTGGTCTACGGCCAGACCAAGCACGCCCTGTGGGATATGCAGGAGATGTTTGCCCTCCTGGAGCGCCAACCGGAGGTCAAGGAGAGCCCCACCGCCCAACCGTTGGTGGTCACCGCCGGCACGGTCCGCTTTGAGCAGGTGGCGTTCGGCTACAACCCCGATCGCCAGGTGTTGTTTGATATCGATTTCGAGATCCCCGCCGGTCAAAAGGTGGCGGTGGTGGGCCCCAGCGGGGCCGGGAAATCGACCCTCTCCCGGCTGCTGTTCCGCTTTTACGATGTCACGGCCGGACAGATCACCATCGATGGTCAAGCGCTGCCCCAGGTGACCCAATCCAGTCTGCGGGACGCCATCGGCATCGTGCCCCAAGACACGGTGCTGTTTAACGACACCATCTACTACAACATCGCCTATGCCCGCCCCAGTGCCAGCCGCGAGGAGGTGGTGGCGGCGGCCAAGGTGGCGCAGATCCACGCCTTTATCGACGCCCTCCCGCAGGGCTATGACACCGTGGTGGGCGAGCGCGGCCTCAAGCTCTCCGGCGGTGAGAAGCAGCGGGTGGCCATCGCCCGCACCATCCTCAAGCAGCCCCGCATCCTCATCTTCGACGAGGCCACCTCATCCCTCGACTCCCAGGCAGAGCAGGCGCTGCTAGAGGCACTGGAGCGGGTGGCGACCAACCACACCACCCTGGTCATCGCCCACCGCCTCTCCACCATCGTCGATGCCGATCAGATCCTGGTGCTGGAGGCGGGTCGTATCGTCGAACGGGGCCACCATCGTGAGCTGCTGGCCCAAGAGGGGCTCTACGCCCACATGTGGCGCCTACAGCAGGAGGAGCGCCAGCGGGAGGCGGAGGAGGAGCGCCAACAGCACCGGCTGCGACAGGTGGGGGGCTGACAACGGGCCGGCCCTACCCCGTTGCCGGGGGTAGGGCGGCAATCTTCTTTTCCCGCCGCCTCATGCGATAATCGGGCCCATGACCACGCCCACCCCACCCGCCTCGCGCCCCCACGGCACCCTCAAGCTGCGGCGGGTCGCCATCGACACCTACCGTGAGAATGTCGCCTACATGCACCGGGAGTGTGAGATCTACCGGGCAGAGGGGTTTCAGGCGCTGATGAAGGTGGAGGTGAGTGCCAACGGCGCCAAGACCTACGCGGTGTTGAACGTGGTGGATGATGCCACCATCGTCGGCCCCGATGAGCTGGGCCTCTCCATCGACGCCTTTGGCCGGTTTGGCCTGGAGGCGGCCACCCCGGTGCGGGTGGCGCAGGCCGAGCAGCCCCGGTCAATGGATGCGGTGCGGCGCAAGATCGCCGGGGAGCGCCTGACCCAGGCCGATTACCGCGCCATCACGCTGGATATTGTCGATAACCGCTACTCCAAGATGGAGATGGCGGCCTTCTTGGTCTCCTCCGGCCAGAATGGCCTCGATCGGGAGGAGGTATTGGCCCTGACCCGCGCCATGTTGGAGTCGGGTGAGCGGCTCGACTGGCACGAACCGCTCGTCGCCGATAAACACTGCATCGGCGGTATCCCGGGCAACCGCACCTCGATGATCATCGCCCCCATCGTGGCGGCCCATGGGATGTTGATGCCCAAGACCTCCAGCCGCGCCATCACCTCCCCGGCCGGCACCGCCGACACCATGGAGGTGCTGTGCAAGGTGGACCTCACCCCCGTTGAACTGCATACCATTGTCGCCGCTGAACGGGCCTGTATCGCCTGGGGCGGTACCGCCCGCCTGGCACCGGCGGATGACATCCTCATCTCGGTGGAGCGCCCCCTCGGCATCGACTCCCAGGGGCAGATGATCGCCTCCATCCTCTCCAAGAAGCTGGCGGCCGGCTCCACCCACCTGCTGATCGATATCCCCGTGGGACCCTCGGCCAAGGTGCGCCATATGCGTGAGGCGGTGCAGCTGCGCAAGCTGTTTGAGTATATCGGCGACCGCATGGGGCTCCACCTGGAGGTGATCATCACCGATGGCTGCCAACCGGTCGGGCGCGGCATCGGGCCGGTGCTGGAGGCGCGGGATGTGATGGCGGTGCTGCGCAATGAGGAGGCGGCACCGGCCGATCTGCGCCAAAAGGCGCTCCGGCTGGCCGGCCGGATCCTGGAGTTTGATCCCGATGTACGCGGCGGTTACGGCTACGCCATCGCCCGCGACATCCTGGAGTCGGGCCGGGCGCTCGGCAAGATGGAGGCGATCATGGCGGCCCAAGGGGGGCAGCCACAGTCCTTTGTCGCAGGCCCCCTCACCTTTGAAACCACCGCCCAGAGCGGCGGCGTTGTCACCGCCATCGACAACTACATCGTCGCCCGCATCGCCCGGCTGGCCGGGGCCCCGATGGACAAAGGGGCCGGGGTGGATCTCCTCAAGAAGCTGGGGGAGCGGGTGGCGCCCGGCGAGGCACTCTACCGGGTCCATGCCGAGTACCGCTCCGATTTCGAGTTTGCGCGCGCCTATGCCCAGCAGAATAGTGGCTATACCATTGGAGAGAGCGCAGAGGCGGTGGTCAGCTACATGGACCTGTGAACCGTCCGTCCTGGGCAAGAATTAAAAGGGGGGTGGGCGGCCGGCACGACCGGCGGCCCCAAGCAGTGCTCAGCGAGTGCGAGTCCATATAACAACGCCATGATCCTAGGCTTTCCAGAATACGACTCCCAGGCCCGCCGGCTGGCTGATGCCGCCGAACGGCGCTACGCCCTGGTGGATGTCCACCACTTTCCCGATGGTGAGAGTAAGGTCACCGTCCCCACCGAGCTACCAGAACGGGTGGTCTTCTGCCGCAGCCTGGACCACCCCAACGACAAGCTGATCGAGCTGATGTTGGCGGCCCGCACCGCCCGAGAGCAGGGGGTACGCCACATCACCCTGGTGGCCCCCTACCTCTGCTACATGCGGCAGGATATCGCCTTCAATCCCGGTGAAGCGGTGAGCCAGCAGGTGGTGGGCCACTTCCTGGCCGAGCTGTTCGATACCGTCATCACCGTCGATCCCCACCTCCATCGAGTCGCCAACATGGACGAGGTGGTGCCGGGGATCCGCGGCCTAGCCCTCTCCGCCGCCGAGCCGATGGGCCGCTTTCTGGAGCAACGGCTCAAGGCGCCGCTACTCATCGGCCCCGACTCCGAATCGGAGCAGTGGGTGCGGGCCATCGCCGAGCGGGCCCATCTCGACTACCTAGTGGGCCACAAAGAGCGGCTCGATGACCGCAACGTCCGCACCGCCCTACCGGAGGCGGAGTTCCAGGGGCGTGAGGTGGTGGTGATCGATGACATGGTGAGCACCGGCAACACCCTCATCTCGGTCCTGCGCCAGCTGATGGAGGCGGGGGCAGGTCCGGTCCACTGCCTCTTCACCCACGCACTGCTATCGGAGGAGACCGAACGCCGGCTGCACAAGGCGGGTTTCCGCGGGCTCTGGAGCTCCGATAGCGTGGCCCATACCACCAACGCCATCCCCTTGGCGGGACTGCTGGCGACGGCACTGACCCAACTCGATTGAGAGGAGCCCACCGTCCCGGCGACGCCACCCTACAGCGGCACCGCCCCCTGATCGGTGAGCTGGTGCACCCGCCACTGCGCCCCGGCTCGGCAGGCGCCATAACGAAATGGCGCGCGCTCCGGCGCGCCGCCGACGGTGAAGCGCAGATCGACGAACCATAGGCACTGCCCGGCCGCCCCCTCTTCGCTCCCATAGAGCGTTGGGTAGGCGGCAAAGGTGCGGTACTCCGCCAGTTGCGGTAGCTCCCAGACGGTGCGGGCCAGCGGCGCCACGGCCCGATTGCCGAACTTCTCATACTGTTGCCAGAGGGGGGCGGTGGCCGGCTGGTAACTGGCCCAGACCCGGGCCAGCAACCCCGCCCCCTCCGCCGCCGGGGCCGGCGGCGCACTGCGCAGCAGCCCAATCCGGGCGATGTGGTACCGCCCCGGCTCTGCCACCACCACCGTCCAGTTAAAAGGTGAGAGCGGCTGCGGCAGGGCGTTGACCACGGCACTCGGCAGCCCCTGCGCCTGGACATAGGCCTCGCCCACGGCAAGCGCCCGCCCCCGCAGCACCCCCTCAAAACCGATGGTAAGCGCCACCAAGGTGAGCGCCGCCGCGGCCGCCCGCCGCCCGCGCCAGCGACTGGCCCCAAGCCCGGCCAACATGATGGCAATCAGGATGGGGTCGATGATGAAGCTGATGGGTAGCGAGAAGCGGTGATCGGAGAGGGGGATCAGCAGCCCCGTGCCATAGGAGGTGACCAGATCAAGCCCCAGGTGCAGCAGTAGGGCCAGCGCCGCCAACGGATACCACTGGCGCCACCCACCAGCCCCCTCCCGCAGCAGGCGTGCCCAAACCCCAGCCAGCAGGAGCGCCAACAGCGGCCACAGCAGTAGCGAGTGGGTCACCCCGCGGTGGAAATTGAGAAAGGTCAGGGGATCGAGGAGCGGCTGGGCCACCACATCGATATCGGGAAACATGGCCGCCCCTATACCGAGCAAGAGGCCATTGCGTAGCTGGCGGCGCGTCGCCCCAACAGGGGTCATAAGCCGTCCCAGCAGGGCGCCGCTCAGGGCGTGGGTAAAGGGATCCATAGGTCAACTCTAGCGAATCGCGGTGGAGGGTATTGGCGGCCGGGGCTACCCTGCGCTACCGATCACGGTTTGCAACACCGGCGCCCACTCTGGCTCAAGGTGGCAGGCCAGGGGTCGCCCAGGACACTGACCGTTGCAATCCCGCTGCCGATTGCCGGAGCAGCCGATCCGATTACGCCCCTGATGCTTGGCGTAGTAGAGCGCCTGATCCGCCAGGATACGCAGCTGCTCGGCGGAGAGTTGGCCGCAGGGCATACCACTGGCGACCCCGAGGCTGATGGTGACATGGCGCTCACTCTTGTGGTGCAGGTGGGGGATAAGGAGCGCCGCCACGGCCGCTCGCAGCCGCTCGGCCACCGCCACGGCCACCTCGGCGGAGCTTTTCGGTAGCACCACGACAAACTCCTCCCCCCCGTAGCGGGCCACCAGATCCCCTTGCCGATAAAGCTCTCGGGAGAGCGTCTGCGCCACCTGGATCAGCGCCTGATCGCCGGCATCGTGGCCGTAGTTGTCGTTGAAGAGCTTGAAGTAATCGACATCCAACAGCACCAGTGACAGCGGCTCGCCCTCCCGCTGGGCCCGCCCCCACTCCCGCGCCAAGTATTCGTCAAAGTGGCGGCGATTGGGGATCCCCGTCAGGCCGTCCATATAGGAGAAGCGGTGCAACCGCTCATTGGCCTCAGCCAGCTCCCGGGTCACCCGCCGCAGGTAGAGCTGGGTGGAGATACGGGCGAGGGCCACCGGGAAGTCCACCGGCTTGGTAACATAGTCGTTGGCCCCCAGTTGCAGCGCCTCAACGATGTTGTCGCTACCGTACTTGGCGGTGACCATGATGATCGGCAGCTGGAAGGAGGAGAAGCGCTCCCGCACCCGCTTCAGCACCTCGATACCGTTGATGCCCGGCATCAGTACATCCAGCAGCACCACATCGAACTCCTCCTGTTCGATAAGTTCTAGGGCGCTCTCACCATCGGCGGTGATGGTGACGCCGTAGCCCTCTCGGGTGAGCCGACGGAGCATCAAGTCGAGGTTGGACTCGTTATCGTCCACCACCAGCAGGTGACCCTTGGTGCGGTTGGCGGCGGCGGCTGGCCCCGCATCCGCCCCCTCCCCTTTGGCCACCAACGGCTCAGCGGCGGCTGGCCCCCCCACCCTAGGTGTGGTGTGGAGTCCCTCAAACAGCCCCAGCAGGCGGGTCCCCGCCTGCTCCACCTTCTCGGCGTCCCCCATCCACTCTGCCGCCTGCCCCAGCAGGCGGGGCTTGACCGCCCGCACAATGGCGATCAACTCGCCAAGGGGGGTGCGCCAATCGCCAAACGCCTCGGGCAGCTGTAGCTCATCCCCTTCGGGGAGCCGATTGACCAGATCCAGCAGCCGCTTACCCCGCTCCCAGAGGGCCTGAAACTCTCCGTGCAGCTCCTCGAAGCCCTCGGCCGCCAGGTCCTCCATCAGCATCTCGCTGTATCCAATGATATGGTTCAGCGGTGTGCGTAGCTCGTGGCGGATGCTCTTGCCGTCGGCCATAGCCCGCCCTACCCCTCCAGTGGTGTCCCGAGCAGGGCCGCAATCTTGCCCAGCAGTCGGGTCAGGTCCACCGGCTTGGTATCAAAGTCGTCACACCCCGCCGCCAACGCCTTCTCCCGATCCCCTTGCATGGCATGGGCGGTGAGGGCGATCATCGGGATCTGGGTGGTCTCGGCATTGGCACGAATGGTGCGGCTCGCCTCCCAGCCATCCATCACCGGTAGGCTCATATCCATCAAGATGAGATCGGGCGCCTCGCTGCCGGCCTTGGCCACCCCCTCGGCCCCATCCACTGCCATCACCACCTCAAAGCCTCGGCGCACCAGGCGGCGCGAGAGCATGTCGCGGTTCATCTCGTTATCTTCCACCAGCAGGATCTTAGGCACGGTCCCCACGCTCCTCGGATCGCCCCCCCCGACGGGGGACGAGCGCTACAGTGAATGGGCCCCTGGCCCCTATGTCAGATGCCCCCTTACCTGTGGCCCCATTAGGCAGACAGCTGGATCTGGGGTGCGGGACCAAGGTAATGGGGGAAGCAAGGCGCCACCCCGTCGATGCTATACGGGGCGTGGACCATCGTGGTCCGGGGCGCTGGGAGGGGGCGCAGCGGCAGCGCCATGAACCACCGCTTGGCGCCCCAGCGGCCACCGGCAATCCATGTCGCACAACGGGCCGATTCTATCCCAAGGGCGGGGACGATTTCAGCCGTGATTTCCTCTCTGCGCCCTTGGTTATACACTTCAAAGGCACTACGGTACTGATCGAGGGGCGTTTTGCCGTAGAATTGCCGCTTCCATCTGCCCCGGAGCCCGCGCCTGGCGAACCTTGCCCGGCGCGCCCAACCCTGACTCTCGCGGTTCGAGCACCCTATGTCGGAATATCTACTCATTCTTGTCAGTACGGTGCTGGTCAACAACTTCGTACTGGTGAAGTTCCTCGGCCTCTGCCCGTTTATGGGGGTCTCGCGCAAACTAGAGACCGCCACCGGCATGGGGTTGGCCACTACCTTTGTCCTCACCCTCTCCTCCGTCTCCGCCTACTTGGTCCACACCTTTCTGCTGGAGCCGCTCGGTCTGGAGTACCTGCGCACCATCTCCTTCATCCTGGTCATCGCCGTGGTGGTCCAGTTCACCGAGATGGTGGTGCACAAGACCTCGCCCGTGCTCTACCAGGTATTGGGGATCTTCCTGCCGCTCATCACCACCAACTGTGCCGTACTCGGGGTCGCGCTGCTCAACGTCCAGGCGCAGCACAGCTTCATGCAGTCGGCGGTCTACGGCTTTGGCGCTGCCCTCGGTTTCTCGCTGGTGCTGGTGCTGTTTGCCGCCATGCGGGAGCGCATCGCCAGTGCCGATGTCCCCACTGTATTCCGTGGCCCGGCCATCGCGCTGATCACCGCCGGCCTGATGTCGGTGGCCTTCATGGGCTTCTCTGGCTTGGTAAAGGGTTGAGCTGATGTTGACCGCCATCTTTGCCGTTGCGGCCCTGGCCGTCGCCTTTGGACTGCTACTCGGTTTCGCCGCCATCCGCTTCCGGGTGGAGGGGGACCCCGTGGTGGAGAAGATCGACGCCCTCCTCCCCCAGACCCAGTGCGGCCAGTGCGGCTTTGCCGGTTGCCGTCCCTATGCCGAGGCGATCGCCAGCGGCGAGGTGGAGATCAACCGCTGCCCGCCAGGCGGGGAGACCGTGGTCTTGGCGCTGGCCGATCTGCTGGGACGCGATGCCGCTCCGCTGGAGGGGGGGGAGCAGCAGAAGCTGAAGGCCGCCATCGATGAGCAGACCTGTATCGGCTGCACCCTCTGCCTCCAGGCCTGCCCGGTGGACGCCATCCTCGGCGCCCCCAAGCACATGCATACCGTCATTACCACCGAGTGCACCGGCTGCGAACTCTGCCTTGAGCCCTGCCCGGTGGACTGCATCGCCATGGTCCCGGTGAAGCTGGAGATCGCCACCTGGCGGTGGCCGCTACCCAAGCCACCGGCCAACCGTGAGGAGGGACCGCGCCCGTGACCCGCACGCTCCACCGCTTCCACGGCGGGATCCACCTCCCCGATCAAAAGGCGCTCTCCCTGGGTCGCCCCCTCCGGCAGGCCGCCCTCCCGAGCGAGCTAGTGCTACCCCTCCAACAGCATATCGGTGCCGCCGCCCAACCGCTGGTGGCGGTGGGTGAGCGGGTACTGGAGGGGCAGATGGTGGCCCGCCCCGAGGGTTTTGTCTCCGCCCCGGTCCATGCCCCCACCTCCGGCACGGTGATCGCCATCGAGGCGCGTCCAGTGCCCCACCCCTCCGGGCTCTCCGCCCTTGCCATTGTCCTGCAACCGGATGGCGAGGGGCGCACCGTGGAGTACCAGCCCCACAGCGACTGGTCCGCCCTGGATCCGAGCACCCTGCGCAACCTGATCCGCGATGCCGGTATCGTCGGCCTCGGCGGGGCCGGCTTCCCCACCGCGGTGAAGCTCAACCCTGGCCCCCACACGGCGGTGGAGACGCTGATCCTGAATGGGGCCGAGTGCGAACCCTACATCACCTGCGATCAGTGGCTGATGCAGGAGCGGCCGGAGGAGATCATCAGCGGTGCCCTCATCATGCGGCACGCCCTCCAGGCCCAGGAGTGCCTCATCGGCATCGAAGATAACAAGCCGGCGGCCATCGCCGCCCTGCGCAGCGAGGTGGCACGGCGGGGGCTGACAGAGGCCATTGAGGTGGTGGAGGTCCCCACCCGCTACCCGATGGGGGGCGAGAAGCAGCTGATTAAGGTGTTGACCGGTAAAGAGGTCCCCACCCAGGGGCTACCCATCGCCGTCGGCGTGGTGTGCCACAACGTCGCCACCGCCGCCAGTGTCCACCGGGCGGTGGAGCTGGGTGAGCCGTTGATCCGCCGCATCGTGACGGTTACCGGCCATGGCGCCGCCCAACCGGGCAACTTTGAAGTCCCCCTCGGGATCCCCATGGGGGAGCTGTTGGCACAGGCCGGGGGGACCACGGCGGGCTTCTCCCGCCTCATCATGGGCGGTCCCATGATGGGCATCACCGTAGAGCAGCCACAGGCCCCGGTGATCAAGACCGCCAACTGTCTGCTGGCGGTGACCGACGACGAGTTGGAGCGGCGCGCCCCCGTCCGCCCCTGTATCCGCTGTGGCTCCTGCGCCGAGGCCTGCCCGGTGAGCCTGCTGCCTCAGCAGCTCTACTGGTACGCCAAATCGAAGGAGTTCGATCGCGCCCAGGACTACAACCTCTTCGACTGCATCGAGTGCGGCTGCTGCGCCTTTGTCTGCCCCAGCAACCTCCCCCTGGTGCAGTACTACCGCTACGCCAAGACCGAGATCTGGGCCCAGGAGCGGGAGAAGCGCGCCTCGGATCAGGCACGTCGGCGCCATGAGTATCGGGTGGCCCGCGAGGAGCGAGAGCGACTGGAGAAGGAGGCGCGGGCCAAGAAGAAGGCGGCGGCCCTCGCCGAGGGGGAGAGTGACGACAAGAAGGCGGCTATTCAAGCGGCCATCGAGCGCGCCAAGGCGAAAAAGGCCCAAGCCAACGCCACCCCACCCGCCACCGATCCCCCCGCCGAGCAGCCCGCGGGCGAAGGGGCTGCACCTGCCGAGGAGAAGCACTGAGATGGCGGTTATCAGTTCGCCCCACCTGCACAGCCCCGCCAAGGTCAGCGGCGTGATGTTGCAGGTGATCTACGCCCTGGTTCCGGCGCTACTACTGGAGTTCTGGTTCTTTGGCTGGGGCCTGCTCCTCAACCTGCTACTGACCCTCGCCGCCGGCTACCTGTTTGAGGCAGCCATGCTCCAACTGCGAGGCCGCCCCCTCGCCCCCTTTCTCAGCGACGGCAGCATGGCGGTCACCGCCGTACTGTTGGCCGCGGCCCTGCCCCCGTTGCTGCCGTTCTGGGTACCGGTGGTGGGAATGCTCTTCGCCATTGTCATCGCCAAACACCTGTATGGCGGTCTTGGTTACAACCCGTTCAACCCCGCCATGGTGGGTTATGTGGTCCTGCTCATCTCCTTCCCGCTGGAGATGAGCGGCTGGGTCGCCCCCGGCGGCTGGCGGCTCCACGATTTTGGCCTGGGCGACAGCCTAAACTACGCCTTCTCCGGCCAGCTCCCGCCCCACATCACCCTCGATGCCATCACTGGCGCCACCCCCCTCGATGCCATGCGCACCGGCCTTGGGCTGGCCAAGACCGTGAGCGAGGTGGAGAGTCGGCCACTATTCGGCCTGTTTGCCGGGCGCGGCTTTGAGTGGGTCAACCTGCTGGTACTCAGTGGCGGGTTGTGGCTCATCTTCAAGCGCATCATCCCCTGGCACACCCCGGTAGGGCTGCTGGGTGGGCTGTTCGTCACCGCCTCCCTATTCCATCTCGTGGCGCCGGATCAGTTTGCCGGCCCCCTCTTCCACCTACTGAGTGGCGGGGCGATGCTGGGTGCCTTCTTCATTGCCACCGATCCGGTCACCTGCGCCACCTCCAATCGCGGCAGACTCATATTTGGCGCCGGGGCGGGGGTGCTGATCTTTGTCATCCGCACCTGGGGGGGTTACCCCGACGGCACCGCCTTCGCCGTGCTACTGATGAACATGGCCGCCCCCACCATCGACTACTACACCCAGCCGCGGGTCTACGGCCACGGCGGGAGCGAGTGATGCAACCCATCGTCCGTAACATGCTGATCAACGCCCTGCTGCTGGGGCTGTTCGCGGTGGCCGGCACCGGCCTGGTGGCGCTCACTTGGGAGGGGACGGCGGAGCGCATTGCAGAGAATGAGCGCCAAGCGCTGCTTGACCTACTGCACCAACTCATCCCCCCTGATCGCCACGACAATGACCTCGCTCTCGACTGGATCCAGGTGACGGATCCGGATCTGCTCGGTACCCGCAACCCGGTGACCGTCTACCGCGCCCGCCGCAACGGCCAGCCGGAGGCGTTGGTGATGACGCCGGTAGCCCCGGAGGGCTACAGCGGTGACATCAAGCTCCTGGTGGGTTTGGAGCCTGACGGCACCCTCATCGGCGTGCGGGTTCTGACCCACAGCGAGACCCCCGGCCTGGGGGATCGCATCGACATCGAGCGCTCCGATTGGATCCACAGCTTCGCCGGGCGCTCGCTCCAAGACCCCGAGCAGGAGCGCTGGCGCGTCAAAAAGGATGGCGGGGTGTTTGATCAGTTCACCGGTGCCACCATCACCCCCCGGGCGGTGGTCAAGGCGGTACGCAACACCCTGATCTACTTCGCTGCCCACCATACCGAGCTGTGGGCCCCAGCGGCCCAACCTCAATCAGGAGATGGCCATGGCCCATAGCAACTGGCGCGATATCGCCCTCGACGGCCTCTGGTACAACAACCCCTCCCTAGTGCAGATCCTGGGACTCTGCCCGCTCCTCGCGGTCAGTAACAGTGTCATCAATGGCCTTGGGCTGGGACTCGCCACCCTGCTGGTGCTGGTCACCTCCAACGTCACCGTCTCTGTGATCCGCAACTGGGTACGACCGGAGATCCGCATTCCGGTCTTCGTACTGGTGATCGCCGCCTTTGTCACCGCCGTGGAGCTGGCGATGAATGCCTATCTACACGGCCTCTACAAGGTACTGGGGATCTTCATCCCGCTCATCGTCACCAACTGCTTCATCCTCGGGCGGGCAGAGGCGTTCGCCTCCAAGAACGGCCCCCTCCGCTCCGCCATAGATGGCTTTGCCATGGGACTCGGTTTCACCTTGGCGCTGGTTGTCTTGGGGGCGATGCGTGAGGCGATCGGCGGCGGCACTCTACTGGCCCAGGCCCACCTGATGTTTGGCGAGGCGGCCCGCGGCCTTACCGTCACCCTGGTGGAGCACTACCGCGGTTTCCTGCTGGCCATCCTGCCACCCGGCGCCTTCATCGGCCTTGGCTTCATCATCGCCGCCAAGAACTATATCGATCAGCGTCTACAGCGGCGCCAAACGGCACCCGCCGCGCCAACCAGCGCCCCGCAAACCGCGGAGAGTGGCGGCTAACCCCCCCAGCCTGCGCCCCCGAACTCTTGGAGATAGACCCTCGGCATGACGGCCCGCCAGCTCTTCCTGATGACCAGTGCCGCCCTGTTCGGTGCCTTCGCACTCATCGCCTTACATTTCGAGCCGGCGGGGGGCGACTGGCTGCTGTTGGGGGGGTTACTGCTACTGCTGGTGGGCCTGCTCTACATCGCCTTATGCGGTGTAACCCGCCACCTGGAGCGGGAGTTGGCGGCCCGTAATGACGAGCTACGACTACTCAATAAACGATTGGCCCAGCTGGCCGGGACCGATCCCCTCACCAATCTAGCCAACCGCCGCCATTTCAGTGAGGCGTTGGAGCGGGAGGTGACCCGCGCCCGCCGCAGCGGCGATCCCGTGAGTGTGCTGCTGGTTGGCATCAATGGCTTTGAAGAGCTGAATGAGCGCTACAGCTATCTTGCCGGCAACGAGGTGCTCCAGCGGCTGGCGACCCTGCTCACCGATCTCTGTCGCGGCTACGACCTCACCGGCCGTTGGGATGGCAAGACCTTTGCCGTCATGCTGCCCGGCACCCCGCTCCTAGGGGCCGAGGGGGTGGCCGATCGACTGCGGGAGGCGGTGACCGAGCAGCCGGCGGTGACGGTGGGGCGTGATCAGTTTGGCTTCTCTGTGGCCATTGAGATCGCCGAGTTGGCCGTTGGGGAGGGGAGTGATCGGTTGCTGGAGCGGGCCAGTCAGGCCCTTAGCCAACAGCGGGAGCCCGCCCCCAGCGCGGCCCACTGAGCCCCCGTTGTAGGAAAATTTCTATGAATCCGGCCAAACGCACCGAGCTATATCAGCGCCTGCGCACCCTCAACCCCCACCCCACCACTGAGCTGAACTACGCCACCCCCTTTGAGCTACTGGTGGCCGTGATACTCTCCGCCCAGGCGACAGATAAAGGGGTCAACAAGGCCACCGCCCGGCTCTTTCCGGTGGCCAATACCCCGGCGGCGATCTTGGCCCTCGGCGAGGAGGGGCTGCGGGAGTACATCAAGACCATCGGCCTCTTCAACAGCAAGGCCAAAAACATCATCGAGACCTGCCGCCTCCTGGTGGAGCGCCACGCCAGTGAGGTACCGCGTCAGCGCGAGGCGCTAGAGGCGCTGCCGGGTGTGGGGCGCAAGACCGCCAACGTGGTGCTCAACACCGCCTTTGGTGAGCCAACCATCGCCGTCGATACCCACATCTTCCGCGTTGCCAACCGTACCCAGCTGGCCCCCGGCAAGGATGTGCGCGCCGTGGAGGAGAAGCTCCTGCGGGTCACCCCCAAGGAGTTTCTACAGGACGCCCACCACTGGCTCATCCTCCATGGGCGCTACACCTGCACCGCCCGCTCCCCTAAGTGCCCGCAGTGTATCCTGCGCGACCTGTGCGAATACCGCCAAAAGAGTGGCGAGGCCACCACACCGGCGACCCAGCGCAGCGCCAAGAGAGGCTGAAAACCCCCATGCTCTTCAACCGTGACCGCAGCGAAATGCGCCGCTTCTACCTCACTGCTTGGCGCAAATACCGCGCCAACCAACCGTTGGAGCCGTTAGAGGCCGCCATCGCCGAGGTAGTTGTACAGCACCCGGAGTACCATCCGCTGCTCAACAGCGAGGCCGCCGTAGAGCGGGAGTGGGGTCCTGAGCAGGGGGAGTCCAACCCCTTTCTCCACATGGGGATGCACCTCGGTCTACGGGAGCAATTGGCCACCGATCGCCCCCCCGGGATCGCCGGCCTCCATCGCGCCGCCCTCCTCCGCTACGGCGATCCCCACGCCGTGGAGCACCGTATGATGGAGTGCCTGGCAGAGGCGCTCTGGACGGCACAACAACGCGGCACCGCCCCCGATGAGCGGGCCTACCTCGCCTGCCTGGAGCAGATCTAGTTCTATCACTCCCAGCTTCAGCCGCTTGCCTCGCGGCGTTAATTGCCGTATTGTGCGCGCCTGCTGTGGGTGTCGCCTCTCCCCGTTGAGGCGCTCGCGGGATCTGCCCCACAGCCCATCGTCCCCGACCCCGCGCTCACACTGAGCCGTCGAGCCCAGCCAGTTGGCCGGGCTTCGTGTCTTGCGGTTGGCGCCGATGCTCTCCGCATGTCGCCCGGATCTTCCCGTCGCATGCCTTACCCACTCCGACCCGAATTGTCTCGGGCCGGTGACGGCGCTTTGCCGCGAGCGGGCGCCTTCTGCCTTTGAGGTACTGAATGAGCTTTAACGAACTTGGTCTCGACCACTCCCTGGTGCGCGCTGTGGAGCACGCAGGCTACCACTCCCCCACCGAGGTGCAGCGTCGCGCCATTCCGGCCGCGCTCGCAGGTCGTGATCTCCTGGTTTCGTCCCATACCGGCAGCGGCAAAACCGCCGCCTTCCTGCTCCCCTGCCTCCACCGCTTGACCCAACCGGCCAAGGTGGCGGGGATCGGCCCGCGCATCCTGGTGCTCACCCCTACCCGTGAGCTGGCGCTCCAGGTACAGCAGGGCGCCCTCACCTACGGCCGCCAGCTGCGCCGGATGCGTACCATCGCCCTGGTGGGTGGTACCCCCTATGGCCAGCAGCTGCGCGATCTGCGCTCGCCGGTGGACGTAGCCATCGCCACCCCCGGCCGCTTGATCGATCACCTGGAGCGGGGCCGCATCGACTTCTCCCGCCTCGAAGTGCTGATCTTCGATGAGGCGGATCGGATGCTGGACATGGGGTTCATCGACGATATCGAGACCATCGTCCGCCGTTGCCCCAGCGATCGCCAGACCCTGCTCTTCTCCGCCACCCTAGAGGGAGTGGTGGGCGATATGGCACGCCGCATGACCCGCGAGCCGGAGCGCATCGAGGTGGCAGGCAGCGTGCAAAACCGTGCGCAGATCGATCAAAAGCTGCTGTTCGCCGACGATATGGGCCACAAGGCCAAGCTGTTAAAGCACATTCTGAAGGATGAGGGGCTGCAACAGGCCGTGGTCTTCACCGCCACCAAACGGGCGGCAGAGGAGCTATCAGAGGAGCTGCGCAACGAGGGCTTTGCCGCTGCCGCCCTCCACGGCGACATGCACCAGAGCCTGCGCAACCGCACCCTGGAGAAGCTGCGCCACGGTCGCACGACCATCCTGGTGGCCACCGATGTGGCGGCCCGCGGCATCGATGTCGCCGGGATCAGCCATGTGATCAACTTTGATGCCCCGCGCCAGGCGGAGGACTATGTGCATCGCATCGGCCGCACCGGCCGTGCCGGCCGTAGTGGTATCGCCTTCACCCTGGCGGGTCACACCGAGCGTGGCCTCATCCGCAACATCGAGCGTTACACCAACAGCTCGTTGGCGGTAGAGACCATTCCGGGGCTGGAACCCACCGCCCCGCCGCCGCGCCCGCGCCGCAGCGGCCCGCGCCCTGGCGGTGGTGGTGGTTACCGGGGCGCACCCCGCCGCGGTGGCGGTGGCGGGGCCCCCCGGCGTGACGGCTTCCGCCCGAGCAACGGTGGTCAGCGCAGCCGTAGTAGCGTCGAGTAATGGACAGAGGGCGCCCCGGCCGGGGCGCCCTCTACCCCACACTCACCTCGATCCGCCGTGGCCTAGACTCTGACCGTTTAGGCACGTGTAGCACCAACACCCCCTCCTTCACCTCGGCAGAGATGCGCTCTGCATCCATCTCACCACTCAAGGTAAAACTGCGCTGGTAACGGGTGGCCCGCACCTCGGCATAGAGCGGGGTCATGCCCTCGGGCATGTCGATGGAGATCGCCCCCTCGATGGTGAGTACATTGCCCTCGACATGGATCCCCAACTGCTCCCGCGTCACCCCAGGGAGATCCAGCAGCAGGGTAATGCCGTGGGGCTGCTCGAAGATATCCACCGCCGGCCGCAATACCTGCTCCGCTTCACCCTGTCCGTGGCGGAGTGGTCCACGCTGTTCGCTCATAGGGTCTCTCCTCACTGCACCGGGATCTGACGCGGGCGCACCGTGGCCCGTCGCTTGAGGGTGACATGCAGCAGGCCGTTGCGATAGACGGCGCTGACCTGCTCCGGATCGACATCCTCCGGCAGGGTCACCATACGCTGAAACGGCCCCACACCCCGCTCATGGCGATGGAGCTGTGCCTGCTCCGGCACCGCAGAGAGCCGTTCGCCGGCCAGTACCAGGAGGTTCTGCTGCACCGTCAACTCCAGGCGCTGTGGTTCGACCCCTGCCATGAAGAAGTAGATATCCACCTGCTCCGCCGAGGCCCCGACATTGACCGGCGGGAAGCTCCCCGCCCCTGTCGTCCGCAGCGCCGTGGGACGCCCGCGGGCAGGTGCCTGTTCCAGCTGCCGGCGCGCCCGCTCAAACTCATCAAACATATCGTCTTCTAACCCCCACATACCCATCTCCATTGTGGAACCTAGGGATCAGAGGCAGGGTCCAGCCCCCGCCTCAGCGTGCCAATCGTACCCCGGAGAACTGCCAACGTTCATGGGGGTAGAAGAAATTTCGGTAGGTCGGCCGGATGTGATCGGCTGGGGTGACGCAGGAGCCTCCGCGCAGCACCATCTGATTACACATGAACTTCCCGTTGTACTCGCCAAAGGCCCCGGCGGCCCGCTGGTAACCGGGATAGGGGAGATAGGGGCTGGCAGTCCACTCCCAGACGTCGCCAAATAGCTGCCGCACACCGCTGCCGCTCTCCGCCCGCGGGGCCAATAGACCCGACTCATAAAAGTTTCCACTCACCACCCCCTTGGCGGCGACATGCTCCCACTCCTGCTCGGTGGGGAGGCGGGCGTCGGCCCAGCGGGCATAGGCATCCGCCTCATAGAAGCTGAGATGGCAGACCGGGGCCGCCGGATCCAGGGGCCGCAATCCCGCCAAGGTAAACTGCTGCCACTGCCCCTCCTGTAGCCGCCAGTAGAGCGGTGCCTGCCACCCCTCCTGCCGCACCCGGGCCCAGCCATCGGAGAGCCACAGCTCCGGCCGCTGGTAGCCACCATCGTCGATAAAGGCGACATACTCACCGCTGCTCACCGGCCGGGTGGCGAGTTGGAACGGGGCGATGAGGACGCGGTGGCACGGCCCCTCATTGTCGTAACAGAACCCCGCCCCCGCATGGCCGATGAGCCCTTCGCCACCGGCGATCGCCACCCACTCCAACGGCTCTGGCGGGACCAGCGGCGCCAGTGGGGCAGCGGCATAGATCGGCACCAACGGATTGAGAGAGAAGGCATATTTGAGGTCGGTCAGCAGCAGCTCCTGGTGCTGCTGCTCATGGTTGAGACCGAGTGCCAGGCGCCGCGCCAGCTCATCAAACCCCTCCTCTGGCGCGCTATCGATGAGCCGCGCCATCGCCTCATCGACATGGGAGCGAAAGGCATAGACCTCGGCCACGGTGGGACGCGACAGCAATCCACGCTGGGGTCGCGGCCACTGGGCCCCTACACTGTCGTAGTAGGAGTTAAATAGATATTCATAGCGGGGATCGATCGGCCGGTAGTCGGCCAAGAAGGGCTTCAATAGAAAGGTCTCGAAGAACCAGCTGACATGGGCGAGGTGCCACTTGGGAGGGCTGGCCTCGGTCATCGGCTGGATGAGATAGTCCTCCACCGCCAGCGGTGCACAGATCTGCTCTGAACGACTACGCACCGCACGGTAGGCGGCGTGCATCTCGTTGCGAGAGAGGGCAAGCGGTTGCTCGCTGTGGAGGGGGGCACGTGCTTCCATCTCGATAACTCCTTCTACGATTGGTTCCGACAAGAATGGGTGGCCAAACGTGTCATTGCCACTTTATACACATGGTTTTTACTGTGGATGACAGCCTCCCTCTCCCGTTAGGAGAGGTGTTCGATACCTGCCATAAAATCCTTTTTTGCCAGTTGTCACACGAGGGCGCTAGAATGGGCGGTTATTTAGGTCAAGGCATCCGCAAAGCGGGGCAGAGTTAGCGAGGCTATGGCGAAAGAAGAAGGTATTGAGATGGAAGGGACGGTCATTGAGACCCTCCCCAATACGATGTTCCGCGTCCAATTGGACAACGGGCATGTCATCACGGCCCACATCTCCGGCAAGATGCGTAAGCACTATATCCGCATCCTGACCGGCGATAAGGTCACCGTACAGGTGACCCCCTACGACCTCACCAAGGGTCGTATCACCTACCGCGCCCGCTGATCGCCCTCCACACCGCCCGATTCTCAGTCCCCTCACGGGGGCCACCGCCGCCAGAGCTTGGCCACGGTGCGGGTAGGTCGTTGTAGAGTCGGCAATCTAGGTGGTGCTCCCCCTGGCGGGCAGATGCGCCGATCTGCGCGCATCCATAGCTCTCGCCCACCAGCTCGCTGTCTGCCCCACTACAACGGTGGCCGACACAGCACCAACCGCACAAAAAACCCCGGCAAGTCACCTTGCCGGGGTTGCGATGGTGCAGAGAGGCTGGGGCACCAGAGATGGGCTCAATCCACCTCTGCCGTGGCGTCGGCCTCGGCCGCCTCGTACTCAAAGTGGAGCTGATCGCCCTTGACCGTTACCCGGACATGGCCGCCCTGCTCCAACTTGCCGAATAACAGCTCTTCGGCCATCGGTTTTTTGATGTTCTCTTTGATCACCCGCGCCATGGGACGGGCCCCCATCTGCGGGTCGTAACCGCGCTCTGCCAACCAGCGGCGGGCGGTGCCATCGACCTCCAGCTCCACCCCCTTCTCCTGTAGTTGCAGCTCTAGCTCCATGATGAACTTGTCCACCACCGAGGAGATCACCTCTGCGGAGAGCTGGGTGAACTGGATCACTGCATCCAAACGGTTGCGGAACTCCGGTGAGAAGGTACGTTTGATCACCTCCATGCCGTCGGTCGCCTGCTCCTGCTCGGTGAAACCGATCGAGCGCTTCTGCATCTGCTCGGCACCGGCATTGGTGGTCATGACGATGATGATGTTACGGAAATCGGCCTTCCGCCCGTTGTTATCGGTCAAGGTCCCGTGGTCCATCACCTGGAGCAGCAGGTTGAAGACATCGGGGTGGGCCTTCTCGATCTCATCGAGCAGCAGCACCGAGTGGGGGTGTTTGGTCACCGCTTCGGTCAACAACCCCCCTTGGTCAAAGCCCACATAACCCGGTGGCGCGCCGATGAGCCGGGAGACGGTGTGGCGCTCCATATATTCGGACATATCGAAGCGGATCAGCTCAATGCCCATGATCTTCGCCAGCTGCCGGGTCACCTCGGTCTTGCCCACGCCGGTCGGTCCGGCAAAGAGGAACGAACCGATGGGCTTCTGCTCCTGGCCAAGGCCGGAACGGGCCATCTTGATGGCAGAGGTCAGGGTGGTGATCGCCTCGTCCTGACCGTAGATCATCAACTTCAGATCCCGCTCCAAGCTCTTCAGGCTCTCCCGATCGGAAGAGGAGACGCTCTTGGGTGGGATCCGGGCGATCTTCGCCACCACCGACTCCACCTCTTTCACCCCGATGGTCTTTTTGCGACGGGAGGGGGGCTGGAGCTGCTGATTGGCCCCCGCCTCGTCGATGACATCGATCGCCTTGTCCGGCAGATGGCGTTCGTTGATGTAACGGGCTGACAGCTCTGCCGCCGCCCGGAGTGCCGTCTTGGTGTACTTGACGCTGTGGTGGTCCTCAAAGCGGGTCTTCAACCCCTCCAAGATCCGCACCGTCTCCTCCACCGTCGGCTCCGGCACGTCGATCTTCTGGAAGCGACGGGAGAGGGCGCGATCCTTTTCAAAGATCCCGCGATACTCGGTGTAAGTAGTGGAGCCGATGCACTTCATGTCGCCGGAGGCGAGCACTGGCTTGATCAGGTTGGAGGCGTCCATCGCCCCGCCGGAGGCGGCACCGGCACCGATGATGGTGTGGATCTCATCGATGAAGAGTACGGAGCCCTTCTCTTTCTTTAACTGGGCCAAAACGGCCTTCAGCCGCTTCTCAAAGTCACCACGGTACTTGGTACCGGCGAGCAGGGCGCCCAGGTCCAGGGCGTAGATGGTGCTGTGGGCCAACACCTCTGGGACCTCACCATCCACAATCTTCTTTGCCAACCCCTCGGCCAGGGCGGTCTTGCCTACCCCCGCCTCACCCACAAAGAGCGGGTTGTTCTTGCGCCGCCGGCAGAGCACCTGGATGGTGCGTTCGATCTCCTGCTGGCGGCCGATGAGCGGATCGATCTTGCCCTGTTTGGCCAGCAGATTCAGGTTGGAGGCGTAGGCCTCCAGCGGGCTGCGGCTGGTCTCCGCGCTCCCCTCCTCTTCATTTGCCTGCACCCCTTCGTCCTCCTCCTCGTTCACCTTGGAGATGCCGTGGGAGATGTAGTTGACTACATCAAGCCGGGTGACATTCTGCTGGTTAAGGAAATAGACCGCCTGGGACTCCTGCTCGCTGAAGATGGCCACCAGGACATTGGCCCCGGTCGCCTCCCGCTTCTCGGAGGATTGCACCTGAAAGACTGCCCGCTGGAGCACCCGCTGGAAGCCGAGGGTCGGCTCGGTATCACGCTCTGATCCCGCGGGCAGTAGCGGCACCGTGTCATCAATAAACTGCTGAAGATCCTGCCGCAATTGACCGAGATTGGCCCCGCAGGAACGGAGGATCGGCGCTGCGACAGGGTTGTCGAGCAGCGCGAGTAGCAGGTGTTCCACGGTCATGAACTCGTGGTGCTTCTCGCGTGCGGCCTTGAACGCTGCGTTCAAGGTGAACTCCAGTTCCTTGCTTAGCATGGTCAACCTCTTTCTCTAGTCGTTCGGCTCCATCGTGCAGAGCAACGGATGCTGATGCTTGCGGGAGTAGGTGTTGACCTGATTCACCCGCGCCTCCGCCACCTCTCGGGTGTAGATCCCCGCAACCGCCTTGCCCTGCGTGTGGACCGTGAGCATGACACTCGTGGCCTTCGGCCGGTCCATGCCAAAGAACTCTTCGAGCACCTTAACGACAAACTCCATGGGGGTGTAGTCGTCATTCAACAAGATGACCTTGTACATCGGAGGCGGTTTAAGTTCCGGTTTCCCCTCTTGTACTGCCAGGCCATGGTCGTCTTCGTGTTGATGGTTTGGATTGTTGCCCATTGAAGCACAGCTTCCCCGTTGGTGGCCCGATCCCGCCTCCAGCAGTGGCGGTGATCAAGAACCGTCTCAAGGTCATAAGATAAAGACCGCCGAACCCCTTTCCAAGCCCCTGTAGACAAGTCAGGAAAGGAAGCACCCTCTCCCCGCGGCAGG
>QKFD01000062.1 GCA_003251535.1 Chromatiales bacterium | reverse complement strand
CTCCTCCAGCGCCTGGCGGAACAGCGGCTGGCTCTCATATAACGCCTGCCCCATGCCGACGTACTGGCTCCCCTGGCCGCTGAACAGCCAGGCCAGTTTGGGGGCCGCTATTCCTGCCTCGTGCAGCGCCTCCGGTGCCAATCCGGCCAACTGCTGCGCCAGCTCCTCCCGCGTCGCCGCTTGCTGCGCCGTCCGCCAGCGGAAGTGGTTGCGGCCGACGTTGGCGGTGTAGCAGAGATCCGCCAACGACTCCTCGCCCTGCGCCAGCCGCTCGCGGTAGCGCCCCGCCAACTCCAGCAGCGCCGGCCGGCTCTTGGCCGACAGCGCCAGCAGGTGGCGCGGCCGCTCCTGGGCCAGCGGCGGCCGCTCGCTCGCCAGCGGTGCCTCCTCGACGATGACGTGGGCGTTGGTACCGCTGAGGCCAAAGGCGCTCACCCCCGCCCGCCGCGGCTGTGCACCACGCGGCCAGGGGTGGGGCTCACTGGCGATCTCTATCGGCCATTGCGACCACGGGATACGGCTGCTCGGCTGCTGGCCATGCAGCTGCGGCGGGATCTCCCCGTGTTGGAGCGCCAGCACCACCTTGATGAGGCCGGCCATACCGGCCGCCGCCTCCAGGTGGCCGATATTGGTCTTCACCGAACCTATCCGCAGCGGCGCCGTCGGCGCCCGCCCCACGCCATAGACCTCCGCCAGCGCCCCCACCTCGATGGGGTCACCGAGCGGCGTACCGGTGCCGTGGGCCTCGACATAATCGATCTGCTCTGGAGCGAGCTGGGCGCTATTCAGCGCCTTGCGGATCACCGCCGCCTGGGCCGGACCGCTCGGGACCGTGAGCCCTCCGCTCGCCCCATCCTGGTTGAGGGCGCTGCCGCGCACCAGGGCGAGGATGCGATCACCGGCGGCCTCGGCATCGGCCAACCGCTTCAACACCACGACACCGCACCCCTCGCCCCGGCCATAGCCGTCCGCCGCCTCACTAAAGCTCTTGCAGCGACCATCCCGCGACAGCATGTGGGCCTGGGAGAAGATGATGGAGCCGGTGGGGGTGAGATAGAGGGTGACCCCCGCCACCAGGGCCAGCGGGATCTCGCCGCGGCGCAGCGCCTCGCCCGCGAGTTGCAGCGCCGCCAGCGAGGAGGAGCAGGCGGTATCCACCACCAGCGCCGGCCCGTTGACCCCCAGCAGGTAGGAGAGACGGCCGGCGGCGACACAGAGGGCGGTACCCGAGCCACTGTAGGCGTCGAGACCGTCGTAATCACAACGCTGGGCGTACTCGGCGTTGTTGATGGCGACATAGACCCCAGTGGCACTGCCGAAGAGGCCATCGGGGGCGATGGCCGCATCCTCCAAGGCCTCCCAGGCGCACTCCAGCAGGAGCCGTTGGCTGGGGTCCAGGTAGTTGGCCTCGCGCGGCGCGATGCCGAAAAATTCAGCGTCAAATTGATCGATCTGGGCGAGATAACCGGCGTGACGACAGTAGCTCTTACCCGGCCGTTCCGCCTCCTCGGCATAGAAGGCGGCCGCCTCCCAACGCTCCGGCGGTACCTCCCGGATGGCGTCATAGCCCGCCTGCAACTGCTCCCAAAAGCGCTCCGGGGTGTCTGCCGCACCCGGGAAGCGGCAGCCCATCCCGACGATGGCCAACGGCTCGTTGCGGGCCGCCTCCACGTGGGCCAGCTTTGCCTGGAGCTTCTCGATGGCCCCAAAGGCCCGTTTCAGCCGTTGCAGTGTCTGATCGTCGTCCCGCTTATCCATGGTGCTCGACTACCCTGTTCAACCTAGCGTGGTGGCCACTGACGCCGTGGCCGCGCAGTGCGACCACGGGTAACCGCTCCGGCCCACCGCCCTCTCTAGCCATACGCCGCGCCTCTCTGGCGCCGACGCCCGCTTGGCAAGCCCGGTCCTCAGACATCGAGGCTATCCAGCTGCTGGTCGAGCAGCGTGGCCAGCTCATCGGCATTGAGGTCATCCAGCTCACTCCCCGCCGCCTCTGCCGACGCCGCCGAGGTCTCTGTCGGCTCCGCTGGCGGCGGCGCCAACCGCTCCAGCAGGTAACCGCTCAGGCTCTCCAGGGTGGGGTAGTCGAACAGCAGGGTGGAGCGCAGCTCGCAACCGAGCGACTGCTGTAACTTGTGGCGCAGCTCCACCGCCAACAGCGAATCGAGGCCCAGATCGAACAGCCGCTGCCGGCGACCGATCTGGGTCGCCTCGGGCAGCCGCAGCAGCGCGCCGATCTCCCGGCGCAGGTGGCGTTCGAGGTGGGGGAGGCGCTCCGCCTCCGGCAGTGTCGCCAGCAGCGCCGCCTCGGCCTCGGCCGCCGCCGTGGCCGGCTGGCCCGCCGTCGCTATCGCCGGGCTCGGTGTGGTGGAGGCCGCTGGCGCAGTGGCCACCGGCGCGATCAGTAGCTCATCAAATAGGCGGGTGAACTCGGCGCCGATGGCCGGGCCGATCTTCGACCAGTCGGCCGGCGACATCGCCACCTGCGCCTCGCCACTGGCCATCGCCAGCTCCAGGGCGCGCAGCCCACTGGCGGTGTCGATCATCTCGACCCCCTTGCGGATCAGCTGCTGCTCCAGCCCCCGCTGCACCGCGGCACCGGCCTCCGCCCAGGCGCCCCAGTCGATGCTGAGGCAGGGCAGTCCCAGGCCGCGCCGGTAGGCGGCGAAGCTGTCGAGGTAGGCGTTGGCCGCGGCGTGGTTGGTCTGCCCGGGGGTACCGAGCAGCGACGCCATGGAGGAGAAGAGCACCATGAAATCCAGCGCCATGGTGCGGGTGAAGCGGTGCAGATTCCAGGCCCCCGCCAGCTTCGGCTGCAACACCCGGCGGAAGCTCTCCCACTCCTGTCCCGCCAGCACCGCGTCGTGCAGCACCCCCACCGAGTGGATGACACCGCGCAGCGGCGGCAGCCCCGCCAGCGCCGTGGTCAACGCCGTCGCCAGGGTGTCGTAGTCGCCCACATCCGCCGCCACGATGGTGATCTGGGCCGCCCCCTGGCGCAGCGCCGCCAACTGCTC
>QKFD01000113.1 GCA_003251535.1 Chromatiales bacterium | reverse complement strand
GTCAGAAAGAAGCCGATCGGGCGCTGAATAAGCAGCGAGAGATGCTGGAAATGCAGCGCCGTGAGGAGAGTAAACGCCATGAGCAGGAGCGGCGTGAGCAGGAACAGCGTCAGAAAGAGACGGATCGGGCGCTAAATAAGCAACGGGAGGCGCTAGAGAAGCAGCGCCGCGAAGATAACAAGCGTTATGAGCAGGATCGCAAGTATTACGACATAGAGCGGGCGCGGGAGAATCTGGAGGGGTTGAAGCGGCAGACCGGCGAGTAATGCCCTACCTCCAGCGACTGGCGCAGCGCTGGTCTGGCCTGCGGCAGCGGCTCGGCTCTAAGGCCCTGCCTGCCACGGCATGGGGCGAGTTGGTGGGGCTCTATGGTGAGCCCCACCGTGCCTACCACACCTTGGAGCATGTGGGGGAGTGTCTGGCGCTGCTCGACCGCTTCGCCTCACTTGCCATGTTCCCCACCGAGGTGGAGTTGGCGGTGTGGTATCACGACGCCATCTACGACCCGCGGCGCAGCGACAACGAGGCGCGTAGCGCCGCGTTGTGTCTGGCGCGCCTGGACGCCCCGACGGGGGTGGTGTCAGAGCGTATTCAGCAGCTCATCTTGGCTACGACCCATGGCGAGGGGCAGGCGCTGGCGGAGGGTGATTGCGCGCTGCTGCTCGATATCGACCTTGCCATCCTCGGCGCTAGCACCGAGCGTTTCGAGCGCTACGAGGCGGCGATTCGTTATGAGTACGCCTTTGTGCCGGATGAGACCTTCTATGCCGTGCGGGGTGAACTGCTACATCGCCTGCTGGAGCGTCCCACCCTCTACCAACTGCCCGAGTTTCAGCGTCAATTTGAAGGGGCTGCCCGCAGCAATTTGGCCCATCTCCTCCAGCACTACCGTGCCAAAGGGCGTGGGTAGGCCGTCGTTAGGCGTGGCAGATGAATGGGTGGGTAACTCTAACCTTGAGGGGGCACCGTGGGTAGCTGGTGGAGGCGAGCGGGGCAGGTGTGGCTAGGGGTTTGGGTGGTCACCAGCAGTTATGCCGCGGAGCCCTTTGGCGGTCTGCGGCAGTTGGAGCTGGATCGGCCGCCTCCGCCGGTGACAGAGCCGGTGGTTGTACACTTCAATCCCGCCTTGGCGCAGCCGCTCAATATCGATCTCGGGGCCCAGTGGCGCGCTGAGTGTCAGTGCGATGATATCCCACGGGTGATCCGCGCCCTGCGTACCCACCTGAGTGTCGGCGCCCATGAGTGGTATGTGGTGGATTATGATGCCGGCCCCAGTGTCGATCCCACCTTCTATCTCTACCGGGAGGCCGATCTGGCGGCTGGCGATAGCGCCCAGCCCCTCGCTAGCCTGCCGGGGACCCAACTCTACATCCCCGGCAATGGCGCGCTCTATCTCGCGGGCCATAGCAACAGCATGTTCGATAGACGCCGCAAGTTTGAACTGCGTGACGGGGTCATCGCGGAGACGCCGCAACCCTATCTCGCAGTCGATCTCACCTCCCGCGCCAAGGTAGCACTCACCCTCTATGCCAGCCAGACGCTGCAACAGCCAGTGGCGTCACTCCCGGTTGGGAGCGAACTGACCGTGGTACTGGCCGATGGTGACTACTATCTCCTCCGTACCCCGTTTGGGCTGCTGGGCTGGGTAAAGATTGAATCCACCCAAGCGTCAGAGGTAGTCGAGGGGCTCTTCTTTGCTGGGGATTGACGGGGCGGGGAAGCGCCATAGGGACTGTTAAAAGGAGGTTGTATATGAAGCGCGCCGTGTTGTTGCCGATCTGTGGGCTGCTACTCTCCGCTTGTGCCAGCACTCCACCCGCTGCTGAGGGGGGAGTGGATACGTTGGCGCTATATCGCCAGATGACCCAGGCCAAAAGCCAGCTCCAGGTCCGTGTCGGGGAGCCGACCCAGTTGAGTGGTAGCGAAAAGCTCTGCATCACTGCGCGCTGTAGTGAGGGGGACAAGGGCTGCCTCCCTACGGATCACTACAATGGCAGCCCACTCATGGCGGAGAGCGACTATACCGCGTACTACGCCCTGGTGGAGGGGCGTGACGGCTATGCCCACTATGGCCAGGAGTCCCAATACGCCAAGGATATCTCGACCTTGGTGGTGGAGATGGATCGCCTGATGGAGTCGTATCGGAGCACCGGCCTCTATGCCGAATTGCGGCGGCAGGGATTCACGCCGGCGTTGATGTTTGATATCGACAACACCTTGGAGTTTAGCGGGGCGCCCGACTCCGATGCCAAGGGGGATGGGCCGGCCATAGAGGGGGTGGTGGAGTTTGCCAAGCGCTGGTGCTTTAAAGACGGACTGGCCTGTTATTTCATCACCGCCCGGGCCTGTAGCGCGTCGAGCGTGCCACCCACCGCAAAGTGGCTGAAACACCATCTACAGCTCAGTGACGAGCAGATCCGCCGCTATACCCACTTCTCCCGCAACACACAGCAGCTCACCTGTGATCTCCCTGATCAATCGACGGTCGCCTATAAAGATGTCATCCGCGAGGCGTTGACCCAGCGCGAGCAGGTCTTCTGGTTGATGAGTATTGGCGATCAACTCACCGACTCGTTAGGCCTGCATAGTGGCATGAAGATGCGGGTCCCGAACCAGTTCTTCCACTCAGATATCGTCCCCAACCAGTACGCCCCTTGGGGCAAGGGCGAGTGCGGCAGTCCCACCACTATCGCCCCTCCCAGGGCCTGTGCGGCGGAGCTGGTTGGCCGCGCCATTGAGGTCACTAGCCTGGAGTACTGTCAGGGGCAGCCGGCAACCGCGTATTGATACCCCCTGGCGGACGCGCCATCTAGGGATGGGTCTCGCTAACGTTGCCGTAGTACCCTAGGGCCGTTGGGAAATGTGGGCTAAAGGTGTCTCATGGGTGCGAAGGTGGGGCCGGAGAGATACGACCTGCGCAGTGCGGTGCCGCTCGATCTCCAGGAGCGGGCGCGGTGGGTTGCCTTTCTGCCAGGGTTTAGTGAACTGCCTCCAGCCGTGTTGGCTGAGCTGGCGGAGGCGGCTGAGGTGGTGCAATTTCCCGCCGGCGGGCAGGTGCTGCGGGAGGGGGAGCAGGGCAATAGTTTCTACCTGATCCTCGAAGGGCACGCCGAGGTGACCACCTGGGCCGGGGGCGAGCAGGTACCGTTGGCGCTGTTGGGTACCGCTGAGTGGTTTGGGGAGTTGGCGCTGCTGGCCGGAGACCTATGCCGGCACGCCGATGTGACCGCCTTGACCCCCTTGACGGCACTGATGCTACCTGGGGAGGTATTTGCCCAGGTATTAGGCCAGGGCTCGGAGCTGCGAGAGGCGTGGGCCCGGGCTGGAGAGCTGCTGTTACGCATTAAATTTGTGCGGGAGGCGGCGCCCTTCCTACGCCTACCACCGGACCGTCTGCGACGGCTGGCACGGGATCTAGAGCGCCGCCCATTCCGCGCAGGTGAAGCTCTAGTACGCCAAGGTGAGGTGGGGGAGGAGTGCCATCTGCTGACCAAGGGGAGGGCGCAGGTGGTGCAGGCCGGTGAGCCGGGGGAGCGGGTGGTGGCCGAACTCACCCCAGGTACCCTGTTTGGCGAGGTGGCGCTCATCTCCGCTGGCCCGCGGGCGGCGACCGTGCGGGCAGAGAGTGACGGCGAGACCTTGGTGCTGCGTCGCACCGACCTACTGGCTGCCCTGGAGGCCACTGGCAAGGGCGATCGATTGGTGGCGGAGCTGTTGCGCCATCGTGGCACCCTCCAGCGACGGGCAGAGGTGGAGGTCCATACCCGTACCACTCCAGAGGGGGAGGTGGTGACGGTGCTGCGGGATCCACACCGCGTTGCCTACCTCCGGCTGGGTCCGCTGGGGCGCTTTCTGTGGGAGCGGCTCGATGGGCGCCATACCCTGCGCGAGATCGTGGTGGACTACTTCAAATCCGGCGGGGCATTCTCTCCCCAACGCTTTGCTGAGCAGCTGATCGACCTGGCGCGCGAAGGCTTTTTAGAGGGTGAAGGGATAGAGACCCCAACAGAGCGGCGGGCGCCGTCAGCGGGGTTGCGCTGGCGTTGGGTGTGGCAGTGGAGTATTAGCGGGATCGACCCTTGGGTGGGTCGCCTGTATCGAATCTGCGCCCCCCTCTTTGGGATGGTCGGGCGTCCGCTGCTCGCCCTGGTCACACTCCTGGGCAGCGGGCTGGCGGTGGCGCTGGTGGTGCAGGGGATGCTGCCTGCCATTACAGGCAGTGGGCCACAGCTGGTTGTGGGCTTTCTCCTCGCCCTGCTCAACGCCGCCGGTTGGCATGAACTGGGTCATGCCTTAGCCGCCAAAGGGCAGGGCCGCAGTGTGCCGGCGCTGGTGGTGGGTTGGCGTTACTGGCACCCCGTGCTCTTCATCGACACCTCCGAGAGTTGGTTGGCGCCCCCCCGTGAGCGGATGGTGGTCAATTTGGCGGGGAGTGCCAGCAATCTACTCTTTGCGGCCCTCGGTACTTTGGTGGGTGGCTGGTGGCTACCCCATGAGGCAGTGCTCATCCTAGTGGCGACCTCCTACGGCTACGCCCTGCTCAACCTCCACCCGTGGTTGCCCTTGGATGGTTACTACCTACTGCTCGACAGCAGCGACGGTGTACCCCTCCCGCAACGCCCCGCCAAGGTGGTGTGGGGCTGGCGCCTCGGGGGGGTGCTTTACAGCCTGCTACTCCTATTGTTGGGGTGGACCGTGTGGCAACAGCTCTGGTAATCAAACATGTCGCGCTCCCATGATCTGACCGAGGGGGCGCTCCACCCCCAACTGCGCCCCCTCCATCGCTTAGACCGGGTAGGTCTAGGGCTCCTACGAGTGGTGGCGGCGTTGACGCTACTGCTGGCCCTGGCGGGCGGGGCCATCGCCTGGTGGATCGATCCCTGGCTGGGGGCCGCCATGACCCTGCTCTGTGCCGTAGCAGCGGCCGGCTTTGGCTGGTTACACGGTCATTTGGGACGCCTGCAACAGGAGCGGATGCGCATCGGCCAGCTGCTCCTGACCGAGGCCAACCCCCAACCGGCCCTGTTGACCTTCGACAACGCCATCGGCCTCAACGGCTTCTTGGTCCTGCTGGAGGAGGGGGCCAAGGGGGGACGGGCGCGTGCGGCCTTACTGGAGAGCGGCAAATTCAATCTGCCGCCGGTGGGGCGTTCAGCAGTGGAGCTTCTCTTTACCCCCAATCGTGATGGCCGGCTGCTGATCCGCAGCGCGCAGCGCCTCATCTTTGCCCGCTGGCTCCAGCGGCCTCAGCTGAGGGCTGAGGGGGACAAGGTGGGTCGGCTATTTCACCTGCTGTTGGGCTCTATTGGGCTGACGTTTGCTTTGGGGGCATGGTTTCTCGTGGCCGAGATCCAACAGGCCACGGAGTCGTTGCAGCTGGCTGAGGTGAGCCGTGGCTGGCCAGCGGCCGCAGGGGTTGTCACCCGCTCCGAGGTGGTGTCGTTCATGCAGGGGGGTGGGAAAGGGGGACCCCAACGCTATTTTCGCGCTGAGGTGGCCTATCGCTACCAGGTGCAAGAGCGGGTTTGGCAGGGGGAGCGGCTGTGGTTTCCCTATCAGCCGACTCGCCAGCAGGCGGGGGCTGAGGCGATTGTGGCCCGCTATCCAGCGGGGACGACAGTGGCCGTCCACTACAACCCCAGCCAGCCCAGCCAGGCGGTGCTAGAGGTAGGGCATGAGGCGGAGGCCGCTGATCGTCGTCGTAACCACCTCTATGGCCTGGCGGCATTAACCGCCGCCGCCCTGCTGGTACTGCTACTCATCTGGTTACTGTTACTGCGGCCCAACCGGCGGCGGCTTGACCAGCTCCAGCGCGCCGTTACCGAATGAGGCCACGCTGGAGCGGATCACCGCCGTTGTTCGCTGTTAAGTCGATGGTGCAGGGTGACGACTCATCTCACCCATCGGGCCAATCCAGCGGGCTGGGAGTTTCGGTAGGGCGCTGATCAGCGAGACCAATAGCGCCGCCGCATAGGGGATGGTCTGGACCAGTAGCAGGGTGATCCAGACCTGGGCATCAAAGCTGATCAACGTCTCCCCGGTACGGGTGGGTAGCGTGAGCTGTTGATGGAGTACCGCCGTGGCCGCCAGCACCAACGCCACCATCATCAGGCTCTCCTCACGGGCATCGAGTAGGGCCCGGAGTAGGCCACTGGTGGCCGCCCGTTTCGGGGTGCGGAAGAAGCCGATGCCTCGGGTGATAAAGCCCGCCAGCATCGCCAAGGCGATGGTGTGGGAGAGGGCCAACCCCGCCAAGGCGGCCGCGATGCTCTGACGCCAGGTGGCCGCCACCCGACGGCGGTAGAGGAAGAACATCTTCAACACCTTAAAGACGAACAGCGCCAGCGGGAAGACCGCCACCGTCGCCAAGGGGGCGGAGAACTGGAACGGGTTGAACAACATCAAGGTGGACCAGAGTAGGGCCGCTAGGTTGAAGATGAGGTTGAAGCCATCGGCCAGCCAGGGCAGCCACCCCGCAAGGAAGTGGTAGCGTTGGCCAGCTGTGAGGTGCGTCGCCCTCAGCCCCATCAGCTGGGCAAAGTGGTGGCGCATGATCAGGACCGCACCATAGGCCCAGCGGAAGCGCTGTTTTTTGAAGTCGATAAAGGTGTCGGGCATGAGGCCCCGGCCATAGCTGACGGGCAGGTAGGTGGCGGCATAGCCCTTTTCAAAGATGCGTAGACCCAATTCGGCATCTTCCGTGATACACCACTCGCTCCAACCGCCCACCTCCTCCAGCACGCGGCGTCGCACCATGGTCATGGTGCCGTGTTGGATGATGGCGTTGCGCTCGTTGCGGGTGACCATGCCAATGTGGAAAAAGCCCCGGTACTCGGCCAGGCACATCGCTTTGAAGGCGTTCTCATCGCCATCTCGGTAGTCCTGCGGCGCTTGGACGATGGCCATGGCTGGATCGGCAAATTGGGGTACCAAGTCGCGTAACCAGCGGGGGTGAACGAGGTAGTCGCTATCGATAACGGCGATCACCTCGGCCTCTGGGTGGGTCTCCCGCAGTGCATAGTTACAGGCGCCTGCCTTGAAGCCAGAGAGCGGATCGACATGGAAAAAGCGGAACCGCTCGCCCAACTGCTGACAGTGCTCGGCCACCGGCTGCCACACCGCGGGATCCTTGGTGTTGTTGTCCACCACCACCACCTCAAACCGTGGATAGTCGAGGGCAGCTAGGGCGTCCAGGGTCTCCTTGAGCATCTCTGGCGGCTCGTTGTAGGCCGGGACATGGATAGAGACCAGTGGCAGCTCGTCATCAGTTAACACCGGTGCTGCACTTTGACGCCGCCACACCCGCAGCCAGAGCGCCTCGGCCCACTCATGGGCCTCTGCCAGGAGCACCACAATCACCCCCAGCATGGCTAGAAATAGCATCACCCCGACCCCCGCAGTGGCGAGGGACATGTAGCGGTTGGTGTAGTGGTAGGTGAGCAGCACGGCGACGGTGGCGGTGGCGTAGACCACCAGGGCGAGAAAGCCGCGGCCGGTGGATTTGAGACCGGCGCTGTCGCGGAATAGCAGGGCCAGGATAACCAGGGCGGCGACGATGGAGATGGCGGCCAACTCACGCCACTGGGGCATCCGCACCACCGGCTCGGTGAAGGCAAATTTTTGTCGCCGCTCGGCGTCGTATACCCCCCAATAGGCGCCTGCCGCCCCCTCAATAGACTCCTTCCAGGGCTGATCAAACGCCTCCACCACGTAATAGATAAGGTGCTGCGCCTCCGCCACCGCCAAGAAGCGGCGGAGGAACTTGGCCTGATTGGCCTCGGAGGCGACTGCCCCTTTATAGGTTGCCCCGTTGCTAGGCCAGCCCACCTCGCCAATCACAATCTTCTTGTCGGGGAAGCGCTCCTTGATCTGGTTATACCGAGTCAAGGCATAATCCACCGCCTCATCTACCGTTTTGCCCTCCCAGTAGGGGAGTAGGTGGAGGGTGATGAAATCGACATGTTCAGCCAGCTCCGGGTACTTCTCCCAGATGTACCACGGCTCGGCGCTGCTGACCGGGATCTCCAGTGCCGCCCGCGCTTGATCGAGGTAGGCATAGAGCTGCTCCGGCGGTTGATCGGCACGGTGTAATGTCTCGTTACCTACCATCACACGGATGACATTGTGGTAATTTTGGCGGGCCAGCGCGATCGCCTGGGTCAGTTGCTGTTCGTTGACGCCCCGGTCCGGGCCAATCCAGGCCCCCAGGGTGACATTGAGCCCCTGCTCCCGGGCCAGGCGCGGCACTGCGGCCAGCGGACCCTCCACCGAGTAGGTACGAACGGCATGGGTTTTGCCTGACAGTAGCGCCAGATCGGCGGCCACCTCCTCTTCCGTGGGCCAGAGTCCCCGGTTGGGGTCGTCGTCGGCCCGCAGTGGCGAGAAGGAGAAGCCCTGGATACGCGAGGGCCAGGGGGGTTCATCTTGGTCGGGTCGGTTCAGTACTCCCCAAAGTGTTGCAGTTAGGAGGGCCAGGAGCAGGGCAATGGCGACACCGGATTTGGTCATAGGAGGCGTAGGTGAGGTGGGGCGCGGCCCCGAGGGGGCGCAGGTTAGCACCCGCCGCGAGGAGAGGGTAGTTAGGGAACTGTAAACAATGGAGCTAGGAGTGGTGGTTGGGTAGTGTGTCTGAATGGTGTCTCAGATGGCCCGACTGTTGGTTTTGGTGAACCGCGTCGCTCTCTGATGGAGTGGCTCTGCTTTATCCTTAAGCCAAATCTGATGAACCCCATCGCCTCTATGGATAGTCGCAGGGGCATGGTTAAACAATATAAGGTCCCCGCAGCGCGGTTTGTTGACGGGGGTCGGAGCGCAAAATCATGGCTGAGACATTCAACTCCGAGGAGCTGGAGCGATTCCAGCAACTTGTCGAACAGGCCGAGCAGGCCAGCCGGGATGATCCGTCAAATTACCGGCGGCGAGTGACGGTGCTGGCTGTTCTGGGGCACGCGGTGCTTGTGGGGACCGCGGCGGCCTTGGTGGCCGTCCTGGGACTCTATGTCTGGTCGGTCTACTCCGAGACGGCCTTGTTAGATGTGCTGTTCAGCAAGGCGGCCATCTTCCCTATTGCTATTCTAGTCTTTGTTCTCGCGCGTGCCCTGTGGGCCCGGGTAGAACCGCCCCAGGGCTATCGGGTGAGCCGAGGTGCTGCCCCGGCGCTCTATAAAGAGATCGACGCCCTGACGACTAAGCTTGCTACCCCTCGTATCCACGAGGTACGCATTAGCACCGATCTCAATGCCGCCATTGTCCAAACTCCCCGATTGGGTGCTTTAGGCTGGAACTACAACACCTTGGTGTTGGGGATCCAGCTGCTGATGGCACTTACCCCAAGCCAGGCCCGTGCGGTGTTGGCCCATGAGTTGGGTCACCTCTCCTCCAACCATGGTGGTTCCAACCGCTGGCTCTATAAGGCACGGGATAACTGGCGTCGGGTGATGGACGCCTATGCCGGTGACCAGAGCTGGGGTGGGGGCTGGATGCGGCAGTTCTTTGAGTGGTATGCCCCCTACTTTGGCGCCTACAGCTTTGTTTTGGCCCGTAGCTTTGAGTATGAGGCTGACGCGGTGGCCGCGGAGATCACCTCCAAGGAGACCACCGCTATGGCCCTGGTGAGCTGTGAGCTGAAGGGTAGCGTGGTAGAGGAGCAGTTTTGGAAGCCGCTGTGGGCCTTGGCGGATCAGGAGTCTGGGCCAGTGGCCGATGCCTATAGCCGGCTTGCCGTCTTTCTCCGTGACTACCGGCCGCAACGCGCAGAGCTACTGGCACGTATCTCCTCCGCTACCGAAACTGACACCGGTCTCACTGACAGCCACCCAGCCCTGCGTGATCGCTTGGCGGCACTGGGGGCCCCTCCGGAGATCCCCAAGCCGATGCGGCGCACAGCTGCCGAGGTGTGGCTGGAACGCCGTTATCACCGTCTGTTGGAGAAGATGGACGAGGCGTGGGCAGAGCAGGAGCAGGTGGAGTGGCAGGAGCGCTACATCGAGGTGCAGGCCGCCCGTGAGCGACTGGATCGGCTGGCTGAGATGGAGATCGATGCCCTGTTGCCCGAGGCGTTGTGGGAGCGGGCCCAGTTGACGGAGCGTTTTTCTGCAGAGCTGCAAGAGGACCCACTCTCGCTCTACTACGCCTACTACCGCCGCTGCCCCTCCGATCCCCAAGGGGAACTGGCCTTGGGTCGCTTGCTCCTCGCCCGGGATGATCCGCGCGGTGTCATCTTCATCCGCCATGCCGCCGAACATGAGGGGCTGGTACTGGAGGCGAGTCGGTTGGCGATGGAGTACTTCGAGCGGGTCGGTAACGAGTTGGAGCGCCGCAACTGGGCACGTCGGGCGCAGCAGCAGCAAGAGATTGAACAGGCTGCGGAGCGTGAGCGTGCCTCTGTGCGGGTGACCGACGCCTTCGAGCCCGCGCAGCTCTCCGGCGAGCAGGTGCGTGAGGTGCGGGCGCGGCTGCGGAACATGGATGAGGTTGATCGCCTCTATCTGGCACGTAAGCGGCTCAATCACCACCCGGAACGGCCACTATTTGTGGTTGCTTACGAGAGTAAGCTGCGGACCCCCAAGCTAGAGCAGCGGCTGGTGGCCTTGCTAGACCTTCCTGGTCAGAGCTATGTCATCAAGATGGGTGGTAAGCAGGATCGGGTAGCGGAGAAGGTGAAGCGGGCAGGGGAGCGGTTGCGCTAACTACCCCGTCTGTGACCCTCTGACTCAGGCGCCGCAAAGTTAGGGAGTGGATTGGCGCCACCGCCCACCAGGCCCCGGCATTAGCCGGGGCCTTTTTGTTGGTCCTCAGCGGATCGCTTTGCTGTGTGGCGACGGTCGCCTATGTGGTAGCTGAGGGCTGGCATGGGTGTCCGGTTAACCCCCCTCTTTCCATCGACTCCACTCCAATTAGTTACGTTGGGTGTCCAGGAAGAGGGAAGGCATTTCAACCGCTTGCATGGGTGTCCAGCGTCTGCATGAGGTGGGTGTCCTGCTAGGGAATGCTGGGGATGGGAGCGCTACTGTCGCCGCTATGCAGCCATGAATGGGTGTCCAGGTAAAGATTCCCAGGTAAAGATTCCCTCTGACTCAGGCGCCGCAAAGTTAGGGAGTGGATTGGCGCCACCGCCCACCAGGCCCCGGCATTAGCCGGGGCCTTTTTGTTGGTCCTCAGCGGATCGCTTTGCTGTGTGGCGACGGTCGCCTATGTGCGGTGTCTGATGGCTGACATGGGTGTCCGGTTAACCCCCCTCTTTCCATCGACTCCACTCCAATCGGTTACGTTGGGTGTCCAGGAAGAGGAGAAAGCATTTCAACCGCTTGCATGGGTGTCCAGCGTCTGCATGAGGTGGGTGTCCTGCTAGGGAATGCTGCATGAGGTGGATGTCCTGCTAGTAGAGAATGCCGGGGATGAGGGCGCTACTGTCACCGCTATGCAGCCATGAATGGGTGTCCAGGTAAAGATTCCCTCTGGCTCAGGCGTCGCAAAGTTAGGGAGTGGATTGGCGCCACCGCCCACCAGGCCCCGGCATTAGCCGGGGCCTTTTTGTTGGTCCTCAGCGGATCGCTTTGCTGTGTGGCGACGGTCGCCTATGCGTGGCTGCTGGTGGCTGGCATGGGTGTCCGGCTAGGGGGGAGGGGCGAAGTACACGCCCCCGGCTGCGGGGGGTGTGCCGGCAGGTGTTATTGGCCAGCGCGGAAATAGGTGGGTGTCTGGGTGGTGAAGCCGGGCAGTAGTTGGATGGTCGGGGCGTGGAAGTTGACGTTGGCGTTGGGTAGTACCTGCACGGCAGGGCCTGCGGTGATGGAGGTGGTGGCGGTGCAGGTGACTGTGCCGGAGAGGTCTTGGTTGGTGATGGTGACGGTGGTGCCGTTGCAGCTATCGCTCCAAGGCAGGGCGCCGTATTGGTAGTAGGCGGTGATCCCGGCGCGGAGGTAGCCGCCGTCGTTGTCGGCGTTGAGGGAGGTGCGGGTGTTGTCGTGGCCGCTTTTGTTGGCGACGTTATTGATCGGGGCCGGGTTAGTGACGCCATCAGGTAGGGCAGGGAAGTCGCTGTCTACCACATCCCAGTAGCGGGTCTGACGCGCTTCTCCCTGGCCGAAGAGGAGGGCCACCACGCCCGCATCCCGATACTCCTGGAGATGGGTCATATCGCCATTGCCGTTGAGGACCGACTCAAAGAAGTACTCTGCGCGGTTGTCTTGATAGTGGTGATCGGTGTTGTTGCAGGCGCGATACCAGGTGTTGCCGATGGGGATCTGCCACAGGATCGCCTTCTTCCCCACCAGGGTGGTGAACTGGCTCAGGAAGGTGCGCTGGCGATCAAAATCGGCATCGGTCCACCAGCGATCTTTACCCTGCTGCTGGTAGAAACCGGAGTCACGATCGGAGAACTCACTGAAGATCACATCGGGAGTGACCCCAAACTTGCCCCAGAAAGTCGCAATATCGTTGGCTATCACCACGGGATCACCCTGATTAACGATGAGATCGGTGCCATTGGCCCAGAGTGATGCCTGCCAGCCGAGTATCACTTTGGGGGCATAGGTGTCACGCAGGTGGTGGAGAAAGCGGAAGAAGTCGCGGGCGTTGTTCTGATACCCGCTGGTCCCCGCGTAGCCGGAGGAGGCCACCGCCACGGGAATGGAGGTGGGATCGGGGTCGTTGGGGTTACTGGCCGTGGCCCACTGCTCAAAATAACCCAGCAGATCCGGTTCCAGATGGACAATCACTGGCTTGTCATAGGCGGCGATCTTATCCAGGAGGGCCCGGAAATCGGCATAGTAGTTGGCCATGTTGCTGGTATTGGTCAACTGTTGGGTGGGGGGATCCATCCAGCTGTTGTCGGAAGGGACCACCTGGTAGTAGGTGATCACCGGGAACCAACCATTGCTCTCGCCCACCCCAAGCCAGATGTCGGCAAAGGCGTACTCGGGTGAGTTCCAGTCGCCCCAGCCGTAGTCGAAGCCGGCGGTGAAGTATTGGTAGTAGTAGGTGATCGGCATGGAATCGACCATCTGTGGCCTATCGCTATCGGCCGCGACCCCGATGCCAAAGATGGCGGGGACGTTACCCTCCAGTGGTAGGGCAGCGGTGAAGCCCATAGGGAGGATCAGGGCAATGGCGCAGCAGATAGGTACCAATTTGGACATTACGGGGATCTCGACAATGGGGCAGTGGCGGCGGGTCAGGGCCAGGGCATGACGTGGAGCGAAGTTACCGCATCATCGCACTGGAGTGGGGGGGCATAGGGGGACAGATGCTCTAGGGCCATGGGGAGGTGGCGCTTTTGTGAGCACCATCACGGGGCGGTGGCTATTCCCTGATAACAGAGTGGGAAATGGGGGGATACCCTTGTGCGCGGCTGGCACGAGAGTAGACTGAGCAGTCTACTCTGCTCGCGGATGAGGAGAGGGAACGGGTCGCAAAGCGGCCTTTTTTCGTTGGTGCCCCATGATCAAAACCCTGGCTGAACATGCGCTCAATCTCCAGTTTGCGGCGGCGCTACGTGGCGTCTTACAGGCCGGTTACCGCCGTAGTGACTTCAAGGCCGATCTGCTGGCCGGTATTACCGTTGGCATCGTAGCAATCCCCTTGGCCATGGCCCTCGCCATAGCCAGCGGGGTGCCGCCTCAACATGGTCTCTACACCTCTATTATTGGCGGTGCCATCATCGCCCTCCTGGGCGGTTCCCGGCTTTCGGTCTCTGGACCTACCGCCGCTTTTGTGGTCATCCTCCACCCCATTGCCCAACAGCACGGTCTGGGGGGGCTGTTGATCGCCACCTTCATGGCGGGGGTGGTGTTGACGGTGATGGGGATGGCCCGCATGGGCCGGCTCATTCAGTACATCCCATATCCTGTCACGACAGGTTTCACCGCAGGGATCGCCGTGGTGATCGCCTCGCTCCAACTAAAAGATCTGCTGGGTTTGGAGGTGGCGGGACTGCCGGAGCACTTCTTGCCGAAGGTGGCCGCACTGCTGGCGGCCTTGCCGACCACCCATCTACCAGATCTCATCATCGGTCTGCTCACCCTCGCCATTCTCATCGGCTGGCCCCGTTTGAAGATCGCCATCCCGGGCCATCTGGTGGCGTTGTTGGTGGGGGCCGTGGTGGCGTGGGGGCTTGGGTTGGTGGTGGATGGCTTCTCTGTTGCTACCATCGGTTCCCGCTTTCACTATGAGGCGGGGACGCTGGTGGGTCAGGGGATCCCCCCTCTGCCACCCCTGCCGGTGTTGCCATGGCACTTCCCCGGTGCCAATGGCCAGCCCTTAGAGTTGAGCACCGAACTTATCCAGCAGCTGATCGGTCCCGCCTTTGCTATCGCCGTGCTGGGGGGGATCGAGTCTCTGCTCTGTGCCGTGGTGGTGGATGGCCTGGCCGGAACCCGTCACGACCCGGACGCCGAGCTGTTGGGGCAGGGCTTGGGTAACATGCTGGTCCCCTTCTTCGGCGGTATTGCCGCCACCGGCGCCATTGCCCGCTCAGCAACCAACTTCCGTGCTGGGGCCAAGAGCCCCGTCTCCAGTATCGTCCACGCGCTGTTGGTCTTGGCGGCGGTGGTGAGCCTCGCCCCACTACTGGCCTATCTGCCGATGGCGGCCTTGGCGGCCCTACTGTTGGTGGTGGCCTGGAATATGAGCGAAGCCAAACATTTTATGCACATCCTGAAGGTGGCGCCCCGCAGCGATATCGTGGTGCTGCTCGCCTGCTTCGGTCTCACGGTCATCTTTGACATGGTGGTGGCGGTGGGGACGGGGGTGGTGCTGGCCGCCTTCCTCTTCATGCGGCGCATGGCAGAGATCACCCATACTCGACGGCTGGAGTGGAGCCACGAGCGGTGGAGTGCCGAGCTACCAGAGCGCGTGCAGGTCTATGAGATCGCCGGCCCGCTCTTTTTTGGCGCAGCAGAGAAGGCGATGAGCACCCTGGAGCAGATCGGCCAGCAGGATGCAGTGGTGGTGCTGGACCTGGCTGGGGTGCCGGCCATGGATGTCACTGGCCTAGTCGCCCTCGACTCCCTCATTGAGCGCATCCACCATCAAGGGGCGTGTGTCATCTTGGTGGGGGTACAGCGGCAGCCGGCCAAGGCGATGGAGAAGGCCGGGATCAAGGATCTGCCCGGTCGCTTGGCCATCTGTCGTACCTTGGAGCAGGCGCTAGAGCGGATCCGCGAGCGGCGCGCTGGGAGCAGCCCCGCGGCGGAGACGGGGAGCCCTGCGGTGGGTCCCTCGGCCTAGTTGAGTGGCCTCCGCTCCCTGGCACGTTTAGCCGCGCTATCCGTGCCAGGGAGCGCCTCACCACCGCTGGGCAGCGCGGTGGATCAGCTACGCCGCTCCGGCTTGGGGATCACCACGAGCTGGGTTGCAGAGAGGCGGTCGTGCCAGGCGAGGCCGTTGCGGTCGAAGAGTGACCAGAGGTAGCCAAAACCGAGGAACGGTAGCCAGGAGAGTAGGGCGCCCAAGAAGCGGATCAGCGTCTGCCACCCGGTGAGGGCGGTGGCATCGAGGCCGATCACCTGAATACGCCAGGCCCGCATCCCCAGGGTCTGACCGCCATGGGCCCAGAACCAGGCGAAGAACAGGTACGAGATCCCTAATAGATAGAGTGTGAACCACGGGGTGTGGGGTTTGACCGCTTCCCCTCCGGTGAACGGCAGGGTGCTGGCGGCGGCGATGAACAGCAGGGCGATGAGTAGCATCCCGTCATAGGTGATCGCTGCCAAGCGGCGTAGCAGGCCGCAACGGGTGGTATTTGGGGGGATGAGTGGAGTCACTGAGGCACCTCAAGCCGCTGGGGGGCGGATATAATAACCGGCTCGCTGTGCCCTTCGGGCCCCTTGCGGTCCAATTGGTGCGTCACCGAACCCAGCTGATCCGAGGCCCCCGATCCCATGCTCATCCTGCGTGGTAGTCCTGCCCTTTCCCCTTTCCGTACCGAAAAACTCCTGCAGCGCATCCGTGAACGGGTGCCTGAGGTGGAGCGCCTCTATGCGGAGTTTGTCCACTTTGCCGAATTGGAACAGCCCCTTACCGAGGCCGAACAGGCCGTTCTCGGCCATCTGCTGAGCTATGGTCCCGCCCTCCCAGCGGAGGAGCCGGCAGGTCGCCTACTCCTGGTTACCCCGCGGCTTGGCACCATCTCACCCTGGTCCAGTAAGGCCACTGACATCGCCCATAACTGCGGCTTGAGCCGGGTCCGGCGTATTGAACGCGGCACGGCCTTCCATGTCAGCTGTATCGACGCTCGCCCGCTGTCGGAGTATGCCGTGGCCGATCTCAAGGCGGCGCTGCATGATCGGATGACCGAGGTGGTCTTCGATACCCTGGAGGAGGCCGAGGGGCTATTCATCCACACCGAGCCGGCCCCGCTACGCAGCGTGGATATCTTGGGCGGCGGCGGTGAGGCGTTGGCGCGGGCCAATCTGGAGTGGGGGTTGGCACTGGCTCCAGATGAGATGGAGTATCTGGTAGACAACTTCACCGCCCTGGGGCGTAACCCCTCCGATGTCGAACTGATGATGTTCGCCCAGGCCAACTCCGAGCACTGCCGCCACAAGATCTTCAATGCCGACTGGATCATCGACGGCAAGCCGCAGGAGCAGTCGCTATTCAAGATGATCCGCAATACCTACGCCGCCAGCCCAGACGGCATCCTCTCCGCCTATAAAGACAATGCGGCGGTGGTGGCGGGGCCGGAGGCGGGGCGCTTCTGGCCCGATCCCCAGAGCGGCGAGTATGGCTACCACCGAGAGCCGGTGGCGCTGTTGATGAAGGTGGAGACCCACAACCACCCCACCGCCATCTCGCCCCACCCGGGTGCGGCCACAGGCTCCGGTGGTGAGATCCGTGACGAGGGGGCCACCGGCCGTGGTGCCCGACCCAAGGCGGGCCTCACCGGCTTCACCGTCTCCAATCTACGCATCCCCGGGGCCGAGCAGCCATGGGAGGTGGACTATGGCAAGCCTGGGCGCATCGTCTCCGCCCTCGACATCATGATCGAGGGGCCCATCGGGGCGGCCTCCTTCAATAATGAGTTTGGCCGGCCGGCCATCAACGGCTACTTCCGCACCTATGAGCAGGAGGTGCCCGGGGCGCAGGGGCCGGAGGTGCGCGGCTACCACAAGCCGATCATGCTGGCCGGCGGTATCGGCAATATCCGTACCGAGCATGTGCAGAAGGGGGAGATCCCCGCCCGCGCCCAGCTGGTGGTGCTGGGGGGGCCCGCCATGCTCATCGGCCTAGGGGGCGGTGCCGCCTCTTCCATGGCCCAGGGGGCCAGCTCTGAACAGCTCGACTTCGCCTCGGTCCAGCGCGCCAACCCGGAGATGCAGCGGCGGGCACAGGAGGTGATCGATCGCTGCTGGGCGCTCGGGGCAGCCAACCCGATGGTCTCCGTCCATGACGTGGGGGCCGGTGGTCTCTCCAACGCCATGCCAGAACTGGTGCATGAGTCGGGGCGCGGTGCCCGCTTTGAGCTGCGCGCCATCCCCAATGATGAGCCCGGCATGGCGCCGATGGAGATCTGGAGCAACGAGGCGCAGGAGCGCTATGTCCTGGCCATCGATCCAGAGCGTATGGAGCAGTTTGTCGAGCTGTGCGAGCGGGAGCGTTGCCCCTTTGCGGTCATCGGCGAGGCCACCGCCGAGCAGCAGCTGGTACTGGGGGATGCGCTCTTCGATACCACCCCCATCGATATGCCGATGGAGGTGCTGCTGGGTAAGCCACCCAAGATGCTGCGGGAGGCGAGCCATCGGCCGTTCCGGAAACCGGAGTTTGATACCCGCACCGTCTCACCGCGGGACGCCGCCTACCGCCTGCTCAAGCTTCCCACCATCGCCGACAAGCGCTTCCTCATCACCATCGGTGACCGCACGGTGGGTGGTCTGGTGACCCGCGATCAGCTGGTGGGCCCGTGGCAGATACCGGTGGCCGACTGTGGCGTGACGGCCACCGGCCTCGATAGCTACAGTGGTGAGGCGATGGCGATGGGCGAGCGCACCCCGCTCGCCATCCTGGAGCCGGCCGCCGCTGCCCGCATGGCGGTGGGCGAGGCGCTGACCAACATCGCCGCCGCCCGCATCGGCAAGATCGGCGATATCAAACTCTCCGCCAACTGGATGGCCGCCGCCGGCCACAACGGCGATGATGCCGGCCTGTTCGATGCGGTGAAGGCGGTGGGCATGGAGCTTTGCCCGGCGCTCGGGATCGCCATTCCGGTGGGCAAGGACTCCATGTCTATGCGCACCGTGTGGCGCGAAGAGGGGGAGTCACGGCAGGTGATCTCCCCCATCTCGCTCATCGTCACCGCCTTTGCCCAGGTGCTGGATGTGCGCAAAACCCTCACGCCGGAGCTGTGCACCAGCGGGGATAGCGACCTCATCCTCATTGACCTCGGTAAGGGACGTAACCGTATCGGCGGCTCCTGCCTGGCCCAGATCTACAACCAGCTAGGCCACCACACCCCCGATCTGGACGACCCCGCCACCTTCAAACGCTTCTTTGCCACCTTACAGGAGTTGAATGGTCGTGGTCTGCTGCTGGCCTATCACGACCGCTCCGATGGCGGGCTGTTCGTCACCCTCTGCGAGATGGCCTTTGCTGCCCGCACCGGCCTTGATGTGCGCATCGATGACCTGGGGGATGATCCGGTCGCCGCCCTCTTCAACGAGGAGTTGGGGGCGGTCATCCAGGTCCGTCACCAGGATACCGACGAGGTGCTGGCCTGGCTGGCCGACGCCGGCCTTAAGCACCACAGCCATGTCATCGGTGAGTTGAGTGATGGCGGGCGGCTACAGGTGCAGCACGGCGGGATCCCGATCCTGGACGAGGCGCTGCTGGACCTCCATACCGCCTGGTCTGAGACCAGCTATCGCTTGCAGGCGCTACGCGATAACCCCGAGTGTGCCCGCCAGGAGATCGAGAGCCTGCTCGATCCCGCCAACCCGGGGCTACAGGCCCATCTCACCTTTGATCCAGCCGAGGAGATCGCCGCCCCTTACATCGCCACCGGCGCCCGGCCGCGGGTGGCGATCCTGCGTGAGCAGGGGGTCAATGGGCAGATCGAGATGGCGGCGGCGTTTGACCGTGCCGGTTTTGCCGCAGTGGATCTCCACATGAGTGACATCATCGCCGGTCGGATTGCCCTTGCAGGCTTCCAAGGTGTGGTGGCCTGTGGTGGCTTCTCCTATGGCGATGTCCTCGGCGCCGGCGAAGGGTGGGCCAAGTCCATTCTGTTCAACCCCCAGGCGCGCGATCAGTTCTCCGCCTTCTTTGCCCGTAGTGACAGCTTTGGCCTCGGGGTGTGCAACGGCTGCCAGATGATGTCCAACCTGCGCGAGTTGATCCCGGGTAGCGACCACTGGCCCCGCTTTGTACGCAACGCCTCGGAGCAGTTTGAGGCGCGGCTGGCCTTGGTGGAGGTGCTGAAATCGCCCTCACTGTTCCTCGCCGGGATGGAGGGATCGCGCATCCCCATCGCCGTTGCCCATGGCGAGGGGCGGGCGGAGTTCCGCGCCGAGCACCCGCCGGAGGAGGCGCTGCGCCGTCATCTAGCGGTCATGCGTTATGTGGACAATCGCGGCGACCCTACCGAGATCTATCCCGCCAACCCCAACAGCTCTCCGTTGGGGCTGACTGGACTCACCTCTGAGGATGGGCGCTTCACCATCATGATGCCCCACCCCGAGCGGGTATTCCGGACGGTGCAGTTCTCTTGGCGGCCGGCGGGTTGGGGCGAGGATGGCCCTTGGCTGCGGATGTTCCGTAACGCCCGCCGCTGGCTTGGGTGATCTCGTTTGGCGCAGGGGCCGGGGTGTCACCTCTTTGTCTACGGCACCCTGCGCCGGGGATATCCCCACCCCATGGCGCGCCGGCTCGGGCGGGAGGCGCGTTGGCTGGGACGGGCACAGGTTGAAGGGCGCCTCTACCGCATCACCCACTACCCCGGTTTAGTCGCCGGGCGCGGGGTGGTGGTGGGGGACCTCTACTATTTTGACGGGCCTAGCGAACCTCCGGCCTGGCTCGACGTCTATGAGGGGTGTGATGGTGACGCCACCGCGGAGTACCGGCGGGAGTCTTGGCCGGTCACCCTGACCGGTGGGCGGTGTATCGCGGCTTGGTGCTACCTCTATCAGCGCCCTACCCAGGGGCGTGCGCGGATCCGTTCGGGGGATTTTTGCGCTCAGATCAAAAACAGTGAGTCATAGAACTGATATAAATCAATTTCTGCCTCGAAGTCATGATTTTACAAACTTTATTTCAGGGCTCTCTTGGCATATCAGAATATTCTTATATAATTGCTCCCCGTCGGATCACTCGTTTATCTCTCGCAGTTGTAGCAAATAACCACAACAGGAGTTAGACCCATGATGAAGAAGACCCTCAAGCTGGCCGCTGCCGCCGCTCTGATCGCTGCCTCTGCCTCCGCCAACGCCTGGTGGGGCGGTGGTGGTCCTTGGAACGGCAACGGTTTCAACGACATGTTCGGTGATGGTGATTTCGACTTCAACATGAGTGCCCGCGGCCGTGGATACGGCAATGGCTACGGCGATTACTACGGCAACCCCTATGGCTACGGCCCCTACGGCTACGGTGCCCCCTACGGTGGTGGTTACGGCGCCCCCTACGGCTACGGTGGTGCTCCTTACGGCTATGGCGCCGCCCCCTACGGCTACGGCCCGGGGTTTGACGAGACCGCTCGTAAGAACTTCGAAGAGCACCAGAAGCAGATGATGGAGCGTCACCAGAAGATGATGGAAGAGGCGCAGAAGGCTTGGGAAAACCGCAATGCTGCCCCTGCTGCGCCTAAGGCTCAGTAAGCACCTCACGCTTCCCAAAGCGTAAAAACCGCCCAGGGTGACCTGGGCGGTTTTTTGCTATTTATGGCCCCTCCAGCGTCGTGATAGGGCCGGCTATTGGGGCCGCTATCTCGCCGCCCAACGGGCGCCGCAGGGCGTGACCAGTGCGTCGCGGCGACGCTTCGACTATGATCGCGCCCTTCGCGGTCGTTTCACCCGGTCCTCTTGCCGGGTCCCCAGTAGCGTGGGGGGCGGCCGCCTCCATCCATATAGCGGCCGTATGGTCGCCTCAGCTTTCGGTAGGACCCATGGGATTCAAGTGTGGCATCGTCGGTCTGCCCAACGTGGGCAAGTCCACCCTTTTCAACGCCCTTACCAAGGCCGGCATCGAAGCGGCCAACTACCCCTTCTGCACCATCGAGCCCAACGTCGGCGTGGTGGCTGTCCCTGATCCACGGCTCGATGCCCTTGCCGCCATCGTCAAGCCCCAGCGGACCCTGCCGACCACCATCGAATTTGTCGATATCGCCGGCCTGGTGGCAGGCGCCTCCAAGGGGGAGGGGTTGGGCAATAAGTTTCTAGCCAATATCCGCGAGACCGACGCCATCGCCCATGTGGTGCGCTGCTTCGAGAATGACAACGTCATTCACGTCGCGGGGAAGGTGGATCCGCTGGGCGATGTCGAGGTGATCAACACCGAGCTGGCACTGGCGGATCTGGAGACGGTGGAGAAGGGGCTACAGCGCGCCGCCAAGGTGGCCAAGAGCGGTGACAAAGAGGCGAAGGCCCGGGTTGAGCTGCTGGAGCGGGTCAAGGCCCATCTCGACAGCGCCAAACCGGTGCGGGCGATGCGGCTAGAGGCCGATCAGCTGGCCATGCTGTATGACCTCCACCTACTCACCGTCAAGCCCACCATGTATATCGCCAATGTCAGCGAGGATGGCTTCGACAACAACCCGCTGCTGGATGCCGTGCGCGCCATGGCGGCGGAGGAGGGGGCGGAGGTGGTACCGGTGTGCGCCTCCATCGAGGCGGAGCTGGTGGAGTTGGATGAGGCCGAACGGGCGGAGTTTCTCGCCTCCCTGGGCCTGGAGGAGCCGGGGCTCAACCGGGTCATCCGCGCCGGCCTCAAGCTGCTGGGGCTCCACACCTACTTCACCGCTGGCGAGAAGGAGGTGCGCGCCTGGGATGTCCTCATCGGCGCCACCGCCCCCCAAGCGGCTGGGGTGATCCACACCGATTTCGAGCGTGGCTTCATCCGCGCCGAGGTGATCGCCTATAACGACTTCATTCAGTTCAAGGGCGAGGCGGGGGCCAAAGAGGCCGGCAAACTGCGCCTGGAGGGGAAGGAGTATGTGGTACAGGATGGCGACGTGATGCACTTCCGCTTCAACGTCTGAGTCGGGCCGTCGCTCCCGCGACCGGCTAGGGTGTCGGCCACCCCCCCCCCGAGCCCCCACCGCTGAAGTCGATAGCGGTGGGGGCTCTCTGTTTGGGGCGGCCTAGAGAGAGGGGAAGATGGTAGAGGTCATCGGGATTGATCACATCTTTATCGCGGTCTCCGATCTGGGGTGGGCAGAGCCCTTCTACGATCGGTTACTGGGTCAGACGCTCGGATTTAAAAAGCAGAAGTTCGATCTGGCGGCAGCGCCCCACATCCACTACTTCAACCGTCACTTTGGCTATGTGCTGCGACCTGCCGATCCCTCTTCGGCCCGTCCTACATCGGGGCCTGGGCTGCACCATCTCTGCTTGCGGGTAGAGTCGATTGCCGATGTAGTGGCAGTGGCCAACACGCTGCGGAACCACGGTATTGAGGCAACCGAGGCGCGGCTCTATCCCGAATATGCCGCAGACTACTGGGCTACTTTTCTCGTTGACCCCGACGGGACTCGCCTGGAGATCACCAACTATCGCCAAGAGCGCCGGACGCGCCACGACCACTGGCCCGCGGTCGATTAAGTTTTGCCGCAATGTATGGCACCTACTGGCCTGGACGGTAGGCGACTTTCGATAGTGGGGTTGGCTGGCAGGCCGTGGCGCACGCTGGATTGACCTGTCTAAAGGTATACCGCCTAGGGTGTGGGTCGGCGATGAGGTCGTCGCCGACCCTGATATACCTTTGAGAGGAGAACTCCATGAAGATTATCCAGCCGAAGCGACAGGAGCACAGTGTGGTGCAGATTTGGCATGGGACACCGGCTCAGGTGTTTCCTCTGCTCTGCCCCGTGCGGGAGACCGATTGGATCCCCGACTGGGATCCCAAGTTAGTTGTCTCCAACTCCGGTTTGATGGAGCGCGACTGCATCTTTATCGAGGCCGAAGGCTCAAGTGATGCGATATGGGTTGTGACCGGGTATGAGCCGGAGCGGTGGCTAGAGATCTATCGAACTGTCCCAGAGGCCACGGTGAGCCGATTCTCCATCGCTATCGAACCCGAGCCAGAGGGCCACACCCGCGCCACTATTACCTACGCCCACACCGCCATAGGGGCGGCGGGCGAGCCGGTGGTGGATGAGTTTACCGCGCAGAGTTTTGCCGAGTTTATGCAGCACTTTGCTGCGGCCATCCAGCACTACCTCACTACGGGGCGGATGATTGCAGCGGCATAGCACGGTATCAGTAGCGGAAAAGTAGTCCCTGCTAGTTGCCCGTCCCGGCCGACGGCCCAGTGCCCCCTCCGCCTAGAGTGGAGGGGGCAGCTTGGTCGGTAGGTCTTGCTTGGCCGGGCCTTCGCACTGCCCATCCTGGGCGCCCCCCGTGGTTTAGGGGGGCATCACCGAGGCAGTATGCCTACTGCGCTGCCCAGTGTTCCGTGGCGATCCCCTGTCCCAGATCGGCCTCCACCAGCCGTTGACGTACCTCCACCAACCGCTCTATCAGGGCGGGCTCGGTTTGGGCATAGGCGTCGGCATCCGGTACCCGCTTCACCACCACCCCGAGCAGCTCAGTAATGGCGTTGCCGATGGAGTTTTGGCTGATGGTGACGATGAGCTTGCCCTCGTCATTGCGGTAGATGAGCTGCTTGAAGGCGGGCTGCCAACGGATGGAGTTGGCATATTTGGCGTCGGTGATGCAGCGATCGCGTACCCGCTTGGCGGTGGCGAGGAAGTCGTTGTCGTTGAGCAGCACATCCTCCACCTGCTGCGGGAAGTAGAGATCTTGCAGCATCGGCGCGTTGCGGGTGGAGACCTGGCTGAAGAATGAGCGGTAGAAGTCGAGGAAGCCCTGGAGGATGGCGTCATATTCGCGCCAAAACTGCACCTCTTTTAGCGACTCCACGCCACCGCGGATCTCCCAGCTCGGCAGTCCCTGGGGATAGCCGGTCAGCTCAATGCGGGAGTCGCTGCTGGCGGCAGGGCTGAGGAGGGTGAGATCGAGGGCGCGATCAAAGAACTTGCGGTAGACATCGCGCATGTAGGCCTGAAACAGGCTGTGTTGGCCACCGTCAGTGAGGTTGGGGTTCTTCGAGTCGGCCAGCTCCGCGTCACGCAGGGTGGCCATGGGGAAGACGATGAAGTGGTTGTGCAACATGCGGATGCTGGGTACCCCGGGGGAGGTGAGGGGCCAGGTGGCATCCAGGCTCGCCTCACCGGCCAGCAGCAGATGCTGGCCGGGATCTGGGTAACGCTCCAGCATGTACTGGATGATGATCTGGTTCATCCGATTCCAGACCCGGCGAACCTCCACCGGTACCTGGGTACGCCGCACCGGTCGCCCCAGCGGATCGAGGATGGTGCGGGAGGTGTTGTAGATGATGGAGGTGTCGAACTCGTTGGAGTGGCCCAACGCCTTGCGGTAGAGCAGCAGATTTTCGGGGTTGATCAACAGCCCATTGTTATGGACCAGATCATTTAGATTTTCGGTGCTGTTGAAGAACTCATTGGGCTTCATCCCCTCTGGAACATCCAGTGGAATGGGGCGGAAGGGGGTGACTATCTCGCGCGGGCCGGTCTGCATCTGCCTCTCCGTCAGGCTCTCTTAAAGTAGCGAAGCGGCATTGTAGTAACCCTATCATCCTTGTGGATCCACAAGAAATTTTTGGGTTTCCGTCCCCCTTGCCGGCGCTGCCCGCCAGACGCCCCCGCTGCCGCAGCAAAAACCTCAACCCGCGGGCTCTGCTCCGCCCTCGGGGCCCCCTTGGGGACGTCGGCCCCCGCTCCGTCGGCGCGGTTTACTGATGGCGGGTGGGCCCTGCTGCTCCGCCGTCTGCGCACCTCGCTTCTCCTCCCCCGCCTCCCAGGAACCATCTAGCGGTCGTGTCTCCAGGTAGGGGGAGGCGTCGAGATCGGCGGCATCCATCATCTGGGCCAGGCGCTGGAGGGAGGCCAGTAGCTGGGTCTGCTCCCAATCGGCCAACCCCTTAAAGCTCTGGATGAAGCTCTCTTGCAGCAGGTCTGGCGCCGAACCCACGGTGCGCCGACCCTCGTCAGTGAGGGTGACCACCACCTCCCGGCGGTCGCTCTCGGAGCGGGTGCGAGCGGTGAAACCGCGCCTCTCCAGCCGATCCAGGATGGCCGAGATGGTCCCCTGGGAGAGGCTGGCGAGGCGGGCCAAACGGCCGGTGGTGAGCGGCCCCTCCCGCGCCAAGGTCTTCAGTAGGACCAGCTGCGGGCCAGAGAGGCCGACCGACTGCATGAGCCGCTTGGAGTGGAGATCCACCGCCCGAATGATGCGCCGCAGGGCCACCAATACCTCTTCATGTCGCTCGATAATCATTTTGTGTTCTAAGCTCTAAATAGTGTCGTAAACCCGATATCCAGCCGTATCTTGGGCAAATTACAGGTGAGCCATCCGTGATGGACATTTTGACGTCAAAGTAATATGCTGCGGGTCCGACAAGCAACCCGGACCGATGGATGCCCGAAGCTGACCTTGTCCTGCGCCATCCAACCCTCAGCGATGGCGCCCAAGTCCACCATCTGATCGCCGCGAGCCCACCGCTCGACCTCAATTCGGCCTACGCCTATTACCTTCTTTGCAGCCATTTCGCCAGCACCTGCGTTGTGGCGGAGTTAGATGGACGCCTGGTGGGGTTTCTCTCCGCCTATCGCCAGCCAGACCACGGGGAGCGGCTATTCGTCTGGCAGATGGCCGTAGCGGGTGAACTGCGCGGGCGTGGTCTCGCCAGCCGCATGGTCGCTTGGCTACTGGAGTGCCCCGCCTCGGCTGGGGTTACCCACCTGGATGTCACCGTTTCCCCCTCCAACGACGCCTCCCGCCGGGTCTTCGCCCGCTTGGCAGAGCGCCACGCCGCGCCCCTGACGGAGTGCCTGTGGCTCGATCGGGAGCGTTTTAGCGACGGTCACGAAGAGGAGCTGCTGCTCAGCGTCGGCCCCCTTCGTCAGCCACGAATTTAAGGAGATTATCCGATGCGGATCTTTGAACAGCTTGAGTCGGAAGTGCGCGGCTATATCCGCTCCTTCCCCGCCGTGTTTGACACCGCCAGAGGGTCCCTGCTGCATGACGAGCAGGGCAAGCGTTACATCGACTTCTTTGCCGGCGCCGGCACCCTCAACTACGGCCACAACAACCCGCTCATCAGCGCCGCGCTGATTGAGTATCTCCAGCGGGATGGCATTGTCCATGGGCTGGACAAGGCGACGGTGGCGAAGAAGATCTTTCTCCAGAAGTTTCAGGACACCATCCTCACCCCGCGCAATCTGGACTACAAAATCCAGTTCACCGGCCCGACGGGCACCAACGCGGTAGAGACGGCACTGAAGTTGGCGCGGCTGGTGAAGCGGCGCTCCAACATCATCGCTTTCACCAACGGATACCATGGCCTCACCCTGGGCTCGTTGGCGGTGACCGCCAACAACTTCTATCGTGACGAGTTCTTTGGGATGCGGGTGAACTCGGTCCATATGCCGTTTGACGGCTACTTTGGACCGGAGGTCAACACCATCGAATACCTGCGCAAATTCCTCTCAGACAAGAGCAGCGGCGTCGATCTCCCGGCGGCCGTCATTGTCGAGACGGTGCAGGGGGAGGGGGGGATCAACGTCGCCTCCATCAGCTGGTTGCAGCAGCTGGAGCAGCTCTGCCGGGAGTTCGATATCCTGCTCATCATTGACGACATCCAGGTGGGCAACGGCCGCACGGGCACCTTCTTCAGCTTCGAGCGTGCCGGGATCCACCCCGATATGGTGACCCTCTCCAAATCCATCGGCGGTGGGATGCCGCTGGCGATGCTGCTGATGCGGCCGCAGCTGGACCAGTGGAAACCGGGGGAGCATACCGGCACCTTCCGCGGCAACAACCTCGCCTTTGTCGCCGCCACCCAGGCCCTTGGCTACTGGGATAACCTCGACCTCGCCGAGGCCGTTGCCTACAAGGGCAATATCATGGCCGAGGAGCTGAATCGCATCGCCGCCAAGTACAGCTCGCTGGAGGCCAAGGTGCGGGGGGTTGGCATGGTCTGGGGGCTCGATATCCCACGTCCAGGCTTTGCCGGTGAGGTGAGCCGGGAGGCGTTCCAACGGGGGCTGCTGATCGAGTTGGCCGGCGCTGACGATAGCGTGCTCAAGTTCCTCTCCGCCCTCACCATCGACGAGGAGACCCTGCGTGAAGGGCTCACCATTATTGATGAGGTGATTGGCGAGCTGTTGGAGCGGAAGGATGCCAACCTGCGGGGGAGTGCCGCATGATTGTCCGGACTTTACAAGCGGCCCTCGGCACCGAGCGGGATGTGCGTGACCCCAATGGCCACTGGGTCAGCCGGCGGCTGCTGTTGAAGGGGGATGGCATGGGCTTCTCCATGCACGATACCGTCATCTTCGCCGGTACCGAGACCCATCTTTGGTACAAGCACCACCTAGAGGCGGTCTACTGCGTCGGGGGGGAGGGGGAGATCGAGGAGCTGGCCAACGGCACCATCCACCCCATCCGCCCCGGCACCCTCTACGCCCTCAACAACCACGACGAGCATCTGCTACGGGCCACCAGCGAGCTTCATCTGGTGTGCGTCTTCAATCCCCCGGTGACCGGTGAAGAGGTCCACGACGCCGACGGCGCCTATCCACCGGCGGAGTAGGGGAGGTTTCCCCCCTCTCCGGGGGTTACTCGAAGCTGAGTCCCACCTTGGCCGCTGTCAGATACTCCGCCTCTTGGCTCAGGTCCGCCTGGGTCAAGGGGTGTTGATCCAGCCAACCCGGGGGAAATTTCAAGCTGAGGTGGCCGTTGCTCGCCTCCACCCCAATCGCTGGTAGCGGCTGCTCACTGCGGCTGCGGTGCAGTAGCACCGCCAGGCGCAGCACCACCGCCAGGCGTACCGCCCGCTCACTCTGGCCCTTGGGCAGGTCCTTGAACAGGGGATCGGCAAATTTACGGCGATGGACCCGCACTAGGAGCGCCAATAGGTGCTGCTCTTGGCGCGAGAAGCCAGGCAGATCGGCGTTCTCGATGAGGTAGGCGGCGTGTTTGTGGTACTGGTTGTGGGCCACCACCAGGCCAATCTCATGTAACCGCGCCGCCCAGTGCAGCAGCTGTGAGGCGCACTCCTCACCCACCATGCCCCACGCCGGGGCGAGTTGATGCAGGAGTGTCTGGGCCGTGCCGTCGATGCGCTGGGCCTGCTCCACATCGGTACCGTAGCGTTGGCAGATGCCGAGGATGGTCCGCTCGCGCACATCCTCGTGGTTGATGCGGCCGATGAGATCGTAGATCAGCCCCTCGCGCAGTGCCCAGTCGGCCACCGCCATCTCCTCGATCTCAAGGGCGTTGAAGGCGGCCTGAAGCACCGCCAGGCCACCGGCGAACACCGGCGCCCGCTCCTCCCGCAACCCCTTGAGGGTCGATAACTTATTGACATGACCCAACTCCACCACCGTCCGCCGCAGGCGCACTAAGGCGTCACGGGTGATGGTGCCCTCAGACCAACCCATCTGCCGCACCACCTCGCCGATGGCGCGGATGGTGCCCGACGCCCCTGCCGCTACCTGCCAACCGAGCTGGCGGAAGGGGCGTTTGATCGGTTGCAGCTCCACACCGGCGGCGATCTCTGCCCGCTTCATCGCCTTCTCGCTCAGGGTGCCGTCGGCGAAGTAGGCCTGGGTCATGCTGACGCAGCCCATGAACAGACTCTCCATCAGCAGCGGCTCAAACCGCTCGCCGATGATGAACTCGGTGCTGCCGCCGCCGATATCCATCACCAGCTGGCGGCCATCCAGGGCCGGGCGGCTGTGGGAGACCCCCAGATAGATGAGTCGCGCCTCCTCACGCCCAGCGATCACCTCGATGGGGTGGCCGAGCGCCTCGGCGGCGCGGGTCAGTAGGTCATCGGTCCCCTTGGCCTTGCGCAGGGTGTTGGTACCCACCGCCCGTACACTCCCCGAGGGCATCCCGGCGAGACGCTGACCAAAGCGGGAGAGGCAGGCGAGGGCCCGCTGTCGGGCATCCTCTGCCAGCTGATTGTCGGCATCGAGGCCCGATGCGAGGCGGACCGGCTCGCGGAGGCGGTCGATGATGCGCAGCTCTCCATCCAGTGGCTGCGCCACAATCATGTGAAAACTATTGGATCCGAGATCGACAGCGGCGACCACGGGGGGCTGATCGGCAGCGGGTTGGGACATGGCGGATCTCGCATCCGTAGCAAAACGGGGGCGCAATTCTAACCCCTCTATGTGACCTGCGCCCACCTATGCCGCCCATCGGGGGAGAATCATCTGCCCGGGTGTCTCTTTCACTGGAGTGTATTAACATCGGGCGCGCTGCCTCGTCTCTGTCCCCACTCCCAAGGAGAATCCCCCATGCGTCTCGCTCGGCCCGCTCCGGTGTTCGCATCCCTCTGGCTCCTCGCCCTCTGGCTTTACTCCGCCCTGGCTCAGGCCGCTGGCCCGCTGTCCCTCAAGGTGGAGCAGGTGGTCGAGCGCACCTACGACGGGGCACCGGCCCTGGCGGTGGTCCTCTCCGATCCCCTCGATGGGAGCAAGCGCCACGACTCGTTCTTTGAGGTCAGCCGCGCTGGCCAGGTGGTGAGTGGGGGTTGGGTACTGGGGGAGAACGGCCAGGTGCTCTATTTCCCCCATGTCGATCCAGAGACCGACTATGTGGTCCTGGTGCGGCGTGGTTTGACCGCCAAGAACGGCCGCGCCCTGCCGGGCCACCAGTCGTTCAACGTCAAGACCCAGCCCATCATGCCGATGGCCGGATTTGCCAGCCAGGGGCTCATCCTACCGGCGGGGCTCACCGACGGCCTGCCGGTGGTGAGCGTCAATGTGCCGGCGGTGGACGTGGAGTTCCTGCGGGTGCCGGTGGAGAAGATGCAGGAGTTGGCGCTCCAGGTGGCCAATGGTGGCACCCTCGACCGCTGGTACCTGAATGAGGTGAGTCAGGGGCTGGAGAGCGTCTATCTCGCCCGTTTCGATACCCATGGCGAGCCCAACCGCCGCACCATCTCCCACATCCCGGTGGGGCAGATCCCACAGTTGGCGGCACCTGGCTTCTATCTAGCGGTGCTAAATCGCCCCGGCAGCTTCGAGTACAACGCCCAGACCGCCTTCTTCACGGTCAGCGATATCGGTCTCCATCTGCGCCGCTTCCCCCAACAGCTGGAGCTATTTGCCGCCTCCATCGCCACTGGGGCGCCGCTGCCTGACGTGGAGGTGGCACTGTACGACAGCACGGGCAAGCCGCTGGCACAGCGCATCTTCACCGATGTGGATGGTCGCGCCACCCTGCCAGCCCAGGCCAGCGCCTCCGTCCTGTTGGGCAAGCATGGGCAGCAGCTGGCCTTCATTGGCCTTGCCGGGCCGGCGCTCGATCTCTCCGAATTTGCCATCTCCGGACGGCCCCAGCGGCCGCTGGAGATCTACGCCTACGGCCCCCGCGATATCTATCGCCCTGGGGAGACGGTGGATGTCACCGCCCTGCTGCGCGATAGTGACGGTCGCGCCAGCGCCCCGCTGCCGCTCAACGCCCGGCTTATCCGGGCCGATGGCAAGCTGGCGGCCGAATATGTGCTACCGGCTGGCGAGCTAGGCCACTACAGCCACAGCTTCGCCATCCCCAGCGATGCCCCCACCGGTCGCTGGCAGCTGGAGCTGCGGGTGGATCCCAAGAGCAATACCCCTGACCACCTCTATAGCTTCCTGGTGGAGGAGTTCCTCCCCGAGCGGATGAAGCTCACCCTCACCACACCGGCCGCGGCCCTCACCGCCGGGCAGGAGGCGCTGCTCGACATCCAGGGAGACTTCCTCTATGGCGCACCGGCGGCCGGCGCCCGGGTCACGGGTGATCTGCTGGTGCGGCCGGCGCGGGAGCTGTTGGAGCAGTTCCCCGGTTACCGCTTTGGCAACCCCGATGGTATTCCCCGCGGCCAGGAGCAGCAGCTGTTTGACGCCACCCTGGATGAGGCGGGTCACTATCAGCAGAGCTTCCAGCCGTGGGAGGGCGACCTCACCACCCCGCTGACCGCCCGTATTCGGACCCAGCTGTTTGAGGCGGGAGGCCGGCCGGTGGCCCGCTCCCTAGAGTGGTCCATCTGGCCGGCAGATACCCTCGTGGGGATCCGGCCGCTATTCGATAAGGATGAGAGCGACTCCGAAACCCAGGTGGGCTTCGAGGTGATCCGCACCAATGCGGCGGGCGAGCTGTTGGCGGCCAACGACCTAGAGGTGGCGCTGGTTCGGGAGTCACGGGACTACTACTGGCAGTTTGAGCCGGGCAGCGGCTGGAGCCGCCAATATAGCGAGCTGGCCTACCCCGTGGTGCGGCAGAACCTCTCCTTCCCCGTCGGCGGCCGTGGCCAACTGACCCTGCCGGTGGAGTGGGGCCGTTATCGGTTGGAGATCCTCGATCCCGTCACTGGCCTCACCACCCGCTATCGGTTCGAGGCAGGCTGGTCATGGGAGGATACCGAGCAGGGTGGCGCCCGGCCCGATCAGGTGACCCTCACCCTGGACCGCCCCGCATACAAGGCGGGTGAGGTGGCCAAGGTTCAGGTGGTACCACCCCAGGGGGGCCACGCCCTCATCACCGTGGAGGGGGATCGGGTGTTGTGGCAGCGGCGACTGGAGCTGCCAGCGGAGGGGGCGACGGTGGAGATCCCCATCGATGCCGATTGGACCCGCCATGACCTCTACGTCACCGCCCTGGTGTTGCGCGGCGCTGGCGCTGTTGACAAAGCAACCCCAGCCCGCGCCGTTGGCCTCAAACATCTCCCGCTGGAGCGGGGTGAGCGTCGCCTGGCCGTGGAGCTGACCGCCCCCGAGCGGATGGAGCCGGAGCGGCCACTGGCGGTGGATGTGGCGGTGCCTGGGGCGGCCGGGGAGAGCGCGATGGTCACCATCGCCGCGGTGGATGAGGGGATCCTCGCCCTCACCGACTTCCAGAGTCCCGATCCCTTCGACTGGTTCTTCGCCCCCCGCGGTTACGGTGCCGATCTGTTCGATCTCTACCATCGAGTAGTGGAGAAGATGGCCGGTAAGACCGCCACCCTCAGCTACGGTGGTGACGGCGATATCGGCGGTAAGAAGGGGAGCCGCAAGCCGGATGCGGAGGTGAAGATCGTCAGCCTCTACTCCGGCCCGGTCACCCTGGATAGCCAGGGGCGGGCCCATGTTGAACTGCCAGTGCCCGACTTCAATGGCCAACTGCGGGTGATGGCCGTCGCCTTCACCGCCGACCGCTTCGGGGCCGCCGAGCGGCAGGTGGTGGTGCGGGCGCCGGTCATCGCCGAGCTGAGTACCCCGCGTTTTCTGGGGGCCGGTGACCACGCCGTGACCACCCTCGATCTCCACAACCTGAGCGGCCATGAGCAGAACCTTACCGTCACCCTGCGGGGCGTCACCCCAGTAGGGCTACCGGAGCAGCAGCGCCAGATCCAACTGGCCGACGGCGAGCGGCGGAGCCTCACCTTCCCCATTAGCGGGGCCGAGGCCTTTGGCGTCGGGCGGCTGGAACTCGCGGTGAGCGGCGAGGGGATCGACATCCGCCGTCAGTGGGAGTTGGCGGTGCGTCCCCCATACCCTGGCCTGGTGCGGGCAGTGCGCGAGCCGCTGGCCGCTGGCGGCCAGTTTGTGGCCGATCCGGCGCTGCTGGAGGGGCTGCTACCGGCCACCATTGAGGTCGAACTGCTGGTCTCACCGCAGCCGCCGCTCGATCTGGCGCGGCTGCTGAAGACCCTACTCCACTACCCCTATGGCTGCGCCGAGCAGACCACCTCCGGCGCCTTCCCGCTGCTCTTTGCCGATAGCGCCGCGCAGAACCGCTTCCTCCTGGATCCGGTGGCCGACAGCCAGCGGCGCGAGTGGATCGAAGGGGCGGTGGGGCGGCTGGCCGGCAAACAGCACCCCAACGGCGCCTTCAGCCTGTGGGGTGGCGATGGGGCCGGTAACCCCTGGCTCTCGGCCTATGTCACCGACTTCCTGCTAGAGGCGCGGGACCGTGGCTACGCCGTGCCGGCACCGATGCTGGACAAGGCGTTGGAGGCGCTGGCCAACCATCTGCAAAACAGCTTTGGCTTCACGGTGGAGGAGGGCGATAGCTCCCCCGCCTTCGCCTTTGCCTCCCGTGCCTACGCCGGCTACGTGCTGGCGCGGGCCGGCCGAGCGCCCCTCGGCACCCTGCGCACCCTCTACGACCAACACCAGTCGGAGGGGGGCGATGGGCTATCCCTGGTCCAGCTCGGCCTGGCCCTCAAGCTGGGGGGGGACGAGCGGCGGGCGAACGAGGCGATTAAGGCGGGGATTGCCCGCGAGAAGGGGCAAAAGGAGCGCTACTACGGCTTCTATGGTGACTACGGCAGTCAGCTACGCAACCTCGCTGCCATCATCCAGCTGCTCGATCGCTACCACGTCAAGAGCCCCGAACTACCGTGGCTGATCAGCTCCCTGGCCGAGCGCCTACGGCAGCGGCAGTGGCTCAGCACCCAGGAGCGTAACGCCCTGTTCCTGGCCGGCCTTGCCCTCAGCTCCGAGAAGGCGTGGCAGGGGACCCTCACCACTGGCAAGCGGGGGGAACCGCTGGCGGTTACCGGTACCTTCCGCCGTAGCTTGAGCCCGGAGGCGCTACGCCAAGGAGTGAGCTTTACCTCCCGCCAGGATAGCCCGCTCTATCTCTCCCTGGAGGTGGCCGGATACCCGCACGCCGCCCCCCCCACCGACGGTGACGACGGCATCACCATCCTGCGCGAGCTTTACGACACCAGCGGCACCCCCATTGGCGATAGGCCACTGGTGGTGGGCGAGTTGCTGCTGGCGCGGACTCGGGTAGACGTCAACCAGTCGATGCGGGATGCACTGCTAGTGGACATGCTGCCAGCCGGGCTCGAACTGGAGAACCAGAATCTGGCCCACGCCCAGGCGCTGGAAGGGATGCAGATCCCGGGACTCGATCTCCAGGCAATGGCCAATAACCAGGAGATCGATCACCTAGAGTTCCGGGATGACCGCTTCGTCGTCGCGGCCGATCTCCACTCCTGGCAGCCGCTGGAACTCTACTACCTGCTACGGGTAGTCACCCCCGGTCGCTACCAGTGGGCGATGCCCTTCATCGAAGAGATGTACCGGCCAGAGCGGCGCGCCTTTGGCGCCGCAGGACGGACCATTGAAGTGGCCCCGGAGGTGCTCCAAGCCGCGGAACAGGAGCTGCAAAGCGCACCGCCTAACCCCACCCCAGCGGCCCCTGCCACCGCCCCCATGCCCCCCGCAGGGGCCATGCCACCGCCCGCCCCAGGGTTACCCTACCCTTACCCACCGCCGTTTTATCGTTGAGGGACAGATCTCCCCGTGGTACTGCCGAGCAGTGCCGCGGGGAGGGCGACGGCGCGTACTAGAAGCGGCGGAGGACGGACGAAACGACCTAAATAGTTTGCAAGGGGATCTCCGCAAATTAAACCGAGAAAAGTGGTGCGGCCAACGGAGACTTGGGCCAAATATAAATCGTCCCCGGCCGGTCGGGTGAACTGGCTGACTTGATATAGAAACCCGCTGCTTTAGAACAACAATAGGGCGCCTAGTGAATGGCGCTGATCCGCCCGCCCCAACACCACCGCGTGACCCCTCGTAGCGTAAAAGAGATGCTTTCGGCCGCTGCGGCGCTGGCCAGTGCCGCACTGTTCTTTGGGGGAGGCAGTGTGCGGTTGGTCAGCCTGGGGATCCTCATTGCACTCGTCAGCGCCGGCTACGGTTGGCGAGCAGCCAGTACCTTGGATCGATCTATCGTTCTGTTTCTTGGTGTTTCTGCGGGTCTGCTTTTACTGATGATAGAGGTTCCAATTTTGAATATTGGGTTCACTGGGTTTGCGTCAATAAAGCTGGCGTCGGACCGTATGGGAGTGACCTGTTAGACCGTCGGATGGCGTTGGCGGGGTGGTACCCTGGAGGACTCCCTGGACGCTGGAGGGGGCTTCCTGGTGAAGTTAGAGCTGAGTGGGCCGGGATGCGTAATTTTGAGTGGGTGAGTGCCTGTCCGTTGGCCGCAGACCTTGTGGCTAGAGTGGCCGCCGCCGCCGGGATCCCTTTTGCCATCGCTTCTATTTTGGTTGCCCTGAAAGCGTACCCAATCGCTGTCGGCTTGCTGATATCGGCCATTGGCGTCGGTCTTGTTGTGGCCCGCTCGGCACCGAGAACAGCGATTAGATTAGACGGCTACAGTTTGTGCTATGGCGCTGGCATGAAGGCAGACCTTCAGACTCTCAAAAGCCTCAGAGTGACGCGCGAATTTGGCGTGGAGCGCGTCATCGTCCTCGACGGGACGGGCGCGCTATTACCATTGAACGGTATTCCAAATGATGTTCTTGATGAACTGATGAGCGCCCTAAAAGAGCGGATACAGAGGGCAGGTAGTGAATCCTCTGACAGAGTGCGTTAACCCATCCGTAAACGCCTCGGGAGCGCCTGACTCGCCTCCGTGTGGGATCAGGACAAGCTTGCTTGGGAGGGCGGTGCAGATAGGTTCAGCTATCTCCCCTTCAACTGCCCATAGTCATGGCTGCATTCCGAATTCTCCTCCCAAATGGACCCGCCCGATGGTGCGGGAGCGTGGGGCCTCTCCGCTATAAGGTTTAGCCGGTAGCCCGCGTCCGGCCCTGGGTTGGCAGGTGACGCCCTCGCTGAGTCCAGCCTATCCTGACGAGGCCCCACTCTCAGGAAGGCCCCCATGGACACCCCCGGACCCGTCGCCCATATCCGCCCCGCTAGCGCTGAACCGCCCCATGATCTCCATGCCCATCTGCACGCTACCGCCGCCCTTGCCCGCCGCTTCGCCGAGCCGTTTGGGGCCGGCGATTGGGCGGAGCTGTTGGGGCTCTGGCACGATCTCGGTAAATATCAGCTCGCCTTCCAGCAGCGCATGGCGGCGCTGAAGGACCCAGAGGCCCACCTAGAGCAGCACCCCGGCAAGGTGCCCCACGCCGCCGCCGGCGCACTCCATGCCGAGGCGCGCTTCAGCGCCGGTCGGGCGGAGCGGCAGCTGGCGCAGGCGATCGCCGCCCTGATTAGCGCCCACCACACCGGGCTCAAGGACTGGGAGGGTGGTACCAACGCCACCCTGGCTAACCGGACACCCTATGAGGCCACCCTGGCCGCCACCCCGCCCGCGGCGCTGCTGGCGGCAGCGGCCCCCAGCTCCCGCCCCCGTGGCGACGATCCGGCCCTCTGGATGCGGCTGCTCTTCTCCTGCCTGGTGGATGCGGACTTTCTCGACACCGATGGCTACATGACGCCGGAGCACGCCCCCCTCCGGACGCAGTGGCCGCCCCTCGCCTCGCTCGCGCCGCGGCTTGACACCTATCTCGCCCGCCTTGCCGCCAAGGCCAAGGCCGAGGCGCCCGACAGCACGGTCAATCCTCTGCGCGCCCGGGTGCTGGCCGCTTGCCGTGAGGGGGCGGCGTTGGCACCGGGGCTCTTCTCCCTCACCGTGCCCACCGGCGGTGGCAAGACCCTGGCCTCTCTCACCTTTGCCCTCCACCACGCCCTCAACCCGGCCCACGGCAAGCGGCGGGTGATCTACGTCATCCCCTACACCAGCATCATCGAGCAGACCGCCGACACCTTCCGCGAGGCGCTGGGGAGAGAGGCGGTACTAGAGCACCACTCCAGTCTTGATCTCCGCCATGAGACGCCGCAGAGCCGGCTGGCGGCGGAGAATTGGGACGCGCCGGTGGTGGTGACCACCTCGGTGCAGTTTTTTGAGTCGCTCTTCGCCGCTCGCACCAGCCAGGTGCGCAAGCTGCACAACATCGTCAACTCGGTGGTGGTGCTGGATGAGGCGCAGCTACTGCCGGTGGATCTGCTGCGGCCGATCCTCGGGGCCATGGGCGGACTCAGCCGCCACTTCGGCGTCAGCTTTCTCTTCTGCACCGCCACCCAACCGGCGTTGGCGGGGATGGCCGCCTGCCGCGGCGTCGGTTTTGTCGCAGAGGCGGTGCGCGAACTGGCGCCGGACCCGGCGCAGCTACACCAGGCGCTGCGCCGGGTGCAGCTAACGCTGCCAGCGGATCTCAGTACCCCGCGCGCTTGGGACGACCTGGCGGCGGAGTTGGCGACCCACCCCAGCGTGCTCTGCATCGTCAACCGCCGCGCCGACGCCCGCCTGCTGGCGGAGCTGTTGCCGGCCGGCACCTTCCACCTCTCCGCCCTGATGTGCGGCCAGCACCGCAGCGATCGGATCGCCGAGATCAAGGCACGCCTCGCCGCCGGTGAACCGGTGCGGGTGGTCAGCACGCAGCTGGTGGAGGCAGGGGTGGACCTCGACTTCCCGGTGGTCTACCGCGCCCTGGCGGGGCTCGACTCCATCGCCCAGGCCGCCGGTCGCTGCAACCGCGAGGGGCGGCTACCGGGACTCGGCCAGGTGGTGGTGTTTGTGCCGCCCACCGCGCCACCCCCTGGGGTGCTGCGCCAGGCGTGCGATGCCGGCCGGCAGCTGCTTAAGGCGGAGGACCCGTTGGCACCGGCCCAGTTTGGGCGTTTTTTCCAGCAGCTCTACCGCCGCCGCGGGCCCCTGACCGACAAACACATGATCTGCGATGCGCTCAAACCCGAAGACTTCCCCCACTTCAACTTCGCCACCGCCGCCGCCCACTTCAAGCTCATCGATAGCAGCTATCTGCCGGTGCTGGTGCGTTACGGCAACGGGGCCGGCATCATCGATCAGCTCCACCAACACGGCCCGGACCGCGGCCTGCTGCGCCGCGCCCAGCGCTACGTTGTCAACCTGCCGGAGAAGAGCGTGCAGGCGCTGGTACGGGATGGCGTGTTGTTGGAGCTGTCGGGGCAGGGGGTTTTTGTGCAGTACCAGGCGGGTGCCTACAGTGAGCGGTTTGGTTTCAGCGCCGAGGCGGGGGACCGGCTCAAGGATGATGAGCTGATTATTTGATCAGTAATCTATCC
>QKFD01000117.1 GCA_003251535.1 Chromatiales bacterium | reverse complement strand
AGATCTACATCGTTTGCTCCGGCGAGATGATGGCTATGTACGCTGCCAACAACATCTCCAAGGGCATCGTGAAGTACGCCAACTCCGGTGGCGTGCGTCTGGCTGGCCTCATCTGCAACAGCCGCAACACCGACCGTGAAGACGAGCTGATCGAGGCACTGTCTGCCAAGCTCGGTACCCAGATGATCCACTTCGTGCCGCGCGACAACGTGGTGCAGCACGCTGAGATCCGCCGTATGACGGTCATCGAGTATGACCCGAAGGCAAAGCAGGCGGACGAGTACCGCGCGCTGGCTCAGAAGGTGATCGAGAACAAGAAGTTCGTAATTCCCAACCCGCTGACCATGGATGAGCTGGAAGACCTCCTGATGGAGTTCGGCATCATGGAAGTCGAGGACGAGACCATCGTCGGCAAGACCGCTGCCGAGCTGGCTGCTGGTTAAGCACTTTTCGCCCGGTGCCGTGGAGTAGCGGGCGTACTGCGCCCGCGCTCCGGGTTTCGATTCTGGAGCTGTAACGTCTTATTCCAAGTGATTCGTCCGCCGGATTGGGCGGCGAAGGAGACGAGCAATGACGACGATGACCCGTGAAGAGACCGACGCCCTCATCCAAGAGGTGCTTGAGGTTTATCCCGAAGATGCCAAGGCAGATCGCGCTAAGCATCTGGCCTCTAATGACCAGAGTGCAGAGAAGTCCAGCAAGTGCATCACCTCCAACCGTAAGTCACTGCCGGGTGTAATGACCATCCGCGGTTGCGCTTACGCCGGTTCCAAGGGCGTGGTGTGGGGTCCTATCAAGGACATGATCCACATCTCCCACGGTCCGGTCGGCTGCGGTCAGTACTCCCGCGCTGGGCGCCGTAACTACTATGTGGGCACCACGGGTGTGAACACCTTCGGCACGATGAACTTCACCTCCGACTTCCAGGAGAAGGACATCGTCTTCGGCGGCGACAAGAAGCTCTCCAAGCTGATCGAAGAGGTCGAGGCCCTGTTCCCGCTGAACAAGGGCATCTCTGTGCAGTCCGAGTGCCCCATCGGTCTCATCGGTGACGACATCGAAGCAGTCTCCAAGAAGGCCGCCGCCGAGTTCGGCAAGCCTGTTGTGCCGGTGCGCTGCGAAGGTTTCCGCGGTGTCTCCCAGTCTCTTGGCCACCACATCGCTAACGATGCCATCCGTGACCACATGCTGGCCGACGTGGAGAAGGTGGAGCCGGGCAAGTACGACGTCTCCATCATCGGTGACTACAACATCGGTGGTGACGCTTGGTCCTCCCGTATCCTGCTGGAGGAGATGGGCCTGAACGTGGTGGCTCAGTGGTCCGGCGACGGCACCGTGGCAGAGATGAAGAACTGCCCCAAGGTCAAGCTGAACCTGCTGCACTGCTACCGCTCCATGAACTACATCTCTCGTTTCATGGAAGAGAAGTATGGGATTCCTTGGATCGAGTACAACTTCTTCGGCCCCACCAAGATCGCCGAGAGCCTGCGTAAGATCGCCAGCTTCTTCGACGACGAGATCAAGGCCAACGCCGAGAAGGTGATTGCCAAGTATCAGCCGCTGATGCAGGCGGTGATCGACAAGTACAAGGCGCGTCTGGAAGGCAAGAAGGTGATGCTGTATGTGGGCGGCCTGCGTCCCCGTCACGTCATCGGCGCCTATGAAGACCTCGGGATGGAAGTGGTCGGCACCGGTTATGAGTTCGCTCATAACGACGACTACGACCGCACCATGAAAGAGATGGGCAACGCGACCCTTCTTTACGATGACGTCACCGGCTATGAGCTGGAGGAGTTCGTGAAGAAGATCAAGCCTGACCTCATCGGTTCTGGCATCAAGGAGAAGTACATCTTCCAGAAGATGGGCATCCCCTTCCGTCAGATGCACAGCTGGGACTACTCCGGTCCTTACCACGGCTACGACGGCTTCGCCATCTTCGCCCGTGATATGGACATGGCTATCAACAGCCCCACTTGGTCCGGCATGACCGCTCCCTGGCTCAAGGGTTCGGACGCTCCGGCTGCCAAGGCGGTCAACGAGTAAGACGAGACACCGTAAGGGGGCGGGGCGCTGCGGCTGGCGCCACAACCACCCCGCCCCCAGCGGAACTAAGTACTCCCCCAACGCCAGCGTCCACGCATGAGTGGCGCGGTAGGAGAATTGAGATGACCCAGTCTGCCGAGAAGGTTTTGCCCTGCTACCCCCTGTTCCGGGAGCCCGAGTACAAAGAGACCCTGGCCAAGAAGCGTGAGCTGTACGAGGACGTGGTGCCTCAGGAGAAGATCGATGAGGTCTTCAACTGGACCACCACCATGGAGTACCAGGAGCTGAACTTCAAGCGTGAGGCCCTCACCGTCGATCCGGCCAAGGCCTGCCAGCCGCTCGGCGCTGTGCTCTGCGCCCTCGGCTACGAGAAGACCCTGCCTTACGTCCACGGCTCCCAGGGTTGCGTTGCTTACTTCCGCACCTACTTCAACCGTCACTTCAAAGAGCCGGTGGCCTGCGTCTCCGACTCCATGACGGAAGATGCAGCAGTGTTCGGTGGTCAGAAGAACATGTTTGCCGGTCTGGAGAATGCCAAGGCCCTCTACAAGCCGGAGATGATCGCGGTCTCCACCACCTGCATGGCAGAGGTCATCGGTGACGACCTGAACGCCTTCATTGGCAACGCCAAGAAGGATGGCCGGGTACCCCAGGAGTTCCCGACCCCGTTCGCCCACACCCCCAGCTTCGTCGGCTCCCACGTGACCGGTTGGGACAACATGGAAGAGGGTATCCTGCGCTACTTCACCCTCAACTCCATGGAGGGCAAAGAGCCGGGCAAGAACGGTAAGCTGAACATCGTTCCGGGCTTTGAGACCTACCTCGGTAACTACCGCGTGATCAAGCGGATGCTGACCGAGATGAACGTGCCGTTCACCATGCTCTCCGATCCGACCGAAGTGCTCGACACCCCGGCTGACGGCGAGTACCGCATGTATGCCGGTGGCACCACCATCGACCAGGTGAAGGATGCGCCCAACGCCATCACCACCCTGCTGCTTCAGCCGAGCCAGCTGGAGAAGACCAGGAAGTTTGCTGAGAACACCTGGAAGCACGACGTACCCAAGCTCGACATCCCCATGGGTCTCGCCTGGACCGACCAGTTCCTGATGAAGGTATCTGAGCTGACCGGCAAGCCGATCCCGGCCTCCATCACCCTGGAGCGCGGCCGCCTGGTGGACATGATGACCGACAGCTACGCCTGGCTGCACGGCAAGAAGTTCGCCATGTACGGTGACCCCGACTTCCTGATGGGCATGACCCAGTTCCTGCTGGAGATGGGTGCTGAGCCGACCGATATCGTTTGCAACAACGGCAGCAAGCGTTGGGCCAAGGCGATCAAGAAGCTGCTGGACTCCTCCCCCTACGGCAAGGAGACCAAGGTGCATCCGGGTGCCGACCTGTGGCACATGCGTTCGCTCTGCTTCACCAACAAGCCGGACTTCCTCATCGGCAACAGCTACGGCAAGTTCATCCAGCGCGACACCCTGTACAAGGGCAAGGAGTTCGAGGTTCCGCTCATCCGTCTGGGCTTCCCGATCTTCGACCGCCACCACCTGCATCGCATGACCACCCTGGGTTACGAGGGTGCCATGTACATCCTCACCACCCTGGTGAATGCAGTGCTGGAGCGTCTCGACGAGGAGACCATGGGTATGGGCACCACCGACTTCAACTTCGATCTGGTGCGGTAATCGAAAAGGTCTGAACCACCGTTAGAGGAGGGGAGCACGCAGAGGACCCGGATCACCGCGGCACCCCTGTGTCTCCCCTCTTCTTCTGTGGTAAAAGGCCCTTTTTGCTAGAGGATTTTGTAATGCCAAGCGTAATGCTACGACGCACTGAAGGGGGTAAGCTCTCCCTCTATGTTGCTAAAAAGGATCTGGAAGAGATCGTCGAGACCGTAGAGTTTGAGACCCCGGAGAAGTGGGGCGGGGCACTTACGCTGGCGGACGGTTCTGTGTTTTACGTCGATCCGATGCCGGAGCCCAAGCTCCCCATCACGGTGAAGGCGAAGAAAATGTAATGGTGGTGGCCCTGGCCACTTCTCTCTGTGCCTTGCGGTACCTGCTACGACGAGTTTGAGGAGACACGCTCATGGCTATGATGATTGTCAAAGATGAATGCACCTCCTGCGGCGATTGCCAGCCGGTCTGCCCGACTGGGGCGGTGCTGAAGAAGAAGGGGACCTACATCATCGACGCCGAGGTTTGCACCGAGTGCGAAGGTGAGTTCGACGAGCCGCAGTGCGTCGAGGCGTGCCCGGTTCCTAACTGTATCGTCGAAGCTGCCTGACGGCGATCGGCGCAGGTCATCCTCGACCTGCGCCTCCACCACACTGGCGTGGGCGCTGCACGCCATGAATTACGGGAGGAGAGCCCCATGAGCAACGAACAGTTCACCCGTGAAGCGGCGCTGCGCATTGGCCTGGCCGCGCGCGTGCTGCCCGACACCGAACCGGCCCGCCTGATGCGCGTGCTGGTCAACGCCCTGGGCCTCCCCATTACTGAAGATAAACTGACCCGCATCACCGTGCGCCAGCTCACTGAGGCGGCCGACGGCGATCTGGGGCAGATGCCGCTGCCGGTCATCAAACAGGCGCTCGACTACCTCTGGGGCAAGGCCACCGTGGAGCTGGATGACGACCTGCCGCCGGTGGAGGCCTACGCCGAAGGCGACATGCCCGGCTCCATCCGGGTGGCGGTTGCCTCCAACGGTAAGGAGCGGTTGGATGGCCACTTCGGTAGCTGCGCCCGTTTTCTCATCTACCAGGTCTCGCCTACGGAGAGCCGTCTTGTTGCCATCCGCGGCACGGAGGGGGCGGAGGCGAGTGGCGACAAAAACGCCTATCGCGCCGATCTCATCGCCGACTGCCATCTGCTCTATGTGATGTCCATCGGCGGTCCGGCAGCGGCCAAGGTGGTGAAGGCCGACGTCCACCCCATCAAATTCCCCGAGGCGGGGGAGGCACGGGAGAAGTTGGCAGAGTTGCAGCAGGTGCTGACCGGTACGCCGCCGCCGTGGCTGGCCAAGGTGATGGGTAAGCGGATAGAGCACCGCTTTGAGAGTGCGGAGGAGGAGGCGTGATCTCCCCCGAGGTGGTGGGTGAGATCGCCGCCTGTATCGAACAGGCTGGCGGCCCCTATCCGGCCGAGGCGACGGTGCGGGAGCGCTTTGCGCCGCTCCGCTTCACCTTTTGCAATGACGATGAGGTGAGTCCTCGCGCCAAGCCGGTCCACCAGGGCGATGGGTTTAGCATCTACCTGGCCGGTGGTAGCGGCCACTGCATGTCCCTCACCAACGACTACGACAGCGCCGCCGCGGTGGTGGTCGCCACGCTGGGGCCGGAGGAGGAGTAATCCCCCCGGCACCCCGCAGCCGCCTCCCGGCTGCGGGGCAGCGCCTTAGCCCCTCTCGCCCTCCGCAGCTAACCCCTCCTCCTGCTCCTCATCGCGGTGATCCCGCTCACCAAAACGCTGTTTGATGAGGCTCATCTCGGTCAGCTGTTGCTGGATGCGGCCATTGATACTCTCCGTCGGCCAGAGGCCTTCGCTATCCGGCTCCCCCGGCTCCATGGCCAGGAGTAGTGCCAGCGCCTCATCCACCCGCTGTACCGCATAGAGGGCAAACTGCCCCGCCCGCACCGCCTCCACCACCGACGCCTTCAACATCAGATGGCGCAGATTGGCGTAGGGGATGATGACCCCCTGTTGACCCGTTAACCCGCGGGCGGCACAGAGATCAAAGAACCCCTCCACCTTCTCGTTGACCCCGCCGATGGGCTGCACCTCCCCCTTCTGATTGACCGAGCCGGTGATGGCCAGCTCCTGGCGGATGGGCAGCTCGGCGATGGCAGAGAGCAGTGCCACCAACTCGGCGAGGGAGGCGGAGTCCCCCTCCACCCCACCGTAGGACTGTTCAAACACCAGATGGGCGGAGAGGGAGAGGGGGTGATGGCGGGCGTAACGGGAGGAGATGAAACCGCTCAAGATCAGCACCCCCTTGGAGTGGAGCGGACCCCCCAACTCCACCTCCCGTTCGATATCCACCACATCGCCATCACCAATGTGGACGGTGGCGGTGATACGGGTGGGGTGGCCGAAGCGGTAGCCCCCCAGCTCTAGCACCGAGAGGGCGTTGATCTGCCCCACCCCTCCCCCTTGGGTGGCGATGAGGATGGCGCCGCGCTCTATCTCCTCCTGGAGGTGTTCGCGCAGCCGAGAGTTGCGATAACTCTGCTTATCGATGGCCCGCTGCACATCCGCCGCTAGGATAATCGGGTGGCCACTCTCGCTACCCCAGTAGTCCGCCTCCCGTACCAGATCGGCAATGGAGCGCATGTGGGTGGTGAGTCGATCGGCATCCTCGGCGAGGCGGGCGCCATGCTCCACCACCCGCGCCACCGCCTGGCGGTCGAAGGGTTTGAGCCCCTCTTTACGGGCGAGGGTGGCGATGAGCCGGGCGTAGAGGAGGGCCGACTCCTGGGCGCGGGGGATCTCCTCCTCGAAGTCGGCCGCCACCTTGAACAGCTCGGCAAAGTCGGGATCGTACTCATGCAGCAGGTAGTAGATGAAGCGATCCCCCAGTAGCACCACCTTGAGATCGAGCGGGATCGGCTCCGGCTCCAGGGAGACGGTGCTCACCAGGCTCACCATCTTCTCCAGCGACTCGATGCGCACCTGGTGGGCATAGAGGGTCCGTTTCAGACCATCCCAGGCAAAGGGTTGGGTGAGCAGCTTATGGGCATCCACCATCAAATAGCCGCCGTTGGCCTGGTGCAGGGCGCCCGACTTGAGCAGGGTAAAGTCGGTGATGAGGGTCCCCATCTGGGCCAGGTGCTCCGCCCGCCCCACTAGATTCATAAAGGTGGGGTGATCGAGATAGATGACCGGCGCGCCGCGGGTCTGGCTGTTATCCACCAGCAGGTTGACCTGGTAGCGGTGGAGGGTACTGGGGTGGACCTCCCCCTCGCTCTCCTCGGTCTTGACGAAATCCTTGATGTTCTCCAGCACGTCATCGCGGATCTCCTCCAGATGGGCGAGGAGGGCGGGGAAGGGGTTGTAGGTCCGTTTGAGATCCACCAGCAGCTGGTCCACCACCCCGCGGGCGGTCTTGCGATTGAGCTGCTTCACCTCTTCGCGGGTCTCCCGGCGCCACTGGGGGATATGCTCCAGCACCTCCCGCAGTCGCTCCTGAAAGCCGCCGATGAGTCGCTCCAGCCGCTGCTGCTCCTCCTGCGGCAGGGTCTCGTACTCCGCGGGACTGAGCGCCTCGTTGTTACGTAAAGGGGCAAAGGCGAAGCCGCTGGGGGTACGAAAGAGCTTCACGTCATGGGCCAGGGCATCGGCCGCTAGGGCATCAAAGGCGTGCTGCTCCCGCTCTTTGAGGGCGCCCTCCATCGCCTCGATACCGGCGCGATACTCCTCGCCATCAAAGGCGGCCGGCAGCGCCGCCGCCAACTCCTCAATGAAGTGGGAGATATCGAGCCGCAGCCGGGCCCCCCAACCCGGTGGGAGACGCAGCGCCTTGGGGCGGTGGGGCTGCTCAAAATTGTGGACATAGCACCAGTCATCCGGGGTAGGGAGCTGGGCCGCCTTCTCGCCGAGCGATTGCCGCACCAGGGAGTGCTTGCCCATCCCCGGTGGCCCCATCACATAGAGGTTGTACCCCTCGCGTCGCATCCCGACCCCAAAGCGCACCGCCTCCAGGGCCCGGGTCTGGCCGATGATCTCGGTCAGGTCGTCCAGTTCAGAGGTGGTATCAAAGACAAACTGCGCCACATCGCAAGGGGTGTAGAGCTGGTCAGGGGTGAGGGGTGCGGGTGGTGTCATGGGGCTATTCCGGCGCTGGATCGAACAGGGAGGAGAGACCGCACCCCGCATGGGGTGCGGCAGGGCACTCTACCCTACCTTGGGCAGGTGGTGGAGGGCCTCCTCGATCGCCTCGCTGGGATAGTCGTAATCCTCCAGCTCATGGGCGAAGTAGCGATCATAGGCGGCCATATCGAAGTGGCCGTGGCCGGAGAGGTTAAAGAAGAGGGTCTTCGACTCGCCGCTCTCCTTGCAGCGCAGCGCCTCTTCGATACAGGCGGCGATGCCGTGGTTGGACTCTGGCGCGGGGATGATCCCCTCCGCCCGGGCAAAGGTGAGCCCCGCCTCAAAGGTGGCCAGCTGTGCAACCGCCTGCGCCTCCACCAGCCCCTCATGGTAGAGCTGCGAGACCAGGGTGGAGTCGCCGTGGTAGCGCAGGCCACCGGCGTGGATCCCGGGAGGAACAAAGTCGTGACCCAGGGTGTACATCTTCATCAGCGGCGTGAGGCCGGCGGAGTCGCCAAAATCATAGGCGTAGTGGCCGCGGGTGAGGGTGGGGCAGGAGGTGGGCTCCACCGCCACCAGGCGTACCGCCTTGCCGCTCGCCTTGTCGGCCAGGAAGGGGAAGGCGACACCGCCAAAGTTGGAGCCACCGCCACAGGGGGCAAAGACCATATCGGGGTAGTCCCCCACCAGCTCGAACTGCTTTTTCGCCTCTAGCCCGATGACGGTCTGGTGGAGCAGGACATGGTTCAACACCGAACCCAAGGAGTAGTTGGTATCGCTGCGGGTGGCCGCCTCCTCCACCGCCTCGGAGATGGCGATGCCGAGGGAGCCGGGGGAGTCGGGGTGGGCCGCCAGGATCTGGCGTCCCGCCTCGGTGAGGGGGCTGGGGCTGGGCAGCACCTCAGCGCCCCAGGTGTGCATCATGGAGCGGCGGAACGGCTTCTGCTCGTAGCTCACCTTCACCATGTAGACCCGCACCTCCAGCCCAAACATCTGTCCGGCGAGGGCAATAGAGGAGCCCCACTGACCCGCCCCGGTCTCGGTGGTGAGGCGCTTGATACCGGCCTCCCGGTTATAGAACGCCTGCGGTACCGCGGTGTTGACCTTATGGGAACCGGCGGGACTCACCCCCTCATACTTGTAGTAAATCTTGGCCGGGGTGCCGAGCATCTGCTCCAGGCGGTGGGCGCGGAACAGCGGCGAGGGGCGCCAGAGCCGGTAGATCTCCCGCACCTCGTCGGGGATCGGGATCCAGCGCTCGCTACTCACCTCCTGCTCGATGATGTTCATGGGGAAGATGGCCGCCAGGGCCTCCGGGCCGATGGGCTTGCCATCGGGGCCCAGCACTGGCGCCGGAGGATTGGGCATATCGGCCACCACGTTGTACCAGTGGGTGGGGATCTCACTTTCAGGCAGGAGGATCTTGGTCTCGGGCACGCTGGCTCCTCGCTTATTTTGGCTGTTGGATAGAGGGTGACAGTGGTGGGCAACGGCTGGATCCGGTGGCCGGTCCAGCTCCCCTCTTTTAGCCCGCCAGGGGGGCGTGCGTCAATTTGGTGCGTGTGGGGGAGCGCTGGGGTTGTGGAGTGGGCTCGTCAGCGGCGTTTGCCATATAGCGTCGCCATGTCGCGGGCCTGTGGACCGCTAGATAACAGAGGGTGCTAGTGTACGGTTGCGCCCAGGATGGCCTTTAGTGGGTCATCTCAAAGGGGCCGCTCGACAGGCTTCAATAGGGGAAAAATAGTTATTTGTTCAAAGGCTTATTGGTGATGAGCGGGGATCTCTATCGGGTTGTAGGGGAGGGGCCAGGATTTGGATGTAAAGCGTGAGGTGTACCTACGAGAGGCCATCGCCCTGGCCCAGCAATCGGTGGCCGCTGGCGGTGGACCGTTTGGGGCGGTGGTGGTGCGGGATGGGCAGGTCATCGGCAGGGGGCAGAACCGGGTAACCCTTGATAACGACCCCACCGCCCATGCCGAGGTGGTGGCGATCCGCGCTGCCTGCCAACAGTTGGGGAGTTTCGATCTCCGGGGTTGTGAGCTATACGCGAGTTGCGAACCCTGCCCGATGTGTCTCTCTGCCCTGCTCTGGGCGCGAATCGATGGGCTGTGGTACGGCGCCAGCGCCGCCGATGCGGCGGCGGCGGGTTTTGATGACCTAGCCATCTATCAAGAGCTGCGATTAGCGGTGGGGGAGCGCCGTCTGCCGAGTCAGCAGTTGTTGTGGGAGGAGGCGCAGGCGCCCTTTGTGTTGTGGTGCCAGAAGGGGGACCGGGTGGAGTATTGAGGGGGCGCTCGCCGCCGTTAGGGCGGATCGAAGGGGATCTCTGCGGTGGCGGCGGCGCGGGCCACCACCACACGGTTGCGGCCGGCCCGTTTGGCGGCGTAGAGGGCGCTGTCGGCGCGGGCGATGAGTTGGGCCAGGCTGGGGTGGTGGGGGGCGCTGGAGAGGGCGACGCCGATGCTGACGCTGAATGGGATCCCCGATGGCTGGAGGCGGGCCGTCTCGGTGCGCAGGGTCTCGGCCACCTGCCACGCCTGCTCGCCGTTGCAGTGGCGCAGGATGGCGATGAACTCCTCGCCGCCGAAGCGGAACAGCTGGGCCTGCTGGGGGTCGGGTAGCTGCTCCCGCAGCAGTTGGCCCAGCGCCTCCAGCACCCGGTCACCGGCCAGGTGGCCGAAGCGGTCGTTGACCTGTTTGAAGTGGTCGATATCGAGCACTAACAGCGCCGCTTCCCCCCCCGCACCGGCCAGTAGCTGGTCGCCATGCTCCATCAGGTGGCGCTTGTTGTAGATGCCGGTGAGGGAGTCGGTGGCGGCGCGGTGGCGCGCCTCACGCAGGTTTTGGCGGGCCAGCACCGCGCCGAGGAAGCCGGTGACGGCGCGGATGGTCTCTAGGTCCCCCGCCTCTAGGCGCGGGGTGTAGATGAGCCGCTCCTGGGTCCGGCCGGTGATGAGGATCGCCTCCACCCGCTCCTCCAGGACCACCGGCACGGCGACAAAGTAGGGGAGCTGAAGGGCGTCGGCAAACTGCTGGATAGTGGGGTCGAGCGGGGTGGCGCTGTTGATCAGCAGGGCGCCGCCGGGGGCCGCCAGGGCGGCCGGTGGGGTGACCAGGCTGCCGGCGATCAGCGCGCTCTCGCTGCCATAGCCCTGGAGGACCGTGGGGCGGAACTGGCGGCCATCCCCGGCCGGCTCCAGCAGCACGGTGCGCTCCATCATCAACATGCCGTTGAGTTGGCGGCAGCTGAGGGCGAAGAGATCACGCAGGTTGTCGGCCCCCTCCAGGGAGCCGGTAAGGCGTGCCAGGAGGGTGAAGCCGCGGCGGTTGCGCTCCAGCTCATGGCGCAGCGCGCTGGCGGCGGCATCGGCACGGCTCACCTGGGCGGAGAGCGCCTCGTTGCGCTGTTCGTAGTAGTCGGCGCGCCGCTCCGCCTCGGCCAGGCGGGCCAGCAGCTCGTCCTGGGGTGGGGCGGGGGGGGTCATGGGGCGCTGAAGAGGCAGAGCACGCCGGTCCAGTCGAGGGGGTGCGGCCGCCCTCGCAGGGGGGCGATCTCCACGCCGGAGTAGATGCCGAGTAGTGGGATCTCTGGCCCCAGCGCCCGACGCACCGCATCGGCATCCTCGGCGGCGAGGCCGGAGTAGGCGGCGGCGCGGCCGGCACAGTTGATATAGAGGGCGAAGAGGGGCTGGCGATCGGCGCAGGCGGCGCGCAGGGCCGCCACCCGCGGCGGGATGTAGTCGAGGTCAAAGCGGCGGTGCATCAGCTGCACCTGGCTGCCGGCGATCAGGTCTGGCTCAAACATCACCAGCCCGTTGCGCTGCTGATCCACCGCCAGGCAGAGGCGGTTCTGGTAGTTGGCCTCGTCAAACGCCGCCCAACGGTCACCCACATTGACGCCAAGGGTGAGGAAAAAGGGGAGGTCCGCCGCGCTCAGGCCGCTACTACCCAGCAGCTCCATCACCCGTTCGAGGGCCGGCCGCTGGTCGATCTCCAGCACCACGGGCCCTTCGGCGCGGGTGATGGTGTGGTAGCCGCTGGCGGGGGCACAGCCGTGGAGGATGATGCTCTCCATGTGCAGGCCGGCACCGGTCAGCGCCAGCACTACCGCCTGCTGGCGGACGCTGCTGGCGCCGTTCCACTGGCCGGCGGGGCGGCCGGCGATATCCCCGATGAGCCCCACCCCGGCCAGTGGGGGGAGGGGGGCACCATAGCCCTGCTCCAGGCCGGCCAGCAGCGGGGCGGCCATGTTTAGCTCCGGCCGGCCCTGGAAGCTGCGCACCGAGTCGTAGAGCAGCAGCAGTGGCGTGGCGGGGGGCAGCGCCGCCGCCCGTAACCGCTGGCCGAGCCGCTGGCCGGTGGCAGTGGTGTCGCTATCGAGCCCCCCCTCGGCCAGCAGCTGGGCGCTCACCCCAGTCAGGCGCAGGGCGGCCACCGCCACCTGGGAGCCGCCGTAGCCGAGCTGCTGATGGGTCACCGCCCCCACTGCGCCGCCGCCCACCACCGGTACCCTCTCCCCTACCACCCCCCGCGCCCCGGCCAGCAGGGCGGCGGCGGTGTGTTCGGCGGTGGCGAAGAGTAGCAGGAGATCGCAGCCATCGAGCTGGCCGTCCGCCAGGGCGGCGCGGGTGGCCGCGGCGGCGGCTTGGGCGGAGTCGAACAGTTCGCTATAGCCGATACCGGCGCGCAGGGGGGGCGTTGCCATGGAGCGGGTGGCGTTGGGGGTGGCGGTGAGGAGTTCGATTGTAGGAGGCGGTGGCGGTTATGGCCAGCCACCAACCTTAACAGAGGGGGGCCTCCTCCAGCAGCCAGCGACCGAGGGCGGGGATGAGCAGCTGCCCCTGCTCATTGATGAGCAGGCGGCGCCGTTGGCGGGCCAGCAGCAGCGCTATCTGGCAGATGTCCGACTCGTGGCCGTGCTGGCCTGGTCGCGCAGGGCGGTGGTAGGGGGGCAGAAGGGAGGCATCACCTCTGCTCCTCCTCCAGCCAGCGGCGTAGCACCAGGCCGAATGGTGCCCCCTCCAGCAGGAGTCCGCGCCGCTCTAGGAGCCGCGATGGGCGGGCGGGTTGGCCGCTGGCGAGGGGGCTGAGGTCGGTGCGGGAGCGCTCATCCAGCCCCCGCCACAGCTCTTGTAACCGGGTGAAGGCCTCGTCGCTAAACAGGGCCAGCGCCTCTTGGCTCCCCTGGTTGCGGCTGCGGGCGTCCCACAGGTGGCGGCCGAGCAGGGCGATGAAGTAGGGGTGGCGGCCGGCCCACTGGTCGATGAGGGTGCGATCTTGCGGCGTCAGTAGGTCGTCGCCGCTGGCGATGAGGGCCTGGGCGGCGGTCGGCTCCAGCAGGCCGAGGCGGTGGTGCTCCAGCCGATTGGTGAAGGGGGAGGTGAGGCCCGCCATCTGGTAGAGGGTGTCCACCTCCTGGCGGGTGGCGAGCACCAGGCAGAGGCGATCCAGCAGCCCGCGCAGCCGCTCCAGGAAGCGGGGCGGGAGGCGGAGCAGGGTGTGGTCCATCTCATCCAGCAGCAGCAGCGGCGGCAGGCCGGGGTGGCTGTGGTCGGCGACCCAGGCGGCGAGCTGGTCGGCGGCGGCGTCGGGCTCCTCCGGCAGCTCGGCCGCCGGTTGGCCGGTGATGGCCGCCACCAAGGCGGCGCAGCTGGCACCGTCGGGGCCGTCGCCATCTACCCAGCGCACCACCCGCCCGCGCCGCGCCGCCTCCGCCCGCCAGGCGGCGAGGAGTGAACTCTTGCCGATGCGCCTATCCCCCACCAGGGAGAGGCTGCGCCCCTCGTCCAGCGCCAGGCGTAGTCGGCGCAGCAGCTCCTCACGGCCGTAGAAGTGAGGCGGATGGGCCGGCTCCCAGGGGTTGAAGGGGTTGACGTGGCCGGCGGGGGGCGGGTCGAGGTGGAGCGGGGGGCGGGTTGGGGCGCTGCGCTGGGGCGGCGGGGCGTAGAACTTACCTAGCCAGTGGAGGAGGCGCGGTTCAACTGCGCGCCCCCCCCCTGGTGGGCTGAAGAGGGGTTGGTAGTCCTGGGCGCGCTGCTCCTGATCGGCGGGGGGGGTGAAGAGGGGTAGATCGACGTTGGGCTCGGGACTCTCCTGCTGGGCCCAGTCGGCGATGGCGTAGGTGATGTCGGTCCAGGCCTGATCGCGGGCGCCGTTCTCCAGCGGAAAGGTGACGATGGGTTTGCCGTCCCGCGGTAGTGCCTGGAGCGACTCCAGATCGGAGAGGGTCCAGGCGCAGGGGCGGAGGATGAGCGGCACCACCCGCAGCCCTTCGCGTTGGCGGCGCTCCAGTAGCACCTGGAGTTCGCGGGAGTCGATGAACTCGGAGTTGAGGAAGGCGTCGCTCACCAGCAGCAGCGCCAGGGTGCAGTCGGCCATCGCCTGATCGATGGCGTGGCGCCAGTCGCTGCCGGCGTCGATGCAGCGGTCTTGCCAGAGCTTCACCAGTTTGCGGCGGCGCAGGATCGCCAGATGGGAGAGGAGCCGCTCCTTGAATGATTCGTCGATGTGGGCGTAGCTAATGAAGATCTTGAGCGGTGTCACCATCGGGCGGCCGGCCTCCTCTCATCCTTGGGGCTGCCCTCCGGGGTGGCAGCGGCGCCCTATGCTAACGATGTTTCACAGAAAGGTGAACTCGCTACGCGACCGGCTTGACCACCGGCGTCGTCCCATCCCCCTTCTCCAGCTCGCCCCGCTCCATCGGCAACAGGATGCGGAAGGTGGTGCCGACGCCGCTCTCGCTCTCCACCTCGATACGCCCCTGGTGGCGCTGGACGATGCCGTAGACGATGGAGAGGCCGAGGCCGGTCCCCTTGCCTACCGCCTTGGTGGTGAAGAAGGGATCAAAGATGCGGCTGCGGATCTCGGCGGGGATGCCGCAGCCGGAGTCGCTGATCTCCACCACCACCCACCCCTCCTGCTCAAAGCTGCGCACGCCGATGGTGCCACGCTCGGGGATGGCCTGGGCGGCGTTGACCAGCAGATTGACGAACACCTGGTTGAGCTGGCTCGGTAGGCACTCGATGGGGGGCAACGGCGCCAGATCGCGGGTCACCTCGGCCTTATATTTAAGCTCGTTCCAGACCAGGTTGAGGGTGCTCTCCAGGCCGCGGTTGATGTCGGCCAGCTGCCACTCGGCATCGTCAACATGGGAGAAGTCTTTGAGGTCCTTGACGATCTGTTTGACCCGATGGGCCCCCTCGCGGGTCTCGGCGAGGAGGTTCTCGATGTCACCCCGGATGTAGTCGTAGTCGATCTCCTTTTTCAGCTTCTCAAGGCCGGGGATCTCGACCCCCGCCTGCTGGAGGGTGACCGCCTCCTGGCCACAGTGGTCCACCAGCCGCAGCAGCCCGCCGACATACTCCTCCAGGGCCCCCATGTTGGAGATGATGTAGCCCACCGGGTTGTTGATCTCGTGGGCGACGCCGGCGGCGAGTTGACCGATGGAGGCCATCTTCTCCGACTGGAGCAGCTGGCTGTGGGCCTCCTTCAACTGGCTGATGAGTTCCGCCTGGGCCACCTGCTCCTGCTCTAGCCGGTGGTTGGAGGCCATCAACTCCTCGGTGCGCTCCTGCACCTGCTGCCCCAGGCGGTCGCGGGCGTCGGTCAGCAGCAGCTCCGCCTCTTTGTGATCGGAGATGTCAACACAGGAGCCGATGTAGCCGGCAAAGCGCTCCCCCTGCTGCCGCGGCACGGCGGTGTCGAGGAACCAGTGGTACTCCCCCTGGTGGTCGCGCAGCCGGTACTCCAGCCGGAAGGGGCGCCCCTCTGCCTCGGCGGCGCCTAGGGTGGCTTGGAACTGCGGCAGGTCCTCGGGGTGCATGGTCTGCTGCCAGCCGTCGGCCTTGAGGGCGTCGATGGTGAGGCCGGTGAACTCGCTCCAGCGCTCGTTAAAGAAGTTGCGGCTGCGGTTCGGCTCCGCCATCCAGATGAGCAGCGGCACGCTGTTGGCGAGGTGGCGGAAGCGCAGCTCACTCTCGTGCAGGGCGCCGAGTAGATTGCGCTCGGCCACGGCGCTATCGAGCAGGCGATAGCGGTCGAGGCAGCTGCTCTCCGCCGTGGTCTCGGCCGCACCGCTGCCGAGCAGCCGCCCCATCTCCTTGTCTTCCCGCAGGATGTGGAAGGCGAGCCACTTCACCAGGTAATCGAGCAGGGCGGCGCCCAGGGTGGAGTGGCTGCACGCCAGCTGTTTGCTGAACATGCTGACCGTGGCGCTGAAGTTCTCATGCTGCACCTTGTGGCGTTGGAGGTGCTGGGCCAGCTCCGGACCCGCCTCGGCCATCAGCCGCTCCTCATCGGCAAAGTGCTCCGTGGCGTAGGCGATGAGGCGTTCAAATAGCAACTCCACCTGCGGTTCGCTCTGGCCGGAGGCGATGGCGTCGTCCAGCTCGTTGATGAGGTTCACTAACCCCTGGTGCTGTTGATCGACACTCTCGATGCCGATCAGGTAGCTGGCGTCCCAGGTGAAAACGGTCATGTTGGCTCTCTCCCAATCTGTTCAGTGCCACCCCCCGGCGCGGTGCCGAGCACGCGGATGATCTCTTCGGGGGTGGTCAATCCGGCGACCACTTTGGCATAGGCGTCTTCGCGTAGCGAGGCCGATCGGCTGGCGACGTGGCGGTTCAGCTCGCGCATGGTCGCACGGGCGGAGATGAGGTCGCGTAGTTCGTCATCCACCGCCACTACCTCATAGAGCCCCAGTCGTCCTTTGTATCCGGAGTAGTTGCAGCGGGCACAGCCGTGCCCTTGGCGCACGTGATCGATGTTGCCGGCAAACGGCGCGCCGAGGTGGAGTAGCTGGGCGCTGTCGGCCGCCACCGGTTCGCCACAGGCGTCGCACACCCGCCGCACCAGGCGCTGGGCGATGATCCCCTCTAAGGCGGAGGCGATGACATAGGGTTTGAGCCCCAGGTCGAGCAGGCGGGCGATGGTGGCGACGGCGGAGTTGGTGTGGAGGGTGGAGAAGACCTGGTGGCCGGTGAGGGCGGCGTGGAAGGCCACCTCGGCGGTCTCGAAGTCGCGGATCTCCCCTAGCAGGATGACATCCGGGTCCTGCCGCAGGATGGCCCGCAGGGCGGTGGGGAAGTCGAGCCCCACCTTCTCGCGCACATGGACCTGCCCCGCCATGTCGAGGAAGAACTCCACCGGGTCTTCGATGGTGACGTAGTTGCGGGTGGGGTTGGCGTTGTGCTGGAGCAGGGAGTAGAGGGTGGTGGTCTTGCCGCTGCCGGTGGGGCCGGTGGCCAGCACAATCCCTTGGGGCTTGGCGATGAGGTGGGCCACCTTGTCGCGGTCGTCGCTGGAGAAGCTGAGGTCGTCGAGGCTGCGCACGGAGGCGTTGCGGTCGAGGATACGCATCACCACCTTCTCGCCGGTGATGGTGGGGAGTGAGGAGATGCGCAGGTCAACGATGCGCATGGGGGTCTTGACGGTGATGCGGCCATCCTGCGGCCGGCGCCGCTCGGCGATATCCATCTCCGCCATCACCTTGATGCGGGAGACCAGTGGCGGAAAGAGGGCGTGGGGGATGTGGATCTTATCCAGTAGTACGCCGTCGATGCGGTAGCGCACCACCACGCTCTTGGTGCGCGGTTGGATGTGGATATCGCTGACCCCGAGCCGTACCGCCTCCAGGATGATGGCGTTGACCAGGCGGATGGCGGGCGGCTCTTCGGTGCTCTGTAACAGCTCCTCCAGGGAGGTGTCCTCATCCTGCTCGATGACCACCTCCACCGACTCGAAGGGGTCGCTGCTGCTGACCAGGCTCTCCAACTCCTCGATGGTGGGGGTCGCCCCGTCGCTGCCGTAGAGCGCCTCCAGTTTGGCGCGGATGGCGGCGGTGCCAGCCATCACCGCCTGGATCTCCAGGCCGGTGACAAAGCGCAGCTCCTCCAACATCCCCTCGTCCAGCGGATCGGCCACCGCCAACATCAGCCGGCGCCCCACCAGTTTTAGCGGTACCACCAGCTGCCGTTTGCAGAAGGAGTGGGGGAGTAGCTCGGTCACCGCCGGCTCCACCTGAAACTCCGGCAGCGACACCTCCTCGATGAGCAGCTCCTTGCGCAGCAGCTGGCGGATCTCCTTCTCCCCCACCCACCCCTTATCCAGCAGCAGTTTGATGGTGGACTCTTTACCGGACTGCTGGAGCTTGTAGAGCTGCTGGAGCTGCTGCTCATTGAGTAGCCCCTTTTTGTGCAGCAGCACCCCCAGCCGACTGCGGTGGGTGACCGCCATCCGCGAGAGCGCCTGGATCTCCTTGCTCTTCTGGCGGTTCTCCCGTTGCAGCGCGCGGTTGCGGCGGATGAGGTCATACTGCTCCAGCGCCAGCCCCACGGTGACCCGCAGGTCGTCGTCGTTCCACGGTTTGAGGATGAATTTGTAGACCGCCCCCTCTTGGATCGCCCCCATCACCGCCCCCGAGTCGGCGTGGCCGGTGAGCATGATGCGGATCACCTCGGGGTGCTGCGCCTTGACGGTGCGCAGTAGCTCGGCGCCCGTCATGCTCGGCATCTTGTAGTCGGAGATGATCACCTGGAACTCATCCTGGTTTAGCAGGGTGAGCGCCTCCTCGCCGGAGGCGGCGGTCTCCACCTGGTAGTTCTCTTGGCGGAAGACCCGCTTTAGGGCGCTCAATACGTTGCGCTCGTCATCCACCAAGAGGATGCGGTAGAGCGGTGGCGGCGGCGGGGCCTCACGCTCCCGCGGTACCTCGCTGCCGCCGGTGAAGAGGGAGGCGTAGCCGGCCATCAGCTCCCCTCCAGCGGCAGGGTGACGCGGACCTGGGTCCCGGCGCCGAGCCGACTCTCTACCGCGATGTGGCCGCCATGGGCGTGGACGATATCGTTGCTGACGGTGAGACCGAGCCCCGCCCCACTGCCCACGGGCTTGGTGGTGAAGAAGGGATCGAAGATGCGCGAGAGGTGCTCAGGGGCGATCCCGGCACCGTTGTCCAGCACCGCGAGGGTGATCTGGCCATCGCGCAGCGCGCTGGTGATGCGGATCACCCCGCCCGGGGCCACCGCGTCCACGGCGTTGAGTAGCAGCTGGAGTACCACCTGTCCGAGGTTGGCGGCGTGGCAGCGCAGCTTGGGTAGCGGTTGGAGGTTGCGCTGGAGGGTGATGCCGGCAAGGCGGCTGTGGGAGACCTCCAGCACCTGTTCAATGACCTGGTTGAGATCGGCCACCACCAGCGCCTCGCCATCGACCCCGGAGAAGTCCTTGAGGCTGGCGACGATGTGGGCCACGCGGTCGGCCCCCTCGATGGACTCCCTCAGCAGGGCGGCGAAATCCTCCAGTAGCTCATCCTGGCCGCGGCCTTGCAGCGGTGCCGCCAGCTCCTCCAGGTAGCCGCGGGCGCTGTTGAGATTGCTGCGGATGAAGCCGAGGGGGTTGTTGATCTCGTGGGCGACACCGGCGGCCAGCTGACCGAGGGAGACCATCTTCTCGGCGTGGAAGAGCTGGCGTTGGGTCTGTTCGATCTGCTGCACCTGGGCGGCGACCCGCTGCTCCAAGTGGCTGGCGAGGTCGCGGTAGCGCGCCTCCGAGGCCACCAGCGCCTCGTTGCGGCGGGTCAGTTCATCGAAGTCGTGGCGTAGCGCCTCCAGGTGGAGGGTGGAGGCCATCCGGTAGCGCGCCTCGGCCCGCATCAGCAGCTCCAACAAGGCGGCGGCGGCGGTCAGCTGCTCGGTCGGCGCGGTGGCCCAGAGCCAGAATAGGGTCTCGATCTCGTGGCGTACCGGCACCGCCCCGGGGCGGGCCTGCGTCAGCAGTTGGCAGTCGCCGAGCAGGCTCGTCAATGCCTGTAGCGCCGCGGTCCGCACCGTTGGGGGTAGCAGCTCCTCGGCACTTAGGTCGCGGTCGAAGCAGCCATCGAGCGGTAGTACCGGATCACTCATCCAGGTTCTCCTCGGCCACCGCCGCCAAGAGCGCCGCACGGCTAAGGCCGTGTTGGGCGGCGAGCTGGTAGTCGCCATCGGCCCGGTCGTAGACCGCGCCCAGCAGCAATCTGAAGGTGTGGGCCACGCCGAGGCCGGTGAGGGCGCTGGCGAGGGTGAGCGGCCACGGGGTGGCGGACCAGCGGGCACGCACCTCCGCCTCCGGCACGATATGGGGCAGGTCGCGCTTGTTGAACTGCACCACCAGTGGCAGGCGGGAGAAGTCGAGGCCGACCCGGCCGGCGTTCTCCGCCAGGTTGTCGAACGACTCGCCGTTGTTCACCTGCTGGTTGAGTTGGGAGTCGGCCACAAAGACCACCCCGTCGGCCCGCGAGAGCACCGCCTTGCGGGTGCTGTCGTGGGCCACCTGGCCCGGGACGGTGAAGAGCTTGAACTTGATCAGCAGACCGGATGGGCAGTGGATGCCAAAGGGGAGCAGATCAAAGAATAGGGTCCGGTCGTTCTGGGTCTCCAGGGTCATGATGGAGCCCTTCAGATCGGGGCGCAGCAGGTCGTGCAGACGCATCAGGTTGGTGGTCTTCCCCGACTGGGCTGGACCGTAGTAGACCAACTTGAGGAGTAGCCGTCCTGCCTCCGTGTCGTACTCCGCCATGGGTTCACTCCATCGTCTCCTCATCGATGAGGATGCTCCCATCCGGCGCCCACTCCACTTGGGTCAAACCAGGATGGATCTGCTCGATGCGCTCCAAGATACCGCGCTGGCGCCGCAGCTCATTGGCCAGACGCCGGTTCTCGCTGCGCAGGTCCCGCTCCAACAGGGCGCTGCGCACCGTGGCGCGCAGGTCATACTCCTCCCACGGCTTGGCGATGAAGCGGTAGACCTCGGCGTCATTGATGGCCCCCATCAGCAAATGGAGATCGGCAAAGGCGCTCACCAGGATGCGGAGCGCCTCGGGTTGCAGGGTCCGCACCTCGGTGAGAAAGGCGAGGCCATCCATCTCCGGCATCCGGTAGTCCACCAGGATGAGATCGAGTGGGGTGACGCGGGCGTGGCGCAGCGCCTCCAGCGGATCGGTGAAGCCATCCACCGTCCGTTCGGGGCCGGTGAGGCTGCGGCTGAGGGCGCGAACGATGTTTTTGTCATCGTCCACTACCATGATTCGATGCATGGTCATTCTCCTCTGGCAGGCTGACATAGATGGTAAAGCCGCGGTTCTCCTCCCGCTCAAACCCGAGGATGCGCTCAATGAGGCGCGCATCCAGGCGGTGGCCTTTGGCCAGCAATAGCAGCCCATCTTCATTGGTGAGATCGCGCGATAGCTCCATCCCCACCCGCAGATCAGTGGAGGCGAGGCGCAGGTCGCGGGTGACGCGCTGGGCGGGCTGACGGGTCAGCCACTCCAGGAAACTGGTGGCGATGCGGGGGTCATAGCGGCTGCCCCGCCCCTGTTCGATGAAGCGGCGCGCCTCATCGGGGGAGAGCTGCCCCTCCAGCAGGGTGCCGAGCTGGAGGGCGTCATACTCGTTGACCACTGCCAGGATGCGCGCCCCCAGCGGGATCGCCTCGCCGGCGAGGCGGTCTGGATAGCCCTTGCCATCGAACCGCTCGTGGTGGTGGCGGATGAGGAGCGAGGCCTCCTGTAGCGACTCCAGGGCCAGCAGTGCCGCCTGGCCCATCACCGGGTGTTTCAACACCTGGCGCCGCTCGGCGGGATTGAGGGTGACAAAGGGGGTGGTGAGCAGTCGGTCGGACAGGCCGAGCTTGCCGATGTCGTGCAGCAATCCGGCAAAGTAGATGTTCTGCACCACCTCCTCTTCGAGCCCCAGCTCGATGGCCATGGCGCGGCTCTGCTCCGCCACCCGGCGACCGTGGCCACCCCCCTCGCCGTCGCGCATCTCGATCAGGTTGGCGAAGACCGGGATGGCGTCTTGATAGCTGCGTTTCAGCTCCTGATAGGCGAGGTCGAGCATATCCGCCGTCTGGCGGATCTCCTCGGTGCGGGCCCGCACCTTGTTCTCTAGGTCGGCATTCCACTCCTTGAGCTGCTGGTTCTGGCGGTGGGTGAGGGCCAGGAGCCGGTCGCGCTCGCGGCGGATGAAGCGCTGCTCCAGCGCCTGCTCGACGGTGACCCGCAGGTCGCTGTCCTCCCACGGCTTGCTGAGGTAGCGATAGATGTGGCCGCGGTTGATGGCGGCGATGGTGGAGGTGAGATCGGCGTGGCCGGTGAGCAGCACCCGCATGGTGTCGGGCCAGCGCTCTGCCACCTGCTCCAGAAAGACGGCACCGCTCATGCCGGGCATCCGCATATCGGTGATGATGAGATCCACCGTCTGCGTCTCCAGCAGCGCCAGGCCCGCCTCACCGCTCTCGGCGGTCAGTAGTTCGTGGCCCAGGCTGCGCAGCGCCCGGCGCAGCGCCGAGAGGATGTTGGCCTCATCATCGACGATGAGGAGCTTGGCGCGCGGCTGCTCTTGCAGCGTATCGACTGGGTTGTTCATCGCCTTTCCGCTCTCCCCTTGCTCCACTTGGCTCCCCCTGCCTGGCCCTATGTGGGATCTGCCGCCCACCTTCTGCCGCGACCCTCACTGCATTGTGGTCTGTGCCACCCGCTACTGCCTTAATCCTGTGTTGCCTCTCTCAGGTGGCGCTGCCGTTCTGTCGGCTGCGGCGCCGGGCGTAGTGGCGGAACGCCTCGGCCACCTCGTTGCGCAGTTGCTGCTCCTCCCACGGTTTGGTGAGGAATTTGTAGATCGCCCCGCGGTTCACCGAATCGGTGATGGTCTTCAACTCGGTATAGCCCGAGAGGACGATGCGGATGATGTCGGGATAGATCTCCTTGACCCGCGCCAGCAGCTCGGTGCCGGTCATCTCCGGCATCCGCTGGTCCGAGACGATCACCTGCACCGGATGACAGGCCAGCAGCTCCAGGGCGTCGTGTGGGGTGTTGGCCACCAGGATGTGGTAGCCATCCCGACGGAGGGAGCGGGTCAGCGCCCGGGTGATATTGGCCTCGTCATCCACTAGCAGCAGGGTCTGCCGCTGCCCCTCGGGATCGCCCACATCGAGCACAAAATCACTCTGGGCAAAGGCCTCAAACTCCGCTGCCGGCAGCGGCTTGCTCATCAGGTAACCCTGCACCTCATCACAGGCGTGGCGGTGCAGGAACTTGGCCTGGGCGTCGGTCTCCACCCCCTCGGCGAGGACCCGCATCCCGAGGCTCTGGGACATGGCGATGATGGTGAGGGCGATGCGGGCGGCGTTGGGCTCGGTGATGATGTCGCGGATGAAGCTGTGGTCGATCTTGAGGCGGTGGAAGGCGAAGCGGCGCAGATAGGCGAGGCTCGAATAGCCGGTGCCGAAGTCATCCAGCGACAACATCAGCCCCAGCCGTTTGAGCGCCAGCAGCTGCTCCGCCGTCTCCTCTGGCTGGCGCATGACGGCGCTCTCGGTGATCTCCAGATCCAGCGCCGCCGGGTCGAGCCCCGTCCGTTGCAGGATGGCCGCCACGCTGGCCACCAGGTCCGCCTGCTCCAGCTGGCGCACCGAGAGGTTGACCGCGATGGTGATGGGGGGAATCGAGCCCTTGCGCCAGGCCGCCGCTTGGGTACACGCCTGCTCTAACACCCACTCGCCGATGGGTAGGATGAGGCCGGTCTCCTCCGCCACCGGGATGAACTTGCTGGGCGGGATCATCCCCTGCTCGGGGTGGTGCCAGCGCAGCAGCGCCTCGGCACCGCAGATGCGGCCGCTCCGCAGATCGAACTGTGGCTGGTAGTGGAGCAGTAGCTCGCCCTGGGCCAGGGCGTTGCGTAGCTGACTGCCGAGCAGCAGCCGCTCCATGATGTTGGCGTTGAGCCGCTCGGTGTAGAACTGGAGGTTGTCGCGGCCCGCCTCCTTGGCGCGGTACATCGCCGTATCGGCGTTGCGCAGCAGCACGGCGGCATCGGTGCCGTCTTTTGGGTAGATGCTGGCGCCGATGCTCAGGGTGATGTGCATCTCCCGCTCATCGAGTTGGAACGGCAGGTCCATCGCCGTGAACAGGCGGCTGGCCATGTGGGTCAGCTCCTCTTCCGTCCCCAGCTCCGGCAGCAGCAGCACAAACTCGTCGCCGCCGTAGCGGGAGATGGTGTCCTCCTCGCGGCACACCTCGCGCAGGCGCTGGGCCAGGGCCAGCAGCAGCCGGTCGCCGGTATCGTGGCCGAGGGCGTCGTTGATCAGCTTGAAGTGATCCACATCGAGGAACAGCACCCCCACCAGGGAGCTGTGGCGTTTGGCGTAGGCGATGGCCTGGCGCAGGCGGTCTTGGAGCAGGTTGCGGTTGGGCAGGCTGGTGAGGGCGTCGTGTTGGGCTTGGAACTCCAGCTGCTCCTCATAGCGGCGCCGCTCCGAGATGTCATTCACCACCGCCACAAAATGGGTGACGCCGCCGCCACTATCCCGTACCGGAGAGATCTGGATCTCCGCCCAGTAGCGGTGGCCATCGGGGCGCCGGCTCTCCAGCACCGCATCCACCGAGTGGTAGTGGTCGATGGCGGCGAGGATGCGTTCACACTCGCCCGCCTCGCAGCCCGCCCAGAGGGTGTGGGCCGGCCGCTGCACCAGCTGCGGGAGCGGCCGGCCAACGATGTCGCTCAACGCCGGATTGGCATAGACGATGGGGTGGTTGTGCAGCTGGGCGTCGATGATGGCGATGCCGTTGCGGCTCGCCTCGATGGCGCGGTTGCGCACGGTGAGGGCGTCGGTGGCGCTGCGTAGCTCGGTGATGTCGCTATAGGTGGTGAAGACATGTTGCAGTCGATCGGAGCCCGCCTGGCGGACCGGGATGGCGCTGACCAGGATCCAGCGTAGGCGCCTATCCTGGGCATGGGGGATGCCTAGGATACCGGTGACCGGCAGGTTCTCCCGCAGCGCCAGGACCGAGGGGTGCTCCTCCACCGGTAGCGGGCTGCCATCCTCCCGTACCGCCTGCCAGCGGATCCGGTTGACGCTACGGCCGCGCAGCTGGTCGAGGGGGCGGCCGAGGATGCGCTGGGCCGCCAGGTTGGCGTCGATAATGCGTCCGCTACAGTCCTGATAGATCACCCCCTGCTCCATCATCTCGTAGAGGGTGCGGTAGCGGGTCTCGCTCTCCCGCAGGGCCGCCTGGGTCAGCTGCTCATGGCGCAGGGTGGCGAGGCGCCAGGCGATGGTGTCCAGCAGCTGCCGCTCTTCCGTGAGAAAGGGCCCCTCGACGGCGGCGGGACGCTCCTCCAGATAGGCCACCGCCACCCGACCCACCGGCTGGCCCTCCACGAGGATGGGCACCTGTTGGGTCCACTCGGTCTCCCGGTAGCCCTCGGAGGCGTAGCGCTGTTGATCTATCTCCACCAGGGCGACGGCGACCTCGGCGTAGCGGTAGGCGGCCACTATCAGCGGCGGGAGGCGGGCCAGCAGCTGCTCCAGCTGAAGCCCCGGGCTGGCCGCCAACGCCGAGATGGTGTGGAGGCAGTGCAGCTCCTTGACCCGTTTGGTCAGCCGCCGGTGCTCCTGCTCCAGGGCGGCGGCCAGCTCGGCCTGGGCCTTAGTGGCGTGCCGGGTTTGCGTGACATCCACCAGGATGTGGATGCCGGTGGCGCTCCCGCCCGGGCTGGCCGGCAGGGGGTGGGTGCGGGAGACGTAGACGCGATCCCCCTGGGTGAACTCCTCCTCAAAGAAGGTGGTGGTCCCCTCTTCAACGGCGCGTTGGCAGCCGGCCAGGGGTTGGTCGAGCTTGGGAAACAGGGTCCAGTAGGGGCGGCCCAGCACCTCCTCTGCGCTGAGGCCGGCGGCTTGCAGGTAGGCACGATTGGCGTACACGACCCGAAACTGGCTGTCGTGTTGGAAGATCGGATCGGTGATGCCGTCGAGGATGGCCCGATAGGCATCGAGCGCAACCAACACCTCCCGGGCCTCAGGCTCCGGTAGGGAGAGCTTCATGACCGAACTCCTGTGTTAGCTTCCATGCGCGGTAGTTTGGGACGGATTCAAACCCACCGCACTGGGCGGGTGGTGGGTAGAACCGGGCCCTGGGCGGGGGCCTGTGGTCAATCGATGCCCGCCACTGGGGGTTGGCTGGATATGGGTAAGCCTCCCCTAATGTGGCCGATGCGTCAATTACACTCCAGGCCGTACTGGTTGGCCAGGGGCGCTTGGGGTCACCTCCCCACCTCCCGTCGGGGGGCGGGCCTATTTGACGGTGTGGGTCGATCTATAGCCGAGCTGCCCACCCACAGGCTGGCACATGGAGTGGCGCCCCGCCAGGTGGCGCCCTACCTCTCATAGCGCCACCTTGTGCCCCGCGCGCCAACCGGTGAAGGGGGGGAGCAGGCGGCCGGCCGGCAGCTGCTCTTGCTGGAACAGGCGGCAGCCGGGGCCGAGCCCGGCACGGATCCCCACCAGCGCCCCCGCCTCCACCACCACCGGCGCCACGATGAGCTGCCGCTGCCCCGCCGCGGTCTGCACCAGCAGGTGGCCCACCAGTCCGCTATAGCTGGCCAGCACCGCCCCGCGCCCCACCTCCAGCAGGTAGCGCTCGGTCACCATCACCTCCCGCCCCCAGAAGCTGAACAGACTCACCCGCGCCCCCCAGAGGTTGAGCCAGAGGGGATAGAGGCCCGGCAGCAGCTTCAGCAGCTCCTCCAGTAACCCGATACGGTTGAACGGCATCTGGAGCTGGGTGAGCAGCCACCAGAGGCGGAAGGGGCGCTCCTGCGGATCGGCCCCGCGGGTCAGGGGCGGGCCGTAGCGCCACAGCAGCAGCCGACAGAGCAGCGGCGGCAGCAGGTAGAGCCAACCGAGAAAGAGGCCGAGGGCACTGCCCCAGCTGGGCAGCTGGGCGGCCAGCAGCGCGCCGGCCACCAGCAGCAGTAGCGGCAGATAGAGCAGGGCCAGCATGAAACGACTGGGGGGTGGGGTGGGGGAGGGTGCCATGGCCGAGGGTGATCCAAGGGGTGGGGGGAGTATACGCCGCCCGCGATCTCTGCTATCGATGCGCCAGCCTCTTACGACCTCGGAGGAGCACCATGCCTTCAGCCCAGCCCTATCCCATCCCCACCCGCCTCAATCTGCTGCTCAGTGGCGGGGTGGTGGCCGCGGCGCTGGGGCTGCTCTGGTGGGCCTCGCAGTTGGGTTGGCCGGGGCGGTTGGCCGTTGGCCTGCTCTACGCCCATCTGCTGCTCACCGCCTACGCCCTACTGCATGAGGCGACCCACGGCATCCTCCATCCAGATCCGCGTCTCAACTCTCTGCTCGGCACCCTGTTGGGCTGGCTGTTCCCCATCTCCTTCACCCTCATTACTACCACCCACGCGGTCCACCACCGCTGTAACCGCACCGACTACGAGATGTTCGACTGCTACTACCCGGGAGATAGCCGCTGGCTGAAGCGGGTCCAGTGGTATGGCCTGCTGCTCGGGATCTGGTGGTGGCTGATCCCCCTCGGCAATCTGCTGTTGGCGTTCACTCCGCGGCTGTTGCAGAGTGCGCCGTTCCGCCGCGCCCGCTCGACGCGGGTGCTGTTTGACGACTTCGGGCCGCAGGCGGTGAAGCGGCTGCGGCTGGAGACGCTGCTCGGGTTGCTGGCCTGGTGGGGGGTGGGCCAGCTGCTGGCCCTCGACGCCGGGGCGGTGCTGCTCTGCTACGCCCTGTTTGGTTACAACTGGTCAACCCGCCAATACCTCACCCACGCCTTCACCCCCCGCGAGGTGCGCGACGGCGCCCTCAACCTGGCGCTGAGTCGGCCGGAGCAGTGGCTGCTACTCAACGGCCACTGGGACCGGGTCCACCATCAGCACCCCCGCTGCCCCTGGATCCACCTACCGCAGCAGGCGGGAGGGGAGGGGTATGACACCGGCTACTGGCGCCACTATGGGCGGCTCTGGCGCGGGCCGCGCCCCTGCACCCAGCCGGGACCGGAGCCTCTGAGCGCTGCCGCCTACCAGGACCTCGCATGAGCCTGGACCTTGAGCAGTTGACGGCGCTCCAGCAGGCGAGCGAGGCGGCGCAGGGGCACTACCGGGCACCACCGCCCCCCTCACTGCCGCTCTGCCAACCGCTGGTGGCGGATCGCTTCACCCAGCTCTGGCACACCCCCTGGTGGGAGCGGCTGAGCAGCGCCCAACAGCTGCGCTACAACCAGCTCTCCGGGCTGCGGGCCAATGAGCTATTCATGCTGTTTGAGGCCGGCTTCACGCAGCGGGTGGTGGCGCGGCTCCAGCGCCGGCTCCAGCAGCGGCAGCCGCTACTGGCCGACTGCCTGCGGCTGATGCTGTTGGAGGAGGGGCGCCACCACGCCCTCTTCCTCGCCTTCAACCGCGCCCTGCTGCCGGCCGCCTATGGCGATGCGGGCGGTTACTTCGCCCGCCCGGGCCAGTTGGCGCAAGGGCTGCTGGCGCTGGTGGGCGCCATACCGGGGCGCTGGCCGCTGCTGGTGTGGCTGATCTTGCTGCTGGAGGAGTTCTCCACCGCCTTCTCCCGCCAGCTGTTGGCGGAGCCGGGGCTGGCGCCGAGCTATGTGGAGCTGCACCGCCTCCACCTGCTGGACGAGGCGCGCCATGTACAGCTCGACGCCAGCCTCATCGAGCTGCTATCGGCCGAGCTGCGGCCCTGGGCGAACGCCCTGAACGGCCGGCTGTTCCGCTATTTATTGGCGGAACTGCTGGCCCCCAAACGCTCCGGGATCCGGGTGCTGCACCACCTGGTCGCCGAGTTCCCCGCGCTGCGCCCGGCGCTGCCGCAGATGGTGGCGGCGGTGCGGGCGTTGGGGCGCGATCCGGGGCTGGCCGAACTCATTGACTCCCCCCAGGCACTGCCGTTGACCCACGCCCTGCTCCAGCGCTATCCCGCCTTCCACTGGCGCTGAGCCGTTAGAGGGTGGCCAGCTCTACCTGTAGCGGGCGCTGGTCGAGTAGGGGCGGTGGCAGCTCTGGCCAGTGGACCAGATAGAGCTGGCTGCGGTACTCCAGGTGGCGCCCTTGGCGGGCGAGGGGGGGCGCCAGGGGGTGGCTGGGGGTGGTGCCGAGTAGCAGGCTATCGAGGCCGCGCCGGGCGGCCTGGGCGCGGGCGCCGCGCAGCAGCAGTGCCGCCGCGCTGCCGTCGTCGGCATCGCAGGCGAGGTGGGAGAGGTAGCCCTGGCGCAGGACGCTCCCTAAGGGCGGCAGCCGCGGCAGGCCGAGCAGGGGGGCGATGCCGTTGAGCAGCAGGCGCAGCTGCTGGATGGGGGGGCGGTAGCCGCGCACCACCGCCTGCTTCACCGCCCGCAGGTCCCACACCGCGGCGCAGGCCGTCACCTGCCCCCCGCCCTGGATCACCAGAAAGTCGTCGGCGCTGAGGCCGGCCTGGGTCAGGCGGGCGGGGTCCCAGTAGGGGGCGCACTGGGCCCGCCGCAGATTGCGTTGCAGGCAGTCGGCGATGGCCGCCAGCCCCACCTCGCCGCCGCTGACTAGGCCGCTCGGCAGCGCCCCGCGCCGGCTGCGGAACACCCACGTCAGCAAGGGCGAGAGCGGGCTGTAGCGCGGCATCCCTGGCAGATCGGCGGTGAGTAGGCGGCGGGCGGGGTGGTTGTCACCGAGGATGCTGGTGAGATCAAACGGCAGCTCGTCGGGGCGGCGCAAGAGGGCGCGGCCGGCGGCAAAGCCGTGGCGGATGTAGTGGTAGCCGCCGCGGAAGGCGGGGGCGACCCGCAGCTGGCCGAGATAGCCGAGCCACTGCCGCTCACCATTGATATAGGCGGGGCGCACCGCCCGGCTGTAGTAGCCCGCCAGCCGGCCCGATTTTAGCTCCCGCGCCAGCAGTACCGCGTGGCGCTCCCCCTCACTGGCCGCGGCGGCGAAGTAGTGGGGTTCGCGCTCAAAGCTGAGGGCCACCCAGCCCGGCAGCGGAGGTTGCAGCAGGGCGCGCAGCTCCGCCTCATCGGCGGCCCCCGCCAGGCGGTAGCAGAGGCCGGCCCGGACTATCTCCTGTGCCCCGCTCACACCGGCAGCAGCTCCCCGCGCCAGCCGGCATCGCCCAGCGGGTGGTGGTCGCGCTGGCCGATCTCCAGCCGGTGCATCAGGTTGATGGGGAGGAAGTTGCGCAGCATGAAGAGATCGGGGCGGTTGCTGGCGGCCAGGCCGCGGCGCAGGATGCTGCCGGCGGAGTAGAAGCGGCGGCGGGTGGCGACGCAGTGGGTGCGCAGCGCCTCCGGGGTGAGCTGGCGCGGCTGAAAGGGAGCGAGGTTGTAGCGGTAGTGGGGATCCAGCCACCACTGGTCAAACAGCAGCCGCTGCTCCTGTTGCAGCCGCTGGTAGAGCGGTGTGCCGGGGAAGGGGACCAGATGGTTGAAGGCGGCGATGTAGAAGCGCTGCTCGATGGCGAAGGCGAGGGCGTTGTCGAAGCTGGCGGCGGTGTCGCCGTCGTAGCCGAAGACGAAGGTGGCGTAGACCGGGATGCGGTGGCGGCGCAGCTGGGCCAGGGCCGGACCGAAGCCGCCGCGCATGGTGTTGAAGCCCTTGTTCATCTGGCGCAGGGCGTCGGCATCGAGGCTCTCCAGGCCGATGAGCACACCGCGGCAGCCGGCCTCGGCCAGGGCGGCCACAAACGCCTCGTCGTGGGCGGCGTCGATGGCGATCTGGGTCACCCAGCGCAGCCGCAAGGGGGCGATGGCGCGGAGCAGTTCGAGCGCCGCCGGGCGATCGGCACCGAAGTTGTCATCGACAAAGAAGATGAGCCGGGCGTGGCCGAGGGTCCGCAGCTCCCGCACCACATCCTCCACCGGCCGCTGCTGGTGGCGCCCGCCAAAGAAGCCCTGCACCGCGCAGAAGTCGCAGCGGAAGCGGCAGCCGCGTCCCGCCTCCACCAGGGCGATGGGGAGGTAGTGCTTGCCGGCAAAGAGGGAGCGGTCAAACGGTAGCTCCAGCAGGCCAGGGCGGGGGGCGCCTTGGTAGCGCGGCTGCAAGCGGCCGTGGCGGAAGTCGTCGATCAGCTCCGGCCAGATCCCCTCTGCCTCCCCCACCACCACCGCCTCGGCGTAGCGCCCCACCTCCTCCGGGCAGAGGGTGGCGTGGAACCCCCCCATCACCACCGGCACGCCGCGGGCGCGGTAGTCGGAGGCGATCTGGTAGGCGCGGCGGGCGGTGTAGGTCTCCACGGAGAGGGCGACGAGATCGGTCGGCTCGTCGAAGGGGATCGCCTCCATGCGGTCGTCATAGAAACGCACCTCCACCCCCGGCGGGGTGAGCCCGGCCAGCAGCGCCGCCGGCAGTGACTCCATCTGCCAGCTGCGCAGATAGCGTTGGCCGACGCGGCGGCCCATGGCGGGATGGATGAGGGTGAGGCGCATCAGACGGCGGCGCGCTGGCCGGTGTACCAGTCGCAGTTGTAGAAGCAGTGCAGGTGGTGGGCGTAGAAGCGGTAGCCCAGGTTGGAGGAGATGGCGATGGGCAGCTGCACCCGCGAGCGCAGCAGGCGGCGGGCGATGGAGCGGTAGCGGTAGGCGTAGCGCCAGGCCCACTCGTGGCCGGCGGCCAGCGCCGCCACCGACATCCGCGCCGGGCGGAACACCACATGCTGGCCGTCATACAGCTCCCAGTCGCGGCTGAGGATGCGCCCCTCCGCCTCCAGCCGTTGATAGAACGGCGTGCCGGGGAAGGGGGTGGCGATGGCGAAGCGGGGCAGGTCGATGGCCGCCTCTACCACGAAGCGGGCGGTGCGCTCAAACACCTCCTCGGTATCCTCATCCAGGCCAAAGACAAAGCAGCCCATGACGCTGATGCCGTGGCGGTGGAGTTCGGCCACCACCGCTTGGTAGGCCGCTGGGTCGTTGAACCGTTTGTGGGCGGAGGCGAGGTTGGCGCTGGAGATGGTCTCAAAGCCGATGAGCAGACCGCGGCAGCCGCTCTGGGCCATCAGGCCCAGCAGCTCCGGGTCGTGGGCGATGAGCAGGGTGGAGAGGCCAAACCAGCGGATCCCGAGGGGGATCAGGGCGCGGAACAGGCGGCTGGCGTAGGCGCGATCGGCGATCAGGTTGAGATCAATGAAGATGGCCCGCTTCGCCCCCTGGCGGCGGATATCCTCCACCACATGCTCCACCGGCTTCTGATAGGGCTTGCGGCCCCAGGCGGTGGGGGCGACGCAGAAGTCGCAGTCGTGGTTGCAGGAGCGGGTCGCCTCGAACACATCCATGGTGAGAAAGTGGCGCCTATCCAGCAGCTGGCGGGCGGGGAAGACCGGGCTATCGAGGCGGAAATCGGCCCCCTGGCGGTAGCGCGGCGCCAGCTGGCCGCGGGCGAAGTCGCGCAGCAGCTGTGGCCAACTCTGCTCGGCATAGCCGGTGACCACCGCATCGGCGTGGGCCGCCGCCTCCTCCGGCAGGAGGGTGACATGGGGCCCCCCCAGCACCACCGGGATGCCGCGGCGGCGGAACTGATCCGCCAGCTCGTAGCTGCGCGGGGCGGTGCCGGTGATGACCGTCAACCCCACCAGATCGGCCTCAAGATCGGCCGGCAGCTCCTCCACCCCCTCGTCATAGAGCCGTACCGTCGCCCCCAGCTCCGCTGGCACCAGCGCCGCCAGGGTGGTGAGGGTGAGCGGGGCGTAGCGCAGCGAGCGCTTGAAGATCCCGCCACGGTGGCGGTAGAGGGGGCCTTTGGGGGAGATGAGCGCGATCTGCATAGGGTGGGGGTCCTCACGGGTCGGTGCAGTTTAACCCGCCGCCGCCGGCAACGGGGGCACCACCGCCGGGGTTAGGGGGATCCCTAGTATTGCCCGCGCTGGGGGGCTGCTATGGTCAACGCCACCCACCCACTGCGTCGGCCCGCCTGCCAGGCAGGGTGCCAGGGGCGGGCGGGTCGTAGCGCTGGCGGGGAGGTCCGCTGCCGGGGCCTGGCGACGTCCTATATTGCAAGCTCAACGGCGGGCCGGCCATGCGCCAGCGGGGCCGGACTGCCACGGGTCACAAAGGTCCTGCGCCCATGTCCACACTGCTTGCCAACCTCTCCATTCGCGCCAAGCTGTTCCTTGGTTTCGGCCTGCTGCTCTGCATCCTCGCCCTGGTGGCCGCCATCAATCTGCGCACCCTCAGTGACGGTCAGCGGGAGATGGACGCCCTGATCCACGACGTACAGCCGTTGCTCCAGGAGGGGCTGGCGCTCTCGGTGGAGCTGGAGACCGCCTCGGCGGAACTCGGTTTCCACCTGCTGAGCAAAGAGGCGATCCACCAAGAGGCGTTCCATACCAGCATCAGCCAGGCAAAGACGTTGCTGGATCAGTTGCAGGGCCAGCGGCTAGTGGCGGCCGATGGCACCGCCACCCAGGCGGTGGCCCAACTCCGCCAACAGGTGGAGCTGCTGGATAGCTTGGGTGAGGCGATGGGGCGGCTGGCGGCCGACGACCGCAAGAACTTCCCCGCCATCGCCTACGCCGCCCGCGAGATCAACCCGCTCTCCCAACAGCTGCTCCAGCTCATGAGCCAGATGGCCCTCGCCGAGCAGGATCAGCCGGTCAGCACCGAGCGGCGACTGCTGTATACCCACATCACCGATCTCCGCTACGCCTTCGCCAACGTCATGAACGGGATCCGCGCCTACCTGGCGTTTCGCAACCAACCGGCGCTGGACGAGGTGGAACTCTATCTGGGCAGCGTCAACTCCGGTCTGGCGGCGCTGGAGGAGGAGCGCCCACTGCTGGCCTTTGAACAGGAGGATGCCCTGGATCGGATCATCGAGCTGAAGGGGCAGTTCCTGAACAACTTGGCCAAGCTGCGGGAGATCCAGGGCGGTGAGCAGTGGCGCCAGGATGCCCACCTCATCCGCACCGAGGTGGGGCCGCTACTGGCCCAGGCCAAGCAGACGGTGGAGACCCTGCTGGGTGAACTGCAACGCACCAGCCAGATCCGCGGCCAGCAACTGCTGGAGGAGATGGCGCGGGCGCGGCTCTGGGTCGGGGGGCTGCTGCTGCTCGGCATCGGCCTGGGGGTGGTGGGGGCGTGGCTATTGAGCAGTGCCATTGTGCGTCCCATCCACTACGCCGTCACCGCCATGGGCGACATCGCCCAGGGGGGCGGCAACCTCAGCTGCAACCTCCACCTGCGCAGCCGCGACGAGTTGGGCCAGCTCTGCCAGGGCTTCAACCGCTTTGTCACCACCATCCGCGACATCGTTTCACCAGTGCAGCGCTCTACCGAAGAGCTGGCCGACGCCGCCCGCCACATGGCGGCCGTGACCGACGCCACCGCCAGCGGGGTGGCGCAGCAGCGGGAGCAGACCGAACAGGTCGCCGCCGCCATGAGCCGCATGAGCACCACCGCCCAGGCGATGGCCGACTCCGCCCGCCAGGCCGAGGAGAACGCCCAGCAGGCCGGCCGTGAGGCGAGCGGTGGCCGCCAGGTGGTTACCCAAACCGTTGACACCATCCGCAACCTGGCCGGGGCGGTGGAGCGGGCGGCGCAGGTGATCGGTCGGCTGGAGGCGGACAGTGAGCAGATCGGCAGTGTGCTGGAGGTGATCCGCGGTATCGCCGAGCAGACCAATCTGCTGGCCCTCAACGCCGCCATTGAGGCGGCGCGGGCCGGTGAGCAGGGGCGCGGCTTTGCCGTGGTGGCCGACGAGGTGCGCACCTTGGCCTCCCGTTCCCAACAGGCGACCCAAGAGATCCGCGGCATGATCGAGCGGCTCCAAGGGGGGGCCCGCGAGGCGGTGACGGCGATGCGCGACGGGCAGAGCCAGGCCCAGACCAGCGTCGATCAGGCGGCCCAGGCCGGGGTGGCGCTGGAGGCGATCACCCGGGCCGTGGCCAGCATCACCGATATGAACCACCAGATTGCCCACGCCGCCCAGCAGCAGGGGGAGGTGGCCGAGGAGATCGACCGCAACCTCGCCAACATCACCCAGGTGGCCCTACAGAGCGCCGAGGGGGCGCGTGAACTGGGGAGCGCCAGCCGCCGCCTCGGGCAGTTGGCCGAGCAGCTGCGGGGCTTGGTGGGCCACTTCCAGACTTGAGAGCGCAAGGGGCCGGCGTGGCGTGGGCCGCTGCCTCAATAACGACCAATAAAGGCCCTAGCATGACGCGGCCAGCCCGCCATCCAGGGGGCTGCATCCATCGATTTTAAGTCGGCCAGTGCCGCCTGCGCTGGTGGCCGCTCACGTGGTTTTATCCGGTCCTCTGTGCTAAGCCAAGGGGGACCCGCGGTGTATCCATCCACAAGGAGATCGAATATGCATGACAACAAGAGCCCCAGCGGTGGGACCTGTCCGGTGTTGCATGGCGGGGTCACCGCGAGCGGCATGGCGAATATGGATTGGTGGCCCAAGGCCCTCAACCTGGACATCCTGCATCAGCACGATCGCAAGACCCAGCCGATGGGGGCGGATTTCAACTATCGGGAGGCGGTAAAGGGGCTGGATGTGGCCGCCCTCAAGCGCGATCTCCACGCCTTGATGACCGATAGCCAGGCGTGGTGGCCGGCGGACTGGGGCCACTATGGCGGCCTCATGATCCGCATGACCTGGCACGCCGCAGGTACCTATCGCACCGCCGATGGGCGGGGGGGCGCCGGCACCGGCAACCAACGCTTTGCCCCCATCAACTCCTGGCCAGATAACGTCAACCTGGATAAGGCGCGGCGGCTGCTCTGGCCCATTAAAAAGCGCTATGGCAACCGTCTGAGCTGGGCGGATCTCATCGCCTACGCCGGCACCATCGCCTATGAGTCCATGGGGCTAAAGACCTTCGGCTTCGCCTTTGGCCGAGAGGATATCTGGCATCCGGAGCGGGATATCTACTGGGGTTCAGAGAAGGAGTGGCTCGCCCCAACCGATAACCCCCACAGCCGCTACTCCGGTGAGCGGGACCTGGAGAACCCCCTGGCCGCCGTGATGATGGGGCTGATCTATGTCAACCCTGAAGGGGTCGATGGCAAGCCCGATCCCCTCAAAACCGCCCACGATGTGCGGGTGACCTTCGCCCGGATGGCGATGGATGACGAGGAGACCGTCGCCCTCACCGCCGGTGGCCACACAGTGGGCAAGTGCCATGGCAACGGCGACGCCAAGCTGCTCGGCCCAGAGCCCGAGGCGGCCGCTGTCGAAGAGCAGGGGCTGGGGTGGATCAACAAGGAGAAGCGCGGGGTGGGCCGCGATACGGTCTCCAGCGGCCTTGAAGGCGCCTGGACCACCCACCCGACCCAATGGGACAACGGCTATTTTCGCCTGCTGCTCAACTACGACTGGGAGCTGAAAAAGAGCCCGGCCGGCGCCTGGCAGTGGGAACCCATCGACATCAAGGAGGAGGATAAGCCGGTCGATGTGGAGGACCCCTCCCTGCGCTACAACCCCATCATGACCGATGCCGATATGGCCATGAAGATGGACCCGGCATATCGGCAGATCTCCGAACGGTTCTACAACGATCACGCCTACTTCTCCGAGGTCTTTGCACGGGCGTGGTTCAAACTGACCCACCGTGACATGGGGCCAAAGGCGCGCTACATCGGTCCCGATGTGCCGCCGGAGGATCTCCTCTGGCAGGACCCGATCCCCGCTGGACCCACCGACTATGACATCCCGGCGCTCAAGCGCAAAATCGCGGCCAGCGGCCTCAGCGTCGGCGAGCTGGTGGCCACCGCCTGGGATAGCGCCCGCACCTTCCGCAACTCGGATAAGCGCGGTGGCGCCAACGGTGCCCGCCTGCGACTCGCCCCGCAGCGAGATTGGGAGGGCAATGAGCCTGCCCGGCTCAACAAGGTGCTGGGGGTGCTGGAGGGCATCGCGGCGGAGAGTGGCGCCAGCCTGGCGGATGTGATCGTCCTGGCGGGGGGCGTCGGCATCGAACAGGCCGCCCAAGCCGCCGGCTTTGAGATAAGCGTCCCCTTTTCACCCGGCCGGGGCGATGCGACGGCGGAGTTGACCGATGCCGAGTCCTTCGCGGTCTTGGAGCCCATCCACGACGGCTACCGTAACTGGCTCAAGCAGGACTACGTTGTCAGTGCGGAGGAGCTGCTGCTAGATCGCACCCAACTGATGGGGCTGACCGCCCCTGAGATGACGGTGTTGATGGGCGGTATGCGGGTCTTGGGCACCAACCATGGGGGTAGCGCGTATGGCGTCCTCACCGATCGCGTTGGGGTGCTGACCAACGACTTCTTCGTCAACCTGACGGATATGCGCTACACCTGGCGGCCCATCGATCACCGTCTATATGCGATCTGTGATCGCCAGAGTGGTGAGACCCAGTGGCAGGCGACGCGGGTAGATCTCATCTTTGGCGCCAACTCCATCCTGCGGGCCTATGCCGAACTCTATGCGCAGGAGGATAACGGGGGGAAGTTTGTACAGGACTTTGTGGCGGCATGGGTCAAGGTGATGAATGCCGATCGCTTTGACCTGAGTTGAGGTGTCCCGCCCCCCACCGCCCGGATGGCGCTGTGGGGGGCGGGGTGAGGCTTGTAAAGGGCGGCCGTGCCCGGCAGTCTATGGCGCGGATCTCGGCCCGCGCTTGGGGATTGGTGCCATGGCAATTGACTACGCCGCCCTCTTGCCGGCGGCCCTACGGGCGCTCTACCCCGATGCCTCAGAGAGGGAGAGGGTGGCGCAGCGGCTCCAGCAGTATGGCGCGGAACCCTCCCAGCGGGAACCGGCCAGGGTGCGGCTGGGGGTGTTGTATCTGACAGCGCAGGCGCCGGACAAATTGGAGTCCTATCTCCAACTCGCCTGTACCGACTATCGAGACCTGCTCTGCGCCGCCGAGTATCCGCAATCCTCCCGCCAGTGGCGGCTACAGAGACAGCAGCCGGCGGCGTACAAGGCGCTGCAAGAGCGCGATGCACAGGCCTATTTGGCGTGGATCGATGGCCTCCGGCAGGCTTAGCGTATCCATCAGTTAGTAGCAGGTGCCCATGCAGCTAGTGATCGAGCAGGTCAGCGCGATAACCCCGCAACTCGTCGCCGAGATCAACGCCTTACTCCCCGAACTATCGACCTCTGCACCGCCGTTGAGCGAGCAGGGGTTGCGGGAGGTGGTGGAGGCGCCCTGTACCACACTCTTCATCGCCCGTTGGGCAGGTACCCTGGTGGGGACCCTCACCCTGGTCTCATTTCGCATCCCCACAGGGCAGCGCGCCTGGATCGAAGATGTGGTGGTCTCCGCGCAGAGCCGCGGGCTCGGTATCGGCGAACGCCTCTGTCAGGCGGCGATTGATCAGGCCATGGCGCTGGGGGCCGTCAGCATTGACCTCACCTCGCGTCCCGCCCGATTGGCCGCCAACCGCCTCTATCAGAAACTCGGCTTCCGCCCACGGGAGACCAACGTCTACCGCCTCAACGTAGGTCGGCGTTAGCGCAGCGTAACCCGACCACCCTCCGCAGGAGCGCAACCGCACTCCACTGGCGCTGAGTTAGTACTGCTCGATGCGGTTGTTCCACTGCCGCGTTTGTGGCGGTGTCTGCCGGGGTGTGGATTGTCGGGTTACGCTGCGCTAACCCGACCTACCAACTGGCCGCGCAGCGAGACAGCAAAACCGAGCCCAACCAAAGTAGGTCGG